>NZ_QXJG01000010.1 GCF_003670295.1 Helicobacter burdigaliensis
TTATTTACATAAATAATACTTAATTTTATTTTGAAATTTTATTATATGTTTTTTTAAATTTTTATTTATTATTTTTTTACAAAAAGCTATTTCAAAGTATTAATAAAAGCTTACAATGGAAATCTTTAATGTGAATACTTTTGATAAAGCCTTAAAAGTGCTATAAAAAGTGCAGTAATCGCAGGACCTATAATAATCCCCCAAAAACCAAAGCTAGAGAGCCCTGCAATAATCGCAAAGAAAATCAACATTTCATTAATCATCACAGGAGTCTTAACAAGCTTTCTATTAATAAATGCAATAATCAAAGGCTTTAAGCCATTATCAGCCAAAGTTGCAATCACAATCATAGAATACAAAGAAATAATAATCGCATTTGCCACATTTCCAAGATACAGCTCATACAAAGCAACAGGTATAAAAACTAGCCCTCCCCCTACAACAGGCACCAAAGAAGCAAACCCATAAAAAATCCCCAAAAGAAGTGCATTGTATCCATAAAAAAACATTAAAATAGCAAATAAAAATCCTTGCAACATCATAGAAACAATAGAAGAATAAAAAACAATACTAATAACCGCACTCACTTCTTCATAAATAGATTTCACTTCCCCAGCACTAAAAGGCACAAGACTTAAAATAAATCTCCCCACCCTATCCCCATAAAAATAGAAGAAAAATAAAAATACCACCACAATCACAGCATCACTTAAAAAAGAAACACTATTTTTCCCTAAACCTGCAAAAAAATTTAAAAATTGCTTAAAAATTTGCGAATAATCTAGCTCATTTATCTTAGTAATCCAAATTTGGACTTGCTTACCTACCTCATCGGGCAAAAACTCTAAGCTTGAATTAAAAAATGCAACGACTTTTAAACGACTATCCATAAAAAAATTTTGCAAATTCCCAAAATCAAAATCCTTAGCAAAATTTGCAAAATTCATTCCAACATATGCCAAAGGCAAAAAACACAAAAACACAAGCAAAAAGGTTAGTAAAAAAGATGTGATAAGGTTATTTTTAAACTTTTGCAACAAATATCTATACAAAGGCTGTGTAGCAATAAGAAGCAAAAAAGCAACAAGCATATTTGCCAAAAAAGGCAAATAAAGCTTAAAAAGTGCCAAAAATGTTAAAAGAAAAGCAATGAGAAAAAAGTAATTTTTCCTTGCTAAACTCATTGTTTATCCATAATTTCTTTAGGTGGATACACAAACACACTCTCTCTTATTACCTCAATCTTTTCTTTAGAATCGAGTGCATAAGCTCTAATCTTAATAGGAATAGGAGTGTCTTTTTTACTATCCTCGGCTAGATTTTTATCTGTATATAACACAACAATTTCTTTTTCTCCTGCTCCTGCTTCTACTTTAAAAGGCTTTGTGGGGCGTTTGATTTTAATTGCTTCATTATCCACTTCAAAATAAAATTCATAGGCTTCTTTGTTAGTATTTTGCACATAAAATACATAAGCATTTTCAACTACACCTTGCTTAATCGCATAAGGCGCACTGCCACGATTGATATTTAGTAGCATATTTTCCTTTTTAGAACCCATAAATACAAGCCCTACAAAAACAATCGCCATAACTGCTAAATAAGCTATGGTTTTAAATCTGAAATATTTTACTTTATTTCTTGTATCAATCGCTTGTGGGCTTGTCCAAGAGATTAGCGTTTCTTTACCAAGTTTTCCCATAACCTTAGTGCAAGCATCTGCACATTCAAGACAATTAATGCATTCAAGTTGCATTCCTTTTCTAATATCAATATGCGTAGGACACACTTTCACACAGGCTTCACAGCCGGTGCATTCAGCATTTGGCACTTCTGGCTTTTTCCACATTTTAATCCCTTTAGGGTTAAATACAGCTCCACCTCTTTTATAATCATACACCGTCATAATTGTATCATTATCATACAACACACTTTGCACACGGCTATAAGGACACATATAAATACAAAAATTCTCTTTAATAAATATAATATCTGCAATCAAAAAAATCGCAATTCCAAAAAGAAAAATCAATAAATATTCATGCTCTAATGGCTCTTTTAGATATGCAAAAAATTCAGCAGGTGGCACAAAATACCACATAAAATTTGAAGCTGCTAAAAAAGAGAGTACCACCCAAATAAGCATAGCAACACCCTTTTTAAGCTTATTAATCCCTAAACTCATATCAGGTTCTAATTGCTTATTTTCTCTTCTTTTTCTAAGTTTTAAAAGTTTAGTTTCAATTAAATCCCTATAAATTACTCTAAAAATTGTCTGCGGACAAGCCCAACCACACCATACACGCCCTGCTAGCGTGGTAATAAAAAAGATAAACAAAAACATTAAAATCAATAAAAAGGGCATTAAATATAATTCTTGCATATCAAAAGATACACCAAGCAAATGCAACTGCTGATGATCAAAAGATAAAAGAAAAATTTGATTCCCATTGATTTGTATAAAAGGAATACAAAAAACCATAAGAGTTGTGATAAGATACACCACATAACGCTTTTTAAAATAAACAGACACCTTCTGCAATGAAGAAGACATTTTTTAAACTCCAATCGTAAGTATTTTTGCCATAATGATACTCATATAATCCAAAAAAAAAATAAAACCAAACTTTTTTATTAATTAAATATTGTTCTTTTTGTGATTTTATCACATTTATTGCACCACAGCACCTACAAGCTTATATCCCCTATCACTAAAATCTAAAGTTGCTGCAATGCTTGGATGGATATTTTTTGGGAGTTGTTCTCCCTCTTTTGCTAATTTATCATACACTGCTAAAACATACTGCTTTGTGCCATCTTCTAGTGTTTTTTCCCTATAAGCATAAAGCAAATTTTGCGTAATTAGATTAAATCCGCCCACTCCCTCTCCTACATTACTTTCATACACCATACCATTATTTAATACAAACTTGCCCTCTTCTCCTCCTGTTTGCTTATACCAATAGTTTTGAAAAGTTTGTGCGTGTGTAAATAAAAGCTCTTTTTCTCTTAAGCTAAGATCCTTTTCAATAAGCCCAAAAAATCCATCAATAAATGCAATGCCCCCCATAGCTTCTATACTAAATTCTGCCACACTGCTTTGCAACTCTTGTGCCCTTTTAAAATAAATATCTTTTTGGCTATTTAGCTTATCAGGCGCTAAAGAGGCAAAAAGCTCTACTTTTTGCGTGGCTTTTTCTTTTAGCTCTTCCATAAGTTTAGGAAAATTCTCAAATTCTTGCTTATAGGCTAACATTAATTGCAATTTCTCATCGTCTTCTTTTTGGTTTTTTGCAAAATACTTATCAATTTTTTCTTCCATTAAATCTTTTAAAACCTCAAAACTTCTAGGATAAGAAAAAGGGTTTTGCTCCTCATTGCTTAGCTTAATCCCCCTCTTTTCATCTTGCAAAAAAGAAGTTGCTATATCATATGTTCTAGCCTTTATTGCTTCATAGCTTGGCTCTTCTCCTAAAATATTTTCTAAAACTTCTTTGTTAGGTTTAAAATCTTCTAGAATCTTTTTAGGCTCTTGACGCTCTTTAAGTGCATTTTGCAAGGCAAAAAAATCTTCAAAAGAATTTAAAGGATTTATAGTTTGCTTTTCTTTAAAGTAGGCAGGCTTACTTAAGGATATTTCTTTTTCTAAACGCATTTTGACTCCTTTAAAAAGCACAAGCATTTTTTATTCCATAAATTTTTTATGATTTATTTTACATAACTCAAATAATATCTACATTAAATAATATCAATAAACTTTAGTGTATTAATATAAAGTTTCTTGCATTTTTAAACTTTATTTGCTATAATTTTGCAAAAATTTTAAGGAGATTTTATGGCAAAACATACTTTCCAAACAGAAGTCAATCAACTTTTAGACTTAATGATTCATTCTTTATATTCTAATAAAGAAATTTTCTTGCGTGAGCTTGTAAGCAATGCTTCAGATGCATTAGATAAACTTCAATACTTGACATTAACTGATGAAAAATTAAAATCATTTTCTTTTACCCCAAAGATTGATATTAGCTTTGATAGCGAGAAAAACACGCTAACAATCAGCGATAGCGGTATAGGAATGAATGAGCAAGATTTGATAGAAAATCTAGGAACAATCGCAAAAAGTGGCACAAAAAACTTCCTATCCAAACTAAGTGGAGACAAGAAAAAGGATTCTGCACTTATTGGGCAGTTTGGTGTTGGATTTTATTCAGCATTTATGGTGGCAAGTAAGATTATTGTTACTACAAAAAAGGCAGGAGAAGAGCAAGCTTATGCTTGGATTAGCGATGGTAGCGGTGAGTTTGAGATTGAAAAATGCACAAAAGAAACGCACGGAAGCGAAATAAAACTCTATTTAAAAGAAGAGGAAAAAGAATTTACAAGTCGCTGGAGAATAGAAGAGATTATCAAAAAATATTCCGATCACATTCCATTCCCTATTTTCTTGCACTATACAGAAACAAAAACCGAAGGAGAGGGAGATTCTAAAAAAGAAATCATAGAAGAGAAAAACGAGCAAATCAACAAAGCTTCTGCTCTTTGGAGAGTTTCTAAAAAGGATTTAAAAGAAGAAGAATACAAAGAGTTTTACAAATCTCTAAGCTATGATGGTGCTGATCCACTCACTTGGATTCATACAAAAGTAGAAGGTAGCTTAGAATATACAACACTCTTTTATATCCCACAAAATGCACCTTTTGATTTATATAGAGTAGATTATAAATCTGGAGTGAAACTTTATGTAAAAAGAGTATTTATTACAGATGATGACAAAGAACTTTTACCTCCATATTTACGCTTTATAAGAGGGATTATAGATAGTGAAGACTTACCACTTAATGTAAGTAGGGAAATCTTACAACAAAACAAGATTCTAGCAACTATCAAATCGGCTTCTACAAAGAAAATTTTGAGTGAAATCGAATTACTACAAAAAGATGAAGAAAAATATTCAAAATTCTATAAAGAATTTGGAAGATGTCTAAAAGAAGGTGTTTATAGTGATTTTGAAAACAAAGAAAAATTGCTAGAGCTTTTAAGATTTACTTCAAGCAAAAGCGAGGGTAAAGAAATCTCATTTAAAGCCTATAAAGAGAGAATGAAAGAAGATCAAAAGTCAATTTATTTCTTGCAAGGCGAGGATTTAGAGCTTCTTAAAAACTCTCCATTACTAGAAAGCTATAAGCAAAAAGATATTGAAGTGCTATTCTTTAGCGATGAAATTGATGGAATCGTAATGCCTATGGTGCATGAATTTGATAAAACTCCACTTAGAAGCATCACAAGCAAAGAGGCAATGGAAGAAATGGGTGGAGATTCTTTAAATGAAGAAATCAAAACTAAATTCCAACCTTTGCTAGATAGTTTCACAAAAACATTAGAAGCAGAGGTTAAAGAAGTGCGTCTAAGCACAAGATTGGTAGATGCTCCTTCATGTATAGTAGCTGATGCTGATGATCCAAATGCAGCTATGATGAAAATGATGAAGCAAATGGGTGCTATGGGAATGGGTGCAGATATGCCAGAACCTAAGCCGATTTTAGAGCTAAATCCAAACCATATCATTTTACAAAAGCTCCTAGAAAGCAATGATGAAGCTAAAAAGACAGAAGTAGCACATCTGCTTTTAGAAGAGGCTAAACTCCTAGAGGGTGGCAAGCTAAAAGATGTAAATACCTTTGTAAAACGCCTAAATTCACTTTTGCAAAATAGCTTCTAATTTCCTTAAGGGCTTTTGCCCTTTTATTGTTTTATGCCTTAATTTCTATACTTTTTGTAGAATTTAAAGTTTGAAATTTATTAAACTCCTCTAAAGTATCATTGCTAAACTCCACACCAAAAAGAATTTCTAGCTCTTCACTTTTGCCAAATTTAGTTTTTAAAAGCTCTCTTAAAAGTTCATTTCTTTTATTATCATCTTTGTAGGTTTCTTTGTTTTCACTTTCGCCTTGTATAGGCTTAAAGGCTTCTTTTTTCTTCTTTTCCTTTTTCTCTTGTGCTTCCTTGATAGCTTCTGTATCATCTACGGGTTTTCCAGTGGGATATTTATCATAATCTAACCCCACCGCCCTTTCTGCTTCTTTTAACTCCTCTACAAACTTATCATGCCTTTGTTTAAAATCAAGATATTTTCTCTTAAATTCATCTAAGCTTAAATCTAGTTTGTTGGTTAGCTCTTGAAACTCTTTAGAAAAATTTTCTGCTTGTTTGCCTAGCTGTGTATCCACATGATAAGCCCTTTTTACAAAAAGTTGCATGGATAAAAAAGTTTCAATACTGCTCCAATCATGCACCTCTCCAAAAGGATTCTTTGCAAAAGAACTTTGTGTGCGATTAGCATTCATAAACTCTTGAAGCTCTTTAAGCTCTTCTTTGCTTATATCCTTATCTACTCCAGCCATCTTGCCTAATATCGTAGTTCTTCCCTCTATAATTTTAAACCCTGCCCCTCTTAAAAATGCCATTAAAGCCCCTCCTTTAGAAATTTCCCCCTCTTTTATCTCATAAACTTTTGCCCCAAAATCCGCTCTATTTAAAGAACCCATATCCAGCACAAATATTTCTCCACTTTGCAATCCTTTCCAAAAATCCATTCTATACTCTTCAAGGCTTTGCAAATCTTCTTGTGTGAAATTTGCTCCAAAATCCTTATCTTTTACTATCTTAGAAAAAGCCTCATAAGCATTTCCTATACTTTTAGCGATGTCTATATCCACATACATTGTTAAAAAATCCATATTTGTATAAAGCTCTCTCATCTCCTCTAAACCTTTAGCATAAATCTTATAATCTTGTGGTAATCCTGCAGCTTCGTTAAAATCGCTTGTAAAAAAGCCATCTTTATCTACGCCATAGCCTAAGACTTTATTAACTGCTTGTGATTTATTGCTTACAAGGTTTAAAGTTTCATTTATGATATTAGATGATTTTGTATTTGCAGTATGACTGAAAGTATTTGCGTAATTATAGTTTGAATAAGAATTTATGCTACTAATCATCTTTGCCACCTTACAAAATTTATTTCTTTTTATTTTCTTAAATAGATTATCTTTATAATATCGTAAAATTTTTAGAAAAGTTTAGCAGGTTTTAAAAATAAATTTTGAAAGATTTTTGATTTGTGTAGTTTTGCAAAAATAAGTTGATTTTCAAAAAAGCTTTTAAGTGGGGTGGGCGATGGGAATCGAACCCACGACCCTCAGGACCACAATCTGATGCTCTAACCGACTGAGCTACGCCCACCACTAAAAATAAAAATGTAGAAATAAAAATGGTCGGGGCGAAAGGATTCGAACCTTCGACCCCTTGGTCCCAAACCAAGTGCGCTAACCAGACTGCGCTACGCCCCGACTTAAGTTAATCAATAAAGGCGGAATTATAATCTTTTAAAACTTAATTGTCAAGTATTTAAAAAAAATTATCTAAAATTTCAAAAACACTTTAATTTTACACTTAAGAATCCAAAAAGCTATTTTAAATCCCCCAAAAGCTCCCCTAAAGCTTCAAGACCTCCCATATTCAGAGAAATAGCCTTTTCTTCTTTAAAATCTTTTGGAAAATCTGCTTCATTTGGATTAATTCTAATTAAAGTGCTTTGCGGTATTTTTTTACATAAATTTTGCCCCAAAATCCGCATACTAGGCACAGCCTTTCCTGCTCCTATTTCAATGATAGCAACCTTTTTGTTAATCTGCTTCTTTTTCCATTTATTAAAGGCAGCCTCTTGCTTATTAATTCTCTTATCTTTAAACTCATAATCTTCAAACATCACAATATTTGGTCTTGCTAATCTTCTACACCTCAAACACAAAGGAAGACTCAATGCCCTAAAATCTTTTGTATTAATTTTAATTATATCTTCATTTTCCCACACAAAATTTTTACAATCATAAAAAGCACATTGTAAATAATGGATACTACCATGGTATTCATAGACTCTATCTTTGTCAAATCCTGCTTTTAGAAAATGCCCATCTACATTTGAAGTAACTATAAAATACTCTTTCTTTTGTTTTGCCAATCTCAAAAGCAATTCATATCCAAAATGGCTAGGCGTGTTTTTATAAAGCTTATATCTATGTGCATAAAACGCCCAAACAAGCTCGGGATTTTTGCGAAAACTTTTAGGATTTGCTAAATCTTCAAATGAAATCCCAAGCTCTTTTAAGGGCGGATAAGCCCTCCAAAATCCCTCTTTACCCCTAAAATCAGGCAACCCACCATCCACACCCATTCCAGCCCCTGCTGTGATGATTAAAATTTCTGCTTCTTGAATGCACTTTTTTGCTCTTTTTAATTCCACTTAATTTTTCCTTACAAAATAAAAATTATATCGCAAAAAAGCAAAATTTTATAAAGATTATGCTATTATCCAATGCTTTAAAGCAAAATTTTATAAAAAAGGTGGTGATTAGATGCCCGGTATCAAAGTAAGGGAAAACGAATCTTTTGATGATGCTTACAGAAAGTTTAAAAAACAAGCGGATAGAAACTTAGTAGTAACTGAAAGCAGAGCTAGAAGATTTTTTGAACCAATGACTGAAAAGCGTAAAAAGCAAAAAATTAGCGCTCGCAAAAAAATGCTTAAACGCCTTTATATGCTAAGACGCTACGAATCAAGGCTCTAATACTTAAAATAGAGATTTTTTCTCTATTTTATTTTTACAACTAGATTTAGCACTACAAGTACATTTGCTAAGATAAGCCCACTAAAAAATCCCCATAAATCAAGCATTTCATTTTTTAACAACACTAAAAATCCAACCACCAAAAAAGCATAAGCCAATAATCGTAAAGGAACAAAAAACATTTTCATTCCAAGCTTGCTTGAAGTTTTATCAAAGTTATGCCAAAACCTTCTTTTTTTAGGCAATGGCACTTCCTTGCTTTCCTTTTTTTCTTGATTATCACTTTGATTGCTTTGCAAGTTTAATTCTTCTTTTTTTTCTTCCTCTTCCCAAAGTTCTTCTTCTAGCCTTTGTGCCTTTGTTTCATACACTTTTGCTAAAGCTTCAAGCTCTTCATTGCTTGCATTAGAGATTAAAGCATTTATTTTTCTTTTTTGCGTGTAAAATACCGCTAAAACAACAAACAAAAACGACAAAAATGCAAACGCAAAATTTAAAACAAAAATTTTTCCAAAAAAAACCCAAAGAGTAAAAAAACTTCCTAAAAAAATAACCAGATTAATAAAGTTTCTACTCTTCATCTTCCTCCCAATTTTGCTTATTTTGATAGGTATATTTTGGATTTTTACTTAGCTCATCTAACTCTTTTTTTTGGCGTTTGTAGGCTTTATATACATTTAAAATTGCCGCACAAATCCCCCAAATAACTCCAAGCCAAAAAAGCCACGCATAACCAAAAAGCTTTTCTAATCCATATCCAATTAAAACACCAATTAGCACAGCTATCACCATAGAGATTCCAAGTGTAGCATTTGAATATGCTAAAAGTGCGTCTTTGTATTTTAGCTCCTCTTTAGTAGCAATATCTTTATTATTCTTACTCTCCATAGAGGCTAATCTCCTTTAACACCTCTCTTGCTCGCTCACACACACTATCAATCATCACTTCATCCATGCAATCACAAATAAATCCTGTTTCAAACTGCGAACAAGCAAAATAAACGCCCTTATTTAGCATTCCTTGATGAAATTTTGCAAACATCTTTGTATCGCTTTTTAGCGCATCTTCAAAATTTTGCACTTCTTTTTCATTAAAGAAAAATCCAAACATGCTCCCCCTAACACAAGTTTGCAAAGGAATATTTACCTCTTTACATATCTCTTTTAAGCCATTTGTTAGTCTTAGGGCTAAGCTTTCTAGCTTTTCATAAAGTTTTGGATTATTTTTAATCTTATATAAAGAAGCAAGTCCAGCACTCATTGCCACAGGATTCCCACTTAATGTCCCTGCTTGATAAACCGCACCATTTGGGGATAACAAGCTCATAATCTCTTCACTTCCTCCAAACGCACCCACAGGCATTCCCCCACCTATAACCTTACCAAAAGTAACTAAATCTCCCTTAATCCCATAAACCCCAAAACTTCCGCTACTACTTGCCCTAAAACCACTCATCACTTCATCTAAAATAAGCACAATCCCCTCTTTAGTGCAAAGCTCTCTAAGCTCTTTTAAAAACTCTTGTCTTGCAGGCACTAAACCCATATTTCCCGCAATTGGCTCAATAATAATCGCTCCTACCCCTTTGCTTTTTTTGATACATTCTTTAACGCTTTGTATATCATTATATCTAGCTACAAGCGTATGCTTACTAAAATCCTCTGGAACTCCCGGAGAGCTAGGATTCCCAAAAGTCGCCAAACCACTTCCAGCTTGCACCAAAAGGCTATCGCTATGCCCATGGTAACAACCCTCAAACTTAATAATATCCTCACGCCCACTATAAGCCCTAGCAAGTCTAATAGCACTCATCGTAGCTTCTGTCCCACTTGATACAAAGCGAATCTTATCAATCCCCTCATACATACTAATCACAGCTTTAGCTAAAACGGTTTCTAAAGTCGTGGGCGCCCCAAAAGAAAGCCCTTTTTTTAAAGTTTGTATTACACTCTCTTCAATCTCTTTATCGCAATGTCCAAAAAGCAAAGGTCCCCAGCTTTGCACAAAATCAATATAAGAATTCCCATCTTCATCTATTAAATACGCCCCCCTACCCTCTCTAATAAAAGGAGGTGTGCCCCCCACACTTTTAAAAGCACGCACAGGAGAATTCACTCCCCCTACTATCACTTGTTTGGCTTCATTAAAATCATTAATACTATTTAGATTGTTTAGCTGTTCCATTTTTTTCCTTAAAAGTTATGCAATTTGGGCAATTATACTATATTTTTCTTTATAGGCTCATACAAAGATATTTAATCTCTAAATATTCTTCTATTCCATACTTAGAGCCCTCTCTACCAAGTCCGCTTTGCTTCACTCCTCCAAAGGGTGCCACTTCATTAGAAATAATCCCTGTATTTATCCCCACCATTCCATATTCTAGTGCCCTAGCGACACGCCATTGCCTTTTATAATCTTGTGTGAAAAAATAACTTGCTAAGCCAAATTCTGTATTATTTGCCCTCTCTATCGCTTCTTCTTCACTTTCAAATTTGAAAATAGGCGCTAAAGGTCCAAAAGTTTCTTCTTTTGCAACAAGCATTTTTTCATTAACATCTACTAAAAGCGTAGGCTCATAAAAATTCCCCCCTAAAGAATGCCTTTTGCCCCCACTCAAAACTTTTGCACCCTTAGAGAGTGCATCTTCTATATGATCTTCTACCTTTTTAAGCGCTTTTTCATCAATTAAAGGTCCCTGATTTACCCCCTCTTCCATTCCATTACCTACTTTTAGGCTAGAAATTTTTAGAGCTAACCTCTTACATAGCTCTTCATAAATCCCACTTTGTGCGTAGATTCTATTTGCACATACACAAGTTTGCCCACTATTTCTAAACTTAGAAGCCATAATCCCTTCTATTGCCACTTCAATATCCGCATCATTAAATACAATCAAAGGTGCATTTCCTCCAAGCTCCAAGCTTAGCTTTTTAACACTCTCTGCACTCTTTGCATAAAGCTTTTTCCCTATTTCAGTAGAGCCTGTGAAACTTAACTTTCTAATGATAGAAGATTTTGCAAATACATCGCTAATCTCCTCTGCATTACCATTTACCACCACAAATAAATCTTTTGGAATCCCAGCCTTTTGTGCTAGAAGCTCTAGTGCATAAGCACTCAAAGGCGTCTGTGAAGCACTCTTTAAAACCATAGCACAACCACTTGCAAGTGCGGGTGCCATTTTACGCGTAATCATAGAGGATGGAAAATTCCAAGGAGTGATTGCAGCACACACACCAATAGGCTCTTTTAACACAATTAGATTCTCGTTTTCTTTTTTAGATAGAAGCACATCGCCACAAACTCCCCTAATAATCTGTGAAAACCATTTCACAAAAGAAGCTGCATATAAAATCTCACCTCTTGATTCTGCTAAAACTTTTCCTTGCTCTAGCGTCATAATTTGTGCTAAATCCTCTTTGTATTCTAAAATCAATTCATAAAATTTATATAAAATATCACTTCTTTTTTCTACTAACTCACTCGCCCATTTAGTTTGTGCTAAACTAGCCCTTTTGCACATCTCTTCTAACTCTTCTTTATTTGTTTTTTTAATATATGCAATGGTTTGCAAGGTTGCAGGATTGTTTAAAGCATAGTAATTTTCTTTAGGTTCTTTGCTAATATGTGGATGTGAAAAAATATCTAAACGCATCTTATCTCCTTATGGCTTTTACCCATATTAGCACAAATTCTTTTATGTTTGTTTTAAACTAAAATAAATACAAATCCCCCAATACATAACACCACAATATCACAGCCCACATAACACTTAAAAACACAGCACCAGAAGCACAATCTTTAGCGATTTTTGCTAATGGGTGAAAATCTTGCGTTATCAAATCTACACAAGATTCAATAGCACTATTAATACTTTCTACAATCAAAATCAATACCAAAGAAAAATCTAACACAATCCTCATAAAAACACTAATTTCCAAAAAGAAAGAAAGCACTAAAAGAGGCAAAATACACAAAAGCTCTATTTGAAATGCCCTCTCTTTTTGTAGCATATATTTTACGCCCTCTAGGGCATAAATTGCATTTTTACCTAAATGATATTTTGGCTTCATGGTCTAATTTGCCCCCCCCCCCGCATTTAAAATATCAAATCTAGCCTCATAGGTTTCACTCTCTACTTTGAAAAAACCCAATAAAATACTATAGAGATTATCGTGAGAAAGATCAGTTTTTTGATCATTTAATGCCTCTTTATTTAAATCTTCATTATTGCTCCAAAAAATCATAGGAATATGCTTTTGTGTTTTAGGAGCAATAAAATAAGGCATTCCATGCAAATATACTCCATTTTCCCCTAAACTCTCTCCATGATCTGAAACATACAATAAAGCACTTTTATAATCTTTGCCCTTTTGTTTTAAAAGTGCAATCATCTCTTTTAATAAATAATCTGTATAAAACAAGGTATTATCATAGGTATTTTTGATTTCTTCTATGGAACATTTTGCTAGATCATTTGTTTGACAAGTGGGGGAAAATTTTTCAAATTCTTTAGGATATCTTTTGTAATAAGTTGGCCCATGAGATCCTTGTAAATGCAACACGATTAAATTTTCATCTTGTAAATTATTTAATTCATTCTTTAATTTATCTAGCAAAATACCATCAAAATCTTCACGCAAAATCTCTTTTGTAGCCAATCTATCACAAATACCCTTACAACCTCCAGAATTATTTCCATACCATGAAACATTAACACCCACTCTTGCTAAAACATCTAAAATATTTTCTTGATATTCTTTATTAGAAAATTCCACTCTTTTAGACAAACTAAACATACAAGGAAGACTAATAGCAGTCGCCGTGCCACATGAATACACATTATCAAAAAAAATCACATTTTCCTCTTTAGTATAAGGATTTGTATCCACTTCATATCCTCCTAAAGAGTAATTGTTTGCCCTTGCTGTTTCCCCTACAACAAGCACAAGTATGCTTTTATCTTTGGTTGCTTGCTTTTTTGCATCAAGTGCAATTTGACGCAATTCTCCTTGAGGCTCTATCTCTCTTTTTAAATATTTCACTGCAGAATAAATTTGATAAAAGGGGGCATTATACATTCTAGTGTCATTATAATTTCTAAAAAATGGCACAAGCTTAGAAGAAAAAATAACTAAAACCATAAGCGCAACAAGCAAAGAGATTCCACAAGTAGCACCCCTAATCCAAATCTTTGTTTTTGCGATTTCTAATTTAAAAATAAAAATTAAAGGCAACACAACACCCACCAAAAATAAACCCAAAAACTTCCAAGATCCAAGCAACTCACTACTTTCTTTAAAATCTGTTTGCATAGCATTTGCTATCATATCACTATCAATAATTACACCATAAGTTTGCATAAAATACACACTCAAAAATGTAATCACCACAAACAAAGATAATAAAATCTTATTTGTATAATTAAAAAATAATAAAGAAAAAATGGCTACGAGCAAGGAAAAATAAATTATTGGAAATAAAATAAAATATTCCATTGCCTTTTCTTCTATCAAATTAAAATAAATATAGCTAAATAATTTAAAATTCATAAAAGTAATGAATAATGCACTAAAAAGCACAAAATTAAGCCATGATATTTTTATTTTTTTCATCATAAAATCCTTAATATTTTTTGATGTGCCATTGTATATTTTAAAAATAAATAAATAATAAATTTATAAAAGTATTACTAAAACTTCATCATCTTCTTTATGATATTCTTTCTCTAAAACTACAAGTCCTATTTTTACATTTCCAAGCGGACAAAAATTATTTAAAATTGCACTTAAAAAATCTTTTTTACCTTCAAAATTAATGCTAAATTTTCCATCATTTTCTACTACATTGCATACGCGAAATTCTACTCTTTTATCTTTTTTGTAAATTTGTGTGCCAAGCGGAACTTTAATTTTAGTTTTTTTAGCACAATATCCACACATTCTAGTTAAAATCTCACTTACAAAAAGTTCAAAAGTTACCAAAGTGGAATTTGGAAATCCTGGCAAACCAAAAAAATGTTTCCCAAAAAATCTTGCATAAAGCACATGCTGTCCAGGTTTAATCTTTACCCCCTTAAATACAACCTCTTCTTCTCTTTCTTGTGCGATTTTTGCAATAAAATCATAATCCCCCACACTCGCTCCACCTGTTGAAACAACTAAATCACAAGAATTAAGTGCATCCTCTAAGCTTTTTTCAATTAAATTTTTATCATCTTTTAAAATAGGATAAAGCTTAGCAATCCCTCCATACTCTTTAATCTTAGCACTCAATAAATGCCCATTTGCATTATAGATTTGATTTAGCCCACTCCCCTCTTCTCCAAGCTCTAAAATCTCATCACCACTGACTAAAATACCCACTTTTGGCTTTTCATACACTTCTATAAATACTTGATTTAAACTTGCTAACAATCCTATATGATTAGCATTTATCAAAGTTCCTTTACTTAAAAGCTTTTCACCTTTTTTATAATTTGCACCAACTCCTCTTATAAATTCCCCTATTTGCGTGCACTCTATAATCCTTATACTCTCTCCTAAAATCTCTACTTTCTCAATAGGCACTAAAATATCCGCATTTTTAGGGATCGCCGCCCCCGTGAAAGTTTTAATCGCATAAGGAGCTTCTAGTGATAATGTAGGTATCTCGCAATTTCCTGCTGGATTATCCTCTTTTAAAAGTTTAAATTCTTTGACTTTACAAAATTTAGAGTTTATCGCATAACCATCCATGCTAGAAAGCGGAATCTTTGGCATATCACAAGGTGCAAAAATATCTTGTGCTAAAACTCTAAAAAGAGAATCAGATAAAATTACCCTCTCTTTGCCAACTTCCTTTACTATGGACTTTTGCAAAATCTCTAAAGCTTCAAAAAATTCAATTTTTTCTCTCATAAAAGATGTCCCATTTTTTCTTTTTTAACCGCTAAATAATGGCTATTGTGTTTGTTACATTCTACAATAATAGGCTCTCTTTGCACTTCTATCATTTTGGAAAAAATTTCAATCTTACTAGGATTATTCGTCAAAAGTCGCACTCTATTTAGCCCATAAAAACTAAAAATCTCACGCACAACACCATAATCTCTCTCATCTTCTTTAAAACCTAATTCTAAATTTGCCTCAACCGTATCCAAGCCTTTATCTTGCAAAGCATAAGCATTTACCTTGTTAAAAAGTCCAATGCCTCTACCCTCTTGTCGCAAGTAAATTACCATACCTTGTTCTTCTTGTATTTTTCTTAACGCAGTTTCTAGCTCACCACCACAATCACATTTTAAGCTACCCAGAGCATCTCCTGTTAAACATTCAGAATGCACCCTAACAAGAGGGTTTTGTGGTAAATCTTTTGTTTTAATGACTAAATGCTCCAAAAAACTTCCATTTTCTTTTATCTCTCTAAACGACCTTATTTTAAAATTTCCATATTTTGTGGGTAAATTTGCTTCATTAGATATTTCTATACTTTTCATTATTATTCCTAATTTTTATAAAAATATTTTCTTTGCTCTTTCTAAGTCTTCTTTGGTATCAATCCCAAAAGATCTACTTTGTACTTTTGCTACTATAATTGTTTTATTATTTTCAATCGCTCTTAATTGCTCTAACTTTTCTATTTCTTCTAAACTGGATTTAGGAAGTGTGCAAAACTCTTGCAAACTAGCATTACTAAAAGCATAAATCCCTAAATGTCCATAATATTTTTTATCTTCATCTTTAAACACATTTTCCCTATCATAAGGGATTTTAGCACGAGAGAAATAAATAGCCTCTCCATTAGTATTAATAATTGCTTTTACCAAGTTTGGGTCCAATGCCTCTTTGCTTGTGATTTCTTTAATGCAAGTCCCCATAAATGGTAATCTCCCATCAACTCTCTTTTCTAACATAGCCTTTTTTAAAGCTTCAATCACTTCCACTTCCAAAAAAGGCTCATCGCCTTGCATATTAATAAGGAGTTCATTTGAAGAAAGCTGCAAAATTCTCGCACATTCTGCTACTCTATCGGTTCCACTATTATGTGTTTTTGAAGTAAGGATAGCTTGTATTTTATAATTTTTACATATTTCTATTACTTTTTCTTCATCTGTGGCTATCACAACCTCATCGACTTCTTTAGCAATATTTGCAACCCTAATAATCATAGGGATACCACCAATATCTTCTAAAACCTTATTAGGAAATCTTGTAGATTTCAATCTAGCAGGGATAATAATCATTTCTAAAAATCAAACAATTCACTAAAAAAGCTTTCACGCTTTTTAGGCTTATGATAATATCCGCTATCTTTATGCTCTCTATAAACATTACCTCTTTCTTGATAGCCTCTATCTTCTTGATAGTTTCTGTTTTGTTGCTGTGGCTGTGCTACACTAGAAGCACGCTCAATAATCTTATCTAGCTCTCCGCGATCAAGCCATACGCCCCTACATTTAGGGCAATAATCAATCTCAACTCCACTTCGCTCACTCATTACCAAATCCACATTACACACAGGACATAGCATCTTTACTCCTTTTTTAAATTTTAAAAAACTCTCTATACCAAGCCACAAAGTTTTTAATCCCAACTTCTATGGAAGTATTTGGTTTATAGCCTAGCTCCTCTACTAAATCATCAACATTTGCATAAGTTGCTGGGACATCTCCCATTTGCAAAGGAAGAAGATTTTTCTTAGCTTCTTTTCTGATTTCTTTTTCAATGGCATTAATAAAATCCATTAATTTTACAGGATTATTATTTCCTATATTATAAATTTTATAAGGAGCTTTGGAGCTATGTGGGTCAGGATTCTTACCGCTCCAATTTGGATTAGGAGTTGGGATATTATCAATCACTCTTACAACTCCTTCTACAATATCATCCACATAGGTAAAATCCCTTAGCATCTCTCCATTGTTAAACACATCAATAGGCTTTCCTTCTAAAATTGCTTTTGTAAAGAGGAATAAAGCCATATCAGGACGCCCCCATGGGCCATAAACCGTGAAGAATCTAAGTCCTGTTGTTGGAAGATTAAAAAGATGGGAATAAGTATGTGCCATTAGCTCATTGCTCTTTTTGCTTGCTGCATAAAGACTAATAGGGTGATCCACATTATCGCTTGTGCTAAAAGGCATTGCTTCATTTAATCCATATACAGAAGAGCTAGAAGCATAAGCTAAATGTTTAATGCTATTATGGCGACAAGCTTCTAAGATATTCACAAATCCTACAATATTGCTATCCACATAAGCATAAGGATTAACTAGCGAATACCTAACCCCAGCTTGTGCTGCTAGATTGCAAACTTTATCAAATTTCTCATTTTCAAAAAGCTTAAAGAGATTCTCTTTATCTTCTAGCTTTAAATTAATAAAGCGATAATTTTTATATTTTGTGCTTTGTGTTAGTTGATTGTAGGCAATTTCTTCTTTATTAATTCCAGCATTTTTTAATCTACCATATTTAATATTCACATCATAATAATCATTGATACAATCTAATCCCACAACTTCATCGCCACGCTCTAATAAGCGTAATGCAAGAAACGAACCAATAAATCCCGCAGTTCCAGTAACTAAGATTTTCATATTATTTTCCGTTCATACTAAGATAATATTTTTCCAAAAAGATTTGATTAGCAAGTCCATTAAACTTTCTTCTTCCTAATCTATCAAGACTAAGTTCTATTGCATTTACCACCCAAGAAATCTCACTAAGCGGGATTAATCCCATATGGTTAATTCTAAAAATCTTTCCTTTTAAATCGTCTTGCCCCCCTGCAATATTTACACCAAATTCATTTTTTAGGATTTTTCTAATCTCTTCTGCTTCTTTATCAAACACAGCAGTCATAGACAAAGCAGGAATCTTAGGATAAATCACAAGTCCAATCCCTTCCATTGCTGCATCTGTAGCTAGGGATCTTGCTTTAGTTTCCTTATAGATTTTATCAAATCCAATCTCTTTAGCCTTTTGCAAGAATGCACAAAGCCCTATAATAATAGTAGTAGGAGCTGTCCAAGCAGTGGTATTTTTTCTTTGATTTTTAAGCTCCGTTGCTAAATTAAAATAAAAACCAATATTGCGTTCTTCTATAATCTTAATAGCATCTTCACTAAGCCCTACAATACTCATTCCCGGAGGCAACATAAATGCCTTTTGTGAGCCGCCAATGAGTGCATCTACACAGCTTATATCAAGCTTTTCTACTCCCATTGCAGTAATTCCATCTACAATCACCATAATCTCTTTATTGTATTCTTTAATAGCCTTAGCAATCACTTCATAAGAATGTCTTAATCCCCCTGCACTCTCACAAGCTTGAATACAAAAAGTATCAATTTCTGGATCATTTCTTAAAATCTCCATAACAGAATCTAGGCTCACAGGTGTATCCCACTCATTTTTAATCTCTACATAAGGGATATTAAAAGCTTTGGCTATCTTAGAAAATCTCTCTCCAAACTTACCGCTATTAATGGTGAGTGCTTTTTTCTTACACAAACTTCTTAAACTTGCCTCCATAGCTCCACTCCCCGAACTTGCAAGCATTAAAACTTCAGGAAGTCCTATCATTTCTTTTAAAAGCTCTCTAGTTTTTGCAAAAATCTCTTCAAATTCTTTGGTTCTATGATGGATTGTAGGCTCACTCATAGCTACACGCACAAATTCTGGAACAGGTGTTGGTCCGGGCGTAAAAAGCAACATTGACTTTATCCTTTATCTTAAAAATTTTAAGAGATTATAACAAAAATTTACCAATATTTTGTAAATAGAATCTCTTTTTAGCTCCACTCCCTCTCTCTTTAGTTTTTACTATGCTACAATACTCTTTAATAAAATAAACTTTTTATAAGAGGGATTTTTGAAATTACAAAGCTTACAAATAGGAAACATCAAAGATTATAAAAATTTTCAAAGTGCTTTTTTAAAAGATATTTACTTGCAATATGCCAAAGTAGAAACCCTAAAAATACAAGGAGATGAAATTGCCGATACAAAGCATCATGGAGGATTTAATAAAGCTATTTTTGCAAATTCTTGCCAAAACTATCCTTTATGGGAAAAATTCCTCAATAAAAAGCTAAATTTTGGTGCAATGGGAGAAAATCTAAGCCTTAATGGAATGCATGAGTGCAATGTATGTATTGGCGATATTCATAAAATCAATAATGTAATTTTGCAAGTAAGCGAACCTAGAAAGCCCTGTATAAAAATCTCTTTAATCCACAACCATAAAGGCTTTACACAAGAAATTTTTAGAAGTGGATTAAGTGGCTGGTATTATAAGGTTTTAGAAACTGGGGAACTCCACGCACAAGCCAACATTACAATTTTAGAAAAAAATGAAGTAAATTTAAGTATTTTAGAACTTAATGCTTTATTTTTTAATCCTAAAAATTCCGTAAAACAAAATCCAAATATACTCTCAAAGCTTGAAAAACTAGATACACTTCTTAGCAAAAATTGGCATGATTGCATACAAAAACGATTAAACAATACCTATGATATAAGCTATATGCAAAAACTTTAATCAAAAATTTGATTAACTTTACTTAGCAAAATAAAAATTGGAACACCATTTGCTTATAACTCACTTGAACTTAATTTTTTTGCAAAGGATGCATAATGAGTTATAGGATATACACAAATGTCAATGCGTTAAACGCTCACACTTCA
The DNA here is from genome assembly GCF_003670295.1 of Helicobacter burdigaliensis. GTDB lineage: Bacteria > Campylobacterota > Campylobacteria > Campylobacterales > Helicobacteraceae > Helicobacter_D > Helicobacter_D burdigaliensis. Next base: position 20,304 of record NZ_QXJG01000010.1, read on the forward strand.
GGGCTAGTAAATAACCGCAATATGTCAGAATCATTAGAAAAGCTAAGCTCAGGTTTAAGAATCAATAAAGCTGCAGACGATGCTTCAGGTATGGCGATTGCTGATAGCCTTAGATCACAAGCTGCTGCACTAGGACAAGCTACAAAAAACGCAAACGATGCTATCGGGATTATCCAAACTGCTGATAAAGCTATGGATGAACAAATCAAAATCCTAGATACCATTAAAACTAAAGCTACTCAAGCAGCTCAAGATGGACAAACAGTTGCTACTAGAAATGCACTTCAAAGTGATATTTTACGCCTTATGGAGGAACTTGATAATATCGCAAACACTACAAGTTTTAACGGCCAACAAATGCTTTCAGGTGCTTTTACTAACAAAGAATTTCAAATCGGTGCTTATTCAAACACAACCGTAAAAGCTTCCATTCAGCCAACAAACTCACACAAAATCGGACATGTAAGATATGAAACTGCTGCTGAGATTCTAGCAAGTGGGGGTGCAAGCAGTCTAACAACTACTACTTTAAGATTCCTAAATACAGATGGAACAACAAACTATGGTATTGAAGAGATTAAAATCTCCACTTCAGCAGGAACAGGTATTGGTGCTTTAGCAGAAGCTATCAATAAAAACTCTGATAAGCTTGGTGTGAGGGCAACTTATAATGTAGAAGGACAAGGTGCACAACCTATTCAATCAGGAACTATTAAAGGCTTGATGATTAATGGTATTATGATTGGAGATATTGAAGATGTTCAAAAAAATGATGGCGATGGAAGACTAATTAATGCAATCAATGCACAAAAAGAAAGAACAGGGGTTCAAGCTTCTTTAACAATTTCTGGTGCATTAAGACTTACAAGTGTAGATGGTAGAGCTATTTCTGTGCAAACTACAAGCGGTGCTGCCTTGCTTGGTGGAGGTTCATTTAATGGAACTTCAGGGACAGATCATGCAATTATCGGAAGACTTACGCTTATCCGCTTGAATGCTAGAGATATTGTGGTTTCTGGTGTAAATTTCTCTACTATAGGACTTCATTCAGGTGCTGCAAACACTAATCCTAATGCTGGTTTAGCGCAATACACTGTGAATCTAAGAAGTGTAAATGGAGAATTTGATGCAAATGTTGCTTCTGCGATTGGTGCAAATGCAAATGGTGCAGTAGCTAATACAAATGCAAATGGTATTGGAGCAGGTGTTACAAGCTTACAAGGTGCAATGGCTGTAATGGATATGGCACAAAGTGCACAAGAGCATTTAGATAGAATTAGAGCAGACTTAGGTTCTGTGCAACAACAACTTGTAGCAACCATCAACAATATCACCGTTACACAAGTGAATGTAAAATCAGCAGAATCTCAAATCCGTGATGTGGATTTTGCCGAAGAATCTGCAAACTTCTCCAAAACAAACATTCTAGCACAATCTGGAAGCTTTGCAATGGCACAAGCTAACCAAGTGCAACAAAATGTTTTAAAACTGCTACAATAACACTTAATAAAGCCTCTTAATAAAAAGAGGCTTTTACCCTCATTATTTTTAAGGAATCATTATGTCTAATCTAAACCCACGCTTAGAAAAAAACCTAAAAGCACTTGAACAAAAAAATCCCCTTTTAGCAGGACAACTAAGATTATTAGAACCTAATAAAAAATATGAAGTTTTTGTAGGGGCTGATCCTTTAAACATTAATATCTATGATAAAGAAGCACAAATTGCACTTTTTAAAGAAGAGCCTTTGGTAGAGATTTCTCAAAAAATCAAAGAATTTGAAAAATTTAGGCTCTATCCCTTTTTATACTTTTTTGGTTTTGGAAATGGTATTTTTCACAAATATCTTTTGGGTATCAAGGGCTTAAAGAAGCTTTTTATCTTTGAACCTGAGCTAGAAATTATTTATATTGCACTTAATTTTGCAGATTTTGAAAAGGAAATCCTAGAAGATCGGCTACTTATTTTTTGGAGCAAAATAGTAAGTTTTGGAGAGATTGATCAATACCTTGTGCAAGAGGGACAATGGATTTATTCTAGAATTTATAATCTACATCTTTATAATAACTACTATGGGCGTTATTCACAAGAATGCTTAGAGATTAATAATATTCTAACAAGAAGTATGGAACACCATGTAACTGCTGTGGGTAATGATTCAACAGATGCACTCATTGGTCTGCGTCACCATATTCAAAACTTGCCACAACTCATCACTTCTCCTAGCTTGCAAGAGCTTTTAAAGAATGCACCCAATACAAAAACAGCAGTCATTGTATCCACGGGCCCTTCATTGCATAAGCAATTAAAACTCTTAAAAGAATATGCTCCTTATATTACTATCATTAGCGTAGATGCGTCTTTTCCTATTCTTTATAAAAACGGCATAAAGCCCGATATTGTAGCAACACTAGAGAGAGTTGAACCCACAGCTGAATTTTTCCTTAAAACTCCAAAAGAAGCACAAGAAGGAGTGATTTTTGCACTCACTAGCATCGTCCATAAAGCCACAAGCGATGCAATCACTAAAGGAGTAAAAAGCTTTAGTATGCGTCCCTTTGGCTATACAAGATTTTTTGACTTAAAAGATTATGGTTATGCAGGGATTGGTATGAGTGCTGCAAATATGGCTTATGAGCTTGTAGTATATGCGCGCTTTGAACGCTGTATTTTTATAGGTCAAGACTTAGCTTTCGCACCCGATGGCAAAACCCACTCTAAAGATGCAATTTTTGGAGAAAAAGAAGAGCAATACAAAGTGCAAGAAAATATCGCAAATAAGATTCTAATTCCAGCTTATGGGGGTGAAGGCTATGTAGAAACCACCAGCGTATGGAAAATGTTTTTAAATTTCTTTGAAAAAGATATTGCTGAAACTCCTTATCCTTTAGAAATAATCAATGCAACAGAGGGTGGAGCAAGGATTAATGGCATAAAAGAAATGAGTTTTAAAGAAGCACTAGAGCTTAGTAAAGACAAAGTAAAAAAACCCATCAAACTAACAGAGCCCACAAAGGCACAAGTTAAAGAGTATGAAAAACTCATAAAAACAAAAGTTAAAGAATATCTTGACTATGGCTACAAAAAGAAAAAGATTATTGAAAAAGCTTTCTTAAAAGTAGTCAAAATGACAGAAGAGCTAGAAAGACTAAATAGAGAAAATAAGCTAGAAAAAATCAATTTTCCCAAAATGGAGAAGATTTTAGATGAAGTAGATGATATTAAGCTTTATTTTCAAGAGGATTTATTTATTAAAACTTTTTCAGATGCGGTGCAGTCTTATATCGTGCATCAAGAATTAGAACTTGCTAAAATCGTGGTGCGTCCTGTAACCACAATCATTGAAAAACAAGTCAAACAAATTGACTGGCTTTATGCACATAAATTTTGGCTCTTTTCACTAGCAGGAGGAATGGACGCTACTTTAGAAGTAGTCAAAAAAGCTGCAAGTGAATGGATGGTATTACCCAAAAAATACCAAGAACAAAAATAAATTTATAATGCTTATTGCATTGTAAATTTATTCCAAAAGATACACTCTTCCTTTGGTGCCATCTATTTTTACTTTCATTCCATTTTTAAGAATTTGCATTGCATTCCTCACACTCATCACAGCAGGAAGCTTCATCTCTCTTGCAGTAACCGCCCCATGCGATAAAGCCCCTCCACTTTCTGTAATTACGCCTTTTGCAGTGTAAAAAAGTGGCGTCCAAGCTGGATTGGTTGTGCGTGCAACTAAAATCGCATCTTTTGGAAAAGCAGCAAAATCATCTTTAGAATGCACCAAATAAACTTCTCCTATAGCCATTCCCATACTTCCCGCTACTCCTTCTAAAATCTCATTTTCACCTTCAAAAACTTCATCCTCTTCGCCTAAATTCCAAGCAGGGATTTTTTTAGAATTTTTTAGATATTGTGCTTTTTCTTTTTCTATCTCTAAACGCACCATTTGACTTGTTATCTTGCCTTCTTTATAATCTAAAATTGTCTGCATATGAGTAAAAAACACATCCATAGGATCTTTTATAATACCTAATTTTACAAAATAATCGCCTATAGCTTTGGTAGCTTTTCTCACTAAAATACTCAAACGCGTTGTTTCATAGTGTTCTAAATCATCTAAAAGGGTATAAGTTTTTACCAAATTTAAAAGCTCATCAAAACCAAAATGCCACTGCTTTGGTAACAATGCTAAAAGTTCATTTTTAGTATCAAAATATAATTTTTTCTTATGAAGTTTTTCATTTGCAAGCTTTGCAAAATCACTATTTAATAAAAGCTTAATATTATCAAGAACTACGCTAGGTGCTTCAATCCAAGTAGGATGATAAGGATCAAAATCTATTTCTCTATGTCCATGATTGGCTAAAAATCTCCAAAATTTCTGCCTAATTGTATATCCAAACATTCTTTCTTCAAGCTCTTTTCCGCTATACTTTTCAAATTCACTCTTTAAAAATGGATCTTTAGATATAATTTCTGCTAAAGCAAGTAAGTCCTCATTTACTTGTGCTGTTTTGCTTTCATCAAAACGCGTTAAGATATCAAAATAAAAGCCCGATTTTTCTCCTACTAATTTTTCTAAAAATGTTTTTAAAACCCTATAAAGCAAGCTTTGAGTTATAGATATAGCGATATTTGGACGAAAATATATTGTGCCAAGATTTACAACTTCATCTAAAAAATTAAAAGCTTGTTCATCATTTAATAATATTTCATTTTCTAACCTTCCCACACCTTTTAAGTAATCATCCAAATCTCTCATCCATTGCTTTGGCAACTCATAAATATGAGGATATTTTTGCAAAATTTGCTCTAATGCTGTATCTAAATTTTGAAAATCTATGCCCAAATTTCCGCTTTGCATATAAAGCCAAACTGCATTTTGATTACCATAGATATAATTATTAAAACTTGCAAACCATTTACCTTTAAAACTCGGTAAATTCATCATTTTAAAAGAATATTCTAAAGAGATATGAAAAGCTTTATCTACATAATCCCAAGTAAAAGGTGTGATCACATTTGGATAACGCTCTGCTGATTCATCACGCGTCCATCTCTCAGCTAAAGTCGTAATTGCTCTTGCTTGAAGCAAATAAAGCTCATCTTTTTCTATAGCCCATTCTATATCTTGTGCAAAAGTATAATATTTTTCCACATCGCAATTTAACTTTGCAATTTGTTTTAGCTTTTCTTTACTAAGGCAAGGAATATTTTGCTTTTCTTTGCTTATTTTTTCTTCTTTTGTGCCAAATTTATCTTGGATAATGCAAAATTCTTTTGTAGCTATATGACTAGAACGCAAAGAAAAATCACTCTTTGAAACACAATACTCATCCACCTCAAATTCACCATTTACCACACTTTCACCCAAACCATAATTTGCATTGATTAAAATTTCATCATTGCGGTTTTTGATAGGATTAATTGAAAAGCTAACTCCTGCAAAATCTGCATTCACCATTTTTTGCACCACAACAGCCATACAAGCCTCAATTTGAGAAAAGTTTTTTTCTTCGCGGTATAAAATAGCACGACTTTGCCATAAAGAAGCAAAACAATGCTTGATATGTTTTAAAATTTCATCTTTGCCATAAATGTTTAAAAAAGTATCATGAGCCCCTGCAAAAGCTGCAGAATTTAAATCTTCCATCGTAGAAGAAGAACGGATACTAAAAGCTGTATTTTCATTAAATTCTTTTAAATTTTCATCCAGTTCTTTTAAAAATTCCAAGCCAAAATCAAGCTCTAAAAAAGCCTCTCTTAAAATCTTGCTTTGTTTTTCTAATTTGTCTAAATCTTGATAATCAAAAGTATAACCAAAATTTTCAATCAAATTTTTAATATTTTCATTACTTTCTATGAATTTCTCATAAGCCTTTATACTAACAATAAAACCTTGAGGCACTTTAAAGCCTGCTCTTGTAAGCTTAGCTAAATTTGCTCCTTTACCCCCACAAAGCTCTAAATTTATAGCTTTTTCATCACTAAATTTTAAAATTTGCATTCAAAGTCCTTTTTGCAATTCGATAAGAAAAGTATGCCAAAACAAAACCAACAATACAATCAATTAAATAATGATAGCGCAAATAAATTGTAGAAAACCAAAGCAAAATACAAGGAATAAGCCAAAAATAAAAATGTTTTTTATTAAAACGCTTTAAAAAAAGCAAAATAAATAAAGAGATTCCACAATGCAAGCTTGGAAAAACATCGCTAAAATTACTAAAAGTTGGATAAGCCTTATCTAGAAAATCCCTAAAGAAAAATCCATTAAGAGAACTTTTAAATTCACTTGCATAATAAAAATAAGGTCCTATGGCTGGAACAAAAATATATCCTAAAAATCCAATAGCATAAAGACTTAAAATTCCATTATAAAAAGCTTTTGAAATTTTTTCATTCACACAGAGATAAAAAATAAAATAAAATGCAAGTTGCACCATAAAAAGCAAATAAGCAATACTTAAAAGCTCTGTAAAATAGACATTAGAAAAATCTTCAAAAAACAAGGACAGATTTTTAATATTTCCCAAAATAAAAGCATCCATTAAAGCAAGATAAGAATCTTTTTTATCTATATTTATTAAAGGCGATATTTCTCTTAACAAAGTAAAAATACTATTCATAAAAAGCACATAAACAACAAATTTTAAACGATAACTTTTAAGAAATAAAAGTGCAAAACTAACCACTAAATAACCCAAAACAATTAAAGTATAAATACTAGAAAATGCATTAAAAACAAGCCTTATAAACATAACTCCAAAAAATAAAAGCCATAAAATTTCAAAAAGTTGAATTTTAGTTTTTAAGACATTCATAAATTTCTTCTCCCAAAAAATCATAATCTTGCTTTAACTTGTTAAAAAATATAGCATTCAACAAAGAGATTCCATGCTTTTTAAAAGTGCCATAAAGATGAAAACCCCACAAACTAAAAATACAACCCAAAAAAGCTATAAGAGGAAAAAATAAAGCTAAAATCATATAAAAAACCACAAAAACACTTGTTCCTGCTAAGATCTTATAAAGACTTATGGTGTGTTTTTCTTTAGAAAATTTTGCCACCACAAAAGAACTTATCATAACAGGTAAATTAAATAAAAAAGTAGGGATTACAATCATAGCCGTGATTAAAAATACCCAAAGACTAAGCAAAAAAGATTTAGGAAAAATAGCACAATTTTTATATAAAAAAGCTCTAGAGCTTTTAGTTTCATAAGATTTTAATTTTTCTTGCAGTTTTGCAATTTTAGAATTCTTTAGCGCTTTTAAATATAAATCTTCTTGATATAAAGAAGCAAAAATAGCTATCTTCTCACAAATTTCTTGCTCCTTTTCATTTTTAAATTCTATCAATATGTTTTCTAAAGCCATAATAATTTGAGTATGCAAAAATTCTTTATCCTGCAAACAATGATACTTTAAATTCTCACCCTTAACAATAAAAACCTTAGAGCCCATTCTAGTAGGATCATCATAGAAAATACTTAGAGGCGTGATTTCTAAAGCATTTTTTTGCAACATTAAATATGCTATTTTAGAAGCACCATTTGCAAATTTTAAATGCTTTGGTTTTAAAGCACTTGTACCTTCTGGGAATATCCCTAAAGTGCCACCTTTTTGCATTAATTTTAAACATTGTTTTAAGGCACTAAAATTATCGTTTTCTTTTATTTTTAAACCTTGTTTTAAAGCCTTTTCTTTATCTTTTTCTCTTGTAATTTCAATACCCCAAAAGAAAATTTTACCTAAAAAATTGCGTCTTAAATTTCTAGCTAGTAAGAACTGAATTTTGGGAAAAATAAAACCATATAAAAAACCATCAATAGCACCATTTCTATGAGATAAAACTGCCATCTGCCCCAAAGTATCATTTTTAGATAAATCCAAAAAAACAACCTTTCTAAAATAAGCAAAAACAAGCAAAGTTACTAAAAAATTTCCTATTTTTTGCTTAATTTTATACATTATCCCTCCTTTTCAAACCATAAGTCTTATTTAAATTTATAGATAAAATTCCTATCATACCATAAAATTATTTTTTAAATATTTACTTAATGTTTTTTACTTTTTCTTTCACTCTCTCTTCTTCACATATATTTTATTTTCGCAGTAGATTCTAATTTCATTATCAAAACTATCTTGTTTTTGTCCTCAATAAAGCAAAGCTTAAAATAGACAAAAAATATCAGTTTCCTTGTCAAAATTTCCAACAAATCAATTATTCTTAAAAACCCTCTATCATTAACTCATCCTTCTCTAATCCTAAGAGATACTTTAAAAAAGTTCATATTAACAATTTAAAAAAATTAAAATTTAAGCTTTATCACTCAATTAATATACCAACTTTCAATCCTTATAGGTATGTCTTTGTTTTGAAAACTAATTTATTCTCTTAAATAAATAATCTTTAAAAAAATTCCAACTTAAATCTTAGGGATGGAGTTGGATATATGAGCGATCTAAGAAAATCTGGAACAAAAAGTTTTGGCGATAGTGCAGGTGTGCATATTTTTAAAGGTTTAAAAGATGATAGAGCTTTTATCAATCTTAATACTTCTTATAATCTTAGTCAAAATACACGCATAAGTTTAGATTATGAAAAAAGCTTTGATGGGGATTTAAATATTGATTGGAGTTTCAATGCAAATCTAAGATACAGCTTCTAGGGCGTCTATTATCACGCCCTCTCTTAAGCCCTCATCTACGACAAGCACTCTAGTAAAATCCAAAGCTTCCATAAAAAACAAAAAAAGATAAATTCCAATATCCATTACATCTGCCCTATACTCTCCTACAAGGCTAATTTTTTCTTCTAAGCTTAAATTTGAAAATTTTTCTAACTGCTCCAAAAAATCTTCTCTTGTAAGCTCTCCCCCTAAAGTTTTAATTTGATGATAATTATCCAACCCAACTTTAAAAGCATACACACTTGTTGGGATACCACTATTTGCTACCATAAATTTTGCATCAAAACCTTCTGCCCTAGCCTCTTTTGCAAATTCTTTAAGAGATTTTAGAATCTTTTCTTTATTCCTTAATAAAGTTTGCAAATTACTATATTTATCTTTTGCAGTTACAATTCCTATTGAAAAGCTTTTAGAAAATATCTTTTCATTCTTACAAAAAATAAATTCACTACTCGCACCCCCCATATCCACCACTAAAAAACAATCTTTATTCAATTCTCTTTTTACTTTAGAAATCTCTTTTATCGCTCTCTTAGAAGCCAAAGCACTAAGTCTTGCTTCCTCCTCTCCGCTAATTATTCTAAAGGCAATACCGCATTGTTTTATACACAAGCTTAACACTTCTTCTTTATTATTTGCCTTACGCATAGCTTCTGTGGTGATAGCTAATATTTTATCATTTTGCGTAATATTTAAAACTTTTTTCAATTCACACAAAGCCTCCAAAAGCCTATTTATTGCACTTTTTCCTATAATGCCTTTACTTTGCAATTCTTCTGAAATACGAATTGTGCGTTCATATTCTCCTTTTATTTGCAAATTTTCATCCATTTTAACTGCACGCAAAGAGTTACTACCTAAATCAATCCCAACATAATCCACTAAATCCCTCCAAAATCAATTAAAAAATAATGCTGCTCTTCTTTGTATTCATAGCTTAGATTAAAAGAATGCAACTCCAAAATACCCTTAACAATGCAAAGCCCAAGCCCATATCCTAAAATATGTTCATGCTTACTATCCCTATAAAAAGGCTCTAAATAATAATCAATCTTCTTGCTTAAAGGCTCTCCAAAATTACTAATGCTTAAAATTTTTCTATTGCTTAAGATTACACTTTTTACTAAAATTTTTCCTTTGCTTTTATATTTATACGCATTTTCAATGAGATTCTTAACCACAAGAGATAAAAAATGTAAATCCCCATTAATCTTATAATTTTCATTTAATTCTAGTTCTAAATCCTCTTGCGTAATTTTTAGGCTTTGCAAAGTTTCTAGCATCAATGTATCTATCCCAAAACTCTTAAAATCAAGCAAATCTTTGCCCTCTTGTATCTTTTCAAAAGTCAAAATTTTTGTAATGAGATTATCCAAATCATTAATAGAACGCACCATTTGCTCTTTATGAGAACTTTTAGGCATAAGCTCTAAGCTTAATCTAACCTTTGCAATAGGAGTTTTTAACTCATGTCCTATATTTTTTAGCACAAGCTCCCTTACTTTTAATAAATGCGAAATTTTACCTGCCATTTTATTAAAGCTAAGTGCTAGTGTTGCTTGCTGTGGCTCTTTGGGGATAGGAATTTTTAAGTCATATTTACCTTTAGAAAACTCTTCTAATGCGTTTTTTAATACTTTAAGGGGTTGCAACATCGTAAGCAAAAACCCAAAAATTAAAAGCAATAAAATTATCTGCAAAATAAACCAAAAATTTATAGAATTGTCATAAAAAATCTCTTCTTTTACATCTTTTTGTGCTATAAATCTATCCCCTAAATAATCCAACAAAAAGCCATAAAACTGCTTAGATTTATACAATTTTATTTTTGCAAGAGAATTTTTATTTTCATAAAGAATCTTAAAATCTTTTGGCAATTCTTCTAAAATCACAAATCCATTTGTTTTTAAATATCTCTCTAAGCTCTTGACATCTCCCCCCACAAACTCAATCATAGACTGCTGTGCAAAAGAAAGAATGCTATTTAGTGTTCTTTCTTTGTTGTGTTTTAAATTAGACATATTAAAAGAATAAGCAACCACACAAACCAAAATTATAGAAAATAAAAATAACCCATAAATTTGCAAAAATAAGGGTGGGTAAAAGCTTCTTAATCGCAAAATTTATATCCTATGCCCCAAATAGATTGTATAAATTTAGGCTCTTTGGCATCATCTTTTAGTTTATTTCGCAAATTTCTTATATGCGTATCAATGCTTCTAAGGGAGGAATCAGGAGCTATTGTAGAAATAGCCTGTGCTAAACTCTCCCTAGAAAAAGGCTTCCCTTTATTGCTTAAAAGCAATACTAAAATCTCATACTCTGCAGGTGTAAGCTCCAAACTCTCCCCCCCTAAGCTCACATGCCTTTTACTCACATCAATGCTTAAATTAGCAAAATTTAACATTTCATTATTTGTATAACGCTTCAAAAGCGCATTGATTCTAGCTACAAGCTCAATAGGCTCATAAGACTTTGCCAAATAATCATCCGCCCCTCTCTCAAAGCCCAAAATTTTACTAGAAATATCCCCTCTAGCTGATGAAATAATCAAAGGCATATCGCTAAACTCTCTTATCTTTTGACACAACTCCAAGCCATTCATTTTTGGCAACATAATATCAAGCACTCCAAGATGAAATCTCTCTTTTTTTAAAATCTCTAAAGCATTTTCTGGATCTTGTGTGGCAAAAACTTCCATATTGCTTTGCTCTAAAAAATCCACAAGTAATTTTTGCATCTCTAAATCATCTTCTACAATCAATATCTTATACATCAAAACTCCTATTTTAACATTTCTTGTGCTAGTTCTTTCATTCGCTCCTTGCTAAGTTTTTTGGCTAAAAGTTGATAAAATTCTATTTGTGCTTCTATATAATCCTCACTAATTGCGTCCATAATGGTTCTATACTTTTCAAAATCCACATCTTTTTCTTGCAAGATTTCTAAAAGCATTAGCTCTTCTGTGCGATTAATATTTTTATAATACACCTTTTTTTCTTGATGATAATCTTCTAAAACAACCTTAATATCCGCCCTCTCCTTTTGGCTTAAGTGCATACTATCCAAAACCCTTAAAAGATCCTTTGCTTCTACAAAACCCACCAACAAAAAAATTACACAACTTAACTTTTTAATCATCTTTAGCACTCTTTAAGATTGAATTCTCTTTACAAAGAATTTTATAAACTTTCCTCTTTGTAAAAACTAAAATCAAAAACTTTTAATTTATTAGATTTCACAAGAGATTTAATTTTAATATGCTAAAATCTCCAACTAAAAAATAAAACATATGAGGTTTTTTATGCTTAGATTTGCACCAAGCCCCACTGGCGATATGCACACAGGAAATTTAAGGGCAGCAATTTTTAATTACATTCTTGCAAAACAAAAAAATGAATCTTTTTTATTAAGAATTGAAAATACCGATACTTCAAGAAATATAGAAGGCAAAGATAAAGATATTATGTTTTTACTTACGCTTTTTGGAATCTCTTGGGATAGTCTTGTCTATCAAAGCAACAATTTTCCACGCCACAGACAATTAGCAGAATACCTTATTACGCAAGGTAAGGCGTTTTATTGCTATTGCACAAAAGAATTTTTGGATAAAAAAAGAGAAGAAGCCAAAGAGAATAAAATAGCTTTTAGATACCAAGATTCTTGGGCACTTTTGGAAAAAGATACTAACAAAAATCCAGTAATTAGACTAAAAGGTTCTAGTGAGCCTATGAGCTTTTATGATGAGATTAAAGGCAAAGTGGAATTTAATGCCAATGAAGTAGATAGTTTTGTGATTATTAAAGAAGATGGCATACCCACTTATAACTTTGCTTGTGCGGTTGATGATATGCTTTATGATGTGGATTTTATCGTTAGGGGCGAAGATCATGTAAGCAACACTCCAAAACAAATCCTAATCCACCAAGGGCTAAATTACGATAAAAAAATACAATTTGCCCACTTGCCAATAATCCTCAATGAAGAGGGTAAAAAAATGAGCAAAAGAGATAATGCTTCTAGCGTGCAATGGCTTTTAAATGAAGGGTTTTTGCCTCAAGCGATTGCAAATTATTTAATCTTAATAGGCAACCACACTCCTTGTGAAGTTTTCACAATGCAAGAAGCAATTTCTTGGTTTGATATTAAAAAAATTGCAAAAGCCCCTGCTAGATTTGATATTGATAAATTAAGATTTTTAAATAGAGAGCATTTTAAACGCTTAAACGAACTGGATTTAGCCGCTCTTCTAGGCTATAAAGATTCTAGCATCGGTGGCTTGGCTAAGCTCTATTTACAAGAATCTAGCACCCTAAATGAACTAAAAGAAAAAATAGATCGCATCTTCTTTAATAAAGCCAAATTACTAGAACAAGAAGAAAATGGAGAGATTTTAGAGCTTAAAGAAGAATTTACAACACTCCACAATACTCTTTTAAAGCTTTTAGAAAACCTAGATTTACAAAATACCAGCTATGAAGAATTTAAAACAAAAGCTATGCAAGAATCCAATCTCAAAGGAAAACGCTTTTTTAAACCCTTACGCTATTTACTAACAGGCTTTGAACATGGTCCAGAGCTAAATGACTTATTCTTATATTTACGCAATTTTTTAACAGATATTTTAAGGAAATAATATGGTTTTAAGCACATTTATTCAAGCAGTTGCACAAATCTTAAGCATGGTAATCAATCTCTATATTTGGGTGATTATTATAGCAGCCATTATCTCGTGGGTGCGTCCTGATCCTTATAATCCAATCGTGCAAATCCTCTACAAGCTCACCGAGCCCCTTTATGCTAAAATCCGTCGTGTTATCCCAACGGTTATTAGTGGAGTAGATTTAACCCCACTGATTGTTCTTTTGTGCTTAAAGTTTATTGATCTTTTTATCATCAGACTTCTTTTAAACTTTTCAAACTTATAAGGTTTTCTTATGCTTAAAAAACTCATTTTACTTTTTTTCATCTCTTTTGCTTGTTTACAAGCTAAAACCACACAACCCCCTACACACAAACCCATAACCTTAGAATATTTAAAACAGCAACCCAAAGGTATTTCGCGTGATTTTTATATTTGGCTTTTCTTGCAACAAGAAATTAGCCCAAAAGAAGCCAGTGAAGCTTATAAACTTGCTAAAAACAAAAACACTAAACTTTTTGGACTTTATTTTAAAAAAGGCGACAACAAAAACCTCTCTTTAAAAACAATCTGCGAGAGAATGCCTACTTCAAAACTTATCAAACAAGATACAAACTGCATTAGCAAAGCACTTACTCTAAAAAAGGCTGAAACACTTGATAAGAGAACTCTTGCCATGCTTTCAAAAAAACTCACAAAAGTTAATCCAACTCTTTCAAGAAGCCTTGCTATAATGGCTAGCAAGAATCCTTTTAATGAACTCCTAAAAGAAAATGCTAATTTTATAGGAAATTTTTATTTCAATCTCTCACAAAGTTTCAAAAATACCCACCTAAACAAACCAATTCCCCCAAAAAGATTAGCACAACTTTTAAAAGAAAAAAATTCTACCTTTTTAAGAATGATAAAAAGTGCTATAATTTCTCAAAATATGAGCGTTTTTAGCCATTCTTTTTTGGATTTAGATTATACAAATTCTAAGCAATTTTTAGATTATGAAAGCTCTTTTTATTTAGGAATGAATTTTCTTTTTATTAAAAAAGATTCTGCAAAAGCCCTTCCTTTACTAGAAACTTCTTTACAAAAATCCTACCGATCCTTAGATCAAAATAGAGCAATTTTTTGGATGTATCTAGCTTCTAAAGATACAAAATTTTTAACCAAGCTCATAGAAAAAAAAGATGTAGATATTTACTCCCTTGCAGCCCTTGAGCTAACTCATAGCAAACCACAATTCAACATTATCCAAAAGATAGACACCAAGCCCACTCCTGCAACTTGGGATATAAAAGATCCATTTGAATGGGAAAAGATTCTAGCAAACTATAAAAAAACAAAAAATCCAAAACTTCTAGAAAAGGTTAATCACACAAACACAACTCCACATTTTGTGTGGCTTAGCAAAAAAACAGGAGAAGAATATTTTTTAACCCCTTATCCTGAAATTTTTTCTAAATTTAGCAAAGAAACACAAGCACTTCTTTATGCTTTAGGCAGACAAGAGAGCCTTTTTATCCCCACTGCGATTTCTACTTCTTATGCACTAGGGATTATGCAGCTTATGCCCTTTAATGTAGAAGCTATCGCAAAAGACTTCAAAGAAGACAAAAAGGTCGGCTATTTAGATATGTTTGATCCAAACACTAATGTGCGTTATGCAGAATATTTTACAAGACCGCTTTTAAGAGAGTTTAAACATCCTTTATTTATTTCTTATGCTTATAATGGAGGACCCGGATTTACAAGACGACTTTTAGCCAAAAACTATCTTTTTAAAAAGAATAATTCGCTAGATCCTTGGTATAGCATAGAGATGATTCCCTATGAAGAATCAAGAATCTATGGCAAAAAGGTTCTTGCAAACTACATAATCTACAAAAGAATCTTTGGCTTTGAGAGCAACCTTTTACCTCTTTTAGAGCAGACACTCATTTACTAAATCTAGGCTTTTAGCCTTAGATTCATCACAAAATTACTTATATTTTTATATTCTTTTTGTTGTTGTCTATCTATTAGCAAGGTAGCAAGATTATGCATAGCTAGTATTTCTAAAATCTTTATAAGTTCAAATTTACTTAAAGTTTCAAACTTATTTAAAGCTATGTGTAAGCCATCTTTCATGATTATAGTGGTTGCTAGTCTGCCTACAAATTTAGGGCGTTTTTCTTTTTCTTCTTTATTGTTAAAGACCTTAATCATATCTTTTTTATTTTCTCTATCCTCTCTTTTGTTTTAAGGGGTTATGATTTGCCCCCATAAATCAAGATTAAATTTGATTAATCTTTCAAATCAATTACTCCCACAATTTTTAAAAACCTTTTTACTCCTTATTCTTTTGCATCCGCTAAAGTAAAGGCACAAATTACCTCCCCGCCATTGTTTTGCACTGCAACTTTAGCTTCTTTAAGTGTTGTTCCTGTGGTGATAATATCATCTACCAAAATTACTCTTTTATCCTTTAGACTGCGATTTACCTTAAAATTTCTAGGATTTTTTAATCTAAATTTTAAATCTTTTCCCGCATAAGTAACTTTATTTCTAGCTTCTAGTGCATTATACAAAGGCTTAATACCTATCCTTTGAAGCTCCTTTAGAAAAATAGAATTTTGCGCATAGCCCTTCTTTACATCTTCATCTATCCCAACACCATAGCATTCTAAAGAAAACTCCAAATTATCTCTAAGATAAAAAATAGCTTTTTTACTTAAAATTTTATAAATCTTACTACCTATTGGCTGATATTTGCTTAAAAACAACATAGAATTAGAAGAGTATTCATAAAAGCTATACACTCTAAAGCCACTCTCCAACTCTCGCATTCTAGGATTTAAAGAGATAGAATCTTGACAAACCTTACAAACACTTCCAAAAGAAAATTTTCCACATATTAAGCATCGCATTTTATATAAGAAATAATTTCTTGTGTGATTTGCTCTTCTTTGTTATCAGCATTAATTATAAGATAATCTAATTTTAAAAATTCCAAAACCTCTTTTATACGCTCTTGTAAAAGAAGCAAATATTCTATACCTCTTTTTTCAATCTTATCGTGCGTTTTACTATCTAGGCGTCTTTTTAACTCCTCTTTACTAAGCTCCAAAAATACAACTTTACTTGGCAATATTCCATTCAATGCAAATAAATTCAATTCCTTTAAAAGTGTGCAGTCAAAATCTTTTGCATAAGCCATACCTGAAACTAAACTTCTATCACTAATTACTAGCTTTTCTTTAGATTTTAATAAAACCTCATCAGCTAGCTGTGCTCTATCTGCTAAAAAAAGTAAAACTTCTGCTCTTTTGCTAATTTTTACTTCTTTGTTTAATAAAATCTCTCTTAGCTCACTTCCAAGCTCGCTACCTCCTGGCTCATTTACAAAAATAGCTTCTTTAAAAACTTCCCTTAAAGCCTTAATTTGCGTGCTTTTACCACAAGTATCAATCCCTTCAATCGCTACATACATCTTTTCTCCTTGATAAACTCATATACAAGCGGTGAAACAAGATGAGAAATATCCCCTCCATGCAACAAAATAGAACGCACCACAGTAGAGCTAATAAAAGCATTTTGCAAAGAAGGCATAAGATAGATTGTTTCTAACTCTCTATTTAAAGAGGCATTTGCATAGCCCATTTGCAATTCATATTCAAAATCACTCACAGCCCTAAGCCCACGGATTAGCACTCTAGCTTCTTGCTCTTTGGCAAAATCAGCTACTAAGTTATCAAAGCTATGCACGCATATGCTTTTTTTAATCTCTTTTTCATCACAAATTGCTAAATTCACCATTTTTACTCTATCTTCAACGCTAAAAAGAGGCTTTTTAAGTTCAGATTTTGCCACTGCAATGATTATCCCATCAAATAAAAAAGAGGCGCGTTTTATCACATCTAAATGTCCATTAGTAATAGGATCAAAAGTCCCCGGATAAATTGCTATTTTTGGTTTCAAGCTAAACTCCAAGAGATTTCTTCCCCTGCTCTAAGTGGCACGATTTTATGGTATTCTTCCTCCACTTTCATAGGTTTTTTAATAAGTTTTACTAATTTTTGTGGCAAATTTAAATCATAAATTGTATGTGCGTTTTTGCATACAAACTTTTCTAAATTCTCTAGCGCATTATGTGCTTCAAAAAGCTCTGCTAATGCAGGAAGTAAAATAGGTGCGCTAAAAATCCCTGCAGCTCCTTTTTTACTCTCTTTAAATGCTTTTAAATGCGGTGCACTATCACTCCCAAAAGAAAATTTAGAATGCGCCCTCAACGCTACTTCTAAAAGTGCTTCTTTGTCTTTTTTAGTCTTTAAAGTAGGTTTACAAAATAAATGCGGATTTAATGCACCTCCTAGCACATCATCTAAGCTTAAAGTAATATGGTGCAAAGTAAGAGTAGCAAATAAATTAGAATACTTTTCTACTAAGTCTATGGAGCGTCTATCGCTTAAATGTTCAAAAAATATTTTTAATCTTGGAAAGCTTCTTGCTAACTCTTCAAAAATAGCATGAAACTCCACTTCTCTATCCATTACAAAACCATTACTCTCCCCATGAATGCTTAAAAAAAGTCCTATCTCTTGTGCCATTTCTAAAATCTCTAAAACTCTAGCATTTAAAATCTCACTTACTCCACTCTCACTCCCAGTCGTAGAACCTTTTGGATAAAGCTTTAAAAACATTACCCTATTTTCTTTAGCAGTTTGCAATTCACTTTTAGTTAAATTTTCATGCAAATAAAGACTCATTAAAGGAGTAAAATTAGCATTTTTATTTTTATCTAAAATTCTTTGTTTGTATTCTAATGCACTCTTTAATGAAGTGATAGGAGGATTTAAATTTGGCATAACAAGAACAGCACCAAAACTTTTTGTGGTGTAGTTTAAAACATTCTCTAAAATCTCTCCATCTCGCAAATGCAAATGCATATCACAAGGCGTATCTAGTATTATTTCCATTTTAACTCCTTTAAAATTTTAAATGTATCTTAATTACAATCTTCTTCAATCTCTCTTAAAATCTTTTGTAATTTTTCTAATAATTTTGCAGTAACAATAAGCTGTTCGCTAGATTGTATCGCAATATCTTCACTTAAATTAATTGCTTCTTCTATACTTTTTTGCTTCTCTTTGGATAAATTTGCCACCTTTAGACGCTCTTTTATCTCTTCACTTAGCCTAAAAATCTCATCGCTTAAACGCACGCTAAGCTCTCTTGCATAATCTGAAGTTTCTTTGGTTAAACTTAATCTATTAATAAAAGTAGAAAGATTTAAAGATGCGATAGATAGCTCACTCTCTCCCTCTAACCTTATCTTTTGTGCTAAATCCTGTGTGATATTTCCTTTGGCCAAAAGCTGTGTTTTATCCACAAACTGCTTAAGATGCGCTCTAATATCCAAAATAATTTTTAACGCATAGCTTGCCAAAATAAGCATAATCAAAAATGCAACAAACTGAAATTTCTCAAGATATGCCCGCTTAAGCACAGAAATTTTAGAATAATAATTTGTCGTTTCATCTATTTTTGCTAAAAGTTCCATATTAGTTTTTGTTATATCTTTTAAAACTATGCTTAGCTCTTTTTGCACTTTAGCAACATTATTTAAATGCAATGCTAAAATTTCCCATGCTTTTTTGCTTTCTTCAAAGTCTTTTTCAAATTTTTCAGTTTTTGAGCGTTTTTGCAAATCTTGCATAAAATCTTCCATTGCCTTGTAATCTCGCTTAAAAGCCTCATAGTATCGCTCATCCCACTTCACCATATAATGTGCTAATGCAGAACACATATTTTCAATCATCATTCTTAGAGTTTCTATTTTGATTTTTTGTAAAATTGCAATTTTATTTTGATCTACAAATTCTTTACTTTCATAAACTTGCTTGTTTAATCGCATAAAATCTTCCACTTGTTGCTTATAATCGCTCCAAATCTTTCTAATCTTGGCTAACTTTTTATTAATTTCTTCCCTGCTAGATGTTTTAATCGCATTTTTATAATCATTACTCTCTAAAAATACTAAATTTGCTTCAAATTCTTCTATTGCACCTTTTAAAGTCTTGTAATTTTCATTATCTTGAAAATAATTCATAAATACTTCTTTTGCAATCATTTGGCTTAGCATTCTTTGCTTTCCTACGATATTTATCACTATTCCATCTTGAATACTTCTTTGATTTATAAGTAAAATTGATGCCATCATAACACCCACACAAAAGGCTATCAAAATACCAACCACCACCAAACGCGTAATAATCTTCTTCATATATGTTCTTCTTTCTTATAAATTTGTTTTAAAGCTTGTAAATCTTGTATTTGCACCCTTCCCTCTTTGTCTTGCAATATCATTCCATCTCTACTTAATTTCTTTAAGATTCTTGAAAGTGTTTCTGGCTGAATATTTAAAAAGGCTGCAATATCTTGCTTTTTATTATGATTAAAATCCTCCAAATCATGCACCAAAAAATAAGCAATTTTTGCTGTGCTATCAAAAACTAATTCTCTTCTAATCACATCTTCAAAAAATTGTAACTTTTCTTGCAACTGAATAAAGAAAAAGTGCATTAAACTTGGAGATTTTAAAAAAAGAGAGAAGAGTAAATCTTTAGAAAAAAATGCCACTTTAGAATCTTTTTTGCATTCTAAATTTGCAAAAATAAATTGCTCCTTTTCTTTTGGTGTATTCAAAAGCCCTTCTCTTAATTGGCATAAAAATATCTCTCCGCCAAATCTATTCACTTTATAAAGCTTCACTTCTCCCTTAAGCAATAAAAGCACTTCTTTAGAAATATCGCCCTCATAAGCAATAATTTCTTTTTGGCTAAAATGTTTTATTTTTACAATTTCTTGCAATTTGTCAATTTCTTGTTGTGGTAAATTTTTAAAAATTTCAAACTCTTCTAGCTTTGCCAAAAAATAACCCCATCAATCCCATCAAGCGCAACTTCCTCTATTTCCTTTTCCTCGTGGATAATAGAAATAATCTTCATATCTAGCAAGTAATTTTCCGCAATCTTTTGCATTTGTTTTGCAAAGGTGAGCTTTTTACACAAAAGAAACTTTGCTCCCAAACTAGATGCCATTATGCTTTTTGTAATCTCATTACTCAAAAAAGCATATTCTATCCCTTGAAGCTTTGCAAATCTTGCAAGCTCTAAATCCCCTATCACTAAAAAATCACTAGGAAGCGTATTTTCTAGCTCCTCTTTGGTATTAATTTGCTTAATCTTTAAAATCTCTAGCAAAGGATGATTTAAAACAATCATTGCTCTAACCTAATGCGCAATCTTAGCACATTCATGCGAACAAAAATATGCACCATCTTTAATAATTGCTTCCTTACTAGAAACATAAACTCCACATTTTTCACACTCTACCATAATTTCTTCTGGTTTTTTATGTGTATTTTTAGCTTTTTCTTTTGTTTTTGGTTTTCTAATAAACAGATAATACACCGCTACAATCAGCAAAATTACGACTAACCATTGCATAAACTTTCTCCTTGTAAAAAAAGATAATTTCTATAAGAATAATTATAAATTTTATATTTTATTAATCCTTCTAACTCCTCTTTTACCTTAGAACCTTTAAATAATAAAAAAGAAGTGGAAGGCTCTTTAATATTCTCACACAATAAAAGCAAATCCAAAGTTCCCAAAAGCGCACGAGAAGTGATTAAACTAGGCTTTATTTTTAACTCTAAATCTTGCACTCTAGAGCGCATAACTTCTACATTTTCTAAGCCTAACTCAACTTTTAGCGTATGCAAAAATGCAGCTTTTTTGGCATTTGGCTCACACAAAATAAAAGGCACATTCAGCATTATAGCCAAAGGAATAGCAGGAAATCCATTCCCACTTCCTACATCTAAAATCAGTCTTTGCTTCTCCCACTCTAGCTCTTGAAATTCTAAAGGTTTGAGTGAATCTTTTATATTTTCTTCTATACTTTTTCTATTCTTAGCACCACTTAAGCTATGAATCTTATTCCATTTTTCTAAAATTTCTATATATTTTTCTAATCTTTTCATAAAATCAACATTCCATCGCCATAAGAATAAAAACGATATTCTTTTAAAATCGCTTCTTTATAAATCCTCTTCATCTCTTCTAAACCCACAAAAGAAGCCACCAACATTAAAAGCGTGCTTTTAGGAAGATGAAAATTTGTAAGAAGTGCATTAGTTTTTAAAGGGGGATTTTTAGGATGCAAGAAAAGATCGCATTCACCGCTTATCTGTTTTGTCCTTGCATAAAACTCTATTGTCCTTGCAGCAGTCGTGCCAATAGCTGTGATATGCTCTGCTTCTTCTATTCTTTTTTGCATATCTTTAGTAATTTCATAGCTTTCTTTATGCATTTTATGCTCTAAAATATTTTCAACACTCACAGGCAAAAATGTCCCTGCACCTACATGCAAAGTTACAAAGGCGGTTTTAAAATTTCTTTTTAAATTTTCAAAAGATTCTTTGCTAAAATGCAATGAAGCAGTAGGAGCAGCGACTGCACCGATATTTTTAGCAAACACACTTTGATAATCCTCCCTATCTTCTTTTGTGTCTTCTCTTTTTAAATAAGGAGGCAAAGGTATATGCCCAAACTCTTCTAAAAACCCCAAAAATTCTTCCAAACTTAAAGCTTTTTCTTCTTTAAAAAACCCCACTTCTTTAAAGCCCATTTCAAGATTTTTTAAAATCTTGCAAGTCTTCCCATAAAAATCAATCCTATCCCCCTCTTTTAACTTCCCTCTAAATTGAAAAAGATACAAATTTTCCCCTAAAATCTTATGAAAAAGCCCCTCAATCTTAGCACCCTCTTGCAAATTAGAATGAATTTTTTTACCATAGATTCTAGCAGGAATTACTTTGGTATCATTAAAAACAAGCAAGGTATTTTTAGGTAAAAAACTTGCAAATTCTAAAAAAGTGCTATGAGTAATGCTTTTATCTTGTCTATTATAAACTAAAAGCTTAGAATCCTCTTTATTCTTTAGAGGTGTTAAAGCGATTAAATGGCTTGGCAAATCATAATCATATGCACTTAAACTTAACTCATTCATCAAGCTTTTCTTCCTTATAAGGATTGATGATTTTAGCAATTAAAATAGATAAACCATACAAAAGCGTCAAAGGCACTGCCATTAAAAACTGCGATAAAATATCAGGAGGCGTTAAAATAGCTGCTAAAATGAAAATAAACACAATCGCATATTTAAAATAATCTTTTAGTGTTTTATCGCTCACTAATCCGAGTTTTGCTAAAAAAAATGTAATCACAGGAAGTTCAAAAGAGATTCCAAATCCTACCATAAGTTTAGCAAAAAAGCTCACATAATCCCCAATGGCTGGTAAAGCTGTAAAAGATTGACTTCCAAAACCAATCAAATAACTAAAGCCTATCGGAAATGCCACATAATAAGCAAAAGCACAACCACTAATAAAGAAAAATGTCCCAAAAATCACAAAAGGCAAAACAAGCTTTTTCTCATTTTCATAAAGCCCAGGCGCAACAAAAGACCAAATCTGCCAAAAAATAATAGGCAAAGCAAAAATAAAGCCACTAAAAAACGCTACTTTTAATGCAGTAAAAAATGCTTCTCCCACTTGTGTAAAAATAATACTCTCTTTGCCCTTAGGCAAAGCACTCTCCAAAGGCGCACTCATCCACCCTAAAATCTCTTCCCAAAAATAAAAAGAACACAAAAAAGAAATAATCAAAGCAAGTGTAATAATAATTAAACATTTTCTTAACTCAATAATATGGGGTTTTAAATCTTCAAACATTTACTTCCTTTTTTATCGCTTCTTCTTTTTTAAAAGAAACTTCTTGTTGCTCTTTAGTTTCTACTTTTTCTTGCTCTAGTGAATAATTTTTAAAACTTAATTGCTCTTTTTTAGTTTCTTGCAATTTTGTTTCATTTTTCTCTTGAGCTTGCATTGTGTGTGTAAAATCTTCTTCTAAAGAAACTATTTCTTTCAAATTTAAATCTTTTGTGATATTATCCACACCTTGCGTTAGACTATTTTTATAGGCGAGTGCTTCTTCTTTTATTTTACTTAAATTCACTTCCCTATCTAAACTCTCTTTGGCATCATCAATGGTTCTTTTTAAAGTTTTTAAGAATTTCGCAATATCCACTAATGCCTTAGGTAGTTTTTCAGGTCCTAAAAAAATAATTGCAACCACTGCAATCACTAAGATCTCAAAAAAACCCATTCCAAACATTGGTTACCTTTAAAATTTATTTTAATTTTTAGGATTTTATCCCATTTTGGAATAAAGTGTGCTTAGAGTTTATAAAATATTCAACAAAGGAATGTTATGAAAATCTTAAAAACCTTAGGAGTTGGTGTTGTTTTAATGAGTGTATCTTTGATTTTTAATGGTTGCATTTCCAACAAAACAGATGCATTCTTACTTGGAGCAGGCATCGGTGCTGGTGCTACTTATTATTTTATGAATGATGGAAAAATCTTTGGTTATAGCAAAAGCGGAATCCAATCACAAATGCAAAGACAAAAGCCAAAAGATGTTTCCATTCCCGCAGATTTAGAGTGGTATTATTTTGAAGAAGATTTAAAAAGAGAACAAAATTCTAGCTTTAATTAATCATAAAAACTACA
Organism: Helicobacter burdigaliensis; assembly: GCF_003670295.1. Classification (GTDB taxonomy): domain Bacteria; phylum Campylobacterota; class Campylobacteria; order Campylobacterales; family Helicobacteraceae; genus Helicobacter_D; species Helicobacter_D burdigaliensis. The sequence continues at coordinate 44,257 of NZ_QXJG01000010.1, forward strand.
TTGCCTAATTTCATACAATTTTCTTATAAGTATAAACTCCTTACACTCTCACAAAAACTCTAAATGTAGAGTTTTGATCTTAACTCTACATTTATTTATGCTAAAAAGTTTTTCAAACTCTCATCATGTAACACAGGATTAAACTCCATAATCTCATAAGAAGCTGCTTGATTTTGATAAAAAGGATCTTGCCTTGTAAATTTAAGTGCTTCTTCTTTATCTTTAAATTTCCCTAAAATAATTCCCCCTACGCGTGGCTCTCTAGGTCCGCTTGTAAGCAATTTTCCCTCTTTATAATTTTCTTTTAAAAATTCCCTATGTGCTGGTAAAATCTCATCAATTACCTCCAAAGGTTTTGTGTAATTTACAAGTATTAAAAACAAATTTCTCATGCTTTTTCCCTTAATATTTTTTCTCCATAATATCTTTTTAATATAAAAAATAAGCTAAAAAGCAAAATCCAACCCACCACATATCCCATCACAAAAGATTGGAATGCTCCTGCAACTCCATAACTTATAAAAGCCACAACCGCAATCATACTAGCATAAGGTAATTGTGTAATAAAGTGACTTTGCACAGAACAGCCCGCACCTGTTGCTGAGAGGATCGTAGTATCAGAAATTGGCGAGGCATGATCTCCATACACAGCCCCCCCTAAAACTGCTGCAATAGCAAGCATAACATCTGCTCCATTTGCACTAGCAACACTCACACTAATAGGAAGCATAATCGCAAAAGTTCCCCAACTTGTCCCCATACACAACGCAATAAATCCTGCACTTAAAAATAAAGCAAGCGGAACGATTAAATTAGGAGATAAATTTGCCTCTAAAATAAAATCCTTACTAAGATTAGAAAGATATACTCCTGTTTGTAAATCATTTTTAATCACTGGTCCTATCGCCCATGCTAAAATTAAAATTAAAATTGCAGGAAGCATGGACAAAAAACCATCTTTACAAATTAGATAAAAATCTCTTCCATTGATATGCTTAAAAGAGATAAAAAGTGCAATCAAAAGCGCAAAAAATCCACCCCAAAAGAGTGAAAATCCCGTCTGTGCTTCTCCAAGCATTGCAATAAAATCAAAAGTCTGCACTTCTTTATAACCACTATAAAAAATAAAAAATGCCACCAAAAAAATCAAAGATACAATCGGCACAATAAGTAGCCACATACTTCCACTTGTATGGGGTTTAATCTCATCAAAAGATTCAGCACCCACATTTTGATTTTTCTTCATAATGGGTAGATTAATCTGCCAATAAATCACAAAAAACACCCCTGCTAAGGCAAACCAAGCATAATAGTTTCTAAAAATGCTCTCTACCAACACGCTAAAAGCAGATTGCCCCTCAATCAGTCCACTCATTAAACCCAAAACATAAGCTCCCCAGCTTGAAATTGGCATTAAAATACATACAGGCGCTGAAGTTGAATCAATAATATAGGCTAATCTTTCTCTTGTAGAATGGTTTGCATCATTAAGCGGTCTTGCGATTTGTCCCACACTTAAAGCATTAAAATAATCATCAATAAAAATCACAATTCCAGCAATAAAAGCTAAAAATTCCGAACCTTTTGGGCTTTTAATCCTCTGTCTAGCCCAATGCACAAAAGCATTAATCCCACCAGAACACTGCATAAGTTGTGTCAAAATACCTAGCAATATCAAAAAGCCAAAAATATAAAAAGTATTTAGACTAATCCCCTCTTCACTATAAAAGACGCTTGATATTGCATTATAAACATACTCCATCATAGAATACAAATCACTCTTTAGCATAATCCCAGCTAAGATAATCCCCACCAACAAAGACAAAACTACACGCTTAGTAATTAAAACCATTGCAATTACAACAATGGGAACTAGCAAACTTAAAGCAGAATCGCTATACATCTTTACCTTTCTTTATTTAAATTATTCATAAATAGTGGGGATTTTAACAAAATTACACAAAATTTTGCTTTAATGCCTTTATATTTTGCGTGATATTTCCTTCCCAAATCCCTTGAATACAAGCTATCATTTGAGCATTTTTAATTTGCGAAACATTTTGTGCATTAATCCCACCAATAGCACATTTTGGTAAAGCTTCAAATTTACTAAAAATTTCTAAATCTAGCTTTTTTGCATGAGGTTTTGTGCTAGAAGAAAAACAGGCTCCAAAAGCCACATAATCTGCCCCTATTTCATAGGCTCTCTTTGCGGTTTCTAAACTATCATAACAAGAGATTCCCAAAATTCCCAAAAATTCTTGTCTAATCTTTCTTAGTTCTTCCTTGCTATAAAGCTCTTCATTCTCCTTTTTTCCAATATGCAAACCACTTACTTTTAATCTAATTGCCAAATCTATCCTATCATTTAGGATAAATTGCACTCCAGTTTCTTTACAAAAATCCTCTAATTCTAGCACTAAATTTTTAATTTCTATATCTTTGCTTACTTTATCGCGTAATTGAAAAATGCTAATTCCTGCCTTGATAGCTTCTTCTAAAGAAGCAAAGATTTTAGAATAAGGGATTAGTCTATCATCACTAATTGCATAAATACCTTTTAGCATTAAGATTCTTCTTTATATTGGGAAATATCAGGCTGAAGCTTGTAAATCTTGTTTTTTAAACGCACTAAAAGCCCTGTGTCAATAAGCTGTCTAAAAGTCTTTACCACAGTAGGCTTACTCACGCCAACTTCTAAAACAATATCTTCATAAGAACCATAAAAAATATTTTCTTTATCTGTGTGTTCTATTAAATATTTAATAATTTCAATTTTCTTTCCACCCACAAAAACAGAAATCGCATTTAAAAGCACATTTTTAGAATGCAATTCTACTGCTTGAAATTTAGGCAAAACCGCCTTTAAAAGAGTGTTTAAAAGCTCATTAACATCAATAGGCTTTAGCACATAACCATCTACTTTTAACTCTATACAATCTAGCAAATATTGCGTTTCTGTATGAGCTGTGGCAATCACTACTGCTACATTTAAAAGAGTATTTTTCCTAATCTCTCTCACAAGCTCAATCCCATTTAATTTTGGCATCAAAATATCGCTAATCACTACATCAATATTATGTTCTTTTAAAATCTCTAAGGCCTCTTTGCCATTTTTTGCAACATAAAGCTCTCCTACATAATCTTCTAATACCATTTTGGCAAATTTTAAAATATCTTCCTCATCTTCTACATACAATACTCTTATTTTTTTGAGCATCTTTTCATCATTTTTACTCAACATTCAATACTCCTAAACATCAAATTTCAGCATTTTTTGGTATTGTGATAGTAAATTGTGCCCCACAAGCTCCTACTTCACTCTCACATTCTCTCAAACAAGCTCCCTCTTGACAAAACTTACATTCACCACCTTTCCACTGCATATTCTGCACTTCTATGCTACCTTGCATCTGTTTTTCAATAATCTGCTTAGACATATATAGCCCAATTCCTGTGCCAACAGATTTATGCTTGGTAGTAAAATAAGGCTCAAAAACTTTATGAATATCGCTTAGTTTTATTCCACCTGCATTATCCAAACATTCAATTTTAACGAGATTTTCTTTAAATTCATAGGCATTAATATAAATTTCTGCTGGTTTTATCTCTCTGCTTTTTAAAGCATCTTGAGAATTTTTCACTAGATTTAAAATAACTTGCGATAAAGAACTTTTAAGCCCAAAAATTTCAATATCTTTAAAACATTCAATTTGAATATTTATCTCATTTTGCTTTAAAAGAGGACTAATGAGTGCTATGGTTTCTTCCATAAGCTCTTTTAGATTAAATCTCTCTTTTTGAATGGATTGATGAAAAAAGCTTCTAAAATCCTCTATGGTTCTTGACATTTGCTTGGCTATCTTCATACCATCTTCTACTTGCATTTCTACAAACTCTTGTGTAAGCTTTCCATTTTGGGATTTTACCCTAAAGGCTTGTATAAGCAAGATTAAAGCATTTAAGGGCTGTCGCCATTGATGTGCGATATTTTGTATCATCTCTCCCATACTCGCAAGTCTTGCTTGCTGATACATAATTTGATCTTTTTTTCTACTTTCCAATACTTCTTTTGCAATAGTGTCCTGCAAAGAATCATTTAGCTCTTGAAGTTCTTTTGTCTTTTCTTTAATCTTAATTTCTAGCACCGCATGGAGATTCTTAATATGCTTTAAAATCACAAAACTAAGCAAAAGAGTAATTAACATAATCAAACACATAATCACAAATACCACTACTAGCAAAATATTATACAACAAATCACTGCGTTCTTTTTGATAAATTGCCACTTCAAGGGAGCTTGTAATCACATTAGAAATCTCTACATTTAATTCTTTAGAAATATTTTTTAAACGATTATTAAAATCTGTATCTTTTAAAGAATAAGTTTTTAAAAAATCAAGATAGGAAATGAGTTTTTGGTGTAACTTTTGGTAATAATATCTCTCTTTATCTAAAATTTTATGATAATAACCACTTTCTTCTTGACTTAGAAAAAACAAATAAGCTTTTCTTACTTGTTCTATAATAAAATTTTCTTGATATTTTAGCTCTATTCCTTCGGCTTTTTCCCAAAGCTTTTTGATTTGCTCTATATTGTTATCCAAATTCTCCCTATTTGGCATTTCTTTAGAATCTGAAACAATAAATTTACGCATTTTTTCTAAATAGATTGTATTTTGACTATAACTTGAAAACAAAATATCAAAATCATTTTTCAGACTAAAATAAAACACATAAGACACAACCGCCAAAGAAAGCAATCCACAAGCGATATTAAAGACTAAAATCCTTGCTTTATCCTCTAAAGACGCACCAAAAAATCTTAAAGCCACATTATTCCTTTATCTAAAAAACTTTTATCTAAAACCATAAAACTTTTAAAAATCAAAAATTTATTGCAAAATTTTACTCACTTTTTCTTATCAATGATTAAATTTCTTTGCCTTAAAGCATATTTTAATGATTTTCAAGGTATATTGCTTATGAAATTATATCATTTAAATTAGGAGTTTAAAAATGTTAAAGAAAGTTCTTTTCAGTTTAGTAATTGCTAGTGGCTGTTTAATGGCAGCTGATGGTGCAGCAATTTTTAAAAAATGTATTGCTTGTCATGGTGCAAATGGTGAAAGAGTAGCTCCAGGAAGCGTAGGTGGTATCACTATCGGTGGTATGGCTAAAGATAGAATCATGGAACAACTTAAAGGTTATAGAGCAGGAACTGCTGACAATGGTGGTGCTAAAGCTATTATGTATGCAAATATGAAAAACTGGAAATTAACAGATGATGATATTGAAGCAGTAGCTGATTATATTTCAAAACTACCAAAAAAATAACTTATCTAAAAGCTTTTATGCTTTTAGATTCTCTTTCTTAGAAAAACAATGCCTTATTTAAAAATCAATCAAAATAATTTCTTTAATAATTATCAAGTGTTAAAAAATCTCACCAAAGATGAAAATAAAATTGCCATTGTGCTAAAAGACAATGCTTATGGGCACGGGATTTTAGAAATCGCAAAACTAGCACATCAAAAATCTATCAAAAATGCTTTTGTAAAAAATATGCAAGAAGCTCTTTGTATCCAACATCTATTTGAAAATATTTCTATTTTATATCCACAAAGCTGTTTTTTACAAAACCATTTTGAACAATGTTTAAAAACGCCCAACATTCTTTTTTGTGTAGCGAGTTTAGAATTTTTAAAAACTCTCCCAAATGGCACACAAATTGAACTCAAAGTAAATAGTGGTATGAATCGCAATGGCATTAGCAAAGAAGAATTAAAAGAAGCTTTTAACATTATCACACAAAAAAATTTAAAATTAATAGGTGTTTTTACACACAATGGCTATGGTGATGATTTGGGTGCAGAGTTTTTTAGTCAAAACCAAAATTTCTCACAAATTAAAAAAGAGGTTTTAAGTTTCACAAAAAGCCTAAATCTTCCCTTGCCTCGCTTTCATTCTCTTAGCTCTTCAGGTGCTTTTAGGGATAATACCACACAAGACAAACAAGATTTTTTAGAAGATAGTTTTTACCGCTTTGGAATTGCTTTTTATGGCTATTTATGTGCAGATTCTGTCTTTAACTTTCAACACAATCTAAAGCCCATAGCATCATTATGGGCGCAAAAAATCTCTACTTGCAAACTGCTAAAAGGACAAACCATAGGATATAGCGGAACTTCTAAGGCACTAGAAGATATGCAAATTTCTACCTATGATATAGGCTATGGAGATGGGCTTTTTAGAATAAAAGAAGGAATGGAGCTTTTTACAAAAGAGGGTTATAGAATCTTTGCGCGTGCTTCTATGGATTGCATCAGCATACAAAGCACACAAGAAGAAGTTTGCATCTTTGAAGATGTAAGCGAATTTGCAAAAGCTTTTAACACCATTCCCTATGAAATCTTAGTGCATTTACATTCTTATATTCCCAAAAAAATTATTTAAAATTTTCAAACTTTTAGTAAAGAGTTTTGTAAGTTTTGGTATTATTCTAAACTCTCTTTACAAAATAACACTAAAGGATAGATTTTGAATTTTTGTATTTTATTTGGTGGCAACTCTTATGAACACGAAATTAGCATTGTAAGTGCGATTTCCCTTAAAAAACTACTTCCAAACTTAGAGCATTTTATTTTTTTAGATGAAAAAGGAGATTTTTATCTTATCCCAAAAGATAAAATGCAATCTACCTTTTTTTCACAAAAAAACTATTTAAAATGCACAAAATTATATTTACAATCTGGCGGTTTTTATCAAAAAAGTTTTTTAGGCTTTAAGCCCCTATTACTCCCAACAATTCTTTGCTTAGTCCATGGAGGAGATGGGGAAGATGGTAAAATCGCTTCTCTTTTGGATTTTTTCAAAATTCCTTTTATTGGACCACGCAATGCCGCTTGTGTGCTAAGTTTTGACAAAGAGCTCACAAAGCTCCTTTGCCAAAATAAAGATGTAAAATCCCTCCCCTACTCTATCCTTTATAAAAATGAAGAAATCCCAACTAATCTTAGCTTTCCTCTAATCATCAAACCTGCACGACTTGGAAGCTCCATAGGTATCTCTCTTGCAAAAAATAAAGAGGAGCTAGAATATGCACTAGAAGTTGCCTTTGAGTTTGATGAAAAAGTCTTAATAGAACCCTTTATAAGCGGAATAAAAGAATATAATCTAGCCGGTTTTAAAGGCAAAGATGGCTTAGTATTTTCAATTATTGAAGAACCACAAAAAAAGGAATTTTTAGATTTTGATAAAAAATATCTTGATTTTTCTCGCACTAAAGAAATTCAAAAAGCCTCTCTTAGCCCACATTTAGAAGAAAAACTAAAAGAAAGCTTTGCTAAGATTTATAACCATTTATTTGAAGGTGCATTAATAAGATGTGATTTTTTCATAAAAGATGAAGAATGCTATTTAAACGAAATTAATCCAATTCCAGGAAGTTTAGCAAACTACCTTTTTAGCGATTTTAAAAGTGCTTTAGAAGACTTAAGCAAAGCATTGCCTAAACCAAAAGATATAAGAATTGCTTATGAATTTTTACACAAAATTCAATTTGCCAAAGGAAAATAGTGGCATTAAAATCTCTTATTTATGAAAACAATCCTTTTGAAATCTCTTATGAGATTTTGCACCCCACAAATACAAAAGATCTCATTATCTTGCATGGTTGGGGTTCTAACAAAAACCTTATGAAACAAGCTTTTGGTAATTATTTTTTAGATTTTAGGCATATTTACATAGATTTACCAGGTTTTGGTGCTTCTTCTTTGCCCAACATTGCTTTAACTACTCAAGATTATGCCAATATCATAGAAATCTTTTTAAATAAACTTAAAGCTCACAAAGATCTTCTTATGGGGCATAGTTTTGGTGGTAAAGTAAGTATTTTACTTGCACCACAAGAACTTATTTTGCTAAGTAGTGCAGGAATTGTGCCTAAAAAAAGTTTTAAAGTAAAATCTAAAATTTTACTTACAAAAATACTCAATAAAACCTTTCCTTTTATCTCACAAAAGTTCCGCACTTTATTGCGTTCTAAAGATGTGCAAAATATGCCAGAAATGATGTATCAAACCTTTAAAAATGTAGTGAATGAAGATTTTAGCCCACTTTTTGCAAACTTTCCCCATAAAGCACATATTTTTTGGGGCAAAGAAGATACTACCACTCCTCTATTTTGTGGTGAAACTATCGCAACTTTAATTAAAGATTCTAACTTTTATGCACTAAGGGGAGATCATTTCTTTTTTTTACAACAAGGAGAGGAAATCGCTAAACTCTATTCCCAAAAATCTATTCTAAAGGATAATTATGCAAACACTTGATTATTTTTTAATGCTGACGCATTGGGTTTTTTTAGTAGCTCTTGGCTATTATGTTATCACAAACTTTCAATGGTATCATTATAAATTTCTAAGAGTAGTTTTTAAACACCACAAATTTAGATGGCATATTATTTATTTTATTTTGCCTGTGATTTATTTTATTTTTATCCCTGATAATGTTTATTCTTACATTGTTTTATATCTTTATGTGATTGCTCTTGCAATTTGGGCTTTCAATCTTAGCAAAAAGCTAATTTTCACAGGTAGAGTTTTACGATTTTTCTTTATATATATTTCTTTTATCCTTTTTAATGATTTATTATTTTTAAATGTAGGTTTAGACAATCCCCATACCCCTTTAGTTGAATGTGTTTATCTTTTACCTTTACCTATTTCTTTGTTTTTATCCAATCTTTTAGAAAAAATCTTATTAAACCGCTACAAAAAATTAGCTAAAGAAAAATTAGCAATTATGCCAAATCTAAAAGTGATTGCAATTACAGGTAGCTATGGCAAAACAAGCCTTAAAAACTTTCTTTTCCAAATGCTCCATGAAGATTTTAAAGTCTATACCACTCCAAGAAGTGTCAATACGCTTGCAGGGATTATTGCAGATATTAACCAAAACCTATCCCCTCTTACTGATATTTATATCATAGAAGCAGGCGCAAGAGCTATTGGAAATATCAAAGAAATTGTAGATTTAGTTTCTCCGCAAATTGTAGTAGTAGGCAAAATTGGCGAAGCACATATTGAATACTTTAAAGATATACAAACCATCTATGCAACAAAATATGAAATTTTACAAAGCCCTTATCTGCAAAAAGCCTATATTTATGAGAAAAATACCCCTCCTACTTCTTGTAATGCTCCTATTTTCTATTTTCCTCATAATGCTAAAAACATTAACGCAACACTTGATGGAACTACTTTTAGCCTAGAATTAGATTCCACACAAGTAGAATTTAGCACAAAGATTTTAGGGGCTTTTAATGTAATTAATATTAGTGCTGCTATTGCAGTCGCAAAAGACTTAGGAATCCCTACAAAAGAAATTGTGAAATTAGTTTCTAAACTAGAGCCAACAAGCCATCGCCTAAGTAAAATCAATGTAAATAATAAACTTATCCTAGATGATAGTTATAATGGCAATCTTGATGGAATGCTAGAGGCCATTCGCCTCTCTTCTTTGCATAAAGATAAAAAAATCATCGTAACACCAGGGCTTGTAGAAAGCAATGAAGAATCTAACATAAAACTAGCACAAGCCATTGATAAAGTTTTTGATATTGCAATTATCACAGGGGAATTAAACTCTAAAATCCTCCAAAGCAATATCCATAATCCACAAAAAATTGTCCTAAAAGATAAAAACCATATAGAAAATCTTTTAAAATCACTCACACATGAAGGAGATTTAATACTTTTTGCCAACGATGCACCAAGCTATATTTAAAGGAGAAACAATGGAATATCTTTATGCACCTTGGAGGGCAGATTATTTTGGTGACTCCAAAGAAGAAGGTTGCATTTTTTGCAATCTTTCACAACACAAAGAAGACGATACAAAAAATAGAGTATTTTATCGCGATGACAAAATTTTTTGCGTAATGAATAAATATCCCTATACTCCCGGACATTTTTTAATTATTCCCCATATTCACACCAATTCCCCTGCTACTTTAGAGAGTGAAATTTGGCTACATTTGCAAACTTTTGGGCAAAAAGGAGTTTTGCTTTTAGAAGAATTTGGGGCTCAAGGAGTAAATTATGGCATCAACATCAAAAAAGCAGGAGGAGCTGGAATCCCAGATCACTTGCATTTACATCTTATTCCTCGCTTTATAGGAGATACAAACTTTTTTACCACAATTAATGAGGGAAGAGTTTATGGAGTAAATTTTGAAGAAATTTTTCAAAAAATAAAAACATTAGCAAAAAAGCATTTTAAATAAAGGATTCTCCTTTAAATTAAGCGAAGCTATAAGGAATTCTTGCTAAGATAATCCAAACCAAAAACTTAAGGAAAACAAAATGAAAAGCGGTATTTTCACACTTATGGAAAATTGGAATAATAATGAAGAAAATGCAATTCATAGCACTTTTGAGCTTATTAAATATTGCGATGCAATAGGTTTAGAAGAAGCTTGGATTGGAGAACATCATTTTAATAATTTTACCACTTGTGCTTCTATTATACCCCTTTTAAGCTATGCATTAGCCACTACAAAAAATATTAAAATTGGTAGTGCTGCTATCTTGCTCCCTCATTATCACCCCATAAAGCTAAGTGAAGAAATCGCTACTTTAGATATTTTAGGAAAAAGAAGATTTCTTTTTGGCTTTGCTAGAGGGGCTTTTCCTATTTTTGATATTGCTATGGGAGCAAATGCAAAAACAAACCGTGAGATTATGCTAGAGAGTGCAGAGATTATCCATGAGCTTTTATATAAAAATCAAGTAAATTATGATGGAAAATATTTTGAAATCAACAATATCAGTATTTGTCCGCACCCTAGCAATATTGTTCCATTTTTTGTCGCAAGCGATCATGAAGAAACACTTATAAAATCAGCCAAAGCAGGACATAACTTTCTTGGTTCTTTAACATTAAACAAAAAAAGAGCAGAAGAAATCCATACACTCTTTAAAACACACAATAAAAAATCTTATGAATTTACACTAGCAAGAGCTTTTTATGTAGATACAGATAGAAAAAGTGCAGAAGAAAAAGCACAAATAGGTATAGATATTTTCACACAAAGAATGCTAAAAGCAAACAAAGAAAATCCCACTTTTGAATCGATTATTAAGACGAGCGATTATGAAGAGTTTAGAGCAGATTTCTTTAATAAGGATAAAATTTTAGAAAACCTTATTGTAGGAACTCCAAAAGATTGCATTGAACAGATTAAAAACCTACAAAAAGACATCTCTTTTAGTTCTTTAGCACTTAAATTGCTTACGCCAAGCCTAGAAGATGCAAAAAATCAACTAAAAATTTACAAAGAAGAAATTTTACCTTTTATTGAATGCTAAAAGAGGAACTTTGCAAACTACACACCACCCTTCTCTCATGGTATGAAAAGGAGGGTAGAATCTCTCTTCCTTGGAGAGACACTACACACAAAGAAAGGCCATACCGCGTATTAATCAGTGAGTTTATGCTCCAACAAACACAAGTTAAACCCGTATTAGAGAAATTCTATTTTCCTTTTTTAGAAAAATTTCCTAATCTTTTAGCTCTAAGCAAGGCAAGTGAAGAAGAAGTGCTTCTTGCATGGAGAGGTTTAGGCTATTATTCGCGCGCTAGAAATCTTTTAAAATGTGCCAAAATCACACAAGGCAAACTCCCGCAAAGCAAAAAAGAACTCCAAAAATTGCCCGGAATTGGTGCTTACACTGCTGGTGCGATTGCTTGTTTTGGATTTGATGAATCTGTTAGCTTTGTAGATTCCAATATCAAAAGAATCCTCTTGCGTCTTTTTGGACTCCCTCCACTTAGCACAACACAAAAAACACTAGAACAAAAAGCAGATTTGATTTTAAACCACAAACAACCCTTTTTACACAATCAAGCCTTGCTAGACATAGGCGCACTGATATGCACTCCTAAAGCTCCAAAATGTGAGATTTGCCCCCTAAATTCTCACTGCATTGGCAAGGCTAATCCCCACATCTTTAGTCTTGTAAAAAAGCAAAACTATTCTAAAGAAGAATTACACCTAGCTCTTTTAATTCAAGATGGCAAAATAGCCCTTACAAAAAGCAAAGAAAAGCTTTATTTTAACCTCTATAATTTTCCACCCCTTTTAGATATTCCACCCGCAAAACCCCTTTTTAACATTAATCATTCTTATACTAAATACCACCTAAAAGTATTCATCTATCCGCAAACTTCACTTAATTTAAGCAATTTAGAATTTTTTAGCAAAGAAGAGTTAGATTCCCTACCTCTTTCCTCTATGGCTCTAAAAATTTTAAAAGAATTAGAAAATTACTCTTTTTAATCTCTTTATAGGTTATTTTTTTATAGCATTGCATAAAAATTTTTATAAAAGGAATAGTATGCCTCTTTTAGATAGTTTTAAAGTAGATCACACCAAAATGCCAGCCCCTGCTGTAAGATTAGGTAAAGTTATGCACACAAAAAGTGGTGATGAAATTTGCGTTTTTGATTTGCGTTTTTGCAAACCAAATGCTGAAATTCTCTCACAAGAGGGTATCCATACGCTAGAACATTTATTTGCAGGCTTTATGAGGGATCATCTAAATAGCACTGAAGTAGAAATCATTGATATTTCTCCTATGGGTTGTCGCACAGGATTTTATATGAGCCTTATTGGAAAACCCAGTGAAGAAGCTGTAAAAAATGCTTGGGAAGCGAGTATGCAAGACATCTTAAAAGTGGATAATATCCCAGAAGCCAATGAGCTTCAATGTGGCACTTATAAAATGCACTCCCTAGAAGCTGCCAAACAAATCGCGCAAGATACGCTAAACAAGGGAATTAGTATCATGAATAACAAGGCTTTAGAGTTAAAACTATAATGCAACATTTAGAATATTTAAAAGCCATAGATACCTTAAATCTTTGGGCAAAGCATTATTATGTGTTAGATGATCCATTAGCAAGTGATGAGGAATATGATCTTCTCTATCATAAAGTTAAGGAATTTGAAGAAAAAAATCCAACCCTTTGTGCTAAAAACTCTCCTACACAAAGAGTGGGAGATAAGATTTTAGATTCTTTTAACAAATCTAGCCATATTGAGCGTATGTGGAGCTTAGATGATGTTTTTGATACTGCTGAACTAAAAGCTTGGATGGAGCGAATGGAAAAATATGGCTCCAATCTCCTTTATAGCCTTGATCCAAAATTTGATGGAGCAAGCTTAAATCTCCTTTATGAAGATGGAAACCTTATAAAAGCAGCCACTAGAGGCGATGCCTTTATAGGCGAAGAGGTTACACAAAATGCAAAAACCATTCAAAGCATTCCTTTATCTATCCCCTATAAAGAACGCATTGAAATAAGGGGAGAATGCGTTATCCCAAAAGATGATTTTGAAATCTTAAATAAAGAAAGGGAAGCTAGAGGCGAGAATCTCTTTGCAAATCCACGCAATGCAGCAGCTGGTAGCTTAAGACAACTTGATAGCAGTATCACTGCTAAGCGTAAATTGCAGTTTATTCCTTGGGGTGTAGGATATTGCAGTATGCAAGAGGATAGCTTTTTTGCATTAATGGAAAAGATTCGAAGCTTTGGTTTTATTAGTTCGCCTTTTTCTAAAACTTGCAAAAGTTTAGAAGAAATACAAGAGCTTTATACTAAGCTCATAGCACAAAGGGATACCTACCCTATTATGCTAGATGGTATGGTAATTAGGCTTGATGATATTCCTTTACAAAAAAGTTTAGGCTTTACGATAAAATCCCCTAGATTTGCTTGCGCTTATAAATTCCCTGCATTAGAAAAAAGGGCTAAAATCTTGGATATTGCCTTGCAAGTAGGAAGAAGTGGAGTGGTTACTCCTGTTGCTATTTTAGAACCTGTGTTAATTGAGGGTGCAAAGGTTAGCAGAGCTACTTTACACAATTTTGATGAAATTAGCAAAAAAGATATTCAAATCAATGATTCTGTGATTTTAATCCGCAGTGGAGATGTGATTCCAAAAATCATAAAATCCCTTCCTGCATTACGCGATGGCACACAAAAAAAATGCAAAATTCCAACCCATTGCCCCATTTGTGGTAAAGAATTACTTATTGAAGAAAAGCTTATTAAATGCCAAAATTTAAATTGTGAAGCAAGAGTGAAAAACTCTATTATCCACTTTGCTAGCAAAAAAGCCTTAAATATTGATGGTTTAGGAGATAAAATCGTAGAGCTTTTATACGACATGGAGAAAATCAAAAGCATTGAAGATCTTTTTTCTTTAAAATTTAGCGATTTAGAGAATCTTGAAGGCTTTAAAGAAAAGAAAATTAATAATCTTTTAAAAGCCATTAAAGATACAAAAGGTGTAGATTTATGGCGTTTTATCAATGCCTTAGGAATTGAACACATAGGCGAGGGAGCCAGCAAAAAAATCGCAAGCACTTTTGGGCTAGATTTTTATTTAAAGACGCATGAAGATTTTATGGCTCTTGAAGGCTTTGGGTGTGAGATGGCAAACTCCTTAGTAGAATTTTTAGAAGTCAATAAAGAACGCATTATCAATCTTTTAACCCTTTTAACCCCTAATGTACAAAAAGAAGATTCCTTGCCCTCTTCGCCTTTTAGCAATAAAACTCTAGTTATCACAGGAACACTCTCACAAAAAAGAGAATTTTATGAAGAGTTGCTAGAAAAAGTAGGAGCAAAAGTAAGCTCAAGCGTTTCTAAAAAAACCGACTTTTTATTATGTGGAGAAGATGCAGGATCCAAGCTTAAAAAAGCACAAGATTTAGGTGTAAAAATTTTAAATGAAAAAGAATTTAAGGAAATGTATGGATTATGATGTAATTGTAATAGGTGGCGGACATGCAGGGATTGAAGCTTCTATTGTATGTGCTAAAATGGGTGCTAAAACCCTGCTTTTAAGCATTTTAGTAGAACAAATCGGTGCTGCTAGTTGCAACCCCGCAGTGGGTGGGCTTGGCAAAGGACATTTAGTTAAAGAGATTGATGCTCTAGGTGGAGTAATGGGCTATATCACTGATAAATGCGGGATTCAATTTAGAATCCTAAATGCCTCTAAGGGACCAGCCGTGCAAGGCACAAGAGCGCAAATTGATATGGATAGATATAAAATTATCGCAAGAGATTTGTGTTATAGCACTAAAAATCTAACCATAGCACAACAAAGCGTTAGCTCTTTAATCATTGAAAATAACGAAGCTATGGGAGTAATAACCTCCATTGGCAAAAAATATTTTGCTAAAAAGATCATTTTAACCACAGGAACTTTTTTACAAGGAAAAATCCACATAGGCGAACACACTTCAAGCAATGGAAGAGCAGGAGAACCACCTTCCATTGAACTTGGAGTAAATCTAAAAGAACTAGGCTTAGATGTAGGTAGGCTCAAAACTGGGACTTGTGCGAGGATTAAAGCTAGTAGCATTGATTTTAGCAATTTAGAAAAGCACCATGGCGATAGCCCTGCACCCTTTTTTAGCCACAAAACGCAAAAAGAGCTTAATGGAGAGGAATTTAACCCCACACAACTTCCTTGCTATGTAACCTACACAAACGCAAAAACTCATGAAATTATCCGCTCCAATTTTCATCGCGCTCCGATGTTTACCGGACAAATTGAGGGCATAGGACCACGCTATTGTCCTAGTATTGAAGATAAAGTCAATCGCTTTAGCGATAAAGAACGCCACCAACTTTTTTTAGAACCCCAAACTAAAGAAGCAAATGAATACTATATCAACGGACTTACAAGCTCCCTACCCTTTGATGTGCAAGAAAAGATGATTAGAAGCATTGAGGGCTTAGAAAATGCAGAAATTGTGCGTTATGGCTATGCGATTGAATATGATTATATCAATCCTACGGATTTAAAGCACACTTTTGAAACCAAAAAGATTAAAAATCTCTATTGTGCAGGGCAGATTAATGGCACAACAGGTTATGAAGAAGCAGCCGCTCAAGGAATCTATGCTGGGATTAATGCTACCCTTGCTTTAAACAACAAACCTCCTTTTATTCTAAAACGCAATGAAGCCTATATTGGAGTTTTAGTAGATGATTTAGTAACCAAAGGCACAAAAGAGCCTTATAGAATGTTTAGCTCGCGTGCTGAATATAGACTACTTTTGCGTGAGGGAAATGCAATCTTTAGGCTAGGAGAATATGCTTATAATTTAGGACTTATGGGAGAAGAAGATTATAAAGAGCTTTTAAAAGATAAACAAGATATTCAAAATGGACTAGAATGGCTATCTTCCACTCCCATTACCCCTACTTTAGAGGTTTTGGATTTTCTAAATTCTATTAATGAAGATAAAATCAGCGATAAAACCACTTGGATTACAATAGTAAGCAGAAGAAGCTTTGATCTCCAAAAGCTTTTAAAAATTGATACCCTTATCAAAACTCCTTTTGCAAACTATTCTAAACGCGCACTAGAAGAACTTTTAATAGAAGCAAAATACAAAAACTATATCCAAAAACAACAAGTTTTGATTGATAATATGGATAAAATGCTAAGCATAGAAATTCCTCAAGATTTTAGCTATGAATCAATCCCCGGACTTAGCCTAGAAGTGATTGAAAAACTAAAAAAATTCACTCCAAAAAGCCTTTTTGAAGCAAGCGAGATTAGCGGTATCACACCTGCAAGCCTTGAAGTTTTACAACTTTATATCCATCTACACCATAAAAAAGGAAAAATTTAACCTCCTTTTAGCCATTTTTGGCTATAAATATCACTTAGTTTATAAAAAGGATTTAACAATGAAAAATATAAAAGTTGCTATTGTTGGCGGTTCTATTGCTGGTTTAAGCTCCGCTCTAGTTTTGGCAAGTGCTATCAAAAATGAATTAAACTTTGAAATCAGTATTTTTGATGAAGGAGGCTCTAAGGCTGATCTTTACAAAGCTGAAATCTACAATGTTCCCTTATTTCCTAGAGGCATTGGTGGTAAAGAGATTATAGAAAAGACAAAAGAACAAATCAACTCTTTAGCTAAAGTTAGCTATATAGAAAAAAAGGTAGATGAAATTTCAGGCTCTAAAGGAGATTTTAGTCTAGTAGCAGGGGGAGAAAATTTTGGCAAATTTGATTATGTGATCCTTGCAACAGGTGCTGGTGAATGTGCCATTAAAGGACTAGAAGATAAAGTAAAACCCCACCCTTTAATGCCAAAACCGGGTAAAATTATGCTAGAAAATAGCGGAAGAAATTTGATAAAAGAGGGAATGTATGCAGCAGGATTAGCAAGCGGAGTTACAACAATGGTAGCTTGTGCTATGGGAAGTGCTAATGAAAGCGCTTGTGCTATCCTTAGCGATATTGCAGGCACAACAGCAGTAATCCATGACTTAAAAGGCTCAAGAAGTTAAATTTATAAAAGCTTGCCTTTTTTTGCAAAGGCTTGCTTTTTAATTATAATCCATATTTTTTACATTTATGGATAATATTAAATCCTCAATAAAAATATCGCCAAATAACTTTTATTTCTATAATCAATTTAAAACTAAATCATAATTAATTTTAAAGCAATGTCAAAGAATAAAAGGTAAAATTTTATTTAGTTTTAAGCAGTATTTTTATTTTCTTTTAAAGGCTTTAAAGGAGGCTTAATGGTAGAAATAAATATTTTTATGATACTGTTTAATCACTCTAGTTATAGTCTTAAAACAACTATAACTAAAGCTCAATTAATTAAAGACTAAAATATTCTAAGTAAAACCCGCTTAACTTACGCTTAAAACTATTAAAACCAGTCTTTAAAAGATAAAGCGGGTAAGGAGGCTAAAATTTCTTTTTAGCTTTTAATATTATCTTATCTTTTTACACAAAGCTAGTTTGAAGACTTTTTAAACCCTTAGATTTTAAGGGTTGTAAAGTTTATTTTATTTATTTTAACTAAAAATAAATTTATATAAAGTAATTTTTATTATTCTAAACTATCAAAGAATCAAGCTGAAGAACAACCAAAAAATCCAAACCATTCCTTTTTATTTTTCCAAACAACAAACCCACACTTTATACAAAAAGCAATTTTGTTCGCGGCAGTGGGATTCCCTTAGTTTGTAAGCAAACTTTTAAGAGGCCACTCTCAAAATACTTTTTATATAAAATTTTATCATTCCACCCATCCTTACAAAGTTTATGCCCCCCTGTCATTGCGAGATTTGCGAAAGCAAATCGTGGCAATCTAAATATATTGCTAACTAATACAATTCTAAAGCATCTTTATTCAAAAGCAATTCTCTTAGGTAAGAGTAGGATACCTAAAACTGACAAGCAGTTTCTTCCCTTACGCCACGAGAATTCTTTTGCAATAAAGAGTTTCTATCTCTGTCACTGCGAGTAAATGCATTAGCATTTGCGTGGCAGTCCAAAAAGGAACTTCCTTTCCTTTTTCACAAAAACGCCTCTCCCCCTCCTCACTCCCCCAAGCACAAAAAGC
>NZ_QXJG01000011.1 GCF_003670295.1 Helicobacter burdigaliensis
CCCCCCCCCCCCCCCCCCCCCCCCCCCCCCCCCCCCCCCCCCCCCCCCCCCCCCCCCCCCCCCCCCCCCCCAAAATAGCCTCTCTTTATTAACCCCTTCTTTTACTTTTTATCCATACTTACATAATACACATACAAATCTTACAAACAAACTCTTATTTAATAAATTTAAAACAAACACTATAAACAATTTTAAACTATCCACTTTGTCATTGCGAGCAGTGCTTGCACTGCGTGGCAATCTAAAAAGAGCAACCAAAAAATCTAAACCATTCCTTTTTAATTTCTCTACTCTCCTAAATTCTTTATTCAAAAGTAATTCTCTTAGGCGAGAAGTGGGAGCCCTGAATTTATAAGTAAATTCTTCCCATTCACTGCCTAAGCAGTTAATCCTTTGGAAATCGCCACGAGAATTCTTTTGCAATAAAGAGTATTCCTTCCCTTTGTCATTACAAGGCTTAAAGCCCATCACTCTGTCATTGCGAGGAGCAAAGCGACGAAGCAATCTAAAAGAACAACCCTTAAATGTAAATTCTTTTAGACTGCCACGAGCTAAAGCTCTCGCACTAATCAATAACAATCTTAAAGAATCTACTAGAGGATTCTTTTCCCCATTTATGAATCCTCTACTAGATTCTTTAATTAAATAAGAAAGAATAAAAAAGAAAAACAATTTCTTTTTTAAACAAAGAATCTAAATTTGAAAGATATTTTTAAAAGGAGAATGAATGAAAACTTTAAATCTAAAGAAAAGTATTAGCATTAGCATAGTAACTTCTATACTTTTATCTAATCAATTACTCTTAGCTAATCCTAATAATATCCCTAAAGGTTCTTTACCTAATGGTGGAAAGTTTGTAGGTAATAATGGAGGGACTATTATTTCTAATGGTAATACTATGACAATTACCGGTAAAGGTAATGGAGGAAATCATGTAATAGCTTGGGGTGGAGGATTTAATATAGGTAATGGCTATCAAGTTAATTTTGAAGGAAGTGGAACAAAAGGATATTTAAATTTAGATTATTCAAAGAATCCTTCTAAAATTGCAGGAGTTTTAAATGGTAATAACCATAATATATTCTTAGTTAATCCTAGTGGAGTATTAGTAACAGAGACTGGAAGCATTAATGCTAATAGATTTGTAGCTTCTACTACTCCTGTGAGTATTGATGATATAAATACTTTTAGTGATCCTAAAACAGATTCTTTTACTTTCTCTCCTGTCTTTAAACCTTCTAAAGCTGGAGATATTATCAATAAAGGAAACATTAATGCTAATAAAGTCTTACTAATAGGAAATAATGTAAGAATAGATGGAGGAAAGCTAGGCAATGAAAATGCAAAAGCACATTTAGTGGGGAATTATATCCATTTAGATAGAAATATTAATGTAAGTCACTTACACAACAAAAAGATAGATGTAACTTCTAAAAATGCAACCTATCTCCAAAATAAAATGATAGATTTTGCTAACAATAACTATATCTTTTTAGGAGATTTAAACCATTTAATCAATGTAGTAAATTATCAAGAAACAAATGGAGAATTACATTATGGTTCTAATACTTTTAAAAAGGCAATCACTCTAGGCAATATGGGAAGTGCTAAAGAGAATGCAATAGAATGGTGGTATTTTGCTAATGGGTGGAATAATAATAAAGGGGAAACTAGGAATATTAGCGAATTTAAATTAGTGGGGGATATTGATTTTGGCGGGAAAGAAGGAAAGAATTATACAAATTATTGTCTAAGCAATGGGGAATGCACGAGTATGATTGTGGGAAAAGATTACGAAAATGCTTTCACGGCTGGCTTTGATGGACAAGGACATACGCTAAAGAATATTAATATTAAAATTAGCGAAGAGGCTACAGGGGATTATAAGCCTTTATATGCTGGGGTATTTGGAATGATTAAAGATGGAAATCTTAAAAATATTAATGTGGATTATAAAGGTGGTGGGCTGGAAGTTGTTAATTCTACAACGGGCGGTTTTGCAGGGTATGTCGTTAATGGAACTTTTACAAACATTACTTTAAAAAATATAGAAAATATTAATGCTGTATCAAATGGTGCTAATAGCAGGCAGGTTTCTGTGGGTGGTTTTGCAGGATATATTAAAGAAGGAGATTTTAGAAATATTTCTTTAAATGATAGGGGAGATATTTATGTAGACAATGACCGTGAAGCTAATATAGGCGGTTTTGCGGGGTATGTCGCCAATGGAACTTTCTCAAACATCATTCTAAATAATGCAGGAGAAATTAGAGATTATAGCTTTGGGAACTATCTAGGTGGCTTTGCAGGCAGTATTAAAAATGGAACTTTTACAAACATTGCTTTAAACGGCATGGATAGAATTTATGTTCAAGCTGCTGGTAGTGGCACATTAGTCTATTTAGGTGGCTTTGCTGGAAGAATTTATAATGGAACTTTCTCAAATATTGTTTTAAACAATATAGGAAATATTAGCGGTAGTGCATCTGGATATGGTGGTAGCGCTTATATAGGAGGTTTTTCAGGATGGATTTTAAAGGGAAACTTTGAAAATATTATTCTAAATAATAATGGAATTTTTTATGGTAATTATACATATTATCAAGGTATAGGTGGCTTTGCAGGCAAGATTGAAAATGGAAGCTTTTCAAACATTACAATGTATCTTAATGGCTGGATACGAGGGGAGAGTGCAAAATTGTTTGCAGGTAGCGGCAATAGTAATAGCTTAATATTAAATAATATCAATATCTACTATACAGACAATGTAGGAGTTTCTATCATCATGGGTTCAAGCGATTCGGTTACGGGTATCACAGCTGAAAACCTACACAACGAAACCGCCCTCAATAACAAAAAAGAAGAATTTGCAGGATATGAAAATGATAAAGGCAGAGTCTATTGGGATAAAGAATTGCAGAAGTTTGTGGTTTTGGATAAAAGTTTCACAAGTGATAATAATGGGGGTGATTCTGGCTTTAGCGATTTAAACAACGATGGCTTAAATGATGTAGATTTAGACGAACTACAAGACCACTTTGATTCTCTAGTATCTAGCTCTAATGGAGAAAGCTTGCTAGAACAAATCCTAAATGATATTCTAAATGGAAATTATAAACTAGATTTATCTATGCTAGATTTAGCAAATGTAGATGGAATAGAAGATTTAAAACTTCTATTAAAAATGAGTGAAGATTCTCCTGAATATCAATCCATAAAACAATCTATTGAATTTCTAACTTCTCTTTATAGTGATAAAGATATTAAAGAAGTTTTACAAAAATGGTATGGTAATAAACAAGAATATAAAGACTTCTTAGCAAAAGGTAAAGATATGCAAGAGAATGCAGATAAACTAAGAAAGTTTATTTCTACTTATGGAGAATCTATTAAAGCCATTAAAGGTAATGCAGATAGATTAAATTCTATTATTGCACAAATCTATGGAAAAGATGGATTAATGGAAGCCTATAAAAACCTTATACAGATAGGAGAATTAGAAGAAGCAGAAAACACAAAAAGAAAAATCCTCTCTTTATACAAGGAAGCTTTAGCATTACAAAATGGATTAGAAACAATTAAACCCATTGTAGATAAACTCCAAGTAAATATTCCTTTTGATTTAAAATTAGTCAATGGAGATAATGGAGGAACTTTCACTTTCTTAGATAGCACAAATATTAAAGAAGGAATAGCAAATATCCCTAGCATTGAAGAACCAAAATTTGATATTGAAGATAACAACACAGGAAGCAAAGAAGATCCTAAAATCAATGCACCCCTAAAAGACATTAATGCTTCTATGATAAATAAAGAAAAGATAGTCTTAGTAAAACCCGCAGAAGAAGAAAAAGAAGCTCTTGATGAAGAGAAAGGAACTCTAAATAGTAGAACTTGTGTAGTAAGTGAGAATTTTAAAACAAATAATCCTTGTATGGCTGAAAGGATTTGAAATTCGTATTGGGGACAACATTTGCAGAGATTTAATAAATTTTATGGAACTCGCAGAGGCTTACTCTAGCCTCGTTCCGCACATTGCATAGCAATTTGCCCACACTTGCAAAAAATTTATTAAAAACTCGCAAAGCTCATCCTCCACTACTGGAATTTATTATCTTATCATTCTTGCTAACTTTAATATCTTTAGCACTTTTAAAATTTAAAATGCTTTCTAATCTTATTTGTCTTTATTGCAAAAGAATTCTCGTGGCGTTTTTCAAAGGATTAAGTGCTAAAAGCAGTGAATGAGAAAAAACTGCTTGCAGTTTTAAGGGCTCTCACTTCCCGCCTAAGAGAATTACTTTTGAATAAAGAGTTCTATAAGGTATTTATTTTACACCAACAAAGGAGTGTAACTTTATATAAAAGAGGGGATTGATTTTTTCTAGGATGGTTTAATTTTTTTGGTTACTCTTTTTGGAATGCTTTATCGTTCCACTCTTTGCAATGACAGGTTGGTGGGGTAAAATCTTGCGATGACAAGAGGGGGCATAAACTTCGTAATGACAGGTGGAGGCGTTTGGTTATTTTTTAGATTTGCACTGCACTTTGCTTGTTCCAAAGGATTGGTTGCTTTGGCAACAGATGGATAACTCTAGCATACCCTTATTAGATTTTCAAAATTATTAAATATGAATTTAAATATTACTCTAGTGGGATTTTTGGGATAAGCCCCTTTAAAAGGGCTTATAAATAATTTACAAGTGAGAGTTGAGAGATCTTACCTACGGTTGAAAGCATAGATTGGTAGTTCATAGTGAGTGTTGAGAATTGCAACCAGTTTTCTGCCAAGTCTGTGTCAATAGTTTCAGAACGCAAAGTTTTAGTTTGCACGATTAGCATTTCTGTGCGTTCAATGGAGTATTCAAAAGAATTTCCTTGAGAACCATTTTTAGTATGCACCTTATTAACATGATCGGCTAAATGATCAAACATTAAAAGAGCATTTTGAATCCCTGGATTTCTCATACTATCATCATATTCACTGCTTCCACCAGGTCTATATGTGCCATCTTCTAGGGCTTGTATGATTTGATCAATTTGTTTGAAGAAATTTACATGAGGATCATCTGCTACGATTGCATTGTTTGCTTGGAAAGTAAGGGCAGGGTGGTTTGTAGTATTTACCCTACCATTTGCATCAAGAGCAAAATTGCTACTTTCATCATCATAAAGTGTAAATTCCATTCTTGAAGGAGAACGATTTAAGTCTTTTATTTCCATTTGTCCATCCATATTTAAAGAAAAAGATACATTATTTTTAGATTGGCTAATCATATTTTCATAAGCTGCTTTGACAGCAGGGTTGTTAAAATCCGCTCCACCTGCACCATTGTTTGTAATGGCTTGTAAATCCCCTGGATTTGTGTTGGAGAGATTCATAACCATTCCTAAAGTGTCAAAGAGTTGTTGATAGGTTACATCATCTGCAGGAGTTGGCTCTCCTGCTACTTGTGGTGGATTGCCATTTGGATTTAAGATAGGGATTTCAACTCCGCCGATATTTACTCCATTCATAGTGGCAGGACTATCAATGATTAGCACACTTCCACCATCTCTAAATTCTATTCTACCATTGATTGGCACACCATTTACATCTTTGAGTTCAAAATTATAAGTATGTCCATCTAAGCTTCCACCCGCCACTTCTGAAAGTTTTGTAGAGTTTGTTGCATATTCATTGCTACCGCGGATGATTTGAGAAACATTGGAGCTTAGAGTGGAGCCATCTTTGCTAAAGGCTGCTCTGTCATATTCTACACTATAATCATTTCTAAAGCCATTTACAGGATTTCCTCCTCTATCTTGTGCTTGGATATTGATTACAAGAGAGCTTTCGCCTGTGAAAGGCAAATTAGCTTCATCTTGATCGGCTGGATCTTTTTTGGAAACATTTTTATCAATGACTTGAATCTTGCCATCGCTAAATTCCACATCCACATCGCCATAGACATTCTTAATCTCATCCATTAAATCTTGCACGGTGGTATTAGGACCGATATTAAAAGTAGTAGGACCTACTGCGCCCCCTGGTGTGTCAGGAGCAGTGTTTGCAGCATTACCTCCCAAAACAAGGCTTGTTACACCCTCTGGGAAAATATCAGTTAGTTTTGTGCTAGTTTTTGCGATTTGATTATCATGTGTTCTAAAAGTAGTTGGGATTGTATGGATTCTATGATCATTATAATCTTCCACAGAAGTGATACTATCGCTTGAAAAACTCCCTAAAAATGGGCTTTGCACATAGGTATTGACTTTTGCACCACTTTTGATTAGCTCATCCATATCAGCTACCCCTACACCATCTGGATTATTAGGATCTTGGTAGTTGCTTGAAACCATGTGGAATTCAATGTTTGATCTTCCACCGCTTAAATCTTTAATCTCAATTTCTCCCCACTCATTTAAAGTAACATCTACGACTTTTGTGGTTTCTGTATTGCCAAATTCGCGTCCGATTCTATCTAATAAATCTTGCACTTTAGAATCTGTCCCCATTTCAAACTTAGCTTTAAAAGGCGTTCCATCTGCTTTTCTTCCACTAATGTAAAAGACTTCATTAGGATCATTTGTTGGATCGCTATCATTATCGCCTACCATATCGCGAATGGAATCTTCAGCTTTTAGATAAACTTCCTCTCCTTGTCCTGTTTCATGGTTTGGATCCATAATTTCTGGGTGGAGTTTGCTTTGATTGAATTTTGGGACATTGGTTGAAATAACGCGATTAGTATCATTATCACTCCCAAAAAATAATTCATATCCACTAATATTATAAGGAAGTGAATTATTAGAGCCTAAAAGTGCATTTAAAGTCCCATTGTTGCCATTATAAGAACCATCGGGATTAAAAGGTTTGTTAGTTGTGGCAGTCCCACCAAAGAGATATTCACCTCCCACAGAAGTATTTGCAATGGATAAAAAGTGATCTCTCATTGCCTTTAAGTCTTTAGCAATCGCAAGTCTTGAAGTTTCATTGTGAATATCATTGGCTCCTTGGACTAACTTAGTTTTAAAATTATCCATAGTTTTTGTAAGCTCTTGCAATGCTGTATCGGTGTTTTTTGTAAAAGTATAGGCATTATTAGCAATATCTTTACTTTGATTTAGCATGGTAAGATTATAGTCTAATGACAAAGTTTTGTTAAAAATGCTTGTGCCTTGATAACCATATTGGATTTGTAAACCACTCATACGCTGCATTACTAAGTCTAGTTGTTGTTCTAGACGATTTTGGCGGTATGAGATGGAATTGTAAGTTGAACCTGAACCTATTCTCATTACATTGTCCTTAGAAAATAAATTTTATTTTGTTAAAAAACAAGCAAATATTATTCCAAGTAATAAAATATGTAAGATTAAAGTTGTATTCTAATATTTTTTGCTACAATCACAAATTATTTTTTTACTAAAGCTAGGAGTAAATATCGTGAGAACCCATTATTGTGCAGAGATTAATGAGCAAAATATCGGGCAGGAAGTGAGTTTGTGTGGGTGGTGTAACACCTATAGAGATCATGGTGGAATTATTTTTATAGATTTGCGTGATAGAAGCGGACTTATTCAGCTTGTATTTGATCCAAAAGATTTTGAAACTTCGCATAAAATCGCTTCTGAAGTTAGAGATGAATATGTACTAATCGCTAAAGGAAAGGTGAGAAAAAGAGGCGAGGGGCTAGAAAATCCAAAGCTAAAAACTGGAAAAATAGAAGTTTTAGTAAGTGAGCTAGTTATAGAAAATAAAAGTTTAACTCCTCCTATTGCTGTGGGCGATGAGAGTGTGGGCGAAGATGTGAGATTAAAATACCGCTATTTGGACTTAAGAAATCCAAGATTACAAGAGATTTTTATCACGCGTTCCAAAGTGGCACAAGCTACAAGAAATACGCTAAGCAATTTAGGATTCTTAGAAGTAGAAACTCCTATTTTAACCAAAGCCACACCTGAGGGAGCTAGGGATTATCTAGTGCCAAGTAGGGTGCATCATGGTGAGTTTTACGCACTTCCTCAAAGTCCGCAACTTTTTAAGCAGCTCTTAATGGTGAGTGGATTTGATAGATATTTTCAGATTGCAAAATGCTTTAGAGATGAAGATTTGAGGCTTGATAGACAGCCTGAATTTACTCAAATTGATATTGAAATGAGCTTTGTAGAGCAAAAAGATGTAATGGCAGTAGCTGAAGAGGTGGTAAAATCTATCTTTGGTGCTTGTAGTATAGAAGTAAATGCTCCATTCCCACATTATACATATAGCGAAGTAATGGAAAGCTATGGAAGTGATAAACCAGATTTACGCTATGAACTGCCACTTGTTGAAGTATCGGATTTATTTGTGGATTCTTCTAATGAAATATTTGCTTCTATTGCAAAAGATTCTAAGAAAAATAGATTTAAAGCTTTGTGTGTCAAGGGTGGGGATAACTTCTTTAGCCGAAAGACTTTAGGAGAAGCAGAAGAGTTTGTAAGGAAGTTTGGTGCTAAAGGACTTGCATATATTCAGCTAAAAGAAGAAGGTGCTAAAGGACCGCTTGTTAAATTTATAAGTGAAGATAAGTTAAAAGTATTACTAGATAGAGTGGGTGCGAGTGTGGGTGATATTATCTTCTTTGGTGCTGGGGCTAAAAAAGTCGTATGGGATTATATGGGAAGACTACGCCAAAAAATCGCTAGCGATATGGGAATGATTGATGAGAATATGTATAAATTCTTATGGGTTGTGGATTTTCCTATGTTTGAGAGAAATGATGATGGAAGCATCTCTGCATTGCACCACCCCTTTACAATGCCAAAAAATATAGATGCAGAGGATATTGAAGAGATTAACTCTGTGGCGTATGATATTGTGTTAAATGGATTTGAAATTGGCGGAGGAAGTATTAGGATTCATAAACAAGATATTCAAAGCAAAGTATTTAGCCTTCTTGGAATTAGCAAAGAAGAAGCAGAAGATAAGTTTAGCTTCCTCTTAGAAGCATTGCAATTTGGTGCACCACCTCATGGGGGAATCGCATTTGGATTAGATAGAATTATTATGCTTTTAACAAAGGCAAATTCTATTAGAGATGTAATTGCATTCCCTAAAACGCAAAAAGCGACTTGTCCGCTAACTTCTGCACCAAGTGCTGCAGGAGAGGAGCAATTAAGAGAATTGCATATTAAAGTTAGAGAAACAAAAAAATAAGGAGAATAAATGAAAAAATTATTTTTAGTTATCGGAGCGCCCGGAAGCGGGAAGACAACTGATGCGGAGATTATTAGTAAAAATAATGCAGAATCTATGGTGCATTACTCCACAGGGGAGCTTCTAAGAGCAGAAGTTGCAAGTGGTAGTGAGCAAGGAAAGCTGATTGAAAGCTTCACAAGTAAGGGGAATTTAGTGCCTTTAGAAATTGTAGTTAAGACGATTGTAGATGCGATTTCTAATGCTCCAAAAGATGTGGTGCTTATTGATGGTTATCCAAGAAGTGTTGAGCAAATGCTAGAGCTTGATAAGATTTTAGAATCTAAGAGCGATATTAGCCTTGCTTCTGTGATTGAAGTTGAGGTTAGCAAAGAAGTGGCATGTGATAGGGTGCTAGGACGCGCTAGGGGTGCTGATGATAATGTAGAAGTGTTTAACAATAGAATGAATGTATTTTTAGAGCCATTAAAAGATATACAAGATTTTTACAATAAAAAGGGAATCTTGCATAAAATTAATGGTGAAAGAACTATTGAAGAGATAGTAAGCGAAATGGAAAGCTTTATAAAAAGTAAAATTTAAGGAGAAAAAATGGATTTAAGTAAAATTGAAGTAGGAGAGAATCCTAGTAAGCTAAATGTTGTGATTGAGATTCCTTATGGGAGCAATATAAAGTATGAAATCGATAAAGAGAGTGGTGTAGTTGTAGTAGATAGAGTAATGTATAGTGCGATGTTTTATCCTGCAAATTATGGTTTTGTGCCTAATACTCTAAGCGATGATGGTGATCCTGCTGATGTGCTTGTGATTAATGAATATCCTTTGCAAGCGGGGAGCGTTATAAAGGCTAGATTGATTGGTGTTTTAATCATGGAAGATGAAAGTGGAATGGATGAAAAACTAATTGCTGTGCCTATTTCTAAGATTGATCCTAGATATGACAATATTAAAAGCCTAGAAGATTTACCAAAAATCACACTGGATAGAATCAAAAACTTCTTTGAAACCTATAAAATGCTAGAGCCTAATAAATGGGTTAAAGTTAAAGAATATAAAGATTTAGACGCTGCTAAAGTAATCTTAGATAAGGCAATTGCTAACTATAAATAAAATTTAAATATGTAAAAAAGTTTCAAAAAGTAATCCTTAGCTTACTTTTTGTATTACTTTTTTACATTTATTTTTCTAATATAAGATTTTTTAATTTTGATTGTTGAAAAAATTTGTAAAATAAAACTACTCTTAGATTTTTAAGAGAGTGTTTATTTTTAAGGAGAGAAAATGAAAAAGTTATTGTTAGCTTCCCTATTTGCAGCATTTGCACTTGTGGGTTGTGGAAGTGAAAAAGGAAGCGAAAATGCAGGGGCTAAGGCAGATCCTAATAAAACTTATGAGATTAAGTTTGCACATGTTGTGAGTGCAAATACTCCAAAAGGAAAAGCAGCGGACTTTTTTGCAAAAAGAGTAGAAGAGTTAAGCGGTGGCAAGATTAAAGTGCATGTGTATCCTTCTGCACAGCTTGTAGATGATGATAAAGTTTTTCAAGAGCTAAAGAGAAACAATGTGCAAATGGCAGCACCTAGCTTTTCAAAATTTACGCCTTTTGCAAAAGAATATAATTTATGGGACATTCCTTTTATTTTTAGGGATACAGAGCATTTACATAAAGTAATGGATGGAGAAGTAGGGCAAATCCTAAAAGATGTAGTATCTAAAAAAGGATTTATTGCATTAGATTATTGGGATGCAGGATTTAAGCAATTTAGCACAAATAAAAAACCTATTGTAAATCCAGAGGATGCTAAGGGACAAAAAATGAGAATTATGAGTTCTAAAGTGCTAGAAGAGCAAACTAAAGCAATTAAAGCTATTCCTCAAGTATTACCATTTGGTGAAGTTTATTCAGCACTTCAAACAGGTGTTGTAGATGCAGCTGAAAATCCACTCTCAAACCTTTATAATTCAAAATTCTATGAAGTGCAAAGCTCTATTACTATGTCAAATCACGGATATCTAGGATATTTAGTAGTAGTGAGTGATAAATTTTGGCAAAGTTTGCCACAAGATTTACAAGAAGTGGTTAAAACAGCTATGAAAGAAGCTACTGCATATGAAAGAGAAGAAAGTGCTAAAGAAGAAGCAATGCTTTTAGATAAACTAAAAACAGACGATAAAACAGGCACAAAAATCTATGAGCTAACAGAAGAACAAAAGAAAGCTTGGCAAGATGTGATGATTGCTATCTATCCAAAATTCTATGATATTGTTAGCAAAGAATTGATTGAGAAAACTATTAATACAAAATAATCAAGTGAGGTTAAGGTGAATTTCTTTAAAGTTTTAGATATTCTTATTGCAGGAATGAATAAGAATGTCGCTGTAATTGGTATGGCTTTAGGTATTGTAATCACTGCACTCAATGTGGGAGTGAGATATATTGCAGGATTTTTTCCTGAAATTGGCTCGCTCACATGGGCAGAGGAGGTTGCTAGATACTGCTTTTTGTGGTCGGCTTTTTTTGGAGCAGCTTATGGTTTTAGAAAAGGAGTGCATATAGCAGTTACCATGCTAATTGAGAAATTCCCTCACAAATTTGCTAAAGTTTGTGTGATAGGAAGCCATGTATTAAGTTCTGTCTTTTTAGGTTTTATGTTTTATGCAAGTTTGAAAGTATGTCTTTTAAATTATGAAATGGGGTATATGAGTGAAGCATTGCATAATGTGCCATTATGGGTATTTTTGCTTTGTTTGCCTATTGCGTTTTTAGGTGCTACTTATCGGAGCTTAGAAAAGATTTATGAGGTATCCAAACTTCCAGCAGATAAGGTAGTTAAAAGCGCAGAAGATGAGATGATACACGATTCAGTAATAAAAGACTAGGGTGGAAAAATGAGTGTTGCATTTTTGTTGATTGTTTTATTTGGTTTATTGTTGCTTGGGGTGCCGGTTGCTATTTCCTTAGGAGTGAGTGCGGTTGCTACGATGTTGCTTTTTAGCTCCTATGATATTTTGGGTGTGCCTGAGATTATGTTAAATGGATTGAAGCCTGCATTGATGGCTATTCCTATGTTTATCTTAGCTGGATCTTTAATGAGTAAAGGAAGCAGTGCGCAAAGAATTGTAGATTTTGCCAAAAGTATTGTAGGGCATTTACCCGGTGGGCTTCCTATGAGTGCAATTTTAGCTTGTATTATTTTTGCAGCTGTTAGTGGTAGCTCTCCTGCTACGGTTGTTGCGATTGGTTCTGTTATGTTTGTAGCATTAAAACAAGCAGGATATCCTAATAGCTATTCAGTGGGTGCAATTACTTCAGCAGGAAGCCTTGGGATTTTAATTCCGCCTTCTGTGGTTATGATTGTCTATGGAGTAACTGCGGAAGTTTCTATTGAGAAGCTTTTTATTGCTGGGGTGATACCTGGATTGCTAGTGGGTGGAATGATGATGCTTTATGCCTATGTAGGTGCAAAAAGACTAGGTTTTAAATCTGCTAAACCCGCAAGTTTAAAAGAAAGATGGTTAAAATTTAAGGAAGCATTTTGGGCGCTTTTAATCGTGTTTGTGGTAATTGGTGGGATTTATGCAGGGATTTTTACCGCCACAGAAGCTGCTGGGATTAGTGCGGTGTATGCTTTTATAGTTTCTGTTTTTGTATATAGAGATATTAAGATTAAAGATCTTTATAATGTCTTTTTAGATGCTGCAATTACTACTGCGATGATTTTCTTTATCATTGGTTTTGCAGTTGTTTTTGCACATTTTTTAACAAGTGAGCGAATCCCACATATGGTTGCTGAATATCTAGTAAGTATTGATATGAGCTGGTGGGTATTTTTAATTTTAGTGAATGTGATTTTATTTATTATGGGGCAATTTATGGAGCCTAGCTCGGTTGTTATGATTATGACCCCTTTACTTTTGCCTATTGCTTTACAGCTTGGAATTGATCCTATCCATTTTGGGATTGTGATGATTGTAAATATGGAGCTTGGTATGCTAACGCCTCCTGTTGGGCTTAATCTCTTTGTGGCAAGCTCCCTTACAGGGCTTAGCTTAAAAGATGTAACACTCTCAATCGTTCCTTGGCTTTGTGTGCTTTTAGTAGGGCTAGCACTTATTACTTACATACCAAGTATTTCTTTATGGTTGCCTAGTCTTTTAGGATAGATATGGAAGAATCTCTACTAGTTTTTTTTGATAAAGCACCTTTAATAGTTAGCTTGCTAGCTGGGATTCTTACCTTTCTTAGCCCTTGTATTTTGCCACTTATCCCTGCTTATCTTTCCTATATTTCTGAAATTTCTTTAAGTGAATTAAAAAGTAACACAAAGATTAATTTTGCTACAAGAATAATCATTTTAAGAAGTGCATTCTTTTTTGTGCTAGGGCTTGGGATTGTTTTTGTGGTGCTAGGGGCGATTAGTGCTAGAATTTTAAGTGGAGGGATTTTGCTTAGTCCTTATGTTGCATATATTGCAGGGGGGATTTTGATTGTTTTTGGATTGCATACTATGGGGATTATTCAGATTCCTTTTTTAAATTACCAAAAGACTTTCACGATTAAAGGAGTGCAGAAATTTACCTTTATGCGAGATTTTTTTACTCCTTTTTTGCTAGGTGTTAGCTTTTCTTTGGGCTGGACGCCTTGTGTAGGACCGATTTTAGCGGGTATTACCTCTTTGGCGAGTTTAGAAGCAGAGAGGGGAATAATGCTTATGATTATCTATACTTTAGGACTTAGCATTCCCTTTTTGCTGTGCGCTTTACTTATTGGTTCTAGTTTGGCTTTTTTAAATAAGATTAAAGCTTATTTTAAATGGATTGAGTGGATTGCAGGGGGGCTTTTGATTTTAATAGGTATCTTAGTAGCTAGTGGAGGGATAAGTGAGGTTTCAGGGTTTTTAATAAAGATGTATTCATAAGGCTTTACAATGGAATTTGATACAGAAAATTTGCCTTGTTTGCAAAAATATGTAGATTTATTCTCAAAAGAAAGGCTTATATCTTATAATAATGAAATTGCAAAACATTATGAGAATCTTAAACTCATAGGGAAAATCACGCCCAAAATTGCTACGCTAGAAATTATCCTTAGAAATAAGCTTGATGTTAAAATGTTAGAAAAAGATAGCGAATGGATAAAAAACTCTAATGATGAGAAGATTAAAAGCATAAAAGAAGAAATTAATAGAAAGGAAAAAGATAGATTTTTATCCCACTATCAATATCTTTCTCGTATGAGTTTGGGAAATATTATTTATCTGATTAGGATAAATAAGCTACAAAATTCTATAATGGATTTAAAAAATATTGATTTTAGAAATTATGGACAATACAATAGGAATTTCTTTTTAAAGAATGGAAATAAGTTACGCTTTAGAAATATACATAAAGTAGATATAGCTCTTAGTCTTTTGCAAAATTTAAGAAATAGAAGTTATCATTGGGAAAATATTTTAAAAATTACAAAAAAAGATGGTAAAGATTATCCAAGATTGACAACAAACTTTGACAATACTTATATAGGTGTTAATCCTAGCAAAATAGAATTGTTTTTAGAAGATTTAATTAAAGTATTTGATGAAGAGATTTTGGAATATTGTTAAAAAGTGGGCTACAAGGAAGCCCTCGAATTTCGCTAAAATTATAATGAATAAAATATTAACATAAGCTAAATAAATTACTAAATTTTTAAAAAATTAGCAAATAGAGTAAATTTAGCAATTTATAGGTTTTTTGGAGGAAAATTTGATTTTAGCAAGGCTTCATCTATGATAAGATTAAAAAATTTCACAAAGCTAAGCAATGAAGAAACAATAAGGGTGCTTTCATGGCGTAACCACCCAAAAATCGCTCCTTTTATGAACAATACTTTAGTAAGCCAAAAAGAGCATTTAGAGTTTTTAGCTAGTTTAAAAACTTCTTTAGATAAAGAATATTTTTTGGTTTATAATGAAGAAATCCCCATAGGTGTGATAGATTTTATAGATATTAAAAGAGGGGATTCTTGTGAGTTTGGTATTTATTCTAATCCTAATTTGAGTGGGTGTGGCAAGTTATTAATGGAGATTTTGTTAGAATATGCTTTTAACAATCTAAAAGTAAAAGAGATAAAAGCACAAGTACAGTGTGAAAACATAAAAGCAATGAAGCTCTATGCTAAATTTGGCTTTATAAAAATTGGAGAAAAAATGATGAATAATAAAAAATTAAATCTTATCAAACTAGATTCTTTATTTTATTATAGTAGCGGGGGGGGGGGAGCAATTAACCCTTAGTAGAGATATACAAAATCTCTTCTTTATCCTAGAGTTTAGGAGGGTTGCATGAAAGTAGCCATTCTAACTTCTAAAGATCAGTGGTTTGTCCCCTATGCTAAAGAGTTGGCAGAAAATCTTCAATGTCCTTTGTATTTTTCTCATAAAGACTTTATAGAATCTTATGAGATTGTTTTTATCCTTTCATACCATTTTATAATCCCTAAAGAATTTTTAGAAAATAATAAACACAATCTTGTAATCCATGCTTCTTCTTTGCCAAAAGGCAAGGGTTGGTCGCCGATGTTTTGGCAGGTTTTAGAAGGCAAGAGTGAGATAGTCTTTAGCCTTTTTGAGGCAGATTGTGGCATAGATAGTGGGGATATTTATCTGCAAGATGCGCTAAAATTGAGCGGTTATGAACTCTATGAGGAACTAAGGGAGCTTCAAGCTAGAATGTGCCAAAAAATGTGCTTAGATTTTTTAAAAAAATATCCGAATATAGAATCTAAAAAGCAAGTTGGAAGTGAGAGTTTTTATCAAAAACGCACAAAAGAAGATAGCAAGCTAGATATAAAAAAGAGTATAGAGGAGCAATTTAATCTTTTAAGGATTGTAAGCAATGAGGAGTTCCCTGCGTTTTTCTATAAAGATGGTAAGAAATTTATCATAAAAATCTATGATTCTAGCGGGGGGGGGGGGGCAAAAATAGCACTTGTTGATTATTTGCAGATAGATAGGGAAGAATCTTTAGAGGTTTTGCAAATGAGAAACCAAAAAAGCGTAAGAGAATTTTTATATAACAAAGAAGAAATTACGCTAAAAGAGCATTTAGAATTTTTAGAAAGTTTAAAAAAGAGCACAAAGAAGTATTTTTTAATTAAATTTCAAAATAAAAATTTAGGAAGTATTAATTTTGAAATTAAAAAAGGGATTGTAGAATTTGGATTTTATGCGAATCCTTTTTTAGAAGTTGCTGGTATTGGGAGGATTTTAGAGCAAATTTCTATTTTTTATACCTTTTTTGTGTTGCATAAAGAAATTTTAGAGCTAGAGGTATTTAAAGAAAATAGAGCGGTGGTTAATCTACATAAAAAATTTGGTTTTAGAATGGTAGAAGAAAAGGAGAGAATTTTAAGAATGCAGCTTAAAAAATATTAGTTTTAAAGTGGAATTTGCTAGTATAATGCAAAAATTTTTTAAAAGTGGTTAAAATGAGTTTGAAATTGGCAAAGCGGATTATTCCGTGTCTTGATATTAAAAATGGACGCGTAGTTAAGGGTGTGAATTTTGTGGGTTTGCAAGATGCAGGAGATCCTGTGGAGATTGCAAAGCGGTATAACAAAGAGGGTGCTGATGAGCTTGTGTTTTTGGATATTACAGCGACACATGAGGGCAGAGGGACGACACTAGAGGTTGTGAAAAATGTGGCAAAAGAGGTTTTTATACCTTTAAGCGTGGGCGGGGGAATAAGCACGCTAGAAGATATTTATAATCTTTTAGATGTGGGTTGTGATAAGATAAGTCTTAATTCTAGTGCGATTAAAAATCCCGCACTCATTAGCGAGGCTGCAAAGTGTTTTGGTTCTCAATGTGTTGTAGTGGCCATTGATGCAAGAAAAAAAGAAGGTAAAGAAGATGAATGGGAAGTTTATACACATGGTGGGAGAAATAATACAAAAATAGATTTAAAAGCATGGGTAAAAGAGGCACAAGAGAGAGGAGCGGGGGAGATTTTGCTTACAAGTATGGATGCTGATGGAACAAAAGCTGGGTATGATTTAAAGCAGTTAAAAGAAATTTCTTCTTTAGTGAGAATCCCACTTATTGCAAGTGGGGGTGCTGGAAGTAAAGAGCATATTTATGAAGCATTTGCAGCAGGGGCTGATGCGGCACTTGCAGCTTCAATCTTTCATTTTCAAGAGATTAAAATCAAAGATTTAAAAGCTTATTTACATAGCAAAAATATCCCTATGCGTTTGTAAGGGGAGCATGGAAGCATTTTTGGAGAGCCTTGGGCTTGTTGGACTATTTTTCATCTCTTTTCTTTCAAGTACTCTTTATCCGCTAGGTTCAGAAATTTTTGTGGTGTTAGCACTTAATTTAGGCTATGAATCTTTAAATGTATGGATTGTGGCGACTTTAGGGAATACGCTTGGAAGTCTTAGCACCTATCTTTTGGGATTTTTAGGGAAAGAATACTTAATCAATAAATACTATTCCAAAACCTATGCTAAGCTTCAAAAACTAGAAAATTTCATTAAAAAATATGGCTTTTTATGTGCGTTTTTAACATTTTTGCCTTTTATAGGCGATGTGTTTGCCTTAGGACTTGGGGTTTTTAAATATTCCTTTAAAAAATGTATTTTCTTTATCGCACTTGGCAAAGGGGTGAGGTATTTAGCCCTCATTGCCCTTTTTTAAACTTATTATTCTTTTTAGCTTTGCCATCTTTTGTAGTTAGAGGGAATGCCTAAAGAATCGCACCATTTTCCGATTAAAAGTTCTTCTATTTCTTCTAAGTTTTTGCCTGCATAATAGCCTAAAATCGGAGGAGCAATAATCACATTTAAGCGAGCAAGTTTTAGCATATTTTCTAGCACAATCGCACTTAGGGGCATTTCACGCACAGCTAGAAGTAATTTTCTTTGCTCTTTTAGCATAACGCTTGCAGCACGACTTAGGAGGCTATCACAAATCCCACAAGAAATTTTAGCCAAAGTATTTTGCGAACATGGAATAATCGCCATAGCCTCACACACAAAAGAGCCACTTGAGATACAAGCGCCCAAATCCTCATTATCTAAAATTTCTAAATTTTCTATTTGTTTTAAGAGATGAAAACCCTCTCTTTCTTCGTTTTGTAAAACTTTTTTAGCCCCTTTTGTAATTACGCAATATTTTTCTAGCTCTTTTGGGAGGGCTTGTATAAATTTATAGCCCAAACTTGCTCCACTTGCTCCGCTAATCCCAATAATCAAACGCTTCATAAGAGTTTGCCTCTTCCTTTGCCTATGATTTCTACTTCATAAGTTTTTTTGCCTTGCAATGCTTTAGCTTTAATCACATCGCCAATGGCGGCATTTTTTTGTGCTTCTAGCACAAACTCTAAAAGAACCCCATTTTCTTTTACACTAATAACGATTTTATCCCCCTTTTTAACCACTCTTTTAGCGATTAATCTATCTTTTGTAAGCAATGTATCACTGGGTGTGTAAGAACGCAAAGCTACGCGCCCTAAATCACTTTGCTCCATTAAGGCCACCCCTATTTTGTCAAAAGGGATTTTTTCTATTTTGGTATTAGAGTAGTTTAGGGGTTCTCCTCCACTTAGTGGAGTGTTTGTTTTGAGAACATTTAAAGTGGCATCTATTGTGTAGCGGAAGAAGATTTTTCTATTTCTTCCTTCATTAAAGACAACCACATCAAAACTCCCTTCTTTGCGTTTTAGGAGCTTTTTATTAAAATCAATTTCTTTAATATCTTCTTCATTAAAGTCAATAGGTGTCATTTGCTCTATTGTAAGATCGTTGATAGCAATTCCATTTTTGGCATATTCTTGCAAGAAAAGTCCTAAAATATGGTTTTTTATGCCTTCTGTGTTTGCATTAATGGCTTTTTTAAAAGTTACTAAAGCACTTTTGGCGCCTACATGCATTCCTTCTTGTTCAAATTTATCAATAAGTTGTGTGCTTTTGATTTGATAGCCATTAGAGCTTTTTGGAATCTCTAAAATCAAAAAATCATTTTCTATATCTTTAAAAATATCACTTGCATAGATTTTGTTGTTTTGAAAATAATAAGTTTCTTCCAAGATTTTAAAATCTAATGCAAAGATGTGTTGCAAACTAAAAAGCCATAAAAATAAAATTATTTTTTTCATCTATTTATCCAAATTTATTTTAGAGATTCTAAGTGCATTTAGAACCACACTAACCGAGCTAAACGCCATAGCCGCTCCTGCAAATGCAGGTTGTAAAACTATCCCAAAAAAAGGATATAAAATCCCAGCAGCTATTGGAATAAGCACTAGATTATATACATAAGCAAAGAATAAATTTTGCTTAATATTTTTTAAAGTAGCAAAAGAAAGTTTAAAAACTTCTACAATGCCCTTTAAATCATCTTTTAACAAAAGCACATCGCCCACTTCTTTTGCAAGTTCAGTAGCATTGACAAAAGAGATTCCAAAGCTAGCTTCTTTAAGTGCGAGTGCATCATTAATCCCATCTCCTACAAAGCAAACCTTTCCTTTTTGGTTAAGCTTGGCTATTTTATCCGCTTTTTGTGTAGGATTAATTTGTGCGTAAAATTCTTCTATTCCTAAAGTTTTGGCAATTTTTTCTACACTTTGTGTGTTATCCCCGCTTAAAATCACAGGAGTAATGCCTAAGGCTTTTAAAGAAATAATCATCTCTTTTGCTCCCTCTTTAATGCTATCTTGCAGATAAAAAAGTGCTAGAAGTTCTTTTTTGTTGCTTAGGGCGATTAGATTTTCTCTTTTTACTTGAAGATTTTTACCCAAAATCTCTTCAATCCACTCTAATGCTCCTAAAAAATATTCTTCATCTTTGTATTTTGCTCTAATTCCTTTGGCGATTAAATATTCTTTTTCTTCTAATTTTAGGGGTTGCAAATCTTGTGTGTAGTTAATGATGGCCTTAGCTATGGGGTGAGGATTATGCTCTTGCATCGCTTTAGCTAGGCTTAAGATTTCTTCTGTATTTGAGGTAAAAAACTCTACATTTTTTAGGCTAATTTCTCCTTTGGTTAGAGTGCCTGTTTTATCTAAAGCGATAAATTTAATCTCTTTTGCTTTTTCATAGACATCAGGATTCTTGATTAAAATTTCACTTTTTTTAGCACGCATAGAAGCACAAACAATCGCTAAAGGCACAGCAAGTCCTAATGCACAAGGGCAGGATACAACTAAAATTGCTGCTACTATACTAAGCACAAAAGAGATTTCATAACCCAAAAAAAGCCAAATGAGTGCAGAAATGATGCTTAAAAGCACAACGCTTGGCACAAAAATAGAAGCAATTTTATCTGCTAATGCACCAATAGGGGGTTTTTGTGTTTGGGAGAGTTCTAAAAGATCTAGCATTTCATAGACAAAAAATTCACTAGAATCTTTTGTGGCTTTTATATATAACTCCCCATTTAAAAGCACGCTTCCACCCACTACTTCATCGCCTGTTTTTAAGACTTTAGGCATCTCTTCTCCATTAATATGAGCGCTACTTACTTCTGCTTCTCCTTTTAAGATTATTCCATCAAGTGGGATTTTTTCTCCACTGACTACTAGACAAATATCTTCTTTTTTAATCTCTTTTATCTCACACCATAAAGCCTTATCTTCTACTATTTTGCGTGCTTTTTGGGGTAAGATTTTAGCAAGGAGTTCTAGTTCATCGCTTGCTTGTTTTTTAGCACGGGATTTTAAAAATTCTCCTAAAAGCACAAAGCAAATTACCGCACTGGATCCTTCAAAATAATACCCCCCTTCATCTCCTAAATACATTAAATAGAGTGAATATAAATAGGCCACACTTGTGCCAAGTGCGATTAGGACATTCATATCTGCACTTTTTGTTTTAAAAAAGCTTTTTGCTCCTACATAAAAAGGATATGCACAATAAAATTGCACAATACTTGCCAAAATAAGCTGCACTAATCCGCTTAAAAAGCCATGAAAACCACCCATGTGTAAAATAAAAATACTTAAAAATAAAGGCACAGCTACAAAAAGACGCTTTTTAAGTCCTTGTATGTAGGCTATTTCTAGCTCTTTTGCGTTATCTAATGAGGCAGGAAAGCCATAGGAAGTGATAAGATTCATAATTTCTTGTGGAGTAAGCTTTGTGCTATCATAAGAGATTTTTGCTCTTCCGCTGATGGAATTAATTTTAATTGCACCAATACCACTCACACGCTCTAGGCTATGAGTGATGGTGGCCGAACATGCAGAGCAGTGCATTCCGCTAATATTTAATTTCACAACTTCCATTTAGATTCCTTAAGTTTAAATAAAATATTATCTTAGCTTTGGTAAATACTAAAATAATAATTGTATTCATAGTAATATAATATTATACTTAGAATATTCAAGCTATAATCTCACAATTTTTTAAAAAACTAAATTTTAGTTTTAGTTATTTATATGGAAGTAGGAATAATATGATAGGTAGAAAAAAGATTTATAACCCAAACTCTACAGAGGGGGTAAATGAACGCAAGATATTTGGTGGGAATCCCACAAGTATTTTTGAGCTTAATAAAATCAAATACCAATGGGCTTACAATCTTTGGAAAGTAATGCTTGCAAATTCATGGTTTCCAGAAGAAGTGAATATGACACAAGATAAAAGGGACTATGCAGATGGGCTAACACCTGAAGAAAAAGTAGGCTATGATAGGGCTTTAGCACAGCTTATTTTTATGGATTCTTTACAAACTAATAATTTAATTGATAATGTGAATCCTTATATCACAAGCCCTGAAATCAATCTAATCTTAGTGCGTCAAGCGTTTGAAGAAGCACTGCATTCACAAAGTTATGCGGTAATGGTGGAATCTATTTCGGCAAATACCGATGAGATTTATGAGATGTGGCGGACAGATATGCACCTAAGAAGCAAGAATGATTATATTGCAAATGTGTATGAAGAGCTTGCTAAAAACCCAACAGAAGAGGCATTGCTAAAGGCTATGTTTGCAAATCAGATACTAGAAGGGATTTATTTTTATTCAGGTTTTGCATTTTTTTACACACTTGCAAGAAGTGGTAAAATGCTAGGAAGCGCACAAATGATAAGATTTATCCAAAGAGATGAGGTTACGCATTTGTTATTGTTCCAAAATATGATTAACTCTTTAAAAAAAGAAATGCCACATCTTTTCACAAAATCCTTAGAAGAAGAGGTAATAGAGATGTTTAGGGAGGCAGTGCGAGTGGAGACTGCATGGGGGGAATACATCACTCAAGGGCAGATTTTAGGGCTAACTGGAGAGATTATTCAAGAGTATATCCGCTATTTAGCAGACGATAGATTAAGACGCGTGGGCTTACCTATTTTATATAATGCAAGCCATCCTATTAAATGGGTGGAATCTTTTAGTTCATTTAACGATCAAAAGACTAATTTCTTTGAAGGAAATGTTACAAATTACGCAAAAGGGAGTATAAATTTTGATGATTTCTAAGCAACTTTACACACTACAAGTAAAAACTAAGCAAAATTTTGAGGAGAATTTAAACCATTTAAGAGAGCTGATTATAAATTGCGAGGAGGATTCTATTATCCTAGCACCTGAAGTTTGTTTGACAAATTTTTGCTATCAAAGAATGGAAGAGGCTAGTGAGTTTGCTAAGAGTGCAACAGAGATTTTATTGCATTTATCAAGCTCTAAGACAATCATTTTAACGATGATTGAAAAATATAAAGGGGGTTATTATAATAATCTTAAGGTTTTTCATAAGGGCGAGTTGCTTCATAAGCAAAGCAAAAATAAGCTTTTTCCTTTAGGAAATGAGCATTTGCATTTTGAAGCAGGGGGATTTGATGAGATTTCTCCTTTTAGCATTGATGGGTTAAGATGTGGGGCTATTAATTGTTTTGAGCTTCGTTTTATTGAAATATGGCAGAGATTAAAGGGATGTGATTTACTCTTTGTTCCTGCGCAATGGGGAAAAGAAAGAAAGGATCATTTTGAAGCATTGATTAAAGCACTTGCAATTACTACTCAAAGCTTTGTAGTTGCAAGTGATGGAGCTAATGATGCTATTGCTAAAGGAAGTGCGATTGTTACGCCTTTTGGTTATGTGAATTTAGATGATAGCAAAGAAATCATTACGCTAAAAGCAAATTTTGGAGATGTTGCAAAGGTTAGAAAATTCATAGATATAGGGCTTTAAATGCAAGGGTTAAAAGCTGCTAATATGGTAAGGGAAATTATTGCTAAATTTCCTTTGGATTCTAAAGTGCAAAATGCTTTGCTTGGAGTTAATCGTGAGCTTTTTATGCCAAAGGGTTTTGTTCCCCATGCTTATAGTTTAGATGCCTTGCCTATGGGTGCAAATCAATGGATTAGCTCTCCGCTTACTGTGGCAAAGATGACTCAATATCTTCAGTTAGAAGGTGCAGATAGTGTTTTAGAGATTGGTTGTGGGAGCGGTTATCAAGCGGCTATTTTATCTTTGATGGTACGACGCGTATTTAGTATAGAAAGGATTGAGCGACTTTTAAATGAAGCTAGAATGCGTTTTAAGCAATGTGGATTAAACAATATTCACACAAAGCTTGATGATGGCACTTTGGGTTGGAGTGCTTATGCGCCTTATGATAGGATACTTTTTTCAGCCTTTATTGCCGAGATTCCACAAGAAATTATTAAGCAACTTAGTGAAGGGGGTATTCTTGTAGCTCCTATTCAAAAAGAAAATTGTCAAGTTATTACGCGTTTTGTTAAGAGAAACAATGTTTTAAGAGTGCAAGATGAGTTAGAGGTTTGTTCTTTTGTGCCTATTTTAAAGGGTATAGAATAGCTAAAAACTTTCTTTTTGATTTAATTCCCATTTTAAGCATTTTTTAGTAAAATTGCAAAATTTTGGAGGGTAAATGTCACTGGTGGGCATCGTGGGCTTCAAACCCATTTTGAGTGGGCAGGTGTCTGTCTGCTGGGGAGTTCGATTCTCTCACCCTCTCGCCAAATAAAATTTATAGGATTTAACCATTAAAAAAATAAATAAAGAATTATTAAATTATAAAAATATTGGAATGATTGTTTTAATAATTGCAGGACTTCTATCTATTATAGGGGCTTTTAATTTTTTAGGAAGCACATTAAAAGCTTATAGTGATTTGCATTTTAAAGTTTTTGGATATTTGGGGTATCTATGGCTTTTTGGTTTAGCATATCTTTTTACTTTACCTAAACCCAAAACACAACAAATCTTTTTTGAAAAACTCTTAGGGGTTGTAATTGTTTTTATTGCAATCCTGATTTTACAAGGGCTTTTTATAAAAGATTCAGGGATTTTTAGTAAAGCCTTTAATAGTGTTTTAACGCCTATTATTACTCCTATTGGGGTATTTTTACTCACTCTTTTTCTTTTGCTTTTTGGGATAAGCTTTTTAAAGCAACAAAGTTTAAAGGATATAATTAGTTCTTTTGCCTTAGATTTACAAAAAGAGCTTAAAGAAATGTTTGGTGCTAAAGCTTCTTTGAAAACAGAGAAAAAACCTTTAAAATATAAAGCTTTTTTGCAAAGTGTGAAAGACTTTTTTACTCTGCCTACTAAAGATTCAAACAAGCAAGAGCCACGCCCATTGACTTTAGAAGAGTTGATTGCAGAAAGTGCTAAAGAGGGCACTCATGAAGAAAGAAAAGAGATAAAAAAAGAAAA
The DNA here is from genome assembly GCF_003670295.1 of Helicobacter burdigaliensis. GTDB lineage: Bacteria > Campylobacterota > Campylobacteria > Campylobacterales > Helicobacteraceae > Helicobacter_D > Helicobacter_D burdigaliensis. Next base: position 24,845 of record NZ_QXJG01000011.1, read on the forward strand.
TGTAGAAGAAATACAAGAAGATTTAAGGCAAGATTCCTTAGAAGAAGGCTTTAATCCTAGTATTGATGAAGAAAGGCAAGGGGTAGATTTACCAACTTATGAAACTTTCTTAAAAGAAGAACAAGATAAGCAAGAAAAAGAAATAGAAATTAAAGTTATTTCTGCAAAAGATACAAAAAGTAGTATTTCATCAAATAATGGATTTGTGCAAATTAACCCCCAACAAGTGCTAGAAAAGTTGCAAAAAATTGATAATCTTTTGCATAAAACAGAGGAAGAAGAGAGTGATTGTGTTAGGATTGTGCCAAAACCTATCCAAGAAGAAATTGTTAAAAATGATTTTGAAGAAGTAGAAATTCAAGAAGAAAGTCCTATAAAAAAAGACTTTAAGCCCATTAAATCCTATCCCAAGAATCTTTATTCTACAAAGCCTTTTAGTGCTCTAAAAAAGGAAGTAGAAGAAAAGCAACAAGAAGCAAAACTTCCTAATACTATTTTTTACTATGAAAAAACAGAACAAGAATCTTTGGGAGTTTTAGAGCAAACAGAGCAAAATTTGCAACAAACTATGGAAAATGACTTACAAGATATTCAAAACGCATTAAGCAATGAATTACAAGAAGCACAAAAAGCACTAGAAAATAGAACACAAGAAAGTGAACTTTCACAAATTAAAGAAGCCATTAAACCACAAATGCTACAAGCACAACAAGACTTAGAGCAAAGAGAGCAAACCTTTGAAGAAGATGAAAGCACATTTATAGAAGCACAAAACAACCAAGATGACTTACAAGATATTCAAAACGCATTAAGCAATGAATTACAAGAAGCACAAAAAGCACTAGAAAATAGAACACAAGAAAGTGAGCTTGCACAAATCAAAGAGGCTATTAAACCACAAATGCTACAAGCACAACAAGACTTAGAGCAAAGAGAGCAAACCTTTGAGGAAGATGAAAGCACATTTATAGAGGAAAAAGAAAGCCAAGAGTTGTATCAAACACAAGCTACTTTGGGGCATATGGATATTCTTAAGGAAAGAGAAGAAGTTAGAAATGCTTTCAATAAGGAATTACAAAGTCCTAAAAACTCCATGCCATTTTTTAATTATGCAAAACAAGATTTCAAAGAAGAAAAAGAAGAAGTTGAAACAAGCTTTGCTATGCCTAATTTTGCAAGTTTTAATGCAAGTTTGCCAAGTTACAGACAAGATTTTAAAGAAGTTCACAAGAGCGAAGAAGTGGCAGTGCAAAATGCTCCAAAATTAGAGCAAGAGCAAGTAATTAAAGAGGCTAAGGATATGCAACCTACTCTAAGCGAAGCTTCAAGCATTGATGTGGCCTCGCCAAAATATACAAAAGAACAAATCCAAAATCCAAATGCAATTCATCAAATAACACAAGATTTTATGGAGCAAACAGAAAAAGAAGCACCACAGGTTTTAAAAGAACAAACTCCTATGAATCTTCAAAGTGCACCTATGGATTCACAAAATTTACAAATCCCTCAAGCAGTTTTAAAACCAAAAGCATTAGAGGAAAATCAAGCGCTTTTAAAAGAGCTTACTTTAAATGATGAAAGCACACAGATAGAAAATAAGGATTTTATTTTGCCTCCGCTTGACTTTTTGCAAACCCCAAGTGAAGAGAGAGCAGAAGTTGATGAGAGCGATATTGATAGAAAAATCAACGATCTTTTAAGTAAGCTAAGAATGTTTAAGATTGAAGGGGATATTGTCCGCACTTATTCAGGACCTATTGTTACAACCTTTGAATTCCGTCCAAGTCCTAATGTAAAGGTTTCTAGAATCTTAACGCTCCAAGATGATTTAGCAATGGCTCTAAGGGCTAAAACTATCCGTATTCAAGCACCTGTCCCAGGAAAAGATGTGGTGGGGATTGAGATCCCTAACCAACACATTGAAACCATTTATCTAAGAGAAATTTTAGAAAATGATTTGTTTAAAAATTCCACTTCGCCTCTTACTTTAGCACTAGGAAAGGATATAGTAGGAAATCCTTTTGTAACCGATCTTAAAAAGCTTCCACATTTGCTAATTGCAGGAACTACGGGTAGCGGTAAGAGTGTTGGGATTAATGCAATGATTCTTTCTTTATTGTATAAAAATTCCCCAGATACATTAAAACTCATTATGATTGATCCTAAAATGTTAGAATTTAGTATTTATAATGATATTCCACATCTTCTAACCCCAGTAATTACGCAAGCTAAAAAAGCTATTATTGCATTAGATAGCACGGTTAAAGAAATGGAGCGAAGATATAGTCTAATGAGTGAAGCACGCACTAAAAATATAGAGGGCTATAATCAAAAAGCACTGAATGAGGGCTTTGAGCCTTTCCCTTATATTGTAGTGATTATTGATGAGTTAGCAGATTTAATGATGACAGGAGGTAAGGAAGCAGAAGTTTCTATCTCGCGTCTAGCACAAATGGCAAGAGCAAGTGGAATCCATTTAATTGTAGCAACCCAACGCCCAAGTGTAGATGTAGTTACAGGACTTATTAAAGCAAATCTCCCCTCACGCATTAGTTATAAAGTAGGGCAAAAAATTGATTCCAAGGTAATTTTAGATACTTTTGGGGCTGAATCACTTTTAGGAAGAGGGGATATGCTTTTTACTCCTCCAGGTGGTGGGATTGTGCGTTTGCATGCTCCTTGGAGTAGTGAGAGTGAGATTGAAGAGATAGTGGAGTTTATAAAATCTCAAAGAGCACCCGAATATGATGAAACTTTTATGCCAAGCGAAGATGAGGCTTTAGGGCTTAATTATGAGGGTGAAGTAGATGAACTTTATGAAGAGGCAAAACGCATTATGTTAAATGAAGGCAAGACTTCTATTAGTTATCTTCAAAGAAGGCTAAATATCGGTTATAACAAAGCAGCAAATATTGTAGAACAAATGCAGGCTAAAGGATTTTTAAGTGCTCCAAATTCTAAGGGGGTTAGAGAGATATTAAATTCCTAATCTATGCTGGATATAGATTAATTAAAAGCTCTAAGATGTAAGCTTTGGCAAATATGTGTTTTGTGGCTTTTAATCTTCTTTATATAAGTTCACAAATATTTTACAAATAGAAATCTTTGTTTTTACAAGCCTTTTTTATACTTTCATAAATTTAAAGCAAAGGATAAATTTATGAAAAAGTATTTTTTAGGAATGCTAGCTGGGTTAAGCCTTAGTGCAAGTGTGACTATGGCGGAGAATATTCACCCAATTTCTAGGGAGATGGGTTCTGGGACAAGAGGAGCTTTTGTAGAGATTTTTGGTATCTTTAAAGATGTAAAAGGAAAGAAAATTGATGCAATTTCAAAGAGTGCAGAAGTTACAAATTCCACGGGTGTAATGATTACAAGCATTGCAAACTCTAAAAATTCCATAGGTTATATTTCATTAGGTTCTTTAAAAGATAATGTAAAAGCATTAAGCATTGATGGGGTAGCACCAAGCGTGGAAAATATCAATAATAAAAGCTATAAAATTGCAAGAAATTTTAATTTAGTAACTAAAAGCACAAATCCTTTAATGGAAGATTTTTTAAGCTATGCAGTATCAGCTAAAGATGTTATTGAAAAAGCAGGTTATATTGCACTAAAAGAAGCGACTTTTAAGAGTAAAAATCCTAGTGGAAAGCTTGTAATTGCTGGTTCTAGCTCTATTACTCCACTTGTGGAAAAGTTAGCAGAAAGCTACAAGTCTATCAATCAAAATGCAACCATAGAAATCTTGCAATCTGATTCTACAACAGGTGTAAATTCAGTAGTTGATGGCTTGGCAGATATTGGTATGGTTTCTCGTGATGTGAAAAAGGGCGAACTTGATAAGGGCATTAAAGTGCAAGTTTTAGCAGTAGATGGCTTAGCAATTATTGTAAATAAAGAAAACAAGTTAGACAACATCTCAAAAGAGAATGTCAAAAAAATCTTCACAGGAGAAATAAAAGAGTGGGAGAAGCTCTAAGCTTTTCTTGCTACCCATATACAAGGATTTAATAAGACAAATGATAACTATTCTTTTTTCTTCATCTTTTAAAGAGAGATTTTTTCAATCTCTTTTTGGTATTTGTGCTTTAATCTCCATTATAGCTGTGGCTTTGATTTGCGTGTTTTTGTTTGCAAATGCGATTCCTACAATTAGTCAAATAGGATTGTTTGATTTTATTTTTGGGCTTGAATGGTATCCTACGGAAGATATTTTTGGGATATTGCCTATGATTGTTGGGAGTCTTTATGTGAGTGCATTAGCGATTTTAATGGGTGTTCCTATTGGGGTTTTAAGTGCGATTTATCTTTCGCAATTTTGCCCTCCAAAATTAAAGCGTTATCTGCTTCCTTGCATAGAACTTTTAGGGGCTATCCCTAGCGTTGTTTATGGGTTTTTTGCACTTGTTATTATTGTGCCTATGCTTTCAAATGTTTTTAGTGGAACTTCAGGGAAGAGCTTGCTAGCTGCAAGTTTGATTTTGGCTATTATGATTTTACCTACAATTATTTTAGTTTCTAAAGCAGCCATAGATTGTGTGAGTAAAACCTACTATGAGGGGGCTTTGGCATTAGGAGCATCTAAAGAAAGAAGCGTATTTTTTGCGATGCTTCCTGCTGCAAAAAGTGGAATCTTAGCTTCTGTGATTTTAGGGATTGGTAGGGCTATTGGGGAGGCTATGGCTGTGATTATGGTAGCAGGAAACCAAGTCCAAATCCCAACTGCACTCAGTGATGGCTTACGCACACTTACTACAAATATCGTGCTTGAAATGGGCTATTCACAAGGATTGCATAGAGATGTATTAATCGCAAATGGTGTGGTGCTTTTTGTGTTTATTCTCTTAATCAATCTAAGTTTAAATGCTTTAAAAAAGAGGTAAAATGCAAAAAGACTATACTTCAATTTTTATTTATTATGCACTTAGAATCTCTATTTGCATAACTTTAGGAATTTTTATATTATTAATAGGATTTATTTTCATAAAAGGCTTAGCACATCTTAGCCCAAAGCTATTTGCCCTAGAGTATAATAGTCAAAATGTATCTATGATGCCATCTATCATAAATACAATCAATATGATGCTTTTATCTCTTGTGATTGCGATACCTTTTGGGGTTTTTGGGGCAATTTTCTTGAGCGAATATGGTAAGAAAAACTCAAAAATTAAAAAGATTATTGCGATTGCTTCAGAAACCTTAGTGGGGATTCCTAGTATTGTTTATGGGCTTTTTGGTTATTTGGTGTTTGTAAGCTATTTAGGGTTTGGTTATAGCTTTTTAGCAGGTAGCCTTACGCTTTCTATTATGATTTTGCCACTAATTTTAAGGAGTGCAGAGGAGGCTTTGCATTCTGTGCCACTTCCTTTAAAAGAAGCAAGTTTCGCTCTAGGTGCTAGCAAGCTTCGCACACTTTTTTCTATTGTTTTGCCTGTGGCGATGTCAGGTATTTTAGCGGGTGTGATTTTAAGTATTGGGAAGATTTTTGGAGAAAGTGCAGCATTGCTTTATACAGCAGCCACCGTGCCTCAAATTGCTGGCTTTTTAGATTCTGCTAGGACTTTAAGCGTGCATATGTATGTGATTTCTAGTGAAGGGCTACATATCAATGAAGCTTATAGCACAGCGATGGTTTTAATTTTAATCGTTTTATTTATAAATCTTGTTTCTAATTTTTTAGCAAAAAAACTCACAAAGGCTTAATATGGATAAAAAAATATGCTTTAACATTAAAGAAATGAATCTATTTTATGGGGATTTTCAAGCATTAAAAAATATTAATATGGAAATTTATAAAAAAGAGGTTACAGCTTTTATTGGACCTAGTGGATGTGGAAAATCTACTTTCATTAAGTGTTTAAATAGAATGAATGATTTAGTAGAAAATTGTAAAATTAAGGGAAAAATACTTTTTAATGGAGAAAATATTTATAAAAAATATGATGTTACCACTTTACGAAAAAAGGTGGGTATGGTGTTTCAAAAGCCTAATCCTTTTCCATTAAGTATTTATGAAAATATTGCTTTTGGTCCTAAAACGCATGGAGTAAAAGATAAGGCTAAGCTAGATAATATAGTAGAAGAGAGCTTAAAAGATGTGGGACTTTGGAAAGATTTAAAAGATAGATTAAAGCAATCTGCCCTCTCTTTAAGTGGAGGACAACAACAAAGGCTTTGCATTGCAAGAAGTATTGCGATTAATCCAGAAGTTATTTTGATGGACGAACCTACAAGCGCACTAGATCCTATCTCTACTTTAAAAATTGAAGAGTTAATTTCTAAGCTTAAAAAAGATTATACGATTATTATTGTTACACATAATATGCAACAGGCTAATCGTATTTCAGATAAAACAGCATTTTTCTTACTTGGGGAAATGATAGAGTTTGATGAGACGCAAAAGATCTTTAGTAAGCCAAAAGATAAAAAAACACAAGATTATATTCAAGGAAAATTTGGATAATAAAGAAAAATAAAATTAATAATGTATTATAATCCATTCAATATAAAGGTTGTCTGTTAAGGAAAATATATGGTATATATACTAGAAGATGATAGTTCTATTTTGGAGCTAGTTTTATATGCATTAAAAACTCAAAATATTCAAGCTAAAGGATTTAATAACGCACAAGATTTTTTTGAAGCACTTAAACAAACATTGCCTAAAGTTGCGATTTTAGATGTAATGCTCCCAGGGATTGGGGGCTTTGAAGTGCTAGAAAAGCTAAAAAGTTCTCCAAAAACTAGAAATATCGGAGTGCTTATGCTAACAGCACTAAGTAGTGAATATGAAAAGGTTAAAGGGCTAGATTTGGGGGCAGATGATTATATTACAAAGCCTTTTGGAGTTATGGAATTGCTTGCTAGGGTGAGAGTGATTTTAAGGCGTCTTGAAAACAAAGAGCAAGAAATTTTCTTAGAGGGGCTAGAGTTTTCTGCTAGAAGTCATAAGGTTGTCGTTGAGGGCAAAAGGGTGGAGCTAACTTTAAAGGAGTTTGAACTTTTAGGATTTTTGCTTAAAAATATTGATCGTGCTTTTAGTCGTGATGAACTTTTTGAAGTGTTGTGGGGATATAGCTATACAAATGAAAGCAGGACTTTAGACGTGCATATTAAAACTCTAAGACATAAGCTAGGCTCTTGGGGGAGCAAGATAAAAACAGTGCGAGGTATGGGCTATAAAATAGAGGTAGAATAGTGCATAAAAAGATATTTTTAGCTATATTTCTTGCTTGTATTAGCCTTTTAGTGGTTGCTAATCTTTTTTTGCTTTTTAGTTTAGAAAATACTTTACAAAAAGAAGCCTTTAATCTTTTGAAAAAAGAAGCAATGCTGTTAAAGATGAATCTTTCTAGTGTCGTTAAAGGCGAGATTCCAACAACTTATCGCATAAGTGTAATCACTAAAGAGGGCAAGGTAATTTATGATAGTGATGTAAGCGAATTAGAAGCACATAAGGATAGAGAAGAGATTAAAAAGGCTCTATTAAATGGAGAAGCAAAGGCTGTGCGTTATTCTAGCACTTTGCAAAATGAAATGCTATATTTTGCCACACAAGCTTCTATGCAAGGAGAGATTTTTATTTTGCGTCTTGCCATCCCACAAAGTAAAGTGGAGGAGAATTTTAAGGAGTTTTTGCCCTTTTTTGCGATCGAATTTGCTTTGTGCTTTGTGCTAAGTTTAATGATTGCAAAGGTGCTTACAGCTTCTATCATCAAACCTTTAAAATCTTTAACTTTAGAGAATCTATCCCAAAAAATGCCCTATAAGGAGCTAGAGCCTTTTATTAAAGCATTAAAGCAAGAACATAAAATAGTAAAAAATAAATTAAAAGGCTTAGAATATAAACAAAATCAAATGCTTTTGCTTACGCAAAATATGAGCGATGGAATAATTTTGCTAAGTAAAGAGGGTAAAATTTTGCTTGTAAATGAGCGTGCAGAAGAATATTTTGGTGCGATTTCTAATCTGCATTCTATTTATGAGTTAAAAGATACACTTTTTTTACAAAAGATTCTTCCTCTTTTGACACTTTTTAAAAAACATAAAAAGCAACAAACACAATTTATGACTTTAGGAAATAGAGAATGTGAAGTGGTGTTTTGTCCTATCCATTCTAAGGATAAATTTAAGGGAATTATTATTATATTGCACGATTTAGATGCACAAAAACAAGCACAAAAACTCCGCAAGGAATTTAGTGCAAATGTAACCCATGAGTTAAAAACTCCTTTAACTTCAATCCTAGCTAGTAGTGAAATGCTAAGCAATGGGCTTGTAGGAGAGGAAGATACGCAACAATTTTTACAAAAAATAGAAAAGGAAGCCAAAAGGCTTTTGGAGATGATTGATGAGATTTTACGCCTTTCTTTTTTAGATGAAGCACAAGGCAATCTTTTAATGCAAAATGTAGATTTGAAAAATATAGTCCAAAATGTTTTTGAAAGGTTAAAGATTATCGCAAATAACAATAAAATCACACTTTCAAGTGAGCTTAGTGAATGCTTTATAAAGGGAAATGCAGAGCTATTAGAGAATCTTATATATAATCTTTGTGATAATGCTATTAAATACAATAATAAAGGAGGGTTTGTAAAGGTTGGGATAAAAGAGGAAAAAGATCGCATTTGTTTGAGCGTTAAAGATAATGGGATTGGCATACCAAAAGAATCGCAAAATAGAATCTTTGAGCGTTTTTATTGTGTGGATAAGGGTAGGAGTAAACAGCTTGGAGGCACAGGGCTTGGACTATCTATCGTAAAATCCGTAGCCAAACTCCATCAAGCAAAAATTGAAGTAAAAAGTAAGATAGATAAAGGAAGTGAGTTTTTACTCTACTTTCCACGCATTTAATGGCTAAAAAGTGAGATATTAGCGGATAGTAGGGTGCAATGGAGTTTATGGGCTTCATTGCTTTGCTTTTTAATGGCATTTAAAAAATCTATCATTTCACTGCGAATGAAGCATTAGTGTGGTGTAGCAGTCTATAAATTTACCTTACAAGGCAACTACTTGTCAGTGCGAGAGCTGAAAGCTTGTGGCAGTCTAAAGGCTTGCAATGTGATTTAAAGTTTTATTGTAAGGTTTTTGAAATTAAAAAACTAAATATTGATATTTTTCTAAAGTTTTATGAGAAGTCAAAAATAAATTTGTTTTTTAGATGATAGTAGGTAGATTGCCACGCTACACTATGTTCCGTTTGCAACGACACAATGGGTGTTAAAGTGTTACTGTGAAGCTTTGTAAGAAGCTGTGGCAGTCTAGAAATTACTTTTAGGGAGTTTTTAGATTTGCACTTCGTTATTGCTCGTGGATAACGTTTTGCTTGTATGCTTTGGCGGATAAATCCATCTTGCAATGACGGGTGGAGGATTTTTTAATGATAAGGCAGGAGTGTTGTAGTCTCTTTGCAGATTGCTTCAGTCCCAAAGGGCTGTAATGGCACAATAGGCAGTTTAGGTGTATCTGTAACATTCATAGATTGCCACGCAAATATTGCATTATTTGCAATGATACACTATTTAGATTGCCACACTTCATGTTTACGCACTCATTTGCAATGACAAAGGCTTTGCAATAACTTCCTGCGATACAATTTAGCCAAATTTTAAAAAATGATAATGATTATCTTATTTTTTATTTAATTTTAAACAAATAGTAAATAAAATCCAATCTCATTATTATTTTTAAAACAAAGGAATTTAAATTTATGAAAAAATATTTTAGAGGTGCTTTGGCTTTGGCTTTTTGTGGTGCTTCTTTAAATGCAGTAGAATCTTATAATCTTGATACTTCTGTTGTAAGTGCCACAGGATTTGAACAAGATGTTAAAGACGCTCCAGCTTCTATTTCAGTGATTAGCAAAGAGGAGTTAGAAAGTAAGCCTTTTAAAGATATTGGGGAAGCTTTAATGGGATTGCCCGGTGTGGATGTGAGTATGAATAAGCTAGGGAGCTATGATTTTTCTATCCGTGGTTTTAGCTCTAGTAGCGGATATGTACTTGTGCTTGTAGATGGCAAAAGGCAAAATAGCGTTCAAGGGCTTTATGATGATGGTTTTGGAGGGGTTGAGAGCAACTTTTTACCTCCGCTTTCTATGATTGAACGCATCGAGGTTATTAGAGGTCCTGCTTCTACACTCTATGGAGGCGATGCAGTAGGGGGTGTGGTAAATATCATTACCAAAAAAAATCCAAGCACTTTTGTGGGTTCTTTTAGTTTTGATAATACATTTGTGCAACACCCTGATATAAATGGTAGCTCTAGGGGAGTGAATGGATATATGGCTTTTCCTTTGGTAAAAGATACACTTTCACTTGCATTGAGGGCTAAATACTACACAAAAGGTGATACAGCAATCACAACGCCTAGTAGGGATTATGCAAGCCATAGTGCAGGGGAGATGAGAATGGGCAATGTGGGTGCTAAGCTAAATTGGACGATTAATGAATCTAATAATGTTTATTTGGATTTAGAGCATTCTTTAGCCTATACTGCTTCACTTTCTTCAAGCTCAGCAGGGACTTATTCTCCGCGCGATGTGATTAAAAATAGAGTGTTATTAAACCATGATGGAAATTATGGATTTGGCAGTATAAACACTTATTTTCAATCTAATTTAACAGATGATAAAACAACCGATGCACAAGGTGAAACTTATATTTTAGAAACTAAATCCGTGCTTCCCTTTGAGCTTGGTAAATATGGGGCAACTACTCTAAGCAGTGGGATTCAATATATGCATGAAATGTATGTAAATAACAACACAGATGCAAAATATAAAGAAATTAGGGGTAAAGAGTTTAAGCAAAACACTATCGCTCCTTATGCAGAAGCAGAATATTACATAACCGATGATTTGATAGTAACAGGGGGTTTAAGATACACACATAGTGATTTATTTAATGGAGAGCTAACTCCAAGAGGGTATTTGGTTTATCATCTAACAGATTTAATTACACTAAAGGGTGGAATAGCAAAGGGTTATAGAACCCCAGAGGTGCGACAGCTTTTTGATGGTATTTATCGCTTGAATAATAGAAACCAGCAAGGGGTTTATGGGAATCCAGATTTAAAACCAGAAACTAGCACAAACTATGAAATAGGTGCAATTTTTGAAGTGCCAAGATGGGGGAATTTAAGCCTTACAGCATTTCAAACAGACTTCAAAAACGCTATTGAATATAAAGAATATGCAGAGGGTGCTACACTCCCAAATGGTGGCATTTGTAATGGACCAACAGGTGATCCAACCTATGATAAAGCGTGCCGTTATTTTGAAAATGTAGGGAAAACACAAGTTAAGGGTATAGAGCTTGGAATGCAGAGTGCTAAATGGTATGGAGTGAGCGTGGATGCAAGCTATACTTTTATGGATAAAAAGTATAAAAGTGGTGTAGATAGTGGAAAAAGATTTGTAGATACTCCAAGACATATTGCGATGCTAAAGCTTAACTATACTAAGGGTAGATTTAGCTCCTATCTTAAAGGCACAGGCAGATATGATAGCCTCATAGAAGAGGGCAAAAAATATAATGATTATTATGTAGTGGATTTGGGTGCTAGTTTTAAGCTTACTAAAAATTCACAAGTAAGTTTTGCTATCAATAATCTTTTTGATAAAGATTTTTATGATCCTTATGCAACAATCGGTAAAGGCGGGGCAATCTCTTATTCTAATGCTTATCAAGATTATTTAGATGGCAGAAACTTTTGGCTTAGCTATAAGCTAGATTTTTAAACTAATTTCATTCATTCTCCTTGATTTTAGGTGTAGCTTTGGCTATGCCTAGAACTTTAACTATAAAAGGCATACAATGGCAAAAAAACTTATTAGCAACAAAACTTGGATGCAAATCCATCTTTATGTGAGTTTATTTTTTATCCCTATGGCGTTAATCTATGCAATCACAGGGGTTGGGTATATTTTAGATTATCGTCAAAATTCAGGAGCGACAATCCAAAAGATAGAAATCAAGCAAGAAATTCCAAAGGGTAGCGAAAAAGAAGTGATTTTGAATACTCTAAAGGCAAATAACCTAGAAATTCCGAGCAATACAGAGGTGAGATTCTTTAAAGGAGCATATTCTATGGGGACTTTAAAATATCAAGTATTGCTTAGTAAAGATAAGATGGGCGATGGCTACACTCTAAGCACGATTGATAGGAATTTTTATGGAGTGATTTTGCTTTTGCATAAGGCTGCTGGAAAGTATTATTTTGATATTTTGGCGATTGGATTTTCTATCGCACTTGTTTTGCTTTATTTATCAGGGCTTTTTATTACAGCATTTTGCAAGAAAAATCAAAAAGGAGCGATTATTGCGACTTTATTAGGATTTGTGATTACGGGGGTTGTGATTTATTTTAGTATTTAGATATAATTTATTTAGTTTATCCTACTAAATAAGGATTGTAAATGTCAAAATTTATTCATCTTAATGTAGATTTTGAAAAGGAGATTGCCCCACTTTTAGAGGAAGCTAAAAAGGCTACGAGTAGCTATATAAGAGAAATTGTAGCCTTTTTAATTGCGAGTGCTTTTATTGTTTTGGTGAGTTATTTGATTATTCTTTATGAGGACTTACCGCAAGAAAATATAAAATATAGCCTTGTGCCTATTATTCTTTTAGTGGTTGTAGCTTTTATGCAAAGGCAAAAGGATAATGAAAACGCACTTAAAGCTTATAGTTTAGATGAGATTTTAGAAAAGCTAAATTATACTTGGGGGGTTAGCATTATAAATGATGAACTCATTCAAGAATCTAAACTTTTTCCAAAATATGATTATATGGAGAGAGATGATGAGTTTTTGGGCTATGAAGAGGGGTTTTCTATCACCATTGCAGAGCTAACTCTAGTCTCTCGTGTATCTGCAAATGCTGGAAATAGGCATATTGATTTTAATGGATTAGTATTGCTTTATATTTTTGAAGAGGTGCAAATAGAAACAAAAATTTTACTAAAACCCAAAAAATTTCTTAATTTATTCACCACTCCTAAAGGCTTTGAAAAAATAGAAACTAAGCTAAATATTATAGATAAGGATTTTGAATTTTACACAAATGATAAAGAAGAAGCACAAAAGGTTCTAACGCCTAAATTTTTAGAAAAACTCACAAAGGTGCAAGAGTATTTTGGTTTTTCTAATGTTTCTTGTTGTATTAGCGGGAATTATTGCCTAGTAGCACTCCATACAAAACAAGATTTTTTCAAGCTAAAAAGTTTTGAGCTAGAAGGGTTTAAAAAAGAATTTAATGTGCTTTTAAAAGAATTACAAAACATCAGCGACTTTGGCAAGGAGCTAAAAGAAGCGCTTAAATAAAGGGATAAAATGCCAAAGCCTATGAATCTTAATGTGGATTTTGATAGAGAGATTGCACCGCTTTTATGGGAAGCTAAAAGGGATACTCTAAAATTTAAAGCAAAAGATATTAAGATATTTTTTATCTTTATTGTTTGTAGTATTTTGGGGACTTTGTTGGCATATTGGAGGCTTAGCACGCAAGGTGATATGAAAAATTTGCTTGCTGTGGGGGTTGTGATTGTAATTTTTGGGATTGGCTTACTCTCATTGCGTCAAAAAAGAAGTGAAAATATCTTAAAAGCTCATATTTTTAATAAATTATTGGACAAATTTAATCTTGAATATTTTAATGATAGTAGTGAATCTATCATATTTGCCATAGATAATGGCCTTTTTCCTCCTTATGATTATAGTAGGATAGATGATGGATTTAAAGGATATGAAAAGGGCTTTTTTGTCTCTATTTTGGAGCTATCTTTGCATAATGTAGGGCAACAAGATATTCCCCAAAAGGCAAAATTTAAAGGACTTCTTTTGGAATATACCTTTGAAGATTGCCTTAAAGATGATTTGTATCTTTTGCTAAAGCCTAAAAAATTCTTTGATTTTTCTAAAAATCCTGATTTAATCAAGCTAGAAAGCACCCTAGAGCTTTTAGGCAAAGAATATGAGATTTTTACAAATGATGAAGAGAAGGCAAAAGGCTTTTTAACTCCTAAATTTTTAGACAAACTTGCAAGGGTGCAAGGATATTTTGGAATTTCTAGTGTTTTTTGCTCTGTGTTTAATAATACTTGTATGTTGGCACTCCCTACAAATAGAGACTTTTTTAGGTTAAAAAGTTCTAAACTAGAAGAGCTTAGGGTTGAATTTAATGTGCTTTTAAAAGAATTACAAAATATTAGCGACTTTGGCAAGGAACTAAAAGAGGTATTTAAATCTTAGTAACAATAGGATTCCAAGCCTTAGAAGAAAGCATTACTAAATCCCCTACCTTTAGTGTTTCTGCTTCTTCTTTGCTTAAAGTAACCTTTAAAATATCATTACCACTAAGAATGCTTAAAATATAGTTTATCCCGCAAACTTTGATGTCTAAAATGCTTCCACTTTGCCTAAATTTGCCACTAGGTAAATGGCTTAAAAATACCTCACTAGGAGTGCCACTTTTAAAAGCTTCCCCCTTTTTAAGCCACAAAACATAACTAGACAAGTAAAAAACCTCACTAAAATTATGGCTTACTAAAAATGTGCTTAGATTAAAATGCTTATGAAGCTTTAAAAGTTCTTCTTGTAATTTAAAGCTAAGCTCCCTATCTAGTGCGCTAAAAGGCTCATCTAAAAGCAGTATTTTAGGCTTTCTGACTAAAGCTCTTGCGAGGGCTACTCTTTGTTGTTGTCCCCCACTTAAGAGGCTAGGTTTTAATTTGCGTAATTTTTCTAATTCTGTGATTTCTAAAATCTCTTCTATAATCTTTTTATCCCCATTTTTTGGGAGTGCATAGGAGAGGTTTTGCTCTATATTCATATTAGGAAAAAGTGCGTAATCTTGAAATACAAAGCCAATTTGTCTTTTTTGTGGGGGTAAATTGATCCCCCTTTTTTTATCAAACCATACTTCATTATTTACTTCTATGCTCCCACTATCAGGCTCTACTAATCCAGCTAAAATGCGTAAAATTGTAGTTTTTCCAGCACCACTTTTGCCAAAAAGTGTGATAAGCTCTTGTGAGTTTAGCTCACAATTTAGATTTAAATTTATTTCTCCATCTACGCTGTGGAGCGATTTTGTGAAGTTTAGCTTTATCATTTTGATTTCTTTAAATAGAAAGTTAAAAGAAGTATTGAAAATGTAATTATAAATAATATTAAGGCATATTTATGTGCTAAAGAATAATTAAGTGCTTCTACTTCATCATAAATTGCAATGCTTGCCACTCTAGTAACCCCCTCAATATTCCCTCCAATCATCATCACAACGCCAAATTCACCAATTGTGTGTGCAAAGCTAACCACAATCCCCACCAAAAGAGATTTAGAAATATTAGGTAAAAGCACCTTTAAAAGAATGCTTAAACGCCCTTTGCCAAGCGTTAGTGCAGCTTCATAAAGGGATTTTGGCAAAGTTGCAAAACCTGCTTGAATGGGATTCACCATAAAGGGCAAAGAAAAAATTACAGAACCCACAATCAACCCATAAAAACTAAAAACAAGTTTTAGATTAAAGGTTTCAAGCAAGAAGCTTCCAAAGGCATTTTGCGGACTAAAAGCCACGAGCAAATAAAATCCCAAAACCGAAGGAGGTAAAACAAGAGGCATAGATACGATAGCTTCTAAAATGGGAGTAAATCTACTTTTGCTAAAAGCTAAAAAATAGCCTAGAGGAATCCCAATAAAAAGCAGTATCAAAGTCGTAATGAGTGCTACTTTAAAAGTGAGTAATATCGTAACTAAAAAGCTATCCATGGATATTCCTAAAAAATTACCATAATTTCACTCTCTAGCACACACCAATCCACTTCTTTAAGTCTTCTTAATTCTTTATTTTTTGGCACAAGTGCATAGATTTTACCCTCATTTGCTTCTTTGCATTCTAGGCTTAAACGCATAAAAAGCTCATCTTCTTCTATTGCTAAAATAGATGAGGTAAAGACATTTTGCGCTCCTTTGATTTGCCTTGCTATAAGCACATTATTTTCTTTAAAACCAAGTGTGATGGGCTTGTGTATAAAGTCTTTTAAATTCTGCTCCAAAAGTAGAACAAAAAAAACTTTATCTCCTGCTATTACTTTTAGCCTAGAAATCTCCAAAAGAGATTCTAGTGCTTCTAAATTACCCTCTATTTTATTCAACGCTATAACCAAATTTTATAAATTTTTCCTTAGCATCTTTTCCTAAAATATATGCTTTAAATTCATTTGCAAGTTTAGAATCTTTTCCATAGTTTGGAATGATTAGGGCTTGTAAAATGGGCTTGTAAAGATTTTCAGGAATGGCTACAAAGCTCATAGTAGGCGTGTTAATACCACCTTCTCCAAGCATTGAAAGTGCAGTGAAACCCACTTCGGCATTTTTAGATTCTACATAAGTGGTTGCTCCTCCTATGCTTTCTCCAAATACAAATTTACTTTCTACCTTTTTTAGCATATTTGTAGCTTCTAATGCTTCTATGGAGGCTCTTCCATAGGGAGCGACTTTAGGGTTTGGCACAGAGATGTGCTTGATTTTAGCATTTAAAATATCTTCAAATTTTTCTAGTTTAAAATTTGCATCATTGCTCCATAAAACAAGCTTGCCTTTTGCATAAATTTCTTCTTTTTGTGGAGCGAGTTTTTCTGCATAAAGCTTAGCAGGATAGGACACATCAGCAGCTACAAACAAATGCACAGGCGCACCATTTTTGATTTGTGAATAGGCTTTGCCACTAGAAATATAAGAAATTTCTATGCTATCATGGGGGCGATTTTTTAAAAAATCCTTTTTAATATCCTCTAGCACATATTTTAGTGAAGCAGCCCCTAAAACTCTAATTTGCTCTGCATAAGAAAGTTGCACACCAACTAACAATGCACAAAAAAACGCAATTTTTTTAACATTTTTTAACACTTTTTCTCCTTTTTTATTTTAGATTCCTAAAATTACATGACTGGCTTTAAAGCCAAACCATACCTTTTTGCCTAAACTTAACCCCAAGCTTTTAGCGCTTTCTTCTGTGATGATAGCACTTAAAGCTGTATCTTTGTATTTGATTTCTACTTCTGTATTTACCTCTCCTTTAGTTAGATTTGTGATTTTTCCCTCTAGCGTATTTCGCATGGAGCCTTTAGGCTCATCGCTAAAGACAATAATCCAGTTTGCTTTAATGAGTGCATAGCAAGAAGTGCCTATTTTTAAGTCCATTTCTTTTAATGAGTGCATAGTGATTGTGCTAACAATATTTAAACCTTCTCCTATTTTAAGGGTTACTTCTGCATTCACAGCCCCTTCTTTTATGTGGCTAACTTCGCCAAAAAGCTGATTTCTAGCACTTGTTTTTATCATAGGTCTCCTTGTGGTTTGTAGTAAGTTTTGCAGATTAAAAGCTTCTTCAATTTTTAGGTTATTCCAAGCTTGTAAGTCTTTTTCAAACATTTTTAAAAGCTCTTCATAAATATTTTCCATTTGCCTAAAGGCTTTAATCATCTCTAAGCCCTTTTGGGTAACTTTTGTGCCGCCACCATTTCTCCCGCCAAGAGCAGAGATTACAATAGGCTCAAGCGAGAGCTTATTCATAGCGTCTATGCAGTCCCAAGCAGCTTTATAGCTCATTTTCATTTCTTTAGCTGCTTTTGAGATAGAACCGCTTTTGCTAATGCGTTCTAATAGCTCTACTTTTCCATGCCCTATGAAATTTTTTCCTTGTTCTTTGATCCAGATTCTACCTTCAACTTCCATAAGATTTACCTTTGTTAGGAATGAATTTGAATAATTATATTTTAAAATATATAGCTTTGTCAAGAAAATTTATAGGCTTTTAAATGCGGTTAAAATAATGGGGAATTTAAGGGGAGCTTAAAAGAATGGGCTTGCAAAATTTTATAAAATTTTGCAAACTTTTAAGAAAATTATTTAAGCAATGTTTGTAAAGACAGCTTGGACATCATCATCTTCTTCAATTCTATCCAAAAGCTTTTCAATATCCACTAATTGTTCTTCACTAAATTCCACAGGATTGTTTGCAATTCTTTCCAGTGCTGCTTTTTTAACCTCTAATCCTAATTCATCGAGTGCATTTACCAAAGTCCCAAAGCTTGTGTAATCTCCATAAATATGCACGATTTCATCTTCTACTTCTAAACTTTCTAATCCCGCATCAATTAAGTTTAGCTCAAAGTCTTCTAAATCAGAAATTTTGTCTTTTGCAACTTCAAAATGTGCTTTTCTTGAAAACATAAATTCCAAAGAATTATTTGTTAGCATTGTGCCACCAAATTTATTCGCATAGCTTTTTAGGTTAGCCACGGTTCTTGTAGTATTATCAGTGGCACATTCCACAAAAAATAAAGCACCATGAGGGGCTTTAATCTCGTAATTAACTTCATGAATTTCTATTCCATCTTTGCCTAAAGCTCTTTTGATAGCTGCTTCAATATTGTCTTTTGGCATATTTTGTGCCTTAGCAGCTAAAATTGCGGTTCTAAGCTTAGAATTCATATCAGGATCGCCACTTCCTCCCTCTTTTACTGCGATGCTAATTGCCTTGCCTAATTTGGGGAAAAGTTTTGACATCTTATCCCAACGCTTCTCTTTACTTGCTCTTCTATATTCAAATGCGCGTCCCATAAAACCTCTTTTATAAAATTTTTGTAATTATAAACTAAAATATCTTATTGATGATAATTTGGTGCTTCTTTTGTAATCATTACATCATGCACATGCGATTCTCTTAAGCCACTTTGTGTGATTTGCACAAATTCAGCTCTTTCCCATAAAGTAGGAATATCACAAGAGCCTAAATATCCCATAGAGGAGCGTAATCCTCCTAGCATTTGATGTACTACATCAGCAATCTTTCCGCGATATGGCACTCTACCTTCGATGCCTTCAGGCACAAGCTTTTCTTGAGCAGTGCCTTCTTGGAAATATCTATCTGCACTACCTTTATTCATAGCTCCTAAGCTTCCCATTCCGCGATAGCTTTTGTATTGTCTTCCTTGAAAGATGATGCTCTCCCCTGGAGTTTCTTCAGTTCCAGCTAGCATACTTCCTATCATTACAGAGCTAGCTCCTGCACCAAGAGCTTTTGCAATATCTCCAGAATATTTAATCCCTCCATCGGCTATGAGTGGCACTCCCTCTTTATGGCAGATTTTAGCCACATCATCAATTGCACTAATTTGAGGCACACCTACACCTGCTACGATTCTTGTGGTGCAAATGCTTCCAGGTCCAATCCCAACTTTAACCCCATCTGCTCCTGCATCAATGAGTGCTTTAGCTGCTTCTTGTGTAGCGATATTTCCTGCAATCACATCTACGACAAGATTTTTCTTAATCTCTTTTAGGGTTTCAATAATGCCTTTACTATGTCCGTGTGCAGAATCTAGCACCAAAACATCTACTCCTGCATCTACAAGTGCTTTAGCTCTTTCATACTGAAAAACGCCAATTGCACCACCTACGCGTAATCTTCCAAAATCA
Source organism: Helicobacter burdigaliensis (assembly GCF_003670295.1). Taxonomy (GTDB): domain Bacteria; phylum Campylobacterota; class Campylobacteria; order Campylobacterales; family Helicobacteraceae; genus Helicobacter_D; species Helicobacter_D burdigaliensis. Next base: position 44,331 of record NZ_QXJG01000011.1, read on the forward strand.
TCTTTATTGGAGTTTGGATATTCAATGCGTTTTTGAATATCTTTAATAGTGATTAATCCTTTTAAGATTCCTTGCTCATTTACAATAGGAAGCTTTTCAATTTTATGCTTATTCATAATATCTCTTGCTTCTTCTAAGCTTGTGCCAACTTTTCCAGTAATAAGTGGTGCTTTTGTCATTAAATCTTTTACAGGGCGGTGTAAGTTTGTTTCAAAACGCATATCGCGGTTTGTTAAAATACCTATTAAAGCTCCATTGCTATCTACCACAGGAACACCAGAAATTTTATAATTATCCGTGATGGCTTGAGCTTGCATAAGTGTTGCATCAGGGCTTATGAAAATAGGATCAATAATCACACCACTTTCGCTTTTTTTAACCTTTTTGATTTGTACTACTTGTGAGTTAATATCCATATTTTTGTGGATAATCCCAATCCCACCCAGTCTTGCCATAGCAATAGCGGTTTTGTATTCAGTAACTGTATCCATAGCAGCAGAAACTAAAGGGACATTCAAAGGGATATTTTTAGAAAGTTTTGTGCTTAGAGAAACTTCTTTGGGTAAAATTTCAGAATAAGCAGGGACTAGCAATACATCTTCAAAAGTTAGGGCTTGTGTTCTAATTTTCATAATTATCTCCTTAGGGTTTGTTCTAAATTAAGTGCTATATCTAATAACTCTTGTTCTTTAAAAGCTTTGCTAATAAATTGCATACCAATGGGTAATCCTTTATCTTCACAAACAGGCAGTGAGATTGCAGGTAGCCCTGCTAGATTAACCCCAATGGTGTAAATATCTTCTAAATACATTTGCAAAGGGGTTTTGATTGCATCAAAGCTAAAGGCTGTGCTAGGAGCTACGGGGGATAAAATCACATCTGCATCTTCTAAAATTTCATTGTATTGTCTGGCAATAAGTGTTCGCACCTTTTGGGCTTTAATGTAATAAGCATCATAATATCCACTGCTTAGTACAAAAGAGCCAAGCAAGATTCTTCTTTTTACTTCATCGCCAAATCCAAGTGAGCGTGTTTTTAAATAAAGCTCTTTTAGATTCTTTACATCTTTGGCTCTATTTCCATAACGCACTCCATCAAATCTAGCTAAGTTTGAACTAGCTTCAGCGGTGCAAATTACATAATATGCAGAGATGATGTAGCTTGTATCTAGCATTTTCTTTTCTAAGATTGTATGCCCTTCTTTTGCTAGAGTGTCAATGGTTTTAGAATAAGCATCTTGAATATTGCTTTGTGCGTCTTTTAATAAATCAGGTAAAATTGCCACTTTAAATTTTCGCTTAGGATTTAGATTTTTAAAAGTTTCGCTTTTGGGAAGATTAGCAGAAGTGGAATCTAAACTATCAAAACCAGAAATAGCATCAAATAAAATCGCACAATCGCTTACATCTTGCGTAATAGGTCCAATTTGATCTAAACTTGAGCTATAAGCAACAAGCCCATAGCGACTAACGCGTCCATAAGTGGGCTTTAATCCCACGCATCCACAAAAACTAGCAGGTTGCCTAATGCTCCCACCTGTATCGCTACCTAATGCTGCAATAGCAAGCCCTCCACCTACCGCAGCTGCACTTCCACCACTGCTACCACCGGGTGTTTTTGTAGGATCTTTAGGATTTAGGGTTTTGCCATAGCAACTACTTGCAGTGGTGCTACCCATAGCAAATTCATCCATATTTGTGCGTCCAAAGGGGGCAAATTTATGACTTAAAAGATTATTAATCGCACTAGCATTATAGGGGGCTATGTAGCCTTTTAAAATATTACTAGCACAAGTAATCTCCCAGCCTTTTACATTGATATTATCTTTAATAGCGATTGGAAGATAATCGCTTTGATAGTCTTCTAGCTCACCAACATAGGCATTTAAATTACTTGCTTTAATTTTTTGGGTTAGATTGTATTTTAATTCTTTAATGGCTTCTGTATCAAACTTTAGTGCCTCTTGCAGAGTAGGGATACTCATTATTTTCTCCATTATTAATTTGCTTTGTGAAAAGTTTTTGTGATTATAGGAAAATTTTATTAATAGAGAGATTAAGTTTTGTAAGATTTTAAGATTTTGGTGGAGCTGTGGGGAATCAAACCCCAGTCCAAAAACCAAACCAACAAAAATTGGATTACATGCTTTTGCTAGGCAGAAATTCTTTCTTTTTATAGTAAAAACCTAGCCATTTACTATAAAAAGGCAACCTCTTAAGAGCTTAGTTTTATGCAAAGGTGGCATAAAACGCATCTAGCAAAGATGATGTTTTTAGCTAATAGCTAGAATCTTAAGCTAAAAACAGCTCCAAAAAGCTTAGATAAACTTACGCAGCTTTAGCGTAAGCTGGAGCGTAATTTGCGTTGTTTGCGTTTATATTTATGAACCAGTTTTACGACTTAGCACAAGTCGGCATGCAATTTAAGCCATTTAATTCCTGTCGAAATTCAAGTCAGCCCCAAATAAAAAGAAAATTATAACATATTTTATAGTAAAATTTTTAAAAAGCCCTTTTGGTAAGTTTTAAGGATGGTGGATTTTGAGCATACAAAATAGTTTAAAACAAATAACTTCTACACAAATTTTAAAGAAAAAAAATCAAGAAAAAATTACGATGATTACGGCATATGATGCACTTTTTGCTAAAATTTTTGATCCTTATGTGGATATGATTTTAGTAGGCGATAGTTTAAATATGAGCTTTTTTGGGGAGCAAGATACGCTAAGTGCGAGTTTAGATCAGATGATTTATCACACAAAAGCAGTTTGTAATGGAGCTAAAAGAAGTCTTATAGTGTGTGATTTGCCTTTTGGTAGCACAAAAACTCCTAAGAGTGCTTTAAAATCAGCCATTAGAGTTTATAAAGAGACAAAAGCACAAGCTATCAAGCTAGAGGGTGGAATAGAAGTGGTAGAACATATTAAATTGCTTGTTAAAAATGGCATTGCAGTAGTAGGGCATATCGGGCTAAAACCACAGCTTGTAAGGTTAGAGGGGGGTTATAAAATAAAGGCTAAAGAGGGGGTGGAGAGTAAAGAGTTTCAAAAACTTTTAGAAGATGCACTAAAAATTGAAGAAGCAGGGGTGTTTTGTATCGTGCTAGAGGGGGTGAGTGCAAGTGTGGCAAGTGAGCTTACAAAAAGGGTAAAAGTGCCTATAATTGGTATAGGAAGTGGGGTAGATGTAGATGGGCAAGTGCTTGTTTGGAGTGATGCATTTGGGTTTTTTCAAGAGTTTAAGCCAAAATTTGTAAGGGAGTATCTAAAGGGTGCAAGTTTAATGCAAGAGGCTATCCAAAAATATGTAGAAGATGTAAAAGAGGGTAAATTTCCAAATGAAGAGGAAAGTTATTAAGAGATGGAAAGAATTGTAGAAATTGAAAAAATGAGCTTAGAGGGCGAAGAGGAAGTAAAGCTTCGTCCTACAAATTGGGAAGATTATATCGGGCAAGAGAAGCTTAAAAAGAATCTTCAAGTATTTATTAATGCAGCTAAAAAAAGAGGCGATGTGCTAGATCATCTTCTGCTTTTTGGACCGCCTGGGCTTGGCAAGACTACATTAGCACATATTATAAGCCTAGAGATGAATGCTCCTATTAAAGTAACAGCAGCCCCTATGATAGAAAAAGCAGGGGATTTAGCAGCGATTTTGACTAATTTAAGTGAAGGGGAGATTTTATTTATAGATGAGATTCATAGGCTAAGCCCTGCAATTGAAGAGATTTTATATCCTGCTATGGAGGATTTTAGGCTTGATATTATTATAGGAAGTGGTCCAGCAGCTCAAACAATAAAAATTGATTTGCCAAAATTTACTTTAATTGGTGCTACAACGCGTGCGGGTATGATTAGCAATCCTTTGCGCGATAGATTTGGTATGCAGTTTCGTATGCAATTTTATGAAAAAGAGGAGCTAGCAAGAATTGTGATGATAGCTTCTATCAAGCTTCAAAAAGAATGCCAAAAAGATGGGGCGTTAGAGATAGCTAAGAGGTCGCGTGGGACGCCAAGAATCGCATTACGCCTTTTAAAAAGGGTGCGGGATTTTGCCGATGTAGAAGATGAAGCGATGATTACAAAAGAACGCACGCAATATGCTCTAAATGAACTAGGTGTGAATGAATATGGATTTGATGAGCTTGATTTACGCTTTTTAAAAATCATTTGTGAAAGTAGGGGGCGTCCTATAGGGCTTAGCACGCTTGCGGCTGCTATGAGTGAAGATGAGGGGACTATTGAAGATGTGATTGAACCTTATTTGCTGACGAATGGATTTTTAGAACGCACTGCAAGGGGGAGGATTGCTACACAAAAGACTTATGAGCTTTTTTCTTTTAGAAACCCTGAAAGCTTGTTTTAATTAGTTTTTAAGGGTAATGTTTAACTTTTCTAGCTCTTCTTTAAGTTCTAGGGCTTTTGTGTGAAAATCTTCTTTGTAAGTGCTTAAATGGGCGATATTTATTTTGGAATATTGTATGATAAAGCTATCCATTTGCATATTTTGCTCTCCACTAATAATGAGTGCTAGGAGTTCTATCCCATAGCTTTTTAATGCATGGATACTTAAAAGAATGTGATTAATCCCGCCAAGATAATAGCCTCCTACTAAAATTGCAGGAAGTTTGTGAGCTTTTGCATAATCAATCATACAATGCTTTAAATCAAGCGGGGTGAAAAGCCCACCTGCGCTTTCAATGAGGAGATTTTTAGAATCTGGTAAAGGGATATTTAGTCCATCATAATTTACATTTTCTTTTAACATTCCTATATGTGGGCTTGCAGGAGTTTTTAAAAACACTCCTTGTGGGTGGATTTTTACATCTTTGCAAAGAGAGGCGATTTTTTGGCTATCAGTTTGGCTCCCTGCTTGAACGAGCTTAAAATAATCTAGTTTAAAAGCATAGCATAAAGCCGCACTTACAGAGGTTTTGCCCACATCTGTATGTGAGCCACAAACAAAAACTTGCATTAATAATCCTTTAGCGTTTTTATGCCATTTTTTCCACAAACGCGACAATTTTCATTGCGTTTTATTGCAATTTTTCTAAAATCCATTTCCCTTATATCACAAGTTAGAATCTTATCGTATAAAGGAGTGCCAACTCCTGTGATAATTTTAATAGCTTCATTAGCTTCTAGTGTGCCAAAAAGTCCAGCAACTGCACCTAAGATTCCTACACTTGCTCCTGTTGGGACTTCTCCACTAGGGGGTGCATCAAACAAACAAGCATAACAAGCACTAACTTTAGGCTTGATGCTCATAAGCTGTCCGCAAAAATGCAATGCACTTCCGCGAATAAGGGTTTTATCAGCTAAGACACATGCATCATTGATTAAAAATTTTGAACTAAATACATCGGTTGCTTCTATCACACAATCATAATCTTTTAAAATCTCTAGAATATTTTTGGAATTTACTCTATCTTTATAAATTGAGATTTTTAAATCCGGATTTAGTGCGAGTAGCTTTTCTTTAGCAGAAATTGCTTTTAGTTTATCTAAGTCGTTTGTAGTGTGGATAATTTGGCGTTGCAAGTTTGAAAGCTCTACCACATCACCATCACAAATCCCTAGAGTGCCAACTCCAGCAGCTGCTAGATAATAAAGCACCGGAGAGCCAAGCCCACCCGCACCGATGACTAAAACTTTGGCATTATGGAGCTTTTCTTGCCCCTCTTTTCCAATGCCACTTAGGAGGATATTTCTATTATAGCGTTCTAATTGTTCATTTGTAAAATTCATAATTTGCCTTTTTTGTAAGAATTGTAGCAAGAATTGCTTAAAGGTTTATTGCATAAGCCATTGTTTATAAAGAGGTAAAAGAATGGGAATGCTAAATCTTTTGGCACTTTCTTTAATGTCTTCTTTAGAAAATAAAGGCTCTTGCATAACTTTTTCCATTGCCATTTGCAAATGCATAGAATCTTTTAATGGGATAGTGATACCGCATTTGCTAATTTTAGAGTTTTCTAAAAAATCTTCTTTGCATTCTAAAATCATCTTAGGAGCACAATCTGTGGTGATAACAGGCACACCAAGCGCTAAAGATTCCACTAAAACATTTGGAAAGCCCTCATGGTTTGAACCAAACACAAAGCAATCTGCTTCTACTAATGGAGCATAAGGGTTTTTTAACGCTCCTAAAAGGGAGATATGCTCTTTTAAATCTAAGTTTTTAATTTGCTCCTCTAGTGCTTCTTTTAGCTCACCTTTGCCGATGATAAAAAGATGTGCTTTATCTTTATTTTTAAGCCTAGCAAAGCTATCAATTAAAAGTGCGTGATTTTTACCACTATCTAGCCTTCCTATGCTTAAAAAGATGAATTTTCCTTCTTTCTTTTTTTGCAAGATAAGCTCTTTTTCTTGAGTATTTTTGCTTGAAAGCTCTTCTATTTTAGTTAGGTTAAAAAGATTAGGCAAAAGGGTTAATTTCTCTTTTTTGATTTTAAAATTTTCTTGCAAGTCTTGCAAAGTTTGTGGCGAGTTTGTAGAGATTTTATGAGCTAAAGGATAGAGGGTTTTAATTAAAAATCTATTAATTTTAGAATTTAGATTTTTATAGCCATATTGCTCACTAGGGAAGGAGCGCTCACTAATTAAAATTTTAGGCTTTCTAGCTAAAAATGAAGCAAGGATATTGATGTAGTTTGGGCGATTCATCAAAGAAAGAGAGTGTGTGGAATCTTTAATGATTTTAGAATATTTATAGGCTAAAAGTGGGATTTTTAGAAGTTTTTTAATCCCACTTTCTTGCATTTTATTTTGTCCTAGAATGATTTTTTCTATCCCTTGTGGCAGGGGATAGTGCAAAATATCTTCTAAAAGCACCAAAGTGATTTTATAATCTTTATCTTTGCAAAGCTCTTCTAAAAGCAAGGAAGTAATGCGTTCTGCCCCTCCTGCTCCTAAAGAATAGAGTAAAATGACAAGTTTCATATTTTTAAAATCCTTAAAGTATTTTCTACCATTTGAGAAATTGAAAAATTTTCTACAATATGTGTGCGTGCGTTTTGTTTGAGTGTTTTTAAATCTTGTGAATCTTTTAAAGCTAAAAGTGAATTTAGGCAATTTATAAAGCCCTCTAAATCTTCTTTTTCAAAGCTAAAAGAGTAGGGTTGGTTAAAATTGGCAATGATTTTAGATTCTCCTACATTGGATACAATCGGTAAAGCTCCTGCACTCATCGCCTCTGCTATGGAGTTTGAAAAGCCTTCGCTTATAGAGGTAGAAACCACGCAATCAAAAAGCGGTAAATAATCTTCTACATTTTTAATGGCATCTAAAAATAAAAATCTCTCCCTAAACTCTCCTAAAATCTCTAAACATTCTTTTAGGATTTTTTCATCTTTTTTTCCTAAAGAAATAAAAAACACATTTTTATTATTTTTTAAAATCTCTCTTGCGCCCTTAGCACAAAGTGGATAATCCTTAGCCACATTCATTCTAGCACAAATCCCAAAAACAAAGGCGTCTTTAGGGATATTTAAAGTTTTTTTTAAATCATCTACATTTTTAGGAGAAAACCTAGCTGTATCCATGCCATTATAAACCACTTTTGCATTTTTCATGATGTAGCCATGCTGTGTATAAAAGCTAATTGCATCGCTAGAATTGCAAATAATCTTATCTGCAAAGGGGCTAAAAAATTTTTGTGTGTAAAAATAGAGCTTAGAAAAAAAGCTAAGCTTAGCAAGATTAATCCCACTTGTTCTAAAGCCCCATACACGTTTTGTTTTAAGAGATAAACTAGCAAAAAGACTAAAAAGATTCATATCAGGCATAAAAGAGTAAATGCAATCTGGCTTAAAATCTTTAATAATCTTTCTATAACGCATTAAAAATAAAAAATCTCCTTTGCCTTTTTTATGAACGCAAATATGGGGAATCCCGCTAATCTCATCTTCTAGTTTGCCCCCTGCATAAAGTGTGCAAAGAAGCAAGTCTATTTCTTCTTTTTTGGCAAGTTCTTTGGCTAAAAGCACCCATTGTCGCTCCGCCCCTCCAAAATTCAAAGAACGAATGGATAAGAGGAGCTTAAATTTACTCATTTTTCCACTCTTTGTTTGATGTTTAAATGTGGCAAGAAACAATCAGGAAGCATAAGACAGCCTAGAGCCTTTAGGGCAAGTAGGTTTGGGCGGATGAAGAGGCTTTGTAAAATCTTTTTAAAAGATTTTTTATAATCTCCTCCTTGTCTATAAAGAAGTGCAGCAATTGCACAAAGTTCAGCTAGATGTTTTGGGCAGTACTTTATGCGTTCTTTATAAAAGAGTAAAATGTCTTGCTCGTAGTTTTTTACCATTTCTAAGGGTTTATATTTTAGGTTATGCGTTAGTGATTCTGCGTGGATTCTATAAAATTTCAAAGGGCGGTGGAGGTAAAAACAGGGACTTTGTTTGTGGAGTTTGAGCCATAAAAGTCCCATATTGCCTCTTTGTAAATTTTCATTAAAGCGTCTTTTTCCAAGTAAATTGCGTCTAAAAAGGGTGATAAATTCTCCTTTTAATTCTCCACAAAGCACTTCAATAAAGCTAATTTCTCTTGATTCAAACACACCTTTGCCAGAAAGTGATCCATCATCGCTTCTAGTGCAGTTTGCTATGATAATCCCATATTTTTCATTATTTTGCAAATAAACTTCCATCATTTGAGAAATTGCCTCTTTAAAAAGCAAATCATCATCGTCTAAAAGCATTACTAAATCCCCACTTGCATAATCTAGCCCATTATTACGATTTCCTGCAGAGCCTTTAGTGCGTGAGTTTTGCACCACTTTGATGAAGGGATAATCATTAGCATATTCGCTTGCAATGCTAAAGGTATTATCGCTTGAGCCATCATCGCTAATAATAATTTCTAAGTTTGGGTAGTCTTGTTCTAGTATGCTTTCAATCGCTTCTGTGAAGAAATATTCACGCTCATAGGTGGTTAAAATCACGCTAACTTTTGGGAGATTTTTAAAACGAGATAAATCCATATCACCTCCTTATATCAGCTCATCATAGCTAATGGGCTTTGGCACGCCCTTTTCTAGCTTGTAAATCACATCGCAATCTTTAATTGTGCTTAGGCGGTGGGCTATGATAAGCAAGGTTTTATTTTTAGAGATTTGATAGATTTCTTCCATAATCTTTTGTTCTGTTTGATTATCTAGCGCACTTGTGGCTTCATCTAAAACTAAAATTTCAGGATCGCCATAAAGCGCTCTAGCAATGGCTACTCTTTGCTTTTGTCCGCCACTAAGTGCAACCCCTCCATCGCCTACTTGTGTGTAAATTCCCTCTTTTTGGACTAAAAAATCATAAATATTTGCAAGTTTTAAACAAGCGATAATTTTTTCTTCATTAAATTCTCTACCAAAAGCGACATTTTGGGCTATATCCCCATCAAAAAGATAGACATTTTGCGGAATATAGCCTATTTTTTTACGCCAACTTTTTAGATTTTTAGGCTCTAGAGGCACCCCATCAATTTCTATCTTGCCATTTTTTGGCTCTAAGAGACTGATGATTAAATCTACCAATGTGCTTTTTCCGCTTCCTGATTCTCCTACAAATGCGACTTTAGAGCCTTTTTTTATGTTAAGATTTAAATGGCTTAAAATTTCTTTATCATTTTTATAGGCGAAGCTTACATCGCTAAGTTTGATTTCATTTTTAAAGCTAATTTGTTCTTCGCCTAGTTTTTTGGTTTGCAATAAAACATCTTTATAAATAATTTCTAAAGAGCGGAAGTTAAAAAGGATTTTATTATAAGAATCTAAAATGCGGTTAATAGAGGGCAAAAGGCGGTAGAGTGCTAAAACATACATAGAAAGCAAAGGCAAATACCCGCTAATATCACCCTTTTGGCTAATGAATAAATAAAGCACCACCAAAATCATCATACAAAATCCAAGTGCTTCTAATAAAAGGCGTGGAATATGAAAGAAAGTTTGATTTTTGATATTTGCTAAAGAATAGCCCAAAGATGAGTGGTTAAACTTCTCTAAAATCACAGCATCATTGCATTGGAGTTTGATAATTTTATAATTTCCAAAACTGCTTGTTAGAGTTTCAAAAAAGCCTTTTTGGTAAAATTCCCTTTCTTTTCCTTGACTTTTAATGCGTCTTGAGATGAGTTTGCTCATCAAAAGTCCAAAGACACCAAGAATTAAGGTAAGCCCTAGAGTAATTTTAAAATTTACAAACAATAAAGTTCCATAGAGTAATAAAACAACAAAAACTTCAGAAGTCATAAATAAAAATGCTGAAAGTAAAATAGTGAAGTTGTGTGCTTCTGTGGTAATGGTTTTGGTTAAATGGCTTGTATTTTTGGTAATAAAATCTTGATAATTCATACCTAGATAATTCACGAATAAACGCCCTACAATCAAATGATAGCGAAAGAAAGTAAAACGCGCTAAGAGATGCTGATAAAAAAGATTTATAAGGCTTCTAAAAACATAAAAAACTAAAAGTCCCACTCCAAAAAATACTACAAAATCATAAGGATTGCTAAAAGAAAATAGATTGTAAAAATAAGCATAATAAGGCTTTTGTGTAATGAGTGAAAAATCACTCGCAATAGAAATAAAAGGTGCAATAGCACTAATGCCTACAAGCTCAATTAAAGAGATAAATAAAGACATAAAAAGCAAAAAAAAGACATAGCGTCTATCGCTTTTAGAAAGTATAATTTTTAATTGTGAAATCATAGCTAACCTAAGTTTTTTCACATTATAAAATAAAACTCTTTAAATTTTTGTAATATAAAAGCTAAATTTTTAGGTAGGTATTTTTTATTGTTTGATTTATATGTTAAGATTCTTATAAAAATTATTTAAAATATTATAAGGAAATCTATGGCCTTTATACAAAAAATACAAAAGGAATGTAAACTTATCTTTACTTGGAATAAAAGTGATAGACTTTGGCAAATGCCCTTTTTTGCAGGACTAAGTGTTGCGATTTTGCTTTATATTTCTGCAAAACTTGGCTATCCACAATATGGGCTTGTAAGTGTGATTGGGGCGATGATTTTTTTATATGTGCCAGATACTCCAATTTATCATAAAATGATTTTAAGTATGTCTTGTGCGTTTGGAATTATTGTAAGCTTTACTTTAGGGCTTATAGGACAAGCTTTTCCTAGCTTTATTCCTTTGATTGTTTTTTTGGTAACTATGGTAAGTGCGCAAGTAGTGCGGTATTTTAGTATAGGAGCACCCGGATTTTTCTTTTTTACCTTTGCTACGATTTTGGGCACTTATATTCCTTTTCCTTTAAAAGATTATCCCTTTGCTATTGGGCTTGTTGCATTAGGGACAATGGTTGCAAATATTATGGTTTTGCTTTATGCATTAAGTGTGATTTATCTTTTTAAGCACCCTACAAAGCCTATTCCTAAAGTGGGGGAATTTGGATTTGGCGTGATTGTGGTTGATCCTATTATCATTGCGTTTTTTGTGGGAGCTTCTATGTTTTTGCAAAGTTGTTTAGAGCTTGATCGTGGGTATTGGGTGGGGATTTCTTGTGCTGCTGTGATGACTGCGATTACTTTTAAGCAAATTTGGGTAAAACAACTCCAAAGAATCTTTGGAACAATCATTGGAGTGAGTTTGGCTTATTTTCTTTTGCATTTTACTTTTACACCTTTAGTGTTTGCAATTTTAATGATGGTGCTTATGTTTTTTGCGGAATTTTTGGTGGTAAGAAATTACGCACTTGCTATGATTTTTTTAACCCCTTATTCTACTTATCTAGCAGAGATTACAAGTTTTATGAATTATAATCCTGATATTATTATTAGAGCAAGAGTGCAAGATATCGTGGTAGGAAGCCTTATTGGATTGCTTGGTGGGGCATTTATGCATTGGGATATTTTACGGAATATTTTAAATAAAGTAACAAGAAAAATAGTATTTAAATGGATTGGACAAGATTAAGTTATTTTAATGTATGAATTAGGTAACATATACTTAATCATAAATAATATTTGGTATTAGCAAAGCAAAATTTTTAATTTTAGAATTCCATATAATCTTTACATTTTCTTGATACTTTCTTGATAATTGTAAATTAGAATTTCTTTTTTTGATGATAAAAATTTGTAATGCTTTGTTAGGTTAAAAAAGGAGTATAGTTATGAAACAACAAATAATCCCAACAAACGAACAAAAAATTGTTCCAGAGGGAGAATTAATCGTATCCAAAACAGATTTAAAAGGCAAGATACTTTATTGCAATGATGTTTTATTGAGCTTTCAGGTTATGAGGAGCAAGAGCTTTTAGGAAAGTCACATAATATCGTGCGACATAAGGATATGCCACGTATTATCTTTAAGCTTCTTTGGGAGAATATTCAAAAAGGCAAAGAGATTGTCGCTTATGTAAAGAATCTTTCTAAAGATGGGGCTTATTATTGGGTAATTGCTTATGTTAGTCCTTCTTTTAATGGAGAGGGTAAGATTGTAGGCTATCACTCTGTGAGATTAAAGCCAAAAATAGAAGCGGTTTCAAAAATTGAAAAAGTTTATTCTAAGCTTATTAGTGAAGAAAAAGAGGGCGGAATAGCAAAAAGTCAAGCATTTTTAGAAAATTTATTAAAAAAAGAAGGGGTAAACTATGAAGAATACATTTTATCTTTATAATTCATTTCGTTTAATGAGTATAGGTTTTATCTTAACTTTTATTGCTTTATTTGTCGCAGAAGCATTAAATATCCACTTTTTACTAGAATTTGCTATTTTTATTTTGGGAATTATTTTCTGTGTTGTGGGATTAATCGCAGGAAATAGGCGTGATAAATGTATTCAAGATATTGCAAAATGTATTAAAGAAATGTCAGAAGGGAATTTGGAAGCAAGAATTGTTAATATCAAGGATAAAAGTGGTTTAGGAGAGGTTGCATGGTCGCTCAATCGTTTAGCAGATCAAGTAGAAACTTTTGTAAAAGGGAGCTATATGACAATTAGTGCTGCTAGTGAGGGGAGGTATTTAAGGAAGCTCTCTGTTAGTGGATTAAGAGGGACTTTTGCTTATGTTGGAGGTTTGATTAATCAAGCGACTATTTCTATGGAGGAGGCGGATAAACTAGGTGCTAAAGGTTTGGTAGTGAATCAAATCTCAAAAAGGAGTGCTAAAAGTTTAGATGAAGATTTGAAGTTGGTTTCTAGTGATTTGCATGTTGTGATTGGAGCTATGGATGGTGTGAAAGAACACACTAAAGATATTTCACATCAATCTAAAGAGGGAATTTTAAGTATTGAAGCAATTTCTGATAATTTTTCAAATTTAACCCTAACAATGGAGCAAACATCTGATGCTTTTGAAGGATTTGTAAAACGCATAGGAGAGATTGATTCTTTTGTTGCTTTAATTAAGGAGATTACCGATCAAACTAATCTGCTTGCTTTAAATGCAGCTATTGAAGCAGCGCGCGCTGGTGAGCATGGAAGAGGTTTTGCGGTAGTCGCAGATGAGGTAAGAAAACTAGCAGAAAGAGCGCAAAAAACAGCACTAGAAATTTCTTCCACAACAAAAATTATTAACCAAGAGATTAATGATATCGCAACTTTAGTAGAAAGCATTGATAAGATCTCTCATTCTTCTAATGATTTGTTAAATAGTTTTCAGTCAGTATTTTCTCAAATGGATTTAAAAGCACAACATTTACTAGAAACGATTTTGCAAACCCATAAAAATTCTTATATTATGCTTTTAAAACTTGAATGTGTGCTTAAAAAATCAGGAGCATATTCTACAATTATTACGGGTGAAAAACCAAAAATTAGTGATTATTGTGAGGTTAATGATGAAAATGGAATAAGCCATGAAGTTTGCAATAGTGTGTATCATTTAAATGATAGCATTAGACAATTTTTAGACTTTGCAACCAAAGAGGAAAATGCAGGCAAACTTAAAGAGTTAGAAAAGTTTTATCAAGAATTTGAAGAAAAAAGCCAAGAAATTTATAAACAGCTAGTTATTGCTTAATTTCCCTTGTTATTGCAAGGGAAGCCCACTTTCTTTATTGTTGTAAGGCTTATTATGCCAAATCATACAAGCCAAGCTATCCACAAGCATAGCAAATGCAAATCTAAAAAGAATATAAAACACAAGAAAACCAAGGAGATTATTATTTTCTTGCGCTCAA
>NZ_QXJG01000012.1:0-23790 GCF_003670295.1 Helicobacter burdigaliensis
TAAAAGAGCAAACACAAGGTGTTGCTCAAATCAATGAAGCAGTAGCACAATTAGAGGGTGTAACACAAGATAATGTAAGTGTAGCTAATAATACTAATAGTATTACCCAAAGTGTGAATAAAATCGCTAATGATATTTTAGAAGATGTTAGGAAGAAGAAGTTTTAGGATTCTTCCTAATTGCTCTCTAACCTCAATAAAAAATAATAAAGAAAATTTTAAAAAAACATATCATAAAATTCCAAACTTAAAATTAAGTATCCTTTATGTAAATTTATAATATTTACATAAATTTTTAAATTAGATTTTATTTTACTAAGGAGGTTTTATGTATTTTACACATCTTAATACCTCTTCCCTTATAGTGCGGGGGGGGGGGCAAATAGCCTCTCTTTATTAACCCCTTCTTCTACTTTTTATCCCTATATACATACAAATCTTACAAATAAACTCTTATTTAAATTTAAAACAAACACTATAAACAATTCTAAACTATCTACCTTGTCATTGCGAAGAAGCTTTGCTTCCGAAGCAATCTATTCTCTTCTGTCATTACAAGGAGTGAAGCGAAGTGCAACTTCAAAAAGAGTAATCAAAAAATTTAAACTATCTCCAAAGAATCAAACTACATTTTATATAAAAAGTATTTTGAGAGTGGCTTGGGAAGAATTTGCTTGTCAAATTCAGGGATCACACCGCCACGAACAAAATCGCTTTTTATATAAAGTTTCTTACATTAAGAAATATCTATCTTTTATGTTTTTATTTAATCATTTAAACTCTTTATTCAAAAGTAATTCTCTTAGGCGAGAAGTGGGAACCTTGAATTTACAAGTAAATTCTTCCCATTCACTGCCTAAGCAGTTAATCCTTTGGAAAACGCCACGAGAATTCTTTTGCAATAAAGAGTAACCCACATTGTCATTGCGAGGTGTAGCCGAAGCAATCTGAAGCGTAACCCCCATTAAATGTAAAATCTTTAGACTGCCACACAAATACTAACGCATTTACTCGCAGTAAAACTTTGAGCTACCCACAAAATAAACAAAAATGCCAAATAATTCACAAACAAACAACAAAAGGTTGCCATATAAAATTTATTCTTAAACTAAACATTAAAGTTTATAGGCTTTATGTTATAATTTACAAATTTTAAAGGGGGATATTGTGATACATCTAATCAAAAATGCTTTTGTAAAATATCCACTAAGTCTTCTTTGCTATGCGCTCTTTTGTATGTTTTGGCTGCAATTTATGGAAGACTTTGTGCCTTTTTATGCTGTTTATTGTATGCACTTTTTTGCTTTTATGGTGGCTTTTTGTCTTTTTTTAGAAGCATTTATGCCACAATTCCCCTATAAAAGCAAAGTTATAAAGATTTTTATAGCTATTTTAGCAGGCTTAGTTGCTTTCTTTTTGCTTTTTAATGGAATTTATGCAGAGAGTGGCATAGAGAATGATGGGGGCTATAAAATCATACTTTATGGCAAATTTTTTATTGCTAACGGATTGATTTTAGCCTTAATTTTTGCATTTTTATCAGTGAAGATAAAAGAATCTTATGAGCTTTTTAGTGCATATCTAATGCGGTTTTTATTTGTTTTATCTTTGTATTTGCTTTGTCTTATTTTGCTTGGTATTTTGCTTCTTGGAGCTGAGTTTTTACTCTCTATTGAAATCTTTGAGATTTTTAAATATCTAGCAGTGATTTTTGGCTTTTTTGTAGGGGTTGCATTTTTAGGAATGCAAGAGCATATTAGCTACTCTAAAGCACTTAAAATTTTACTTTTAATCTTTGATATTTTCGCATTTTCTTATATTATTTTGCTCGTGGCTTATTTTATAGCACCCATTAGAAGCTTTGAAAGCATAGTGCATATTGTGATGTGGTTTGGATTTTTCATCTTAAATTTAGCATTCGTAAATAGAGGAATTAGAGGGCAAAATAAAATTTTTAGCTTTTATGTGATTGTGGCTTTAGCTTTAAGCATTATCGCACTTTGGGCAATTAGTTTAAGGATAAGTGAATATTCTTTCACGCCTAGTAGAACCTTTGTGCTAAGCCTTAGTGTTTATATTTTTTGTGCATCTTTGCTATATTTTATAAAGCGTGGATTATTTTTTAGCTTTATTTTGGCTTCTGCTTTAGTGCTTCTTTCTTCTAGCATTTCACTACCCCTTAGCCTAAATGCACAAAATAGAATCTACAAAGAGCTTACTTTTAATTTAGAAAATGAAGAAAATTTCATCAAAGCCTATGGAGAGATAAATGAAGATAATTTTAATCAAGTTTTAAAGCGTTGCAGAGATGTTGTGGATTTTCTTAACTCTTATAGAGAAAAAAAGGATTATGAATATTGTAAAGTAGGAATAGATAAAAATAAAATAAAAAATCCTAAAGCTAATCATTACAAAAGCTATCATTTAAGTAAAAATAAAGAAGTTATAAAATTTGATGAATATGAAATGATAGATCTTGGAGTGAGAGATCTTAAAACTTATCGGGATTATACATTTAAATTGCAAGGAAAATCCGTTTTGATAGGCTTCCAAAATAGGCTTATTATGGAGATTCCAGCAAGCGATCTTTTAAAAGGAGAAATAAAAACTTATAAAACTAAAGGTTTTTTAATCCACATAAAGCCTAACTTCATCAGTCTAAACGAAGATGTTAGTGGAAATATCAAAGAAATCACAGATTTAGATGCTTATGTGTTTATAAAACACACCAAAACCACACAAAAGGAGTAAAAATGAAAAAATTGCTTTTGGGCTTAATTTTTAGTGCTTTTGCCCTAGCACAAAACAATTTGCAAAAAGATTTAAAAGAGCAAAGCTATTCTATATTTTTAGATTTAAAGAATGAAGATATTTTGTATATCAAAGAAGATACAAAAATCAATGAAGAATCTATCACGCACACCAAAGAAGACGACACAAAGGCTACAACTTATTTAGATTCTAGAGGGCTTTTATACAATTCTCGCTTTTATCAGCTAGATGGCTTTATAGAAGATGAAAAAGGAGAGGCTAAGGAGGTGCGTGTATGGGCGTATTATTCTTTTAAAGATTCAGATTATTTTTATAATAATTTAGACAAATTAAGAAACAAAGATACAAAGAAAATTAAACTCTTAAAGCTAACCTTACCTTTTGGGTTAATGGATACCACAATAAAGCCAAGAAGCAAACTAGATAAAAATGCACAAATAAAAAAGCTGAAAGAAGTTGAAGAGCTAAAGGTTAAAGAAGAAGGCTCTAAAAGCTGTCAAGGATTTGAGATAGAGGGGATTTGGTCTTCAAATACCACTTCTTCTTTAAATGGCAAAAGATTCTACTTGTGCGAAAGAAATAGTGCATATAGCAATATAAATCTTGCAAATTTTTCCATAGAACAAAAGCGTTTTGGCAAATTTGTAGATAGCCATAGAGTAGAGCTAAGCAAAAAAGAAGTAGAAAGAATTAAAAAAGAGTTTCCAGACAAAAACCAAAGAATGCAAAAAAATAAGCTTTATACAAGCTCATTTACTTATAGCTTTGCTCTGCCCTATTTAGATAACAAAAGCAAAGAGAAAGAAGAATTTAATGCTTTTTATTTCCCTTTTTTGCTAAAAACTGATGATAAAAGCAAAACATGGAAGTCTTTAGAAGAAGTTTTTGCCCTAGAGTTTAAAAAACTAAAAGATAAAAGCAAAGAAAAAGAAGAGTGGAGAGGCGATGAAGAAATTTATTCTTATCATTATGAGCTAGATTTTAGCTCTGAATTTAAAAATAATCTAAAAGTAAGCTATGTAGATGAAAATATTATTGCTTTTGATTTCTTTTCTTACACATATACAGGTGGGGCGCATGGAATGAGCTTCCATGGCAATAAAATCTATTCCACAAAAGATAAAAAAGAGCTAGAACTAAAGCCTGAAGATGTATTTAGCAAGAATCTTTTAGCTCTTTTAGAAGCTAAAATCAAAAAAGAAGTTGCCAAAGAGGCTCTTTTTAACCCAGAAGACCCTATAAATGATTTTCCATCAAGCTTTCAAGTAAACCCCAAAGGCATAACTTTTATTTATAATGTTTATGAAATAGCCCCTTATGCATCGGGGGCTATTATGCTAGATTTTAGCTTTGAAGAATTAAAAGAAGTGGTTAAAAAGGATAGTCCTATTTTTTACTTATTTTAATAATACTCTACTAATTATTTGCAAATAGAAGTAAATTTTATAGTTTTTTGTTATAATCCTAGCTTATTAAAAAGCTTAAAAAGGTTTCTAAATGCTAGGATTTAATGAAAAGCCAAGTGTGTTAGGTGGGACGATGATAGTAGCAGGGACAGCCATAGGCGCTGGCATGCTTGCTTTGCCTACGATTTCTGCGGGTATGTGGCTATGGTATTCTATTGCGTTGTTATTTATAAGTTGGCTTATGATGCTTCTTTCTTCTCAAGCACTTTTAGAGGTAAATCTAAACTACAAACCCGGTGCTAGTTTTCACACACTTGTGCAAGATAACTTAGGGAAATTTTGGAATCTTATCAATGGATTAAGCGTTGCTTTTGTGCTTTATATTTTGATTTATGCTTATATTAGTGGTGGGGGTTCTGTGATAGAGCCTATTTTTAAAACTCTTTTTGGAGAGGAAGCCTCAAACTATACAAGATTACTTAGCGGTATCTTTTTTACTCTCTTTTTGAGCGGTTGTGTATGGTGGAGCACTTTTGCAGTAGATAGAATTTCTGTGATTATGATTGGTGGTATGGTGCTTACATTTATTTTTACCATGAGTGGAATGCTTGGGGAGATTAAAATAGATTTTTTACTCAATAGCACAAGCACAGACAATAATTACACTATTTATATTTTTGCAGCACTTTCAACCTATCTTACTTCTTTTTGCTTCCACGCATCTGTGCCTAGCCTTGTAAAATACTTTGGAAAAAATCCTATATCTATCAATAAATGCCTTTTATATGGGACACTTATAGCATTTTTAACTTATATAATCTGGATTATTGCAAGTGACGGAAATATCGCTAGAGAGGGCTTTAAACAAGTTATCGCCGATGGGGGAAATGTAGATGATTTGTTGCGTGCTGCAGGGGCTGGACTAAATAACACTTTACTTCTTAAGGCTTTGGAAATTTTCTCTTTTTTAGCAGTAGCAACTTCTTTTTTAGGTGCTGGATTAGGACTTTTTGATTATATGGCAGATTTATGCGGTTTTGATGATAGTAGGCTTGGAAGAACCAAAACTTTACTTGTTACATTTTTACCCCCTTTAATCTTTGCAAGTATTTTTCCTGAAGGATTTTTATACGCGATTGGTTGGGCTGGACTTGCTGCTACAATTTGGTCTGTGATTATCCCTGCCCTTTTACTAAAAGCTTCGCGTAAAAAAAGCACTCCTAGTGCTTATAAAGTAAAAGGTGGGAATCTTACAATTTATGCACTTTTAGTTTTTGGAGCAATTGTCGCTGTATGCCACATATTGCTTGTTTTTGAAAAGCTCCCGATGTATAAATAGGTTTTTATGAAAAGTCTTATAAGCATTTTTAATTATATCCATCGCTTTTACGAAGATAGTTTAGAGAGTTTGCAAGTCTTAATGCAACTCATTTTACTAAAAGAACAAAGTGAAATTTTGGCGCATTTTCTCTCTAAAAAAGAAAAATATTTTTCGCACAATATTTATGAATTTCTAAAAAGTAATGGAATACGCCCGCTAGACTTTACGCACAATCTCAACCATAAAAAAATTGCTAGAGAGATGTTGCAAAGCCCTACAACACTTTCTTGCTTGCAAGATTTTATCCAAACGCTTTGTGTGCAAAAAAGTATTTTAAAGCTCTATGAATATGCCACTCCTTTAGAGGTTAATGAGCTTGTTTATGGGCTTATGGAACTCAAAAAAGAAGAAAGCATTTACAATCCATGCTGTGGCTTAGGAAGTTTTCTCTTATTTGTTAATCAAAAAAAATTTTTTAAAAATTTTTATGGTAGCGAGATTCACACAACTCTCATACAAATTGCAAAAATTATTGCCTCTCTTTTAAAAATCAATCCCATAAATTTAAGCAATAATGATTTTTTACAAATAAAACCCAAAAAAAGTTTTGATAAGATTTTTTGCTATCCTCCAAGTTTGCAAAATCTTTTTGTTAAAAAATACCAAAATGATCCCCTACTAAACAAATATGAAATCACTCAAAAAAGCACACTAGAAAGCTTGTTTATTGCTAATTGTGTAGAGATTTTCAAACAAAAATGTGTTTTTGTCATCTCTTCAAAACTCTTACACAAACCAGCAGGAGCTGAACTTAAAAATCTTCTTTTAAAAAATCATCTCTTAGAAGCAATCATAACCATTCCTAAAAATCTTTTTTTTCGCCAACAAGAGGATTTTTCTTTATTAGTAGTTTCGCATAACAATCATAAAGTATTTTTTATAGATGCGAGTAATTTTTACATAAAAGAGGGTAAATACAATCGCTTAGTGCGAGTAGATGAGATTTTAGATATTTATTTTTCCAAACAAGATTCTTCCTTTTCAAGATTGTTAGATTATAAACAACTAAGCCCTCACGATCTTCTTCCACACACTCTTATTTATACCAAAAAACAATCGCAAAATTTACTTAAAAACTATCTTGAAACTTCTTTTAGAGGACATCGCATTAGCGGTGATTTAGATTTAATTAATTGTTATGATTTTGGTATAAGGGAATTTCAAAACTATGGCTATACAAATTCCTTTGGCAAAAGCACCCTAAAACCAAATTCCAAAAAAATAGATGAACTTTGCTTAAAACCTAATGATATTGTATTGCCTCTTAGAGGCATTTACCCAAAAATAGCCATTATCGGCAAAGAAGCACAAGGAAAAAAAATTATTCCCAACGCAGGCATTTTAGTCCTTAGACCAAAAAACGAAGCAATTGCTAAAGCACTTTATGTGTATTTTAATTCCAAAACCGGTTTAAACAAACTTGAAGAACTTTATAAACAAGAGGGCATAAAACAAAAAGAATTGCTAGAAATCTGCTTAGAAGAAGACTTCTTAAAAAAAGAAGCTCTTTTTGATAAAATCTCTCAAATAGGAGAAGTTCTTAAAAAAGAGGAGAGAAAGATAAAACTCCTCTTAGGCTATTAGCATTTTTGTGATTGTATAACCTATAAAAGAAACAATATAGGCAGTAGCAGTAGTTAGCAAGAAAAGATAAAGGATATAGCGATAGCCTCCTGCCTCTTTCCCAAATACAATCGTAGCGGCAAGACAAGGATTATAAATCATAGTAAATAGCACAAAGCTTATTCCCACACTTAAAGGTATATTTGCCTTAATTTTTTCCATTAAGCTTTCACTCCCCTCATCTACTTCTCCCCCTAAAGAATATAAAACACCCATAGTAGAGATACTTACCTCTTTAGCAGCAAGCCCGCTTACAAGTGCCACTCCAAGCTTCCAATCTAACCCAATAGGAGCAAAAAATGGTTCTATGGCTTTGCCTATTTGTCCCATATAGCTATTTTCAATCAATTGCTCTTGAAGCTCAAAATCCAATAATTGCTTTTGGGATTCATCAGTAGTTTGCTCTATTTTTAAAGCATAGCTTTCTTCTAATTCATCTTGCATTGGAAAAGTAGTGGCAAACCAAATAAGCACAGAAGCAGCCAAAATAAAGCTTCCTGCCTTTTTTAAATACATCTTTGCTTTATTATAAACGCTAAACCACACAAGACGCCAATTTGGGATTCTATACTTTGGCATCTCCATTACAAAAGGTTCATCATCTCCCTTAAATACAGTCATACGCAAAATCTTTGCCATAACCAACCCTATTAATGCACCTAAAATATAAATACCAAAGAGCCAATTTCCTGCTTGTTCGCTTGGAAAGAATGCACCCACAAAAAGCACATAAACAGGCAATCTCGCTCCACAACTCATAAAATTAATAATAAAAAGGGTAAGCAATCTATCCTTTGGATTTTTAAGAGTTCTTGCAGCCATAAATGCAGGCACAGAACAACCAAACCCACTCACAAGCGGAATAAAACTTTTACCATGCAAACCAAATTTATGAAAAAATCCATCCAACAAGAAAGCAACCCTCGCCATATATCCCGTCGTCTCTAAAAGAGAAATACCAAAAAACAAAATAATAATATTTGGTAAAAATGAGGCAACTGCACCCACTCCCGCTAATGCACCATCGGCCACCAAAGATCCTATAAGCTCACTTGAAATATTTGCTTTAACCATCTCTCCTAAAGCTGTAAAAGAATTTTCTATAAAATCCATAGGATATTGCCCTAGTGTAAAGGTAGCTTGAAACAATAACCACATAAAAAACAAGAAAATAGGTATGCCGATGTATTTATTGATTAAAATATTATCAGCAAGTTGGGTGTAATTTCTCTTTGCTTTTGTGCCATAGCTAACACTCTCTGCAATCACTCCATTACTAAAAGCTTGTAAATCCTGCATAAAAATTTCACTGCTTGATTTTGTATTATAAGCAATATAAAGATTCTCTTGTGAGCTTTGAATAACCTTACTTAACTCCATCCAAATGGGTTTATTATGCAAATAATCATAAACCATCTCATCTCCCCTAAGAAGCGCAATAGCAATTTCTCTGTGGGTTTGATGTAGCTTAGAGATAGCTCCATCTTTTTTTTCATCTAAAAATTGTATGATTTTATTAATCTCAACTTCAATACTATCACTATAAATTCTTTTATTTTCTTGGAGTGCATTTGTATATGTGCTAATAATTAATTCAAATAATGTATCAAGATTTTCTTTAGTATTTGCAGAAACAGAAACACAAGGAATACCAAGCAATCCACCAAGCTTTTTAGAATCTACTTTAATGCCCTCTATTCTTGCTTCATCACTCATATTAAGAGCTAAAATCATTTTCTTTTTTGTGTCTAAAAGTTGTGTAGTTAGGAGTAAATTTCTTTCTAAATTTGTAGAATCTGCAACATTAATAATTAAATCATAATCATTTTTTTCTAAAAAATCTCTTGTAATTTTCTCCTCTTGAGAATAACCATAAATAGAGTAAGTCCCGGGTAAATCAATAATACAAATCTCATAATCTTGATATTTTACATAAGCTTCTGATTTTTGAATAGTAACACCCGCAAAATTCCCAACTTTAAGTTGCGTGTTACACATAGCATTAATCAGTAGGGTTTTACCCACATTAGGTTGCCCTACTAAAACAACTCTTATATTTTTATCCATGGATTTCCTCCACTTCAATACTCTTAGCCTCATCTTTTCTTAAAATCACACAAGAACGATCTAACTCCACAACAATCGTAGAGCCCCCCAAAGAAGTCTTTAGTTTCTTAACTATTTTACTTTTTGCAAAACCTAAGCTCAACAATCTATCCAAAAGTTGCTTTTCCACATTCAATCCCAAAATTACGGCACTATGCCCATTTTCAAGAGAGCTTATTGTCATAGCGATTCCTTAAAATTTTAATCTTTTGGAATAATTGTAGTATGGCTTAGTTTATATTATCTTTAAAACTAATTCTCATTTTCTTTATTTAAAGAAAAATGTTCTTGCATGTAGCACAAAGCTACATTTCTAAAAGTGCTTTTCTTATCCTTAAAAAGCCTTCATCTATCTCTTCTTTGCTTATTGTTAAAGGAGGCAAGAATCGTGCTGTATTTTTACCACTTTTTAAAACTAAAACCTTATTTTTATGTGCTAAATCTAAAAATTTATTCAAGGTTTCTAAGTCTTTTGCTCTAAGTCCTCTCATAAGCCCAAGCCCGATTTCTTCGGTAAAAATTTCTCCAAATTCTTTTTTTATTTCTTGCAATTTTGCACTAAAATAATCTATTTTTTGTGCTAATGCCCCCTTTTGCTTTTCTTCTTCTAAAATGCTTAAAACCTCTAATCCTGCCCTTGTAGATAAAAAGTTCCCCCCAAATGTGCTTCCATGATCACTCGGGGCAAAAATATCTTTTAATCTTGTTAGCACTGCACCTATTGGCACTCCTCCTGCTAAACCTTTTGCAGTAGTGATTACATCAGGTTCTATCTCATAAACTTGTGAAGCAAAAAGCTCTCCACTGCGATAAATTCCCGTTTGCACTTCATCAATCATTAAAAGAATATCTTTTTCTTTTAAAAAATTAGCAAGTTCTTGTATTTCTTCTTTAGGAAAAGGGGTAATACCTCCCTCTCCTTGCACAAGCTCTAGTAGCACCGCACAAGTAATGCCACTTACTTTATTTTTTACATCCTGCACATCTTTTGCATACACAAAGCCATCAGGAAAAGGACCAAAGAAATTGTGCATTTTGCTTTGTGCAGTTGCTTTTAATGTGCTAATAGTGCGCCCATGAAAAGATGATTCTAAAGTAATGATTTGATAGCGTTTAATTTCTCCATTAACCTCCCCATATTTTCTTGCAATTTTTAACGCACCCTCATTGGCTTCTGCACCCGAATTTGCAAAAAATACTCGCATATCATATCCACTAAGTTCTACAAGCTTTTTAGCAAGTTTTGCTTGATGTTCTATTAAATAAAGATTAGAAGTATGGATAAGCTTATTTGCCTGATCACAAATTGCATTTGCTAATCTTTTGTTACCATGTCCTACACTACACACTGCAATCCCTGATGCAAAGTCAATATAATCCTCGCCCTTTTGATTATAAAGCCTTGCATTTTCACCCTTTATAAAATGTGTATAATTGCGTGCATAGGTATGCAAAACATAATCTTTATCCATTTTCTCTAAATTCTCTTGCATTCTATCCCCTTTTATAAAAATTTTAGCGATGATTTTACATCTATTTTGCTTAACTAAAAGCCTAATTCTCTATAAAGTGCTATTGCATATCTATCACTCATAGAGGCAATATAATCTGCACACACCCTATGTAATTTCTCCCCTTCTTGCACTCTTTGCCTTAGGCTTTGTGGCAGTAAATTTACATCATCATTCAAACACTCATAAAGCTTTTTTACACAGCGTTTTCCCATAAACATTTTTCTAGTAATTTCTTCATGGCGGTAGAGTTTATTAAAAAGCATCTTTTTTAAAAATCTAATATCCTTTTCCATTTCTCTTGTGCGTTTTATAGGCAATGCTTCTTTTGCCTCATACACAAAACAAGCTGGGCTTTCATAATCAAATTTGGGATTATTATCCAAAATATCATAAACTAGCAAAGAAATTAACCTTGAAATAAAGCGGTGGCGGAAGATTTTGTCTTCTTTTTCTATTTTTTCTATGGTTATAACATATTCTATGCAGTCTTTTACAATTTTGCTCTCATATAAATCTTCAAAGCTAATCAAACCATATTTAATTCCATCATCAATATCATGGCTAATATAAGCAATCTCATCAGATAAATCCACAACCATAGCTTCTAAACTTGGATGAAAATCTATTTTAAAAGTTTCTTGCAATTTTGAGCTTAAGAATTTTTTAGAATAGGGATAAGAATGTTTTAAAATCCCTTCTAGTGTTGCAAAAGTTAGATTTAAACCACCATATTCTTTATATCTTTTCTCCAAGCTTGCAACCACCCTAAAAGATTGAAAATTATGTTCAAACCCACAATGATAACCATAGCTTTTCATTACTCTATCAAGCTCATCTCCCCCCACATGCCCAAAAGGAGTGTGTCCCAAATCATGTGCTAGTGCTATGGCTTCTGCTAGGCTTTCATTTAATCCTAAATTTCTAGCAAGTGCTCTTGCTATTTGGCTTACCTCCAATGAATGTGTAAGGCGTGTCCTAAAGTTATCCCCACTTGAATTTAAAAATACTTGTGTTTTATATTCAAGTCGCCTAAAATAAGAACTATGGATAATCCTATCTCTATCTCTACTAAAGGGATCTCTAAAATCTTCAACGGAAGGATAAAATCTATCTATAGGTTGCATAACTTCCTCCTTTTTTACATCTTGGTTTAAGATTTTAGCTAAAGAATATTTAGTATGGGGTTATTTATGGTTATTAAATAAAATTTTACGATAATTTTCCTAGCTTTATAAGATTAAAACTCCTCCATTGTTATTACAATAAGCTTTAGCAACAAAGTATTCTAAAAAATTTAAAACTCTAATTCTAATACTTAAAGTAAGATGTCACTATAAACAAAACAAAGCAGAGTGTGGCAGTCTAGAAAACAACCTAAAGACAAAATACTAAAATACTTTTAGTTTTTAAAAAACTTTGCAATAAAAGAAAAATACTTCTAAATATTTTTATTAGATTGCCACACAAATACTTTGTATTTGCTCGCAATGACAATGTGTTAAATTCTAGTAGCTAAGAATAAAATAAAAATTTTAAAGGGGGGTTTAAAAAGTAAGTTATCTAATAAATTAAATAAGTTCTAGTAGTTACGATATATAGTTTTAGCTTTTATGAAATTTTAAGAGGTTAGAGAGTTTTAATATAGTTATTTGAAAAATTAAATAAATTCTAGTAGTGGCGGATGAGCTTTGTGAGTTTTTAATAAATTTTTGGAACGAGGCTAGAGTAAGCCTCTGTGAGTTCCATAAAATTTATTAAATCTCTACAAATGTTATCCCCAATACGAATTTCCTTTTTTAAATTCTCTCAGCCATACAAGGATTGTTTGTCTTAAAGTTTTCACTCACTACACAAGTTCTTTGGTTTAGCATTCCTTTTTCTTCATCTAGTGTTTCTTTTTCTTCTTCTGCTGGTTTAATTAAAACTACTTTTTGTTTATCTAGCATAGAAGCATTAATGTCTTTTAGAGGGGAGGTTATGGTTTGATCACTTCCTCCATTATCTTTGTATTCTGGTTCTTTTAGATTAGCTATCCATTCTCCACCTATGAATGTTAATGAACCCTTGACATCTATATTAGCAATATTATCATATTTAAATTCTTTTAGGATTTTATCTTTTAATAATGCTTGGTATTGCTTTAGATTTGCTTCATTGTTTTTAAACCAACTCTCTAGGTTTTTCATTTGTTCTTCTGTGGCAAGTCCTGAAGTATAAAGCTCATATTTATCTTTCCATTCTGCAAAGAAACTCATAAGTCCTAATAATCCTCCTGCTGTATAGTTTGGATTATTATTACCATTTATAAAGTTTTCTAATTCTTGTTTAGAATGTTTGATTTTCTCTACTCTTTGTTTAGTAGTGTTCCATACTCCATTTTTATCTTTGTTTGCTAATTCATTTCCTAATCCTAATCCATTATTATCTACTTCTTCTCCATAGAATGCTAAAAGGAAGTTTAGAGATTGTGAGAGTTTAGAATCTTCTTTGTATTTACTAAGAAGTCCTTTAAGATAGTTTGTATTTAATGTTGCTTTTCCATTTTTAATAATAAAGAGTTTATTTGTATCTAAACTAAGAATGAGTTTTTCATCTAGTAAATCTTTAATGATACTATTTACTAATTTATTAGAGAAATCATCACTGCTTAATTCTACATCGCTTAAGCCATCATCGGTGTTATTGTTTCCGCTATTGCTTCCATTGCCATTGTCTCCACCATTGCCATTATCACCGCCATTACCATTATTGGTTTCATCTAGGAAAGTAAAGTAAGTATTACCCTTATCATCTTGTTTTTCATAGATTTTTATAGGATTACCCTCTTCATCTTTGAAAGCACCATTGGCTAAAATTATATCTTTAAATTCACTAAAGCTTTTTTCTTCAGAGTGAAACTTTTCTATACCTATGATTTCATAATTGTTTTCACCATTATTATAAAAACCCCCAATAAGTTCTAAGTTTCCAATTTGACTACCTTTTGCATAATATACATTAACATTATCAAAAGTAAGTTTTCCTCCCTGATTAAGAGAACCAATAAATTTACCAACTCTACCCTCATAGCTTGTGATTGTAGCTCCTTCTTTAAAATAGATATAGATATTTTTATAAATACTGTTATCAAAATGTACACTACCAACAAAACTACCCGCACTACCACCTTCAATATTGCCTATGTTGTTTATGATGATATTATCAAAAATCTGATATTCGCTACCAGGTCCATTTGGAGAACCAACAAAGCCTCCTACAGCACCATTTCCTGATTGGATATTTTTTATATTGTTTAAAATAATATTGCTAAAGGTGTTATTTTCGCCAGAATATTCCAGACTACCAACAAAACCACCCCCAAACCTGTTACTTTTAATACTATCTATGTTGTTTAAAACAATATGTGTAAAAATATTATCGTCTCCATAATATCCTATTATACCAACAAAGCCTCCTGCTGTATCACCTAGTGCTTCAATATTGCTTATGCCATCTAAAATAATATTAGAAAACAATGTTTCTGAGGTTGACAAGTATCCTGCAAAACCACCTGCCACACCTTCAAAATTATCAGGAGTGGCACGAATATCTCCTATATTGCTTAAAGTAATATTTGTAAAACTACCGCCCTCTCCATCAACATACCCAACAAAGCCCCCTATATAATCAGGATTTCCATTTGTATAATCAAACTTTAACCCATTAATATTTAAATTTGAAAAACTTTGAATTGGAATAGAAGGATCACCACCTATTTCCCCAAACAATCCTACTTTCCTATACCCCGCATTAATTAACACATTACTTAGTGTATAGCCATTGCCATTAAAATTTTTATTAAAAGCATTAGTATGTCCAATAGGATCCACTAAAGTCCAATTCATATCAATATTATTAGTTAAATGATATTCATCAAAGAAATTTCGCATTCCATTTGTATCATTATTCCACCCATTAGCAAAGTTTATCCAATCTTCTGCACTACCCATAGTCGCATACTTTTTAAACTCACTTTTAGCAATAGCATTATTGCTATTACCCTCTACTTTTTCATAATCTTTTGTGCTAAAGTTAAAATTAGTAATTGCATCTTTATTAGCAACATAGTTAGTAGTGCTTTGTTGTAATGCTCCACTTACATAAGCACTAGCAATCACAGAATTAGATTTAATATTTTCCACATTAATAAACACATTATTCCCAACTAAATGTAATTCTTCATTTGTTGTTCCACTAGGATTTTTTAGTTCTTCATTGGTTGCATTTGTCTTATGCATTCCATTAATACTTCCTCCATCTATTCTTACATTATTTCCTATAAGTAAGACTTTATTAGCATTAATATTTCCTTTGTTTATTATATCTCCTCTAGTGCTATTAGGTTTAAACACAGGAGACCAAGTAGCAGAATTCGTATTAGGATTACTAAAAGCATTGATTTCATCAAAGCTCATAGGAGTAGTAGAAGCTACAAATCTATTAGCATTAATACTTCCACTCTCAGTCACTATTACTCCACTAGGATTAACAATAAAGATATTATTATCTCCTCCATTTAATTTACCTGCTAGTATAGAAGAGTTTTTAGAATAATCTAAATTTAAATATCCTCTGCCACTTGTTGTAAAATTAACTTCTGCTTTAGAACCTATATTAAATCCTCCACCCCAAGCAATCACATTATTTTTATTATTACCATGAATATTCATACAATTACTTTTTCCAGCACAACTACTAATACTTCCACTACTTCCATTTGTAAATTTACCTCCACTTGGAAGTGTAGTATCTGTAATACTTCTTGCTAACACTAATTGATTAGATAAAAGTATAGAAGCAACTATACTAATACTAAGAGTTCTTTTAAAAGCATTATTGCTTTTAGATTTAAAAAAAGTATTAGTGTTTGTATATTTAACACTTTCTATATTCTTTTTAAATTCTTGTCTCATTTATCTTTCTCCTTTTTGTTTTAAAACATTAATGTTGTTGTTTAGATTCTTGTTTAAAAGAAATAGTTTTATTTCTTTTATTTCCTTCTTTGTCTTTTTATTCTTCTTTAATAAGTAATAAAAAGATTCTTTTTTGTTTTAGAAATTAAATCTTTTAAAAAGAAAAAGATTAAATTTAATTTCTAGTATGGAATAAAGAATCTAGTAGAGGATTCATAAATGGGGAAAAGAATCCTCTAATAGAGTCTTTTATAAGAAATAGAATGTATAAAAGAGTTTTAAATTTAAAAGAAAGATAATGTTTAGTGTTTATTAATGTGTTAAGAGATTGATTAAATAGTTTAAATTTAAGAGTTGTTAGTTTATAGATTGTTATATTGATAGATTTAGAATAATTGAAAGATATAAAATAATTGAGAGTTTTAGAATGAATACTAGATTGATTAAATAGTTTAGATTGAATAAGTAATTTATAGATTACTTTAGTTTTAAAGAGCTTTATAATGACAATAAAGAATAATAGATTGCCACAGCGATTATATCGTTTTACAATGACAAAGAAAGACTTTATAAAGTATCTAAAGTAACAAAGAAGAGTTAATAAAGAGCTAGAATACCCCCCCCCCCCGCGCGCACTAATAGTAAATTAGTGATAAAAGAAGTTTTAGAAATATTAAAAGTATTAGAGGATAATAATACTTTATTATTAGATGTTGTCTTTAAATGATTACAAAAAGAATAAAAAGAGTTTAATGTATTTTTTAATGTATTGAGTTTATTGAATTTTTTAAGATTTAAAAAATACATTGATTACCCCCTCCTTATATTTTTAAATCATTCTATTGTTTCTATCACAATGAAACTTATTGTATATAGAAATCTCCATTTAAATATTAAATATTTTCTATTGTGCTATTTAATATTTTATAGATAAGCAGTATATGTAAATATTGCAATTTATATACAATATACTTAAAATTTTAATTTCAAAATTATATTATATGTTTTTTTAAATTTTTATTTATTATTTTTTATTTATATTAAAAATAAATAGATAAAAATTAAAAGATATTAGTGGAATTTATCGCATATAATCTCTTAAGTTTTCTCTAAAAATATTCCCTTTATACATTCTCTTAGCGTAACAAAGTTACAAGATTTTTTAAACTTTTAGATTTTTTAAGTAAAATTTGCTAACAATTACAAGGTAATTTTAACTATTAAAGGATTTAAAATGATGGAAAAACTAACAAAAGCAACTTTTGCTAATGCAATTAAAGAAGGTGTGACTTTAGTAGCTATTGGTGCTCCTTGGTGTCCTGATTGTAGAAAGATTGAACCTATTATGGGAATGCTCGCACAAGAGTATGGCAAAGATGTGAAATTTTTTGCGATTATGGCAGATGAAGAAGAAGCACTCAAAGATGAACTAAAGGTAAGAAGAATCCCAACTCTGATTTTTTACAAAAATGGTGTGGAAGTAGGAGAACGCTTAGTAGAACCTGATTCTAAAGCTCTTATTGAAGAAGGCATTAAAACCGCTATCAATGCTTAAATTTCTGCTTTAAGCTTTTAAGCCCTCTTGGGCTTCAACTCCTTAACTAACTTTTACATTAAAAAAACATAAAGATTTTTACAAACAAAGTGTGTGCAAACAAGCTTTATTTTTACATTTGCTTCAAAAGATTTTAGATACAATTTAGCTTATTTTAAAACAAAGTGTAATTATGCTAAAAATACAGATTGAAGGGATTGTACAAGGTGTAGGATTTCGTCCTTTTGTGCTTAAAATGGCTCTTAAATACGATATTAAAGGCTATTGTCTTAATAACTCCAAAGGGGTTTTAATCATCGCTCAAAGCAAAGATAAAGCAAAGCTTGATTTATTTTGTAAAGCACTTTTGGACAATCCCCCCAAAGCCGCCTTTATCCAAAAATTTCACAAGCAAGATTTTAATACCAATAAAATCTTTTGTGATTTTCAAATCCTAAAAAGTGAAGACAAGGATCAAAAAACCGCCATTATTCCAGCAGATATTGCACTTTGTAAAGATTGCCTAAAAGAGTTTTTAAACCCAAAAGATAGGCGATATTTGTATCCTTTTATTAGTTGCACAAATTGCGGCGGGAGATATAGCCTCATCTCCTCTCTTCCCTATGATAGAGAAAAAACTGCTATGAAAGATTTTAAAATGTGTAAAGCCTGTCAAGAAGAATATGACAATCCAAACTCTAGGAGATTCCATTCTGAAATTAATTGTTGTAAAGATTGTGGCCCTAGGCTTTATTTTACAAAAGAGCTTAAAAGCACAAACCTTTTAGATTCTAAAATCTCTATTTTTTCACAAAAAAACCCCTTGCAAGATGCCATCAAAGCCCTAAAAAATGGGGAGATTCTAGCACTTAAAGGCATAGGGGGATATACGCTTATTTGTGATGCTTATAACAAAGAAGCTATTGAGCGTTTAAGAGAACGCAAGAAACGCAAAAAAAAGCCTTTTGCCCTAATGCTTGAAAATATCTCTAAGGCAAAAGAAATACTCACCTTACAAGAAGAAGAAATCGCCCTCCTTACCTCATCTAAAGCACCTATTTTGCTTTCTTCTAAACTAAAAAAGAATGCAAACTTACTTCCTTTAGATGTGATTGCACCTTCTTTAAAAACTTTAGGAGTGATTTTGCCTTATACTCCTTTGCATTATTTGCTTTTAAAAGAATTCAAAAATCCTTTGGTTTTTACAAGTGCTAACCTAAGCGGAGAGCCGATTATCAAAAGCTTTAGCGAACTTTGTGAAAAGCTAGAGGGAGTGTGTGATGGGGTACTTTTTTATAATCGTGATATTTTTAATGCTATTGATGATTCTTTGGTGCAATTTGTTAGGGGCAAAGAGCAAGTTTTACGCAGAGCTAGAGGCTATGCACTGGATATTAGTGAGATTTTCCCTTTAGATACTGAAGAAAACTTTGCCTCCCTTGGTGCAGAGCAAAAATCCACTTTTTGCTTTTACCATTCAAATAGAACCTTGCTAAGCCCTCATCTTGGAGATTTAAATAACTTAGATACTTTTACTAATTTTAAAAACACTTTGGAGCTTTTTACTAAAACCTATGAAGCTACCCCAAAAACTTATGTGCTTGACTTGCACCCAAACTATCACCAACGCCACCTTTTAGAAAATCAAAAATATATAGAAGTGCAACACCACTTCGCACATCTTCTTTCAAATATCGCTGAAAATCAAATCTCTTCAAAAACAATAGGAGTGATTTTTGATGGCACTGGATATGGAAATGATGGCAAGATTTGGGGAGGAGAGTTTTTAGAATGGAATCCAAACACTCCTTTAGAATTTAAAAAAATAGGTTCTTTTGCTCCTTTTAAGCTTTTAGGAGGGGAGAGGGCTATTAAAGATATTAGAAGACTTGGGCTAGAGGGCATCTTTACTTGTTTTAAAGAAGACTATACAAGCTTAAAACTCCCACTCTTGCAAGATTTTAGCAAAGAAGAATTAGAGCTTTTTTACTCCTTGCACCTCTCTAAAATACCCCCTGTGTGTTCTTCAGTAGGAAGGCTTTTTGATATGGTGGGGGCGATTTTAGGAGTTTGCAAAAACAATAGCTATGAGGGGGAAGCTGGAAGCATTTTACAATCTTTAGCAACAGAGTGCAAAGCTAAAGCAACCCCCTATTCTTTTAGTTTTGAAAAGGGTGTAGTGCATTGGCAAAAAATACTAGAACAAATCCTAAAAGATTTACAAAATAGCACCCCACTAGAGCAAATCGCACTAAAATTTCATTTTACTTTAGCTAAAATAATCGCTTATGTGATTAAATCCCTCTATAAAGAAAAAGAAGTAAGCATAGCTTTAAGCGGTGGTTGCTTTGCAAATTCACTTTTGAGTGAATTTACCTTAAAAGAGTTAGCCCCTTTTAAAGTCTATTTAAACCATAAAATCCCTTGCAATGATGGTGGGATTAGCTATGGACAAGCTTATTTTATGCATTTAGCAAAAGATTCTAAAATCTAGAATCTTTTCCTTTGTGTATCTTCATTGATCGCATCTACGATATGATTTACTTCCTGTGTAACGCCATTTGTCGCATTTGCTATCATTACATTTTCATCTGTGATGGTATTTAGATGTAAAATTGCATCGTTAATATGCTCGATTCCTTGTGTTTGCTCGCTTATTTGAGCACTCATATCGCTAACCCCTTGCACCAAAATATTCACATTGCTTTCAATCTCGCCTAAAGATTTTTGTGTGCGTTCAGCTAGTTTTCTCACTTCATCGGCTACAACTGCAAATCCTCTTCCATGCTCTCCTGCTCTTGCTGCTTCAATGGCTACATTGAGCGCTAAAAGATTTGTTTGATCGGCAATTTCTTTAATCACACTTACGATATTTCTAATATCCTCTGTTTGTTTAGTGATTTCATAAGTTTTATCATTAACTGATTGCATAGATTGTGTGATTTGGCTTGTAGCACTTGAAGATTGCTCTAGGTTTTGTGCTTGAGTTTGAGAACTTGCAATTAATTTGCTTACATTTTCCTCTAAAGATTTACTTTGCTCTATAAGCTTTTGTGCATAATTAGAAGAAATGCTAAGCATTTGTGCAACTTCATCTCCTAAAGAGTTAATAGCCTCTTCCACTTTTCCATTTGGATTTTCTACCCTTGCTTTAAAATTCAAATTTTCATATTCGCTAAAGACTTTTAAAATCTCATTAAGATCTTTACCGATTTTTGTGCTTAAAACTTCTAGCATTTCATTGAGCACTTCTTTTAAATCTTTTAGCTGTGGATTGCTAGGTGTATTTTGCAAAGTAATGTCAAACTTCCCTTGTTCAATCGCTTTTGCAACTTCTGTAATTTCTTTAATCATTGAATTATCTTTTTTAAAGGCTTCATGTGTTTTTGTGATGTTTTGGTTAATAAGATTCCCCATACTGCCTATCTCATCATTTGCCACAATTCTAGCGAGCTTTGGTTCTTCTTTGCTTTCATGGTTTATAAAGCCAAAGAAATTATTAAGCAGTTTTTCTAGATTATAAAGTCTTAAAGAAATATAGCGTTTTGCATAAAGCCAAATAGCTACAATAATCACAAGCACAGATACAATAGCAGTTAAAATTATCGTCATTTCTATGCTAGATAGTGAAGCATAAACTTCATCTTTTGTTACGATAGAAACCAAAGTCCATTCTGTTTTTAAATCTTTCCACAAGCGATAATTTGTCACACTTGCATAATTATCCACCCCATCATAGCGATATTCTAAAACACCTAATTCATTAGATTTTATAAATTCTACTAAGGTATTTGCACTTTTATCTTGATTAATGCTTGAGAGAGGCTTTCCTATAAAATCCTTATTACTATGGATAAGCATTGTTCCATTGCCCGAAAGCAGGAAGCTTCTATTTTCTTCATAAGCAATGCTTTTTGCCCCAAAAATTGCTTTTGAGATTTGATTTAAATCCACAATAGTTCCTAAAAGTGCTACAACTTCATTTTTGCGATTGAGTATAGGCGAGACAATATTTGCGCCAAAGATTTTATGCCCATGAATATCAAATTCTCTAGGTTCTCCAAAAACAAGCTTTTTTGTGCTAAGAGCTTCTTTAATGGAAGCTAGATTTGCCACACTATCTTGTGCTTAAACAAGCATAATCTTGCCACTATCTATTCTATCTGCAAAGAGCATAAATTCCCCATTCTGCAATAAAGAGTTATTGTCTTGTGTTTCAAGTGCGCGTCTTGCATAAACACTATTAGAATTAGGCACATAAAGATAAGAAAAAGAGCCATATTGATTAGTTTCTAAAACACTCAAAGTAGCTTCTTGCAAAATCTCTTCATCAATAATCCCACTTCTACTATTTAAAATCATGGAAGCCATAACTCCACTTGAAGCCTCCACAACTGCAAAAGATTGAGAAATCGCTCCTTGCACTCTATTAGCTAGTCGCACACTTTCTGTTTGCAAGAGTTTATGTGCCTCATTTTGTAAAACACTAGAAGTTTTTAGCGATACCAAAACCGTTAAAATACTCATAATAATAAGCACTACCAAACTAACAACAATTGTTAATTTTGTCCCTAGACGCAATTTTTTCATTCTAATACCTTATATTGAAATATTTTTGATTTGATTTTTATTTTTTATAAAAAGGCATTAAAACTCATATTAAGAAAATAGAATAGATTTTATTTAGTTTATAAAAGTAGAAATAATTAGCCCATAGTATAACTCTAAAAGCCCCCCCCCCCCGCAGGTTTAGAAGAGAATGCACAATGAAATTTTAATGAAGAAGAAATAAAAAAATTATTTTTCAAAATAGTTTCTTTTATCAAAACTTATATCCCCAAATAAATAAAATTATCTGAAATTATACAATAAATTTGTCAAGATTTTATGAATTCTATATTTATTTTATATTTTAAAATAGCTTAACAAATAACAAAAAAGCAAAAAAACAAAATGCTTTAAATCAACGCATCCACTACCTATGCTACAATATTAAAAAAATAAAAGGCTATTAGCAAATAGCTTTTATTTTTCGCTAAAAGCTTAAATTAAAGCCATTTTGCAACCTAAAAAGTTTATTCTTCATTGCCTAACAAATGCGAATCAAGCTCTAAAGCCTTAATATTTCCCATACTTACCCCCGCAATCCCTTTGATAGAACCATACATTGCAATGGTGTTTTCTACAACCTTTTCTATTTGCTTTTCCCTTTGTTTCCAAATCCTTTGCATAGCCCTTTTTTCACTATCAAGATCACTTTGCATCTGGCTAAAACCCTCTACAATCGATTCAATTTGCATTTTAAATTCTGTGCTTGTTAGATAGCCATAAAGCAATCCCATTTTATCGCTTTTATTTTCTTGGGATTTTCTAGCAAGATGTAGTTGTATAATACTCTCACGCAAGATTTTGCATAGCCCCTTAAACTCTTCAAAAGTGCAAATATAAACCCCATCAATTAGCCCCATTCTATCTAATTCTTTTGGCAAAACTTCACTTACCATTACACCAACATCCACCCCTTTTTCCACCATATCTGCTTTAAACTTCTCAATCCATGCTCTTTGGAACTCTTTTGACCTCTTACTTTCATAATAAATCTTTCCGCAGTTTTGTATCTCTCTAGTATGCACCACCTGCACGCAATCCCCTCCTCTAATGCCCTTTTTAACCTCTAAAATATTATCAAAAGGAAATTGAGCTTTTAAATACTCTTCAATAGCGAGCTCCTGTACCTCTCCTTGAAGCTGTTGTGAGCCTAACTCTGCCTTTCTTTGTGCCTCTTCTAACTTCTTTTTAAGTCCCTCTAGTTGCTCTTCTTTTTGCTTAAATTTTAGCTCATTTTGCTCTTGTAAGTTCTTAGTAATCTTTTCTTTTTCTGCTTGTAATTGTGTGTTAAACTGCATTTGTGCTTCAAGTTTGATTTTAGATTCTAATTCATTTTTTTCTAAGTTTAGTTTTTGAATCTCTAGTTTTGCATTGTTTAACTCTTTGACTTGATTAGATTTTTCGTTTAATTCTTTATTTAGATTATTGATAGTTTCTTCAAATTCTTTTGTGGTTTTTGCTCTAATTTCTTCTTGTGCTAACTCTGTTTGCTTGGCATATTGTTCTTGTAATCTTAAGCTTTCATTTTTAATCTTTTCTTCTGTGGCTTCTTGCAATTTTTTTTCAAACTCGGCTTCTTTATTTTTAAATTCATTTTCTTTTTGTTTTAAAGTTTCTAATACTTTTTCTGCTTCTTGCTTTTGTAGGGCTTGTTCCTCCTCTAGCTTCTTTTTAAGTCCCTCTAGTTGCTCTTCTTTTTGCTTAAATTTTAGCTCATTTTGCTCTTGTAAGTTCTTAGTAATCTTTTCTTTTTCTGCTTGTAATTGTGTGTTAAACTGCATTTGTGCTTCAAGTTTGATTTTAGATTCTAATTCATTTTTTTCTAAGTTTAGTTTTTGAATCTCTAGTTTTGCATTGTTTAACTCTTTGACTTGATTAGATTTTTCGTTTAATTG
>NZ_QXJG01000012.1:23888-43903 GCF_003670295.1 Helicobacter burdigaliensis
TTTTTTCTAAGTTTAGTTTTTGAATCTCTAGTTTTGCATTGTTTAACTCTTTGACTTGATTAGATTTTTCGTTTAATTGCCTAGTTAAATTATCAAGATTTTTTTGATAGTCTTTTTTAAACTCCTCTTGCTTTTGCTTTAAATCTTCTTCTATTTGCTTTTGAAGCTGTTTATAAAGTATATCACTAATATTAATCTCATTTTTACAATTTGGACATTGTATTTTTGTTTGTTCTTGCATAATCTTTCCTTATTTTATCTATTAAACAATATTCCAATTCCAACACGATTAATGGAATTGTTATAATCGCTTAAACTCTCTCCATATCCATTAAAAAACTGCAAGTACAAATAAAGATTTTTATAAATAGGATAAGAATAATCTAATAAAATTGAACCCTTATTATCCGCCCTTAAGTTATTGCGTAAAGTAGCGCTAAAAAGATGCTTATTATATAAATATGCCAAAGTCAAATCCCCATAACCTAGGTATTTATGAATATCTGGATTATCATCTTTGTGAATATCCTCTTTAATCCTATACCACGCCTTTAATCCCATAACAAAATTTCCCTTGCTATAAATCCCCTCTACAAAAAGCCTATCCCAACTCCTTGACTTTGTCAAATCCCCTCCATTGCTTTGATGCACATAACCAAAATCCACTCTATCAAAGAAAAACTTTTTATCCAAAGGATAGCTAAGATATAAACTAGGTTCATAATTACTCTCTCTAAAAGGACGAGAATTGTCATTATCATAAAGCTGCCAATAACTTTGCTGTGTATAAGCAAAATAAAAATCTAAATCTTTAAAAAATAAATCATCGTATAAAAGTTTTTTAATACTGATTTGAAATTTTGCCTCCACTCTCTTTGCTTCATTGGGTTCTGTGTTCGTGCTTACATTTGCAGGCAAAATATAATTAAATTTATGCGGTTCAAACCCTAAAAAATCTCCCATAAATTTATTGCGTTCAAATCTTTCTTCATAAAGAGTGCTTTTTGGCGTAGTTTCTAGCTTTTGTTCTTGCTTTTTAAGCGCTGTTTTTAGCTCTTCTTTAAAAGTATCTGCATCGGTATTTTTCAAAGAAGTTTGCAACTCTTTTTTAGGACTTGTGATGTCAATTTGTAAGGATTTATCAAATTTTTCCAAACTGATTTTTTGTTGCCCTTCTGTTAAAGGCACACTTTTTATAATATTCATTTTTTCATCTACAATTAAAATTTTTAAATTTTTATTGTGTGAAATTTCATCCTGCACATTTTTGGCAAAACAATCTACAAAAAACAATATCAATATCGCATAAATCCGCTTCAAAAAAGACTTCCCAAAATAAATTTTATAAAATTATATCAAACTTTTTTAAAGAATAAAAAAGGCATTAATAAGCTTAAATAAGATAGAATATTTAATAACAAAAAATTAAAAAATAAGGCAAAAGAAGAGTTAATGACGCATATTATAAGTGCTTTATTCTTGCGTGAGCTAAAGACAAGATTTGGCAAAAACAAACGATTAGGATATTTTTGGGTAATTGGTGAGCCTATGAGTATTGTTTTAACCATTACTGCCATTGCTACTGCCATTAGAGAATACCACCATCAAGTTATGCCTTCTGGAATTTCTATTTTTATGTTTTTAGTTGTAGGAATTGTGCCTTATTTTATGTTTAGGAGCATTGTTTCCCAGCTTATCAATGGAATTGAGGCGAATTTATTACTCTTTGCTTATAAGCCTGTAAAACCCATTCATGTTTTTATCGCAAGAACTTGCTTAGAATTTTGCATTTACTTTACCATCTTTGTAAGCGTTTTAATTTTAGCGGGTTGGTTTTTGCATTTAGATGTGATTCCTGATTATTTTTTAAATGTAATGCTCTCTTTTGCACTTTTAATTGGGTTTGGTTTTGTGATAGGGATTGGCTTTGCTTTAATAGGTTTCTTTTTTGAGCCTTTAAAAACACTTCTTAATTATTTTCTCATCGTTTTTTATTGGGCTTCTGGTGTGATTTTCCCAACTTGGCTTATGCCTCGCCCTATTTTAGATGTTTTATATTACAATCCTATGCTTCATGTTATGGAGCTTTTAAGATCTAATTTTTTTAGCAATTATCCCTTGCAAGATGATTATAACTATATTTACCCCTTAGCTTGCATTATGGTGTTACTCTTTATCTCTTTAGGAGCTTATTATCATAATAGACAAGCTCTTATAGCAGCGAAAAAACGATGATAAAACTCATAAATGTAAGCAAATCTTATCCTCTCTCTAATGGCTCAAGGCACTATATTTTTAGAAATTTTAGTTTTACATTTCCTGAAAATTGCAGCATCGGTTTAATGGGGAGAAATGGTGCTGGAAAATCTACGCTTATGAAACTATTAAGTGGCACGGAACTACCTGATAGAGGTAAAATCATTACAAATAAAAAGCTCTCTTGGCCCCTAGGATTAGGTGGGGCATTCCAACATACACTAAGCGCAAGAGATAATGTAAAATTTGTTGCTAGAGTATATGGATACAAAGGGGAAGCCTTAAGAGAAAAAGTGCAATTTGTAGAAGATTTTGCGGAAATAGGAAAATTTTTTGATGAACCTATGAATACATATTCTTCTGGAATGAGTGCTAGAATCTCTTTTGGACTTAGTATGGCGTTTGATTTTGATTATTATTTAATTGATGAAGCAGGTGCTGTGGGCGATCCAAAGTTTAAACAAAAAAGCATTAAGCTTTATAAAGAAAGACTTAGTCAATCAAAAGTGATTATGGTATCCCATAGCGTTTCTGAAATTAAACAATGGTGTGATAAAATTATTCTTTTGAATAATGGGGAGATTACAATTTATGATGATGTTGATGAGGGCATTAAAGCCTACCAAGGAAATTAGATGAATAAACTAAAAGCTCTTTTTAAAAAACCAAACTTGCAAACGGGTGCATTAGCAATCCATAAAGAAAACACGCTTTTAAAAACAAAGGGCATTTTACCCTTTTTTAAAAGCTTTAAAATTGTATTTGTTTTGATGATACCTGTTATTTGTTATTATCTCTTTTTTGCTGCACCTAGATATGTTAGCACCATCACTATGAGTGTGCGTTCTTCTTCTTCTGATATTGCCCCAATTAGTGGTCTTGCTTCTCTTGTGGGTGTCAATACGGGTGCTAGAGAAGATGTTTTGTTCTTAAAAGATTATATCCACTCTCTTGATATACTAAATATTTTACAAGATAGCATTGACATTAAAAACCTTTATCAAAAGCAAGGTTTAGATCCCTTTTATTCTTTAAAAGAAGATAGCTCACAAGAATCTTTTTTAAAATTTTTCCAAAACCGCACTAAAATTGTTTTTGATCAAACTTCAGGGCTTTTATCTGTGGAAGTTGAAGGCTTCACGCAAGAGGACGCTCAAAAAATTGCTAACGCCATTTTAGTGCAGTCTGAAAAATTTGTAAATGAAATCTCCCACAAAGCTGCAAGAGAGCAAATGGCATTTGCCGAACAAGAATTATCAAGAGCAAAAGAAAGACTTTCAAAAGCACAAAATGATCTTTTAGTGTTCCAAGGGCGTTATGGCATATTTGATCCCCTAAAACAAGCAGAAGCTAAAGCAACACTTACTAATGAAATTGAAAGCAAAATTGCTCAAAAAGAAGCAGAGCTTACAACCATGCAAAGCTATCTTAATGAAAATGCACCCCAAATTATCATGCTAAAATCAGAAATTAAAGCCCTAAAACAACAGCTAGATAAAGAATCTGCTAAAATTGTTTCTTCTAAAAATTCAAAACGCCTTAATAACTTAGTAGCCAAATTTCAAGATTTAACCATTGAAGCAAAATTTGCCCAAGATGCCTACACAACAGCACTCACTTCTGTGGAAACCACAAGAATTGAATCTAGTCGCAAGATTAAGCAACTTGTGATTATCCAAGGGGCAAATTTACCACAAGATTCAACTTATCCAAGAATTTTATACAATATCTTAACAATTTTTGTTATCCTTTCACTTTTATATGGAATTGTTAAACTTATTGTAATGATTATAGAGGAGCATAGATACTAATGAAGACATTGTTTAAAAAATTATTACACACAAATTTAGCTTTTTTGCTTTTATTTTCCAATCTAGCAAGTGCAGTGGATACCTCATCTATTGTAGGTGTGGATAACCAAAACACTAACTATCCACAAGATTATAATAGCACAACCTCTACAAACACACAAATGAGTGCCACCAATCAATTTAATATGCAAAATACTCAAAACACGCAGAATATGCAAGATCCTACTACAAACCCACAAAACCCTCTTATAGCTCCTTATACAAATTTAACACCTATTTTACCGCCTATTTTTGGAGCGCATCTTTTTAATGGAAACTTTACAAAAGCTTCCCAATCTCTCTATAATCCTGATTATAAAATTGCAGTGGGAGATAGAATAAACTTTAGAATGTGGGGTGCTGTGAATTTCAACCAAGAACTTATGGTAGATTCTCAAGGTAATGTTTTTATCCCCAATGTGGGTGCTATCAATATCCTAGGTGTTAGAAATGGGGACTTAGTTAAAGTGCTAAAACGCGGAGTTTCTAAAATCTATAAAAACAATGTCTTTATTTATGCAGATATGAATGTGTATCAAAATGTATCTGTTTTTGTAACTGGAAATGTTAATAAACCTGGACTTTATCAAGGGCTAAGCTCTGATTCTGTGGTGCAATACATTGACAAAGCTGGAGGGATTAATTTAGATTATGGAAGCTTTAGAGATATTGAAATTTTACGCAATAATAAAGCTATTTTACAAATTGATCTTTATAATTTCTTGCTTAGCGGACAAATCAAGCTCTTTCCTTTTAGAAATGGCGATGTTATTTTGGTGAAAAATTTGCAAAGTTACGCTTATGTAAGTGGCGATGTGCAAAAGCCTTTCCGCTTTGAGCTAAAAGATGATATCAAAACTCTGCAAGATCTAGCCATAGTCGCAGGGGCAAAGCCCACTACGACGCACGCTACTATCCGCTCTTATAATGCTAATCGCTCCATTGAAGTAGCCTCTTATGAGAGTGAAGAATTTGCAAATATTCCCATAAAAGCAGGAGATGAAGTAGAATTTAGACCCGATTATAACGCTAAAAAGATTGCTATTAGGATAGAGGGCGAACACAGCGGACTTCATTCACTGGTTGTGAAAAAAGGCACAACACTTGCTGAAGTGATTGCTAAAATAAAGCCAAACGATCAATCTAATATGGACGCTATCCAAGTATTTAGAAAAAGTGTAGCCACAACACAAAAGAAACTCATTCAAGCACAGCTAAAAGAGCTTGAAACCCTAGCCCTCACTTCTTCTTCTGTTACCCCACAAGAAGCCACTATGCGAAGCGCGCACTCTAAAATGGTGCTAGAATTTATAGAAAGAGCTAAAAACATTGAACCCAAAGGGCAAATTGTTATTGAAAATAAGCTTGCTTACCATAATACAATCCTAGAAGAAGGGGATATTATCAATATCCCTGCTAAGAGCAATCTTGTTTTAGTGCAAGGGGAAGTGGCATTGCCTGGTGCATTTGTCTATGAAGAGGGCAAAAGCTTGCAATATTACATTAATCTCGCAGGAGATTTTACAGAAAGAGCTAACAAAAAGAGAATCTTGCTAATCCGTGCTAATGGAAAAGCCGAACGCTACAATGGTAGCTGGTATGCTCTATCTAGCACACCAGGTTTAAAGCCTGGGGATTCCTTACTTATTTTACCTGCAATTGAAACAGGAAGAGGATTACAAATTACAAGTGTATTGACACAAATTCTCTACCAAATTGCAATTGCAACCAAAGTTGTTCTAGATATTAATGACAATAAATAAAGGATTGCTATCCGATGACCTTCAAAGAAGCACTTGAGAGAATCCCACACCAAAATATCCTTCTTTTGCAAGGACCTGTGGGACCCTTTTTTTATTATTTTGGAAAAGCCCTTAAAAAGAGGGGTTCTAAAGTTTTTAAAGTTAATTTCAATGGAGGGGATTTTCTTTTTTATCCTTTCGCTTCTTATTATAGAAATTCCCTTGATACATTTTCTAGCTATCTAGAAAACAAAATTAAAAAGTACAATATCACTTGTCTTATTATGTTTAATGATTGCCGTCCTTTGCATAAAATTGCATTAAAAGTAGCCAAAAAACTTGATATTGATACTTTTATCTTTGAAGAAGGGTATATCCGTCCTAACTTTATTACTTTTGAAAAAGGAGGGGTGAATGCTTTTTCTAATATTCCAAAAAATAGCGAGTTTTATTTAAACTACTCTTTGGAAGACAAAAGAGTTGAAAAACCCATCAAACACTCTTTTAGAAATATGGCATTTTTTAGTTTTCTTTATTGGTTCTTTTCCTTTCTCTTGGGTTGGTTTTTTAATAACTCTTTGCACCATAGAAGCCTAAGCTTTACAGAAATGTTCCCTTGGTTCTTATCTGTTTTTAGAAAGCAGTTTTATAAACTTAGCGAAAAAGAAGACAATGAATTAATAAGCGATTCAAAGCAAAATTACTTTGTAGCCATTTTACAAGTGCATAATGACACAC
Organism: Helicobacter burdigaliensis; assembly: GCF_003670295.1. Taxonomy (GTDB): domain Bacteria; phylum Campylobacterota; class Campylobacteria; order Campylobacterales; family Helicobacteraceae; genus Helicobacter_D; species Helicobacter_D burdigaliensis. The sequence continues at coordinate 30,475 of NZ_QXJG01000012.1, forward strand.
AAATTAAAAATCATTTTGATGGCAAACGCATAGAAAAATTTATAAAAAGAACCATTATTTCTTTTTCAAGATATTCTAAATCGCAACATTTTTTGGTTATCAAACACCACCCTATGGATAGGGGTTATAGAAATTACAAGAAATTTATCAAACGTCTTTCGCGTCGCTATAATGTCTTAAATAGAGTGATTTATGTGCATGATACTTATTTACCCACACTTTTGCATAATGCTTTGGGTTGTGTAGTGATAAACAGCACCACAGGACTTTCAGCGCTTTTACATAAATGCCCTACTAAAGTCTGTGGAAAAGCTTTTTATGATATTGAAGGGCTTACTTTTCAGGGAAGTTTGGATAAATTTTGGCGTTCTGCCAAAAAACATAAAATCAATCACACACTTTATAAAAATTTCAGAAATTACCTGATTAACAATAACCAAATTAATGGGAGCTTTTATGCAAGAACCACCCAAACTAAAGCCACTAAAGCCCCCCCCCCGCAATCTAAAAACTACAATAGCCCAAAAATAAATCACAAAAGCAAATAATTTATAAAGCCAAACTCTCTTTAAGCCATAATGCTTTCAACACGCATTACAAGATTTCTTAACTCCTTTAAAACTCCATTAAAACTAGCATAATTGCAAAAAATAGCTCCTACAGGATTAACTCCCATATCTAAAATATGTTACTTTTAGTAAAAAATAATATATTTGTTAAATTTAGTAACATATTATCTTTAAATTACTATGTTTATCTTATACACATAAAGAAAATTTTATAGAATATTTGTAACAATTATAGTAAAGATTTATCTTTTACACATTTTAAAAAGGTGGTTATTATGGATAAAAAGTTACTTTATGAAAACTCTATAAAAAAATTTAGAAATTTTGTTACTTTTAGAAATAGAATATCTCTTATTCTTTCTTTGGTTGTATTGCTTTGTTATTATATCTTTGTGCTTGGCATAGGACTTTTTCCTGAAATCTTAGGTTATCGCTTAGGACCCAGTGCTATCACTCTTGGAATTATTTTTGGAATCTTTTTAATCTTACTCTGCATTCTTAGCACAGGACTTTATACATTTTTTGCTAACAAGCATTTTGACAAAGTCCAAAAAGAAGTTTTACAAGATTTAGAAAATAGTGGCGCATTGCAAGATTTACAAAATGGAAAAATAGACTATAAATAAGGAGCTTACTATGAAAAAAATACTTTTTTTATTTCTTTGTTCTTTAAGCGCTCTTTTGGCTGCTGGATTAGATTTAGGGGAAGTTACGCAAAGCAAATTTAACCCCATTGCTGTGAGTATGTTTGTAATTTTTGTGCTTGCTACTTTAGCAATCACTTTTTATTCTAACAAAAAATCTCAAAGCGCAAGTGGTTTTTACACAGCAGGAGGTAACATTACTGGAATGCAAAATGGCACTGCAATTGCTGGGGATTTTATGAGTGCTGCTAGTTTTTTAGGTATTACCGCTCTTGTTTTTACTAATGGGTTTGATGGACTTATTTATTCTATTGGATTTTTAGCAGGTTGGCCTATTATTTTATTTTTAATCGCAGAAAAATTTAGAAATCTAGGAAAATTCACTTTTGCAGATATTACTGCTTATAGACTAGAGCAAAAGCCCATAAGAATTATCTCAGCAATCTCAGCATTAAGCGTGATTGTATTTTATCTCATTGCCCAAATGGTGGGTGCTGGACAACTCATACAGGTTCTTTTTGGTTTGCCTTATAGTGTGGCAGTTGTAATTGTAGGAATCTTAATGATTTGCTATGTTGTTTTTGGCGGAATGCATGCTACAACTTGGGTGCAAATTATTAAGGCAATTTTATTGCTTGGAGCTGCTACATTTATGGCAATTATGATTTTATATCTTACAAAATTTGATTTAAGTTACTATTTTTCACAAGCTATTCATCATCACCCACAAGGTGAGAAAATTATGCTCCCTGGTGGTTTTTTACCCGATACTATTTCGGCACTTTCTTTAGGAATAGCTTTGATGTTTGGGACAGCTGGACTTCCTCATATTTTAATGCGATTTTTCACGGTTAAAGATGCAAAAGAAGCTAGAAAGTCCGTATTTTACGCTACTGGATTAATTGGATATTTTTATATTCTTACCTTTATTATTGGTTTTGGAGCCATTGCACTTTTACTTGGGAATCCTAATTTCACAAATGCTGATGGAAGCTACAATGGAATCACAAATATGGTAGCTGTTACCCTAGCTCAAGTAATTGGTGGGGATATTTTTTATGGATTTATCTGTGCTGTGGCTTTTGCTACCATTTTAGCTGTGGTTTCTGGACTTGCAATCTCTGGTGCTGGAGCGATTAGCCACGATCTTTTTGTAAATGTTTGTAAAAACGGAGTTTGCGATGCAAAGCTAGAGATGAAAGTTACAAAAATTGCAACCATTGGCATTGGAATATTAGCAATTTTTCTAGGAATTATCTTTAAAGATCAAAATGTAGCTTTTATGGTAGGATTAGCATTTGCCATTGCTGCTAGCGTGAATTTTCCTATTCTTTTATTAAGTATTTATTGGAAAAATTTGACAACAAAAGGTGCATTTATAGGTGGGATTATCGGTCTTATTGTAGTGATTACCCTTGTGGTGCTAAGCCCTAGCATTTGGGAAAAAACTTTTGGTTTTACCAAAGCAATTTTTCCTTATGATCACCCTGCAATTTTCTCTATGCCCCTTACTTTTATTCTTATCTATGTGATTTCAAAACTGGATAATTCCAAAAGGGCTAAATTAGATAAAGAGGGATTTTTAGCACAAGATTTTAGAGCACAAAGTGGTGTTGGGATTAGTGAGGCAATAGCCCACTAACCCTGCGAGATTATAGAATAAATCCTGCTTAAAGTATCGTTTTTTGATAAACTCACTCTTACAATAGAATCTTCTATCGCACCCACAGAATGCATACGATAAGCTTCTAAACGCACCATATCTAAGGGCTTTAGTATCTCTCTTTTTTCTTCTGTTGCAAACCAAATTTCTCCTTTTAATACTTGAATACTAAACTCAAAAGGAGCTTGATGTTCCTTTAAAACTGCTTCTTTAGGTATTGTAATATGCAACTCTCTTGTTGAATTATTCTGCAACATAGGGCGAATACACACCTCTTTATGCGTAAAATCTGCCTCATTCCAGTGAAAAATTTCCATGAATTTACCTCCCATAAATTTACCTTAATTATAACTAAGTGTAACTTAAATAAATCATAATTTATATTATAAAAATTAATTTTATTGCTTTTATATTTATATTGCACATATATTTACCTATTTAAATAAAGCTTTGAAAAAAATCTTATGAAAATTATCAAGGTTTTATGTTATAATAACTCACTTTTTGATTTTTATTAAGGATTTAACCATGATGCCAAGCGTGCAACAACTATTGATTGTTTTACTTATTATTGTAGTTCTTTTTGGGGCAAAAAAGATACCCGATTTAGCTAAAGGTCTAGGTTCTGGGATTAAAAATTTTAAAAAAGCCATCAAAGAAGATGAGGAGGAAGTAAGCGCAACCCATACAAAAATTGAACAAGACAAAAAAGAAACAACAGCACAAGATACAACTACAAACACCACAACAAAAGCCTAATCAATGTATCAAGTCATTAAAGATTTACTCAGTAAAACTCTAGGCTTTGAATGCGTTTTAGAACGCCCAAAGGATAAAAAGTTTGGACATTTTGCATTGCCTACTTTTACTTTTGCAAAAACTTTCAAAAAATCCCCCCAAGAAATTGCAAAAGATTTTGCAACCAAACTAGAAACTCTAAAAGAAATTACAAATATTAGCGTAGTAGGCGGATATGTCAATTTCTTTATCCAAGATGAGTTTTTAGAAACCTGCTCTAAAAACTTTTTAACCCAAAAGGACAAAAATCCCACAAAAAAAGAAAAAATCTTACTTGAATATGTAAGCGCTAACCCAACAGGCCCTCTACATATAGGGCATGCTAGAGGTGCGATTTTGGGAGATAGTATCGCAAGGATAGGAAAATATCTAGGCTATCAAATTTTCACAGAATACTACATCAATGATGCAGGAGTTCAAATTTCAAATCTAGGTAAATCCATCTATTATGCGGGGCGTCATATATATTTTAATGAAGATAAAAATTTACCACAAGATTGCTATCAAGGGGAATACATCTTTGATCTTGCTAAAGTCGCTTATGAAGAGTTAGGCAAAGATTGCTTTAGCTCTGAAAGCAATATAGAAAAATTAAGCATTTTTGGTAAAGATAAAATGCTCTTAGAAATCAAAAGCAATCTTGCACAAGTTGGAATTGTTTTTGATTCTTATGTCAGCGAAAAGGAGCTTTACTCTTCTTGGGAAGGCACTTATGAAGTGCTAAAAAAGAGTGGAGGCACTTATGAAAAAGAAGGAAAGTTGTGGATAAAATCTAGCGAGTTTGGCGATGAACTAGATAGAGTAATCGTAAGAGAAAATGGAGAACCTACCTATCTAGCAGGAGATATTATCTACCATCATCACAAATTCAAAAGGGATTTTGATTATTACATTAATATCTGGGGTGCAGATCACCATGGCTATATAGCAAGAGTGAAAGCTGCTTTAGAGTTTTTAGGATATGATAGTAAAAAACTAGAAATTTTACTCTCGCAAATGGTAGCACTACTTAGAGGCGGAGAAGCCTACAAGATGAGTAAAAGAGCAGGAAATTTTATCCTTATGAAAGATGTTGTAGAAGATGTGGGCTCTGATGCTTTACGCCTCATTTTCTTAAGCAAAAAAGCCGATACACATTTAGAATTTGATGTAGAAGATCTAAAAAAACAAGATTCTAGCAACCCGGTGTATTATATCAATTACGCACATGCAAGAATCCACACTCTTTTATCTAAAACTTCCTTTTCTAAAGAAGAAATTTTAGATACACCCCTAAAAGATTTAAAAGAGAATTTAAGAGATTTATTAGTGTTGGCATTAGGGCTAGAAAAAGTTTTAGAAGATTCTTTTATTTCTAGATCACCCCAAAAAGTTGTTGAATTTTTACGCAATCTTGCAGGGGAATTCCATCGTTTTTATAATGAAGAAAAAATCTTAAATTCACAAAATGAAAAACAAATTCTAAAGACGCTTTTAGTTGTTGCTCATTCTATTCATCTAGGATTAGAACTACTAGGCGTAAGCGCTAAAAAAAGTATGTAAGAAGGAGATCTATGAGTTTTGCAGTGATTTTTCCCGGACAAGGAAGCCAAAGCATAGGCATGGGAAAAGATTTATATGAGAATAGCAAAGAAGTAAAAGAGCTTTTTGAAAGAGCAAGTGAACTTTTAAAAGAAGATATGACAAAGCTTTGCTTTAGCGAAAACCCCAAACTCAATTTAACACAATACACACAACCAGCAATTTTACTTGTAAGCTATGCTGTGTATTCTTTGATTATTCCCAAAATTATAGGAAAAGTAAAATTTTCTTTAGGGCATTCACTAGGGGAGTTTAGTGCTTTGTGTGCTGCAAATGCAATCGCTTTTGATGAGGCTATCTTGCTTGTAAATAAAAGAGGAATCTTAATGGAGCAGGCTTGCAAGAATCAAGAAGCGGGTATGATGGTAGTGCTTGGCTTAGAAGATTCTGTTTTAGAAGAGTTTTGCGATAAAAAACGCAATATGGGTCTTAAAATATGGTGTGCCAACTATAACGGAGATGGGCAAATGGTGCTAGGAGGCAACAAAGAAGATTTAGAGATTTTAGAAGTTGAACTAAAAGGCTTAGGTGCTAAAAGGGCTTTAATGTTACCTATGTCTGTTGCAAGCCATTGTCCTATTTTAGAAAGTATGTGCGAGGATTTTCATGTATTGCTTTCTCAAATGCTAAAAGATGAATTTATCTTTCCTGTTATCTCAAATGTTAGCGCAAAACCTTATGAAAGAAAAAGTGAAGCTTTAGAACTCCTTTCCAAACAACTCACAAATCCTGTGCTTTATAAGCAATCTATCCGTGCAAATGATGGAGAAATTTCACATTTTATTGAATGTGGTGGCAATGTATTAAAAGGCCTTAATAGACGCCTTAGCCAAAAAGAAACAATTTCTTTACAAACTTACGCTGAAATTCAAGAATTTTTACAAAAGGATTTTTAATGACAATCGGTATTATGGGAGCAATGCAAGAAGAAATTGCACCTCTTTTAGATCATTATAAAAGCTATGCAACTATCCCCTTTGGTGGCAACACTTTTTATAAAGTAGAATTAGAAAACAAAACTTTAATCATTGCTTGCAGTCGCATTGGTAAAGTATTTTCAAGCTTGACTGCCTCTTGTATGGCATTGCATTTTGGTTGTGAAAAAATTATTTTCAATGGTGTGGCAGGCGGAGTAAATCCAAACTATAAAGTAGGCTCTTTAGTGCTTGGGACAAAATTATGCCAACACGATGTTGATATTACTGCTTTTGGGCATCCTTATGGCTTCATTTCAGAAAGCAGTGTATTTATCCCCACAGACACTGCTTTAAACAATCTTGCTAAAGGAGTTGCAAAAGAGCAAGGAATCCCACTTTATGAGGGAGTAATCGCAACAGGAGATCAATTCATTAGCAACAAAGAAAGAAAAGATTGGATTAAAAAAGAATTCAATGCTGATGCAATTGAGATGGAGGGTGCAAGCGTAGCTGTGGTATGCGCTAATCTTGGCATTCCTTTATGTATTATCCGTGCAATCTCTGATAATGCAGGAGATGAAGCACTGATTAGCTATGAAGAGTTTTTAGAGCACTCTGCAAAACAAAGTGCTAATCTAGTTATCAATATCATTGATAAAATCTAAAGAAGGAGGGGGTTATGAAGTTAGTTTTAGTAAGACATGCACAAGCAGAAGATAGGGAAAAATATTTAGAAGATGACTTGAAGCGTCCCTTAACTAAAAAAGGAGAAAAACAAGCCAAAAAAATCGCAAAATACATTCACAAAAAATATCCAAAAGTAGATGCTATTGTATCTTCTTTGGCATTAAGAGCATGCGATACTGCAAAATATATCGCAAAATTGCAAGAAGAAAGCACATTTTTTCTAAGTCCGCATCTAAATCCTGAAGTTGGATTAGAAGGCTATCTCAAACACAAAGACGAGATTGAAGAGGACTGGCAAACTCTCGTGGTTGTAGGGCATGAACCTGCAATAAGTGATTTTGCAAGCTATGTGTGTGCTAATAGTAACCTTAGGCTAAAGGTTGGCAAGGGTTGCATTATAGAGCTAAAAAGAGAAAATGAAGACAATTGGTTGCTTACTGGATTAAGAAACTTTTAGGAATCTTGCAATGTTTTTAGGACACTTAGAAGAAATTGGAAAAAAATTTCAAAAAAGCGAAGCTCTAAAGGCTGTATTTTATTATCTTTATGAACTTTTAGATGAAGAAAGTGAGTGTTTCATCAAACTTTCTAAACTACAAGCTAATGAAAGTTATGAAGAAGAAATCGGCTTTGGCATTAGAGCAATTCCACAATGCTATTTCACCAAAGAACCACAAAACGCTTTTTATGAAAGCCACCAAAATATGGTAGATTTTCAAATGGTTTGCGAGGGCAGAGAAGTCTTTTTTGTTGCTCCAAAGGAGCTTTGTAAAATCAAAACTCCCTACAATAAAGAAAAAGATTTACAAGAATACTACCCCACACCTCACTGCTCTACTCTCTTACTATTTAGGGGAAATTTAGCGGTTTTTGAAGAAAATGATGTGCATGCAGGCGGGATCATGATTAAAGAAAAGGAACTTATCAAAAAAGTCGTCTTAAAAGTGCCAAAAGAACTTGTAAAACTTAACTTTTAGCCCTAAAATTTTTTTTGATTTTGCTCTGCTTTTGTTAAATCAATATGACAATAACCTAATGGATTTTTAGCAAGGTATTTTTGATGGTATTCCTCTGCCTCAAAAAAGTTTTCAAGCTCTTTAACTTCAGTAACAATAGGGTTATGGTAATCTTTCTGCAAGGCTTTCACAAAACTTCTTATTAAAGGCAATTTTTCTATATCCTTTACATAAATGCCACTTCTATATTGTGTGCCATAGTCATTGCCTTGAAAATTTAAAGCACAAGGATCAATAATTTCAAAAAAATGTTTTAAAATCTTTTCTAATGGTAACACAACTTCATCATAAATAAGCTCTAAAGTTTCTACTGCACCACTCTCTCCTGAGCATACTAACTCATAATTTGGAGCATGAAGCTTAGAATTTGCATAGCCGACTTTAGTTTCTAAGCTTCCTTCTAATAGGTCAAAATAACCCTGTATGCCCCAAAAACAACCACCTGCTAAATAAATTATTTGTTGCATTTTATCCCTTATTTATGAAAAATACTATTATTATACTCATAAATTCTTTTTGATACACTAAGCCTTGCTATTTATTTTTCTAGTTTAATACAAAGTTAAGCTTATGTAAAATCTAAAAAGCAACAAATTATTAATAATTATTTCTCTTGATACATTTTTTCTTCAATCTCGATATAAAAATCTGCTATCACACCATAAGCCTTTGCCCAAGCCTGTATTACTTCATCATTTGCAGCCTCGCCCAAAACCTCTTTAATCGCTATTAAAAGGCACTCACCTACAAGAGGATAATGCTCCTTTGTTACATTAAGTTCCACATGAGTTTTACCTATTTTTTCTATGGATTTTCTAATATTGTCTAAATTTTCAATATTCATAGCTGCATTTAAAACTGCTAATGCCAAAGCTTTGGGTTGTTTGCCATTTTTTTGCTTTTCCATATCAAACATACTTTGCACTTGCGGATAACGCGTAAATAATTCCCTATAAAATACTTTTGTAATATCCTCTCCATAAGTTTTTAAAGCAGGAATTGTGCTTTTTACTAATTCTAATGTTTTTGTGTCTAGCATATTTATCCTTTTTAATTTTAGTTTTTGTGGCAGGAATTTTATAAAAATGGTAGAATAAAAAGATTGATTTATGTTAAAAAGATATAAAAATGCAGACAAATTATCTAGAAATCCTATGCCAAAAAGGCTATAAAAAACATTATTCCAAAGGTGAAATTGTATTTTTTGAAGGACAAATTCCCAAAAAACTTTTTATTTTAGTGAGCGGAAATCTAAGAATCTACAAAAACACGCAAAAAGAAATCACACTCCATAAATTTTCTCCCCCCTCACTCATAGCCGAAATGCCTACTTTTCTATCCCTGCCTTATCCTGCTAGTTGTGAATGTGAGAGTGATTGCGAGATAGCAGAACTTAGCCTAAATGATTTTAAAACATTATTAAAAGAAGATAACGACTTCAACTTTCTTTTAATCGCTTCTCTTTTAAATAAAATTAAAATTTTAGAAGAACTCATCATCAAAAATTCTTTAAAACTTGAAAATCGCTTAGCACGCTTTTTAATCAACCATCAAAACTCTCTCCACACTCTCACACAAAAATCTATCGCCACCTCCCTTAACACTTCACAAGAAGCACTCTCTCGCATTATCAAAGGCTTTAAAAGTAAAGGCTATCTTGCAACCAAAAAAGGTAAAATAGAAATCCTAGACAAACAAGCCCTCCTTTTATTATTAGAGTGATTTTATCACCCTAAGTTATTTTAAAGTGCATTATACTTCCTCTTAAATTCTACCTAAAGGAATCCCTTATGAATGAAACATTAAAAAAATCATGGCTTTCTTTATTTCCTATTATGTTTTTTGCCTCTGTAATGGGAATTGGAGGGCTATCTCTCCTTACTCACAAAGCCATTAAGGTTTTTAGCCTTTCTGGTTTGGATCTAGTGGCAAATCTATTGACTTTTTTTAGCATTTTTTTATTGCTTTTTGTTTTAATACTTTATCTTGCTAAGATTTTTCTTTACCCTAAAGCTTTTTTAAAAGAACTCTCCCACCCTGTTAGAATCAACTTCTTTGCAGCGGTTTCTGTATCCGTTCTCATCATTCAAATGCTAAGTTTAAAGCTTTTTCCCCTTAGTGCTTCCATAGCTCTTTTTTATCTAGGTGCAATTTTACAAATTATTTTTAGTCTTTATGTGGTGCAGTATTGGTTTATCAACGCAATGGATCAAAAAATGGCATCTCCAGCGTGGTTTATCCCTATCGTTGGAAATCTCATCGTCCCCTTAGCAGGGGCAAATTTAAATGCCATAGCCCCCATTATCCCTTTTGAATTTTTAGTCTTTTATTTAGGAATGGGGAGCTTTTTTTGGATTATTTTAAATGCAGCACTCCTTTTTAGGCTTATTTTTGGAGAAAATTTACCCCAAAAATTCACCCCAACACTTTTTATTTTCATCGCTCCACCTAGCATTTTTGGACTTGATATTTTGTTGCTTTTTAAACCCTTTTTAGAAGCACAAACTCTCTATTTTATCGCTTCTTTTAGCTTTAGTATTGCGATTTTTTTCTTCCTTTTAATGCTTGTTATGCTAAGGATTTTTACAAAGCTAAAATTTGCACTCTCTTGGTGGGCTTTCACTTTCCCACTTGCTGCTTTTAGCCTTTGCGCTTTGGAGCTTTATAGCATTCATCATTCTTTGGTTTATAGCACTTTTGGAATCTTTGGGATTATTCTTACAATTTTTGCAGTTGTAATCGTAGGGATTCGCACTCTCATTGCCATTAAAAACAAAGAAATTTGCGTGATTGAGGAATAGGTTAAAATAAAAAGTAAGCTTAGAAAACATTTTAATTCTAAGAGAGCTAAAATAAGAGTGGAAGTTAAAGTTATAAGATAGTAAAAATAACAAATTCTAGTAGTTACGGCATAGAATAAGAGTTTTAAAGGGTTTTTCAAGGGGTTAGCAACCTTAAGTGGTTGTGCCCCTTGTAAAAATCCTTTAATCTATTATTATCTGTCTTGAATACGAATTTTAAATCCTTTCTGCCATACAAGGATTATTTGTTTTAAAGTTCTCACTCACTACACAAGTTCTACTATTTAGAGTTCCTTTTTCTTCATCAAGAGCTTCTTTTTCTCCTTCAGCAGGTTTAATTAAGACTATCTTTTCTTTGTTTAGTAAAGAAGAGTTAATGTCTTTTAGGGGAGTGGTGATAGTTTGATCCTCACCTCCATTGTTATTATATTCAGGTTCTTTTAGATTTGCTATCCATTCTCCTCCACTAAAGGTTAAAGAACCTTTTACTGTTGTATTGTCATCTATATTTGCAAAAGGGAATTCTTTTAAGATTTTATCTTCTAAGAGTGCTTGGTATTCTTTTAGCTTATTTGCATTGCTTTTAAACCATTTTTCTAAGCTTTTCATTTCTTCTTCTTTAGCAAGTCCTGAAGTATAAAGCTCATATTTATCTTTCCATTCTGCAAAAAAGTTCATAAGTCCCAATAATCCTCCTTGTGCATAGTTTGGATGATTGTTTCCTTTGATGAAGTCTTCTAGTTCTTTTTTGGAGTTTTTGATTTGTTCTACTCTATTTTTAAGATTAGTCCATACTCCTTCTTTATTGTTTTCTCTATCTGCTAATAGGTTTCCTAGACCTTTACCATCATTATCTACTTCTTCTCCATAGAAGGCTAAGAGGAAGTTTATAGATTGTGCTAGAGCTTCATCATCTTTATACTTGCTAAGGATTGTTTTAAGATAGTCTTGATTGAGTGTTGCTTTTCCTTCTTTGATAATAAAAAGTTTATCTACTTCTAAACTTAATAAAAGTTTTTCATCCAGTAAGTCTTTTAGGATTTCTTTTACTAATTCACTAGAGAAGTCGTTGCCTGTAAGTTTATCTTGCATATCAGTTAAGCCATCGTGGTTTTCATCTATGAAGTTGGAGTCGTTGTTGTCTCCGTTATCGCCATTGCCATTGTCTCCGTCATTACCCATATTAGATTCATCTATGAAAGTGAAGTAAGTATTACCCTTATCATCTTTCTCTTCATAGATTGTTATAGGATTACCCTCATCATCTTTGAAAGCATCCTCTTCTAAGATTGCGGTTTTGAAGTCATTAAAAGTTTTTCCTGCGTGGGTGAATTTGTTTTCATAGTCTGTAGTATTACCTGCAAATTGCATATCTGCAAATTGACTATCTGCATGGTAAAGGTTTATGTTGTTGAAGGTAGCATTAATTTTACCAGAATCATCTCCAGCATATCCCACAAATTTACCTACATCGGAATTGCCTTTATCATTTGTTACTGTGATTGTGGCTCCCTCTTTGAAATAGATATAGATGTTTTTAAAAGTTGAATTGCCATAAATCCTTCCAACAAAGCCCCCCACATAAGCATTACTACCACTAACACTAATATTTCCTATATTATTTAAAACAATGTTTGAGAAAGTTCCATTATCAATATATCCCGCAAAGCCTCCTATATAAGTCATAAAACTATCATCATTAGTACTAATTTTTCCTATGTTATTTAAATAATGTTTGAGAAAGTTCCATAAACAATCCTTCCTGCAAAGCCTCCTATAGAATCATCGGCACTAATATTCCCTATATTGTTTAAAACAATGTTTGAGAAAGTTCCACCATTAATATCCCCAGCAAAGCCACCTGCATTAAAAGCACTATCCGCCTTTATCCCTCCCCCCATATAATCTACATTAATGTTTTTAAATTCTCCTCCATTAACATACCCAAATATCCCTAAATATCGAGGCTTATCGCTATTGTCTAACCCTGTCGTATCAATATTAATATTGCTTAGCGTGTATCCTTGTCCATCAAAGTTGGCAGTGAAAGAATTGTCTGTATTTTCATCAATATAGCCCATATCCCCCACAATCATACTTGTTCGTTCATTATCTTGTTTCTTTCCATCTCCATTAAAATCTATCCAATAATCAGCATAATTTTGTTTAGTTTCTCCCTCTTCTACTATTACACCTTTAAAGTCTATATCGCTTGTAAGTCTAAATTCTTTTGCATTTCTAAATTCACTATTTGTATTCCACCCCTTAGCAAAATGCCACCAATCTACATCACTTCCTATTCCTACATAGTTTGCATTAGAGAAGTTATTACTATTATGTTCTGCTCCCTCTATGGCTGTTTCTTCTTCAAAGCTAAATGCTTTTAGGGCACTTGTATTATAATAATATCCTGTAGCATTAAGATATAAAGAGCCTTTATTCTTAGCAGCAATATAAAGTTTATTTATGTCTTTAAAGGTTGCAATATCTGCATGCACTTCATTACCTACTAATCTTATAATAGGTTTTTCTCCATTTCCTTGAATATAGTTAAAGATAGGTTTTCCATCACTATCTAATCCTTTAAAGCTAGATTGTAATAAGACTCTATTCCCCACCATTACTACTTCATTTGCATTAATGTTTCCTTTGTTTATTATATCTCCTTGTTTATTAGGTTTAAAGACAGGAGAGAAAGAAGCTAATTTACCTTGTTGATTTGCATTTTTAAAATTATTAAGAGTTGTTTCATC
>NZ_QXJG01000013.1 GCF_003670295.1 Helicobacter burdigaliensis
TATTAAAGATTAATATTTTAAATTTTTGAATTTTATTATAATTTTTTTTAAATTTTGATTTATTATTTTTTATTTATAGAATCTTTATTTTTACTTTAAATATTTTCAAATTGATTTAGTAAAATTTCATAGACTTTGGAAGCTGGTAAGCTTCACTTTTGATTTAAAGAATAATTTTTAAAGCTTCTTGGATACTTTTAATTTGATGTGTAGAATTTGGGGCTTCTCCCTCACCTATGTAGATTCTATTTTTCACACCCACAGCTTTACCTGCTTGCATATCTGTGTCTTTATCTCCTAGAATATAACTTTCATAATCGTCTAAATTTAGCCTAAAATCCTCACAAGCATCTTGCAACATCTTACTTTGTGGTTTTCTGCATAGACAGCCTTCTTCTTTTGTATGCGGACAATAATAAATCCCATCAAAACCTATATTTTTTGGCACAAAACCGCTTTTTCTAAGGGGTATGGTAAGCATAGAGTTAATTGCATTTTGCACAAAAGTGTGTAGTTTCAAAAGATCTTCTTTGGTAAATAATCCTCTATTAATACCTGATTGATTGGTTACCATAATACAAAGTGAATCTTGCTTTTTAAGCTCCAAAAAAAGCTCCATAAATCCCGGAGCAAAAAAGAAAGTTTCTATCTTAAAACTATAAGGGGAATCTTCTAAATTCACCACTCCATCTCTATCAAAAAAAACAACTTTTCTTTTCATATCTATCCTTAACGCAAAAAGCCAAAAGCCCCTCTAAGTCTAATTGCAAAAAGATAAAACCAAGGAGTATTTAAAAACGCTAAAATAAATTTAATCAAATAATCACCTAAAATAATCATAACAATACTTTGCCATGGCATTACAAACAAAAATCCTACAAAGAAAAAGATTACAGTATCTACAAGCTGTGAAGTGGCTGTGCTTCCCGCACTTCTTAGCCACCAAAGGCGTGGAAATTTTGACTTTAGATAATAAAAAGCATAAACATCTACTTGCTGTGAGATGAAAAATGCCATAACACTTGCTAGTGCTATTCTAAATTCTGCTAAAAACATAGAAGGGATAAAAGCACATAATATCCCTAAGCGCACCACTTTTAATACTTCTTTTTTACTATAACGCTCTGCTAAAATATCTGCTAAAAGAAAAGTGAAAGGATAGGTTAAAGCACCATAGGTTAAAAAATCGTTGATTTTAAATTGCACTAAATAATTGGAAGCTACAATCAATGATGTAAAAATGGTAACTGAAATAAATATCACTGAAAAAGGCATAATTCTCCTTAACAAATTAAAAAAAGTTCAAAGTATAAAATCTTTTTAAAAAGTTAATCCCTCTAAAAAGAGGGAACTATAAAAACTTAGATTTTAAAAGGGTTTTCAACCACTTTCTTTCTATCTACGATATATGGAATAAGCGCCATATGTCTTGCACGCTTGATGGCTACTTCTACACGCTCTTGCCATTTTTTAGAATTCCCTGTTAAACGGCGAGGCATAATTTTATATCTCTCTGATAAAGAATGCTTTAGCATATCTACGTCTTTATAATCAATAAACTCAATCTTTGCCTCTGTGTATCTACAATATCTTTTAGAATATCTCTTTTTTTCTGCCATTATTTATCCTTTTTAGAATGGTATTTCATCATCATTAATGTCAATTTCTGGGATTACTGGCTCTTTAGGGGGAGCTTTTTTAGGCATTGCTTGAGTTGTCTGGACTTGTGTATTATAAGAAGGCGTGTTATATTCTTGCTCGTATTCATTATAAGAGCTTCCATTATAGCCACCGCCATTATAATTGCCACCATATTCTTGCCCTTGACTTTGGCGACCTCCTAGCATTTGCATACTTTCTGCTGTAATGCTATGGCGACTTCTCTTTTGCCCTGTGTTATCTACCCAACTTTCTAAAACCAATCTTCCCTCAATCAAAACTTGTGAGCCTTTTTTTAGATATTGATTTGCCACTTCTGCAGTTCTACCAAACAAATTTACATCAATGTAGCACACTTCTTCAGCGGGTGTGCCATCTTGCTTTTTATAGCGACGATTAGTTGCCAAGCCTATCTTTGCAAGTGCAGAACCACTTGGAAGATAACGCAACTCTACATCTCTTGTCAGATTCCCTGCTAAAATGACTTTATTAAACATCTAAAATCCCTTAAAATTAGGCTTCCTCAGCCTTATCTTCTTTTTTGCTCTCTTCTTTTTCAGAAACTTCTTTTAAAGGAGCACCTTTTTTATTATGAATTGCTCTATCTACTAGAACTTCCCAAGCTTTTTGCTCTTTTTTGCTCTCATATTTAATCACAATAAAGCGTAAAACATCTTCATTAATACGATACAAACGCTCTAGTTCTAAAACAAGCTTAGGCTCTGCTTTGAAATAAATTACAAAATAATAACCACGCTTATTTTTTTTGATTTCATAAGCAAGATTTCTCATACCCATATCTAAAGTGGCACTAATTTGCCCGCCATTGTTTAAAATCGCACTTTTATAAAAATCAATTTTTTGTGTGATTTCTTCTTGTGTAAGAGTAGGTTTGATAACAAACATAGTCTCATAAAAACGCATAAAATCTCCTTTTGGATTTTGCCCTTTATCTTTATAAAAAGAGCAAGGAATTAATTTACAAAATAATTGTAAGCTTTGATTTTAGCATAAAATTTCTTCTAATTTTATTAAAGTATTTAAAAGTCCATTTTCTTTATTAATGCCTTTAATAGCCTCTTCACGCCTTGCATTGAGTGTATATAAAATTTTCTCATATTGATCTTGCTTTATCATAATGGCTATTTTTTTACGCTTTTCTAAAAGGGCTGGAGGAAGCTTGTAGCCTAACACCTCTTCGGAAGTAGCATTGCCATGAAGTTTAATATGAGAAAAAAACAAAAAATGTGTGAAAAAATACTTTTGCATATCATTAAGCAGTGAAATCTCTTCATAACCTTGCTCCAAAAAAGAACTTAAAGTTTTCAAAAAAGGCTTTTTAAAAATAAGAGCTTCCAAAATCTCTTCATAATCTATACTTCCTAGCCCATAGCCCAAACTTTGCACTAAATTAGAATCTATCTCGCCTTCAAATATGCTATATTTTTGCAATTCTGCGATTGCAAGTGCTAAAGAGTTATTTTGCTCTTCTAAAATTTTACGCAACAAAAAATCTGTAATTTGAATAGAAAATTTACTAGCAAATTCCCTTAAAATCTCTAAAGATTCATAAGGGCTTGGCAAGAAAAATCGTACTTCATAAACATCTTTTCCTTTAAAGCTCCCTGCCATTGCTTTGCAATCTTGTGCGTATTCTGCTTGGGTTTTATTTTCTGCTTGATAAAACTCTATGATTAGGTATCCACTTTGTGCTTTTAAAATGCTATCTATTAGGCTATCTAGTTGTTTTTTGGCAATCTTTTTATCGCATTTTATCCATACAAGATTTTCATCTCCAAAAAGCGAACCTTGTGTAAAACAAGAAAGTATGCTTTCATAGTCGTATTCCCCAAAATAAAAAGCATTTTTTTGCACGCCTCTTTCTAAAAGTATATTTTCTATCTTTTGCCCATAAAATCCGGGCAAAAAGCTTTCTTGTCCATAGAGTAAAATCGCCCTTATAGTTGCATTGCTTTTTATTTTGCTATCTAGCTCTTTTTTATACATTTTGCCTCACTTTTGTCCTTTTCTTTCTTGTTCTCTTTGCCTTTCCATAGCTTTTTGACGCTCTTTTCTACGCTTTCTTTTTAGACGCCTTTTTTCTTTTCTTCTCTTCTTGCAAGGCTTTTTTGGTGGCATTTTTTATTCTATTGGCTTCGTTTTGTGCTTTTGCTTGTTGCTTTTGTCTTAGAATCTCTTTTTTTTCTTGCAAGTAATTTTGGGCATATTTTTTATTTTTTAATCCCATAACCTCTTCACTTATTAACTCTACAATACGCCCATATACCTTAGCAGTCGCAATATTTACTTCTAAGATTTCCACTCTTGCTTTTTGATATTTTACACCTGTTCCTTTTATGCAAGTAACTCTAGCTCCTATGAGTGGATAAGTTGTGAGCGTAATGAGTTGAGGAGTATTTTCATTTGTGATTATCCCCTCATAAGTTGCTCCTATATGTTCGCTTAAATAGCGCGCAAGCTTCCTATCTTTAAAATCAAGCTCTACCTTGCTTGCTTCTTGCTCTAAGCGATTAAGCTCTTCGCACAATAAAAAAGGAGAAGGTATAGTCTCATTCCCTTTTTTAATCTGGATTTTATCCTTAATGAGCCTATGAAGGATTAAATCACTATATCTGCGAATAGGGGATGTAAAATGGCTATATTCGGCAAATCCTAAACCAAAATGCCCTATATTATAAGAAGCATAAAAAGCTTGTTGCATAGATCGGATGATTAATTTATCCACCTGTTCTCTCATTTTTAACCGCTTTGCTTTCTTTTGCACTTCTTGAATGCTTTTATGAAGTTCTTCTAAATTCTTTGGATATTTTGCTTCTTTAACAAGCCCCAAAAGTTGCAATTCTAAAAATAAATCTTTAATGCTTGCAGAGCGAGGCTTTGGATGCACCCTATAAATTCCAAGCTTTAGCCCCTTATCTCCTTGTGTGTTTTTTTTAGATAAAAAAATTGCACTTTGGATATTTGCTAAAAGCATACATTCTTCTATGAGATTATGAGAGAGAGTTTGTTTCTCTTGCAAAATGCCACTAATTTTTTGATGACTATTTAAAAGCAATCTATGTTCATCGTTTAAAAAATCATATCCCACTTTTAAGCGTTTTTCCCTTAGCTTAATAATCACTTCTTTTAAGCTTTCTAACATTTTTTGTATTGTGGGCTTTATAAGTTTGCTCATCTTTTGCTCAAAGAATGAATCTACATCCTCATAAGTTAGCTTTTGTTTTACCTTGATAATCGCCTCAAACACTTCAGCTTCCAAAACAGCTTTTGTGCGCTTATGAAAACGCATTTTCCAAACCATTGCAAGACGCAAATAATTTTCTTTTAAAGAGCAGAGATTCTCGCTTAAATTTCTTGGAAGCATAGGAATGGATTTATGCGGAAAATAAATGCTAAAGCCTCTTTTTTGTGCTTCTTGATCTAAATAAGAATTAGGAGTTACATAATAGCTTACATCTGCTATTGCTACATAAAGTGTGGAATTTTGCGCATCATAAAAAATCGCATCGTCATGATCTTTTGCATTTTTAGGATCTATCACACAAAAAGGAAGTTGTGTAAGATTCGCCCTTTCTTTATGATTTTTTAATAGCAATCTATCGCCAAACTTTTTAGCTTCCAATTCTGCATTAAAAGAAAATTTCTCGCTTTTTCCAAAACTTGCTAGGGAGATTACCTCATCAATATTTGCATCTTGCAATCTTCCTATCACTTCTATAATCTCGCCATTATCAGGATCTATTTTTAAAACCACATCTTTGGGAAGTGTGCGAAGAGATTTATTAGAAGCTTTAAGCTTATAGGTTATTTCATTTTGCAAACCTATCCCCAAAAACTCAAGCCCATATTGCTCTAGGGTGCAAAGGACGCCTTTTTTTTCCTTGCGTAAGATACAAATCACCCTACATAAGCCTTCTGTTTTTCTTAATGTTTTTATAAGAGCTATATCGCCATTTTTAGCATTATTTACACAGCCCTCTGGCATAAATAAAGTTTTTGGACTAAAAGGGGGAATTAGCTTTGCAAAAGCTTTTTTGTTTTTCTTAATGCCACAGATTCTAGCAATGGCAAATCTAGGTGCTAAGCGATAAAAACCATTTTCTACTAAAATCGCCTCTTCTTTTAAAAGAAAATCTAAGTCCTTTTTTAAGGTATCAGCAAGTTTGCAATCTTGTTTAATTCCATCTAAGAGAAGATTAATTAATTCAATCATTATTTTAAAGACAACTTATGTTTGTTTAAAACATTCAAAAAAGCTTCTAAAGGCAAATTGTATTCTTTGACTTTTTCATAGGCTTCTTGGATTTGCTCTTGCGTAAAAGCATAATAAGGGGTAATCAAAGAATTTACCACACGCAAAGGATAGACATATTCTTTTAAAGATTCTAAAATATCCTTAGAATTAATAGCTGTAATCACATCTATCATATTTTCTTCAAAATTCCACTTTTTAAGAAGCTCCTTTAAAACCTCAAAACAATCCATTCCCAACATTTGTTTTTCAATTTCTTGATTATGCTTAAAATCAGCTTTGGAGATTTTTTCATAAAATTCTTTATCTTTATGTGTTTTTATAAGATAATCTGCAATCACCACATTGCCAATATGCATTAAAACTACACTAGGTATCAACACTTCTAGCTTTTTATCTCCACAATACCACTGATACAAAAAAGCACTTCTTGCTTCTGTTGTATCATAAAATTGTTGTGTATCTAGTCCATAAGGAGAAAAATTTGGCACAAAGCTAGATTTCAAAGCGCTCGCAATTGCAATCCCCTTAATAGATGCAATACCAAACAAACTCACAGCAAAGCTCAATGTCTTCACTTGTTTTACATGTCCATATAAAGGAGAATTTGCAATTTTAATAATATTTGCTACCAAAAAGGGATCTTGTTCTATTAGTTGCACCACTTCTTTTAAAGTTACATCACTTTTAGAGCAAAGCTCTTGAAGCTGGGTAATAACTTTTGGAAGTGGGGGTAAAGATTCAATATTAGATAAAATAGAAATTTCCATAAAATAATCACACTTTTTATTTTGATACTTTTTAAATTCTTTTTTATGAATTTACCATATTCTACCAAATAAATATAAAAATCAAATTTAATATCTTTTAAAGATTAAAAGAATAAAATTCCGCTTTTTAAAATTTTTATTACTCAATTAGGAGATTTTATGTTAAATAAAATAATTATGGGCTCTCTTGTAGCGAGTGTTCTTTTAATAAATGCTAATGCAAATGAATTTGAGCACGATGGATTTGGGGGAAGTATCAGTTTAGGAGGCGGTGCAAGAAGTTTAAAGAGTAACATCAATCCTGCAAACGATGCAAGAAAAATCGGAAGTTATAATGATACACACAAAAGCAATGATGGGACAATTTTTGTAGGGCTTGATTTATACTATAAAGGCATTAGAGGGGAAGATAAAATCTTCTTAAAAAACTACAATGGACGCGATATTAGCGGACTTAGTGCAGGATATGCTTTTAATTATGGTGCTAACACTACTGAAATTGCTTTAGTAAGTGCTTTTGGCGAAGAGGCTTATGCAAACCCTTACCAGCTTAATGTAGATAGAGAAGTGGTAGATCGTTATCAAATCGGTGGAAGAATCGGGCATACTTTTAGATTTGGAGAAAATAGCAAAGTTTATGGAAATTATACTTTTGCAAAAGACGATTATGATAAAGAAGTTCTAGCAGAAAGCCTAAAAAGAGATGGTTATTTAAATGAATTTGAAATTGGATACGGATACAAAGGATACAGCATTGGGGCTTTTTATGATTTCAAAGATGCTAAAGGAGGCGCTGAAAGCTATGATAGCTATGGAATAAAGCTTAAAGCTAGCAGTAAAATCTTTGATGATAAAACTTATGCAAAAGCTGGTTTTGAATATGGCAAAAGAAACTATGATGATAAAAACATCATTTTTGACAAAAAAAGAGAAACGGATGTTATCAAACTAGATCTTACACTAACGCGTGAAGATATTTTTGGCTTTAATAATTTCTATGTATTTGCTAGCTATCTTTATGGAAACTATGGAGATGATATTGGTTTCTTTGATGAGCGATACCATATCGGTTTAGCGGGTGTAGGATATAGATTTTAATGTTTCCTAGAAAATTCTACCGACTCATTTTTACAACTCTTATGAGTTTTACTATGAGTTTTATGATGTCTGGGATTATTACTTATTTAAATCTTGGGCTAAGTAAAGATTTTCTCTCACAATGGCTAATTCATAGCTTCCCAAAAGCTTGGGTGGCTGCCTTTATAGTGGCTTTTATTATTATCCCAAAAGTGGCTAAAATCAGTGAAGCACTGATTAAAAAAGATTAGGTGTTATAAAGCAATTTTACAAAACTACAAACACTCTTTTAAACTTGATTAGTCTTGAATTGCAAACACCATTATTAAAAAATATTAAAAGTTAGAATTTAAATTTAGAGGAAATTGCGGGATAAAAAGCCAAAAAAGGCTTTATTATTGTGCGTTTGCACTTAGAGTGAGAATAATCTCCACTTCATCGCCTACAAGGCTGTCTTTTAAGCTAGATTCCCAAACTACACCAAAATCAGAACGCTTAATTTTTGTGGTTGCATTGATTTTTAAAGTTTTCCCCTCTAACTTTGGAGTTCCACTAAAAACCACTTCTTTTGTTTTATCTTTAATAGTAAGATTACCATAAATTTTACCCGCTTCCATTTTAGTCATTTTAAAAGTCATCGCAGGATATTTTGCAACATCAAAAATATCAGGCGCTCTTAAATGATCATCTCTTTGCTTACTTGCAGTATCCACAGAAGCAATATCCACACTACCCTCAAATGTATTTAAAGCTTTTTTACCCTCATCATAGTCAATCACTGCACTAAATTTTGTAAATTTTCCATCTACTTTTGTAAGTTTTAAATGGGATACTTTAAAATCCACTTTAGAATTTGCATTATCCAAAGCATAAGGAGTAGCTAACGCAGGCAAACTAAGCATAGCAACAATCGCCGAAATTTTTAAGAATTTTCTCATCTTATTTCCTTTGTTTATAAAATATACTTTTATTCTAGCATACTTTAAAGAAAATAATAATTTTTATAAAATAATTATTTTTATTTTATAAAAATTTGTGAATTTTTGTGGCATTTTTAAGAATCATTAAAACTTTTCAAGCGTTCTACCACTTTATCAATAATCCAATTTGGAGTAGAAGCTCCCGCACTCACACCACAAATCTTCTTACCTAAAAACCAAGATTCTTCTAGCTCTTGTGCTTCTTCAATCAAATAACAATCTTCACAAAATTCCTTAGAAATATTATAGAGTTGCTTGGTATTTGCAGAGTTTTTACCCCCAACAATCACCATAACATCCACCTCTTTAGCCAAACTTCTAGCGGAATCTTGATTATCAAATGTCGCATTGCAAATCGTATTAAACACGCGACATTCCGAGCATTGCGGTATCAAAAAGTCAGCAATTTTTAAAAATATTTCCACATTTTTAGTGGTTTGTGAAATGAGTGCAACCTTATCTAAAATCTTCACCCCTTTTAATGCTTCTAATTTATCAATCACTATGGGTTCGTTTTTGCAATAGCTCATCACCCCCTTAACTTCAGGATGTTTTGCATCACCAAAAATAATAATTTGATAGCCCTCATTACTCATTTTCTCACAAATTTCTTGAGGTTTGGTTACAAAAGGACAGGTAGCATCTGTAATATTAGGAGTTATCTTTTTTAACTCCTCTAAATCACTTTTAGTAATTCCATGTGTCCTTATAATCACCTCTTGATTAGGCTTTACTTCTTTTATATTTTCATTCACCACTACATTGAAATTTTCCCTCAAGCGCTCAATTTCTTTTGCATTGTGGATAAGTGGCCCTAGAGTAATACTATTTGGCTTACTTTCAGCAAGCTTTATTGCACGCCTTACCCCAAAACAAAAGCCATAATTTTTTGCTAATTTTACTTCCATATTTTCCCTATCTTTTAATTTTTCTCTTCTAGTGTTGTAATTTCTTTTAAAATATTTAAAAAATTAGGAAAAGAAATATTAATATATTCTGCATCTTTTATACAAATACCACTTTTCAACCCCGCAATAGCAAAGCTCATAGCAATTCTATGATCGCCAAAACTTACAACTTCTGCTTTTTTAAATTCACCCCCTATAATACTAAAGCCATCTTCAAGCTCTTTTGCTTCAATTCCACATTTCTTTAGGTTTTCCACCACCGCTACAATGCGATCACACTCTTTTACTCTTAGCTCTTTTGCATTTTTTACGATACTTTCTCCCTCTGCACAAGCCATAGCAATAGCAAGAGCGGGCAACTCATCAATCAGCCAAGAAATCTTGGAGCTAACCTCCACACTTTGCAATTTAAGAGGTGCTTTTAAATAAATATCACCGATATCTTCATAAGCACTTTGTGTGATTTTATACTCTATTTGCACACCCATTTTTTCTAAAATTTTAAAAGCTTCAATCCTTGTAGGGTTTAGCAACACATTTCTTAAAACACCGCTAGAATCTGGAGTGATAGCAATCGCCACCGCAAAGAAAAAAGCACTTGATGGATCGCTTGGAACTTTAATCTCTAAAGCTTTTAACTTTTCTTTTAAGGGAGTGATTTTAATCTTCACTTCTGTATTAGAAATTTCACTTTGTATTTTTGCACCCATACCACAAAGCATTTTTTCTGTGTGATCGCGACTAAGCTCCTCTTCATAATAAAAGCTTGTTTCCTTGGCAAAAAGCCCTGCTAAAATCAGTGCAGATTTTACCTGTGCACTTGGAATTTGACTTTTAAAGGTAAAGTTTTGCAAATTAGGATTCCCAACAATCACAATGGGAGCATATTTCCCCTCTTCTCTACCATAAATTGTAGCACCTATACTGCTTAGTGGCTTAGCCACTCTTCCCATAGGACGCACATTTAAATATTCATCTCCGCTTAATACAAAAAGTCCTTTTTGAGCGCTTAAAAGCCCCATATAGAGCCTTATTGCTGTCCCTGCATTGCCACATTCTAAGATTTCTTTGGGTTCTTCTATGCCATTTTTTGGAGGGATTAATTCTAAGCCTTTTGTGTGCTCTTTAACGCTTAATCCAAGCTTTTGAGCAATTTTTAGAGAATTTAGCGTATCCTCCCCTAAAAGGTAATTTTCCACAAAAGAAGGCTTTTCACAAAGCAAAGAAAAAATAGCACATCTATGTGAAATAGACTTATCAGGAGCTATCGAGCTTGAATCAAGATGAAAATGTTTTGTGGGTGCTATACTTATCGTCATCTTAACTCTACTTTAAATTTATCTTTTAGGCATTCTAAAACTTTGCTAGTAATTTCTACAATATCTTTTTCCTCTAAAGTTTTATGATTAGATTGTAATTCTAAGCGAATTGTTAAGCTAATCTTATCCCCCAAGCTTTCTTCTTTATAAACATCAAGAGGATAACTACTTACAATCTCTTCAATCTCTAAAGCTTGAATGGCTTGTTGTAACTTGTAATAAGGGATTTGCTTATCTACTAACACACTTAAATCTCTAATGGTTTTTTGGTATTTAGAATACATTTTAACTTCTAATGGTTGCAAGCTTAAATTTTCTAATGCAATTTCACAAACAAAAACATCTTCTATTCCAAGCTCTTTAGATACTTTAGGATGAAGCTTAGAGATAATACCTACTTCTTTTTCATTCTTTAGTATCTTAGCACATTGTCCTTTGTGAAACAAATCCTCATTGCAATTAGGATTCTCTTCTAGTCTAAAATCTCCGATCACGCGTGAAACCCTATCTGCAAAAGTATAAAATTCCCCTTGAAGCCCTTTTGCATGAGGATAACGCTCCTCTTTTAAAAATCCACTTTGCAAAAATGCGATTTTAACACTTTCGTTGCGATTTTCATCATATACAGAGCCAATCTCCATTAAAGAAACTGCATTAAAGCCATTATTATGATTACGCAATGCTGCTTCTACAAGCCCCACAATCATCGTAGGGCGTAAAGTATTTAAATCATTTGTAATAGGGTTTAGTAGCTCCAAATCCTCTCTTAGTGTTTTAAAGCCATATTTTTGGAACTTTTCCTTACTTCCAAATACAAAATGTATAACTTCATTAAATCCTACCCCTATTGCTTTTTTAGCATATTCTCTTTTTTGATAATAAAGATTATGCGATGGGTTAAGTTTATTGCTTTGAATAAAGTCAAGAGGAGCACTAGGTACACTATCGATCCCTACAAAACGAATGATTTCTTCTAATACATCTTGATAGCTTACAATATCGTGCCTAAAAAATGGAGGTGTTACCACAAGCAAATTTTCATCGTTTGGAATCTCCACTTTAAATTCTAAGCGTTTTAAGAGATTTGCAACTTGTGAGCGTTCTAGCTCCACGCCTACTACCTTAGAAGCCCTTAAAATATCAATTGTGATAGGATTTACTTGTGGTAATTCTATAAAGTCATGCCAATCTGTAAAAAAAAGAGTGCTTTGATGATCTATAACTTTATCACTTAAAAAATCAAATGCCAATTTCAAATCCGGATTGCTTCCGCGTGATGTGCGTTGAAAGATTTTAAGATTTGTTTTTGCTTTGGTTTCTAGCACTCTTTGTGCAATAATATGAGGAGGAATATAACTCGCTTCCAAAATAATAAAATCTTTTCCACAACTTCCATTTAATTCCTCTGTATTTGCTTCTAAACCAATAGTAGAAAGCTTTGCTTCGCCATTATAAACACTCTCAAAGCCTTTTTCATCTTTTTTGATACTTAATACCACGCGCTCTTGTTCTGCCTTATCACGAATTTGACAAAAACTTTGGGGATACGCATTTAAAATTACTCCAGTATAAAGCATACACAAAGAACTAAGGTTACTTAAATACCCCGCTCCAAGCGCTTCATTAAACCCCAAAAATAATAAAAACTTAAGAGGGATTTTAGCGCAAGAACTCTCTAAGGCACGATAAGCTAGGGAGCTTTCTTTTTTATCTTGCAAAATTACTTGCAAAACTCTTCCAATTCCAGGAGCATTTTCACTCTCTTTGGACTTTGGCTTATTAAGCTCTAATTCAAAAGCAACGCTAATATCCCTTGCTATCCCATATACACTCATACAATCGCCACGATTTGGCGTGATAGACACTTCATACACTTCATCATTAAAGACTGCATACTCACTTAGCTCTTTTCCTATGATTAAATCCCCTAGGCTAGAATCTAGCTCCATAATTCCATCATTAACAGCAGGGAAGCCAAGTTCGCTTGTAGAACAAAGCATACCACAGCTCTCAACTCCTCTTAAAGTAGCCTTTTTAATGGTAATTTGTGGTAAATTTGCACCCTCTAATGCCACTGCGACATATAAACCCTCTTTGGCATTTTTTGCTCCACATACAATCTGTCGCACTTCATATGCACCCTCTTTGCCACCAATAGCCACTTGACACACATTAAGCTTTGTTGCATCAGGGTGCTTCACACATTCAAGTATCTTTCCCACAACGACATTTTTAGGAGCCTTCAAGGTGCTAAAAGATTCAACTTCTAGTCCTATTTTATTTAAAGTGCTACAAATTTCTTGTGATGAAATTCCATTTAAAGGAATGATCTCTTCTATAATACTTCTTGTAAATTTCATTTAAATTGCTCCAAAATTCTTAAATCACTTTCAAAAAATGCCCTTAAATCTGGCACACTATAAGCAAGCATTGCAAACCGCTCAACCCCCATACCAAAGGCATATCCACTTACATTCTCATAACCCACTGCCCTAAAGACATTATTATCCACACAGCCACAGCCTAAAACCTCTAACCAGCCCGTATGTGAGCAAACTCTACACCCACTTCCTCCACAAAAAATACAGCTCATATCTACTTCAGCACTTGGCTCTGTGAAAGGAAAGAAGCTTGAGCGGAATCGCACCTTTACTTCCCCAAAAATATATTTTAAAAAGTCCTCTAAAATAAATTTTAAATTTGCAAAACTCACACTATCGCTCCCCTCTTCCACCACTAAGCCCTCTACTTGATGAAACATAGGAGTATGGGTTAAATCATAATCGCATCTAAAAACACTTCCAGGGCAAATCATACGGATGGGTGGCTTTTGACTTTCCATTGTTCTAATTTGCACAGGAGAAGTATGCGTGCGTAAAAGCTTCCCATCTTTAAAATAAAAAGTGTCTTGCATATCTCTTGCTGGGTGATATTTTGGTAAGTTTAATGCTTCAAAATTATGAAAATCATCTTCTACCAGGGGTCCCATTTCTAGCGAAAAATTCATAGAAGTAAAATATTCTACAATTCTATCCATCATAAGCATTACTGGGTGAATAGAGCCCCTCAAACTTGAAGGCGTAAAAAGACTAACATCAATTTTTTCTTGTTCTAGTTTTGCTTGAAGCTCTAAAAAGCTCAAAGCTTCTTTTTTATCACTAAGTGCCTTTTCTACTTCTAACTTGAGTAAATTTAACTCTTTTGCCTTTTGTTTTCTTTCCTCTTCACCTAAATCCCTTAAAGCACTAAAACTTGCTGTTAAGCTCCCTTTTTTACCCAAAAGAGAGATTCTAATCTCCTCTAGCTTTGCAAGAGTAGAGGCTTCTTTGATTTGCGTAAATATTTCTTTCACCTTCAATATCCTAATTTTTTGTAAAGTAACTTTGTGATTATAGTAAGAAAAAGATTTACTTAACTTAAGTTATATAATATAATTACAAAAACTAAGGATAAAATTTCACTTTATCCATTAAAACACAAAGGAATCTTATGACTGTATTTGAAAAAATTATAAAAGGAGAACTTCCTTGCAACAAAGTTTTAGAAAATGATGATTTTTTAGCTTTTCATGATATTGCACCTAAAGCCCCCATTCACATTCTAGTAATCCCTAAAAAATTTTATAAAGACTTTCAAACAATAGCTCCCGATGCAATGGTAGGTTTCACAAGCTTTATCCAACAGGTTGCAAAAGAAGTAGGATTAGATAAAAGCGGTTATCGCCTCATTAGCAACATCGGCATTGATGGGGGACAAGAGATACCCTATATCCACTTTCATATTTTAGGAGGCACAAAACTAAGATGGGACAATCTAGCACAAAATATCTCCGAAAAAGAAAGATTAGAGGAAGCCAAAAAAAGCCTATAATTAGGCTTTTATGTGTCCTTGCAAATTCTGCACAAGTAAATCACAACAAATAGATTGCAAATCTAAAAATAATTTTACCTACTAATTTTAATATCTCTTTAAAGAAATAATCATGATTTTTTTAAAACTTTTTGATAAGTTCTAGTTTTAGTTAATTTTACGGAAACTAAGTGCCTCTAGCAAATGCTCCTTATTTATAGAGATACTGCCATCTAAATCTGCTATACTTCTAGCAACACGCAAAACTTTTGCCCTGCTACGCAAAGACAGCAAAAAACGCTCTTGCGCCATTTGCATTATCTTCTCTCCCTCTGTATCAAGCCTACAAAATCGTTCAAACTCTTCGCCTTCCAGCCTAGAGTTAAAGCAGCTTTGCCCCCTTTGCTTTTGTCTTTTAAAGGCTCTCAAAACTTGTTCTTGCAGACTTTTAGAAGTTATCCTATCTTTACTTTCATCACCTTCTTGCATTTGCACCACTAAATCAATCCTATCCCAAAAAGGCTCTGAAATTTTATTCTTATAAGCATTAATTTCTTTTTCCGTGCATCTGCAAGACTTTTTAGGATTCAAAAGATTTCCGCAAGGACACGGATTCATCGCACCCACAAACATAAAATTTGTAGGAGTAGTGACTTTAGCATGAAGACGCGAAATGCAAAATTCATAATTTTGTAAAGGCTCTCTTAAAGACTCTAAAATATTTTTTGAAAAATGGGGCAATTCATCAAAAAACAACACACCCAAATTTGCACGCGCAATCTCTCCAAATTTAATAGAATTTGCTATCGCACTTCCCAAAATTGCTGCTTTAGTTGCACTATTATGCGGACTAATAAAAGGACGATAAGGAGAGAGCTTTAGCGTATGGGAGGCAATCTGCAAAATCTCTTCTAATTTCAAGGGTGGTAAAATAAAAGGGATTCTTTTGGCTATCATACTTTTGCCACTCCCTGCACTGCCCTCATATAAAATATTATGAAAACCACATGCACTAATTAGGGCAGCCCTCTTTGCCCTCTCTTGCCCTATGACTTCACTAAAATCCAAAGGAAATTCACAAAGATAATAAAATCTCTCTCCCAAAATTTCAAAATTTTCAAATTCTAAGTGGCTCTCATCTCCTAATTTTGCCTCACTAGGACTTTTTAAAATCTCCACTCCCTCTTGGAGCGTTTCTATATAATATGCTTTTAAATGAGGGATTTTAGAATAAAATTCTTTAGCTTCTTTTGGCAACAAAAAGAAAGCTTCTTGATACTGCGTTTTACTCAAAAGAGAAAGGATGAGCGGATAAATAGAATCAGTATTTTTCACCCTGCCATCAAGCCCTAACTCACCAAACGCAAACCATTGCTCCCTAACTTGTGCTTTTTTGCTTTCATTGTTTGTCGTTTCTTCTAAACTTTGCTTGATTTTGCTTTCTTTATCTTCTCCTAAAACAATAGCAAGCGCAATAGACAAATCATAAAAACTTCCTTGCTTTGGCAAATCTGCTGGAGAAAGATTGAGAGTAATTTTAAGCGGAGGAAATTTAAACTCATTGATTAAAAGCGAGGATTGCACCCTTTGCTTAGCTTCTTGGATAGCATTACCTGCTAAACCTGTAATTTGAAAAGATGGAAGAGCTTTGGTAAAGCTTACCTCCACTTCCACGACTTTTGCTTCTATGCCCTCCATCGTGGCACAATATAGATTTTTTGACATAACTTAGCTTTTAAAGCTTCTTCTTTTTCTTTAATTCTTTTTCAAACTTCTTGCGTTTTAAGATAGGAAGTTTATCCACAAATAAAATACCATTTAAATGATCAATTTCATGCTGAAAAGCCACCGCTAGATAATCTTGTGCTTCTATTTTTTGTGGCTCTCCATAGCGGTTTTGATAGCTGATTGTAACTTTTTTAAAGCGTTTTACATCCTCATAAAACTCCGGAACAGATAAACAACCCTCATTAAAAGAAATCTCACCCTCTTTATCCAAAATTTCTGGATTAATCACTTCTAATAAATCCTCTTTATTTTGGTTACCTTCCTCATCTGGGATACAAATAAGCAAAGCCCTTATGGGTTTTGCAACTTGAATGGCTGAAATTCCAACACCATTTTTAAAAAGCATTGCTTCATACATATCATCTAAAAGCTTATGTAGCTCTGCATCAAATTTCTCTACTTTGCTAGAAATTTGTCTTAAAAGTGGGTTTGGATAAGTAATAATCTCTAACATTATTTTTCTCCATAACATACATAAGAAACATTGTTTTGTATAGCTTTTTTCAATGCCTCATTAGCATTTTTCATAGCATCCTTAAAATTAAGTGTAGAATTTAGCTCTAAAATCCCACAATTAATGCCAAGCGTAACTTCCTCTTCTTCTAAGAATACACTTGTAGCTCCTATCATCTCAGAAATTTTATTGGCAAAGCGTTTTGCACTCTCTTTGTCACTATGGCTTAAAAGCACAGCAAAGATTCCCCCCTCGCAATACGCTATCACATCTACTCTTGTGGTTGCTTTTTTGAGTATCTTTGCCACTCCTTTATTGATAAGAATGTGATTTTTTTTCTGTTTCGTAACTTCATCAAGGTTCTTTGCAGTTTTAATTAAGACTAAAGAGGATTTGTATCTTATCTTTTTCATCTCTTCTAGTTCATAAGCCATCTTGCTTTGTAAATAACGGAGATTAAAAACACTATAAACAAGATTGAAAACTGCTTCTTCTTCAATGCTTTGCATAAGGTTTAAGCAATGGTCATAGCATTCTTTTGTTTCTACAATCTGCCCTTCAATCACTTTGGCAATTTTTTGTAATTCTTGCTCAAAAACTATAATTAAATTTTGTAAAATATTTGCATTTTGCACGGAATTTGTTTCTTTAATGCGTTTTTGCAAAACGCTTTGTAAAAGAGTGAGATTTTTATATAAAGAAGCGATTGTTTTTAATACACTAGAAACTGCTTGATTATTTTGTAAAACTTTTGTTTCAAGGGCAATTTGTTTTTTAATATTTGTTTGTTCTTTCTCTAAAATCTCTCCCGCTTCTTCTTGGATTTCTTTAGAGTTTCCATCAAGCATTTTTTCAAAATAAATTCTATAATTTGCTGGTGTTGGGGGAATGCCACCTTGAAGCATTATATTTAGAACTTCTTGTGCATAGCCTTGTATATCTTTTATAGAAGGATTCTCTAAAGTTTTATGTGAATTTTCTGCATGAAAATCACTTACTTCTGCTTCCTCAAAAGAACCAAAAGATGGCAAATTCTTTTCAAAATCTATGGCTTCTTCACTCCCCTCAAAGCCTCCTGTTTGAAAACTTTCTAATTCTGAAAAAGAACCAAAATCATTTGCCATCTCAAAACCTCAAAAATTATTTTAAACTTTTAGTTAGCACATTATCAATAAGCCCATATGCCTTAGCTTCTTGTGCGTCCATGAAAAAATCTCTATCTGTATCTATTGCAATTTTTTCTAAGGGCTGTTGCGTGTTTTCACTCAAAATTTTATTAAGAATTTCTCTCATTCTTAAAATTTCTTTTGCTTGTATTTCAATATCGCTTGCTTGCCCTCTAGCACCGCCTAATGGCTGATGAATCATAATTCTAGAATGGGGCAAGGAATATCTTTTGCCTTTTGTTCCGCAACTTAGCAAAAATGCTCCCATAGAAGCTGCTTGTCCTATACATATAGTGCAAATATCAGGTTTGATGTAATTCATCGTATCATAAATACTAAAACCACTCGTAATCACACCACCCGGAGAATTAATATAAAGATAAATATCTTTTTGGGGATCTTCTGCTTCCAAAAAGAGTAATTGTGCTACGATAGAAGATGCCACCACATCATTAATCTCTCCACTTAGCATAACAATTCTATCTTTCAAAAGGCGAGAGTAAATATCATAGCTTCGCTCTCCACGCCCTGTTTTTTCAATAACTACGGGAACATAATAGCTCATTTTGCCAACTTATCAAGTAAATTAGTAAGGATTCTATCTTCTAGCATTGCCATTTTGACTGCTGGAATTAGATTATTATTCTTATAGTATTCTAGCATTGCTTTAGGATCTTGACCCATAGCCATTGCTTCATAATAGATAGTATTAATCACTTCATTATCAGGGATATTAATACCCTCTTTTTTAGCAATCGCATCTACAATGAATGTAATTTTTACACTTTTTTGTGCATTTTCTCTTTGCTCTTCGCGTTTAGCTTTTAGAGCTTCTGTATCTTTAGCAAGTTTTTCTTGCTCTTCTTTGCTTAATGCCATAAATGTATTTCTAAACACTAAATCCATTTCTTGCTCTACAATGAGTTTTGGTAAGTCAAAATTAATATTTGCATCAAGATTATTGATAAGCTTTTCTTTAAGCTCTGTATTATAGAGATGTTGCTTTTTTTCTTTAGCGATTTGCTCTTTAATCTTTTCTTTTAAAGTTTCTACATTTGCATCTTTAACTTCAGGCAAAAGTGTCTTAGCAAAATTATCATCAATTTCTATTTTGCCTTTTGTTTGAATCTCATGCAACTTTACTTTAAACATTGCAGGTTTTCCCGCTAAATGTTTAGCTTGATAATTTTCTGGGAAAGTTACATTGATTTCTTTTTCTTCATCTACTTTCATACCAATAAGCTGATCTTCAAAACCTTCTATAAAAGACTTGCTACCAATTTGTAAAAGATACCCTTCTGCTTTTCCGCCCTCAAACGCTTCGCCATCCACAAAGCCTTCAAAGTCAATCTTTGCAAATTCACCTTCTTTTAGTTTGCGTCTTGCATCTTTAATGCCCACCAAAGGTGCTCTAGCACTTGCAATATCTTCTAATCTCTTAGCAATATCTTCTTCGCTAACCTCTAGCACTTTTACTTCTGGCACACATTTTTCTAAATCGCCAAGCTCAATATTAGGTGTCAAGCTAAGCTCAATTTGTATTTCAATCCCATCCTCTTTTTTGTCAAATTTTGTGATTCTAGGATCGCCAATTAAAGCACTTGGTTCTAAATTCAACTCTTTTAAAATATCTTTTAATAAATCTTGCACACATTCTCTTTGTGCGTCCTCTTCTAATCTCTCTCCATAACGAGCTTTTACCACTGCTACTGGAACATGTCCTTTACGAAAACCATCAATTTTTAAATTTTTACTAGCAGTTTTTGCAACATTTTCTAGTTTCTTATCTAGTAGCTCTTGTGGGATTTTCGCTTCTGCACTTGCATTAGCACTATCTATTCTATTTACTTTCAAGCTCATCTTGCTCTTACTCCAAAAATTAAATTGTTAAACTACTGATTCTAACAAATATTTTCTTAAAATACAAATGCCTTTAAAAATCGCCTTTTACTCAAAAAACTAAATTTATATTTAACCACCCAAATAGCGTTTTTTAATCTCAGGATCTTTTAAAATATTTTGTGCGCTATCATGCATTGTGATTTTACCATTTTCTAGCACATAAGCCCTATTTGCTATCTTAAGTGCTGCAAAGGCATTTTGCTCCACTAAAAGCACCGTAATTCCATTATCTTTTAAATTTGTAATAATCTCAAAAAGTTCTCCAACAACCTTAGGTGCTAATCCCAAACTAGGCTCATCTAACATCAAAAGTTTTGGTTCACTCATGAGTGCTCTAGCAATCGCTAGCATTTGTTGCTCTCCCCCACTCATAGTTCCTGCCATTTGTTTATAACGCTCTTTTAGTCTAGGGAAAAGACGATACATTTTGTCTTTCATTACTTCAAAATTTTCATCATTATTGTATGCGCCCATACGCAAATTCTCATCTACACTCAAGTTTGTAAAAACTCTTCTACCTTCTGGAACAAGTGCAATACCCCTTTGAATAATCTTATGTGTAGGGACATTAGAAATATTTGCACCAAAAAAACGTACCTTACCCTTTGTCTTTACGCTATGGACAATGCCATTTAAAGTAGAAGTTTTACCTGCACCGTTACTTCCAATAAGCGTGATAATTTCATGCTCTTCAATATGAAAATCTATCCCCTTTAAGCCTACAATAAGCCCATAATGCACTTCTAGGTTCTCAACTCTCAACATAATAATCTCCTAAATATGCTGCAATTACTTCTTTATTGTTAATGGCATCTTGAGGCTTTCCACTAAAAAGCTTCTTACCATAATCTAGCACCAAAACTTCATCGCATAATTTATTCACAAAAGGCATATCATGTTCAATAAGCATCACACTCAAATTAAAATCTTTTTTCATTTTAAAAATTAACTCGCAAAGCTCTTCAGTTTCTTTTGGATTCATTCCTGCTGCTGGTTCATCTAGCAAAAGCAACTTAGGATCAGTCGCTAAGGCTCTTGCGATTTCTACCTTACGACTATTACCATAGCTTAGTGAATCTGCGGGTAAATGAATAAAATCTTGTAATCCTAGATACTCTAAAAGCTCTATTGCTTTTTGCTTTACCCTTTTTTCTTCTTTAAAAAATCTTCCTACTCTAAAAACCGCTTCAAAAAATGTGTATCTTGCTTCATTGTGAAAACCTATCAATACATTTTCTAGCACACTCATAGAAGAAAAAAGTCTAATATTTTGAAAAGTCCTTGCTATACCTAAATTCACAATCGTATTTGGCTTATATTTTGAGATATTTTTACCCATAAAAGTAACTTTTCCACTTGTGGGCTTATAATTTGCAGTGATGATATTAAACATCGTAGTTTTTCCTGCGCCATTGGGTCCAATTAGACCAAATATCTCCTTTTCCTTAATAAAAAAACTTACATTATCAATCGCTTTTAATCCACCAAACTGAATGCTTACATTCTCTAATTGCAATAAAGGAGACACTATCTACCTCCCTTTAAAAAAGAAAATCTTCTTGTAGGATTTAAATCCCAAATCTCTTTTTTGCCCATAATTCCCTCACGCGCAAAAAGCATAATTATCACTAAAATCACAGAGAAAAACACCATTCTTAAACCCGGATAAGAGCCAAAATCTTCTCCAAAGAAAACTAAAGGCTGATCTAAGAATCTAAGCCATTCTCCACCGCCAACTACCAAAATCGCACCAATAATTGCTCCACTTGTGCTACCAAGCCCCCCTAAAACAATAATAATAAGAAGCTGAAAGGTAAGCTCAAAGCCAAAGATTTTAGGATCAATCGTAGTTAGCATAACCGCCATCAATCCTCCACCAACACCCTCTAAAAAGGCACTCGTAGAAAAAGCAAAAGTTTTAATTTTAAGTGTATTTATCCCCATAGCGATGGCTGCATCTTCATCATCTCTTACTGCTTTCATTGCGCGTCCATATTTTGAATACACGATTTGCAAAATCAAAATCACAGAAACAGCCGCTAAAATCCCACTCCAAAATAATACTGTGATATTAGCCCCATTACTAAAAGAATGCTGATGCACATAGCTAAAAGCTGATTTTAAAAATTCAGGCATAAACCCCGCTTGACTTAAAGAGAGTAGTAAACTTTCAATACCTTTTACAATACTATCTGAATTATTTGGAATATCATTTAAACCAATAGCACCATTTGTAAATTCAGGACTATTTGTCGCTACAATCTTAATAATAAAACCAAATCCTAAAGTAACAATCGCTAGATAATCGCCCCTTACTCTAAAAACAGGGAAAGATAATAATACTGCCAAAAGTGCGGCAACCCCCCCACTAAGGAGTAATGCAGGAAGTAGCTCTGAACTCATCATAAGCACTAAAGGATGCGGATCTGCTTCTTGAAACATATCCCACTTTAAATCTTCTCCTAGTAGCATAAGTGCTGTAATGTATGCACCCACCGCGACAAATCCATTAGGCTCCAAAGAAAGCTGTCCTGTAACTCCATTGATAAGATTATAACTTACAGCTAAAATTACAAAAATAAGAATGGTATTAAGAATCCTTAAAGAATAATCATTAAAAAAAGTTTGCGATGCAAACAAAAATACAATCATACAAAAATAGATAAAAAGATGAAAGCCTAAGGTAGAACCCATAGAATTTGATTGATAAATTTTCTGTAATTTTCCCATACACTTTCCTTAAAATCTACTTTTTTCTAAACGCCAATCACCCATAATCCCAACAGGACGGAAAAGCAATACAAGTATCAAAAATAAAAATGCAAAAGCATCTTTATATCCGCTAAATTCTGGGAAAAATGCTACCACCATAATCTCGGTAAATCCCAAAATAAAACCACCTAAAACGGCACCTCCTACACTTCCAATACCCCCTAAAACTGCAGCTGCAAATGCTTTTAACCCTATAAGAACGCCCATTAAAGGAGTGATTGTAGGATAAGAAATCGCATAAAAAATCCCACCAATTCCTGCTAAAATACTTCCTATTGCAAATACAAGTGCTATGATATTATTCACATTAATCCCCATAAGACGCACAGTATTAATATCAAATGCTGTAGCTCTAATTGCCATACCTTGCTTAGTCTTATAAAGGAACTGCAAAAGCACTACAAGCAAAATAAGTGTTACAGCAGGAATAATAAGAGTAATAGACATAAAATTCAGCCCAAAAAACTGAAGATTTTGTGAAAAGAAAGCAGGTGCTTCATAAGCAGTCGGCGAAGAACCAAAAGTAACACTAAAAAGATTTTCTAAAAAAAAGCTCACACCTATTGCAGTAATTAGCATAGAGATTCTAGGGGCTGAACGCAAAGGCATATAAGCAACTTTATCAATCCCTATTCCAAGCACCATACAAATAAGCACAGCCAAAATCGCAGATGCATAAAAAGGAAGCCCAAAAGAACTCATTGCAAAAAAACTTGCAAAAGCCCCCACCATCATAATATCTGCGTGTGCAAAATTAATAAGTCGCAAACAGCCATACACCATAGTATAGCCAATAGCAATAAGGGCATACATACTGCCCAAACTCAAACCATTAATACATTGCTGAAAGAAAGTTAAACTATCCAATATCCTACCTTAATTAAGGTTCAATGGTGGTTTTATACACCAATTTTCCACCTTTAACTTCATTGATAACAGCGCTTCTAATCGCCTCACCATTGTTAAGAGAGAATTTACCACTAATCCCCTCATAATCTTTTACATTTCTAATCTTATCATTAATACATTCTTTATCTTTAGCGCCACATTGTTCAATCGCTTGCACTGCTACACCATAAGCATCAGCAAGCATTGCACTAAATGTGCTTACTTCTTCTTTATATTTATCTTGATAAGCTTTGATAAACTTCTCACCCTCTGGCGTTTGCTTAGAGCTTGTGGAGTAATAATCTGTTACCATATAGCCCTCACCTGCTTCTTTTGCAATTTCAAAGAAGATTTTATTAGAAGTAAGCCCATCACCACCAATAGTAGGAACTTTTAATCCTAATTGCTGTGCTTGAGAAGCAATCAAAGCTCCTTCTGTATAATAAATAGGCAAATAAAGCACATCAGGATTTTTTGCTTTAATACTTGAGAGTTGTGCTTTAAAATCATGCGTTCCTGCTTGCGCTGTTGTTTCAATCACAACCTCACCTCCAAGTTTCTTAACTTGCTTTCTAAAAGCCTTAGCAAGTCCAATAGAATAATCACTGCTATTATCAAACAAAATCGCTACTTTTTTAGCACCTAAATCTTTAATTGCTAAATTTGCCGCAATAATTCCTTGAAAACTATCTGCAAAAGAGATTCTTGAAACATATTTTTTACCCCTTGTTACCCTATCATTTGTAGCCACAGGAGAGATTAGTGGAGTTTTACTATCGTCTGCGATTTTTGTCATCGCAAGTGCATTTGTAGAAATCATAGGACCAATTACCACGCTCACTTTATCGCTAGAAACAAGCTTTTGCATAGCATTTGCAGATTCTATTTTATCACTTTTATTATCTACTAATATTATTTGTATTTTATCTCCATTTTTGGTAGTGCTTTTAGCTTCATAAGCAAGATCAATCCCTCTCTTACCAAGCTCGCCAAATCCACCTACTGCACCACTCATAGGCAAAACAACACCTATTTTTACATCCTCTGCATTTGCCATTACACCACAAACTAATGCTAAAGATAAAAGAATCTTTTTCATCGCTATTTCTCCTTTGCATTTTTACAAAAAGTTATTTTTAAAAACAAAATGGCTAATTGTAAGCAAAATTTACTTTAATGTTCTTTAGTTTTAGAAGAGTTTTTAAAAGTATTTTTAAATTTATTGTAACCTTTTGAAACCATTATTTTAAAAATGTAACTTTTTATCAAAAAAATAATATCCTAAAACAAAATGCCTAGCATTTTTTAACTATCTCAACAAATTAAGTATCAAATGCAAATCAACCCTTTAGCCACCATAATTACTTAAAAAGTCTTGTAGCAATGCCCTTAAAAATCCTTAGCCACTTGACTTTTATTTTTGATTTTATATATAATTATATGAACATATATTCATATATAAAATTATTAAGGCTATCTACTATGGAAACTTGTGAAATTTGCACAAAAAGAGAAGAAAATTTAAAAAATGCTATTAAAGATTTACCCAAAGAAGAATTGCTCTATGATTTAGCGGAGTTTTTTAAGATTTTTGGGGATTCTTCTAGGATTTTGATTTTAAGCCTTTTACAAAGGGGCACATTTTGTGTGAGTGAGATCTCTTCTAGTCTTAATCTCTCTCCATCAGCCGTCTCTCATCAGCTAAGAATTTTGCGTCAAGCTAGGCTTGTCAGATACCAAAAACAAGGAAAAGAAGTGTTTTATGAGCTAGATGATGAACATATTAAAAAAATTATTGAACTTGGACTAGAACATTTAATAGAAATTTAAAGGATAGATTTATGGAAAAACAATGCTGTTGTGCTAGTGGCTCTTGTGCTAATACAAAACTAAATTCCCTGCAAAAACCACTTTTGTATTTTGGGATATTGCTTTATTTATTTACACTTGGGATTGATTTTAAAATTATCCCTTTAGAATTTAAATTTTTAGAAATTCTTTATATTTTTTGTTATTTTATTTTAGGATTTGGCATCTTAAAAGAAGCACTTTTAGGGCTTATTAGACGAGAATTTTTTAACGAAAATAGCCTTATGGCATTAGCCTCTCTTGGTGCTTGGATTATAGGAGATGGTGCTGAGGCTGTGGCGATTTTGTTTTTCTATCGCATAGGAGAAGCACTAGAAGATAAAATCGTAGAAAAATCCAAAGCTTCCATTAAAAGTCTTGCCTCTTTAAAGATAGAAAATGCAAAAATCTTGCAAAATGGCGAAATCTCTACCAAAAAGCCACAAGACATTAAAGAAGATGATATTATTGTGCTTTATGCAGGAGATAGAATCCCAGCAGATGGTATCATCATAAAAGGAGAAAGTAGTATTGATAATTCTGCCTTAAATGGCGAATCTTTACCACAAAGCGTAAAGGTGGGCGATAGTTTGCTCTCAGGTGGGATAAATCTTGATGGCACACTCCAGTTAAAAGCCACCAAAAGCTATGAAGATTCAGCCTTTTCAAAAATCATCAAACTCATAGAAGAAGGCAGTAGCAAAAAAAGCAAAAGCGAAGAATTTATCACAAAATTTGCTAGATATTACACACCTTGCGTTACGCTTTTAGCACTTAGCATTATTATCTTCCCCACCCTTTATTCTGGGCTTATCCACCCTAGTAGCTTTATGCTTGGAATAAAAGAAAGTTTTAATACTTGGCTTTATAGAGGGATTATTTTTTTAGTAGTTTCTTGTCCTTGTGCGCTTGTAGTTTCTATCCCGCTAACCTTTTTTGCCTCACTTGGTAGAGCCAGTAAAGAGGGGATTTTAATCAAAGGTTCAAGCTATTTAGAATCCCTTTTTTATGCCAATGCGATAATCTTTGATAAAACAGGAACGCTTACAAAAGGCGAACTTATCATAGAGGATATTATTACAAATGAGGGCTTTAAGAGTGAATTTGTCTTAGGAGTGGCAAAACTGCTAGAGCAAAACTCCAACCACCCCATAGCAAAAGCCATAAACTCTTCCAACCTCCCTTATACAAAGTTTAATCAAGAGCTAAGCTCCATTAAAGAAATCGCAGGAAATGGCATAAGTGCGATGCTAGAAGACAAACAAATTGCATTAGGAAATGCAAGATTTATAAGCAAAATTTGCAACATAGACTTACAAGAAGACAACCACAAAAAAGCACAAATTTTTATTAGCTATAATAATAAACTTTGCGGATTTATCTTACTTAGTGATGCTATTAAGCAAGAGGCTAAAGATTCTATTTTTCAAATCAAAAAAGAGGGAATTTCAGAGCTTTTTATACTCAGTGGTGATAAACAAAGTGTCGTAGAAGAAGTAGCTAAGCAAATAGGCATCAAAGAATACTTTGCCAATCTTTTACCAAAAGATAAAGTAGAAAAACTAGAATCTATTTTGCAAAAAGAAAGAAAGAAAGGGAAAAAGGTTGTTTTTGTAGGCGATGGGATTAATGATGCACCCTCTTTAGCCCTAAGCGATATAGGGATTGCAATGGGAAAGGGGAGTGATGTAGCACTAGAGGGGGCTGATATTGTAATTTTAAACGATGATTTAAACAAAATCCCAAAAGCCCTAAGTATCGCCCAAAAAACAAGAAAAATCCTATGGCAGAATATCATCTTTGCATTAGGGGTTAAAGTGGGGATTATGGTTTTAGGGGCTTTTGGAATGGCGAATTTATGGGTGGCACTTTTTGGCGATGTAGGCGTGGCACTCCTTGCACTCTTAAATGCAGTTAGAGCTATAAGATAATTTAGTATGATTGCTTGTCATTGCGAAGCCCTTTAGGGCTGAAGCAATCTACTGATATACACACAAACCCAAACTACCCGCCTTATCATTGCGAGAGCTTTAGCCCAAAGCATACAAGCGAAGCGTTATCCACAAACGAAGTGCAGTGCAAATCCATAAAGAGCAACCCTTAAAGATAAATCCATTAGACTACCATAGCTTCTTACAAAGCTTTGCAGTGATACTTTGGGTTACTCCATATTTTGTAAAAACTCCTCTCTATCATTATAGAAATAATCTCTATCACTGCGTGATTTGCATAAATAAATCATAGCAAACAACTTGCTTTGTATCGGTATTCTAAGCCACCTAGACAATCCAAACAAAATCTAGCAAGATGCAAAAACTTATAAATCTTCACATTAATCATTTAATAAATAAAATTGTAATCTAAAAAAACAAATTAAAGCAAATATTTTAAAAATAAAAAATTGTATTGACTTATAATATATTTTTATGATACTTTTACATCTTAAAATTATAATTTAAAAAAAATTTCTAAAAAATTTTTTAGAAAAATTAAAATTTCATAGCAAGAAAGAAAAGTGAAAAATTATTTTATAGATGGATTAAAAGATTCGGCTATTTTTGGTGTGTCTTTTATATTTTTGTATCTCTCCATTGGAGCAAATGGTTATGCAAATTCTCTAAGTTTTTTTGAGACGCTATCTACTACGCTTTTTGTATTCTCCACTCCTTTGCAATTCTTGCTTGTGCAAAGCTATAAAGAGGGCTATATACTAATCCCACTTATATTAGCTATGAATGCTAGATTCTTGCTTATGAGTGCGACTTTAGCACCCTATTTTAAAAATCAAAATATCATCAAGCTTAGTCTAAGCAGTATTATTATTTGTCCTTCTGTATTTAGTGGGTGTATTTCTTATTTTAAAAAGGCAAGTCTTCACCCATTTGCTTACTTTGTAGGACTTGGGATACCTATATGGTTAGTATCTATTCTCTCCACTGCCATAGGATATGAGACAGGCTCATCGCTTAATTCTCCACAATTAAAAGAAATCATCGCCCTTGTGCTTCCTTTGCAATTTACAGGTTTAGCAGCTAAGCATTATCCAAACTTAAAAGAAGTGAATTCTTACTTTTTAGGATTCTTGCTTGCTCCTTTTGGGCTAGCTCTTGCACCTAGTTATTATTTGCTTATTTTGCCATTTATTATCGGGTTTTTTATGGTTGTTTTTGATGAGATTCAAAGAAAAAGAGGAGGTGTAGCATGAGTTTTTGGGCTTTATTAATCTTTTCTGCTGTTAGTATTTTTGTGTTGCGTGTTGTGCCTTTTTTCTTTGCAAAAAGCACACTTTTAAGTAATCAAGATGGGGTTTTTTATAGATTCTTAACTTATAGCACACAGGCAATGCTTGGGGCAATCGTGTATGCCACTGCGTTTTTTAGTAAAGATATAGCAAGTCTTATAAGTGATTTTGCACTCATTGATGTAGTAAAACTTGCACTTTTAATCTTTATCTTTATTGCTACAATAATCACAAATAGGCTTTTAAGTGCATTTTTATTATCACTTGTTATTTTTGTAGGGTTTGTGCTGTGGTATGTTAAATAACTACTACACTACGCCAACTTTATTTGCTATGATAATGACAAAAAAAAAGGGGGGGGGGAGGGGTGTTATTGCGAGGAGCAGAGCAACGAAACAATCTAAAATTGCCATAGAAACTCCCAAAAAATAAAAATTATACAAAACCTACAACTCCGTCTTTAGCACCGCACCATTTGCTGCATTACTTACAAGCAATGAGTAGCGTTTAAGCCACTTACTTTTTATCTCCTTTTTAATCGGTTGCCATTTTGCTTTGCGAGATTCTATAATCTTAGAATCCACAAGCAGTTCTAAACTCCCCTTGCTTACTGAAATAGCAATTTTATCGCCATCTTCAATGAGTGCTATAAGTCCCCCTTCAGCTGCTTCTGGGCTTATGTGTCCAATACACGCTCCACGCGTCGCACCACTAAAGCGTCCATCAGTGATTAATGCCACGCTTTCTCCTAAGCCCATTCCCATAATAAGACTTGTAGGACTTAGCATTTCTTGCATTCCTGGCCCACCTTTTGGTCCCTCATAGCGGATAACTACGACATTTCCTGCCTTTACCTTGCCTCCTGCAATTCCTCTAATCGCTTCTTCTTGGGAGTTAAAACATACGGCAGTGCCTGCAAATTCTTTCATAGATTCAGCCACTGCTGCTACCTTTAGCACCGCTCCTTGCTGCGCTAGATTACCAAAGAGAATCTTTAGCCCTCCAACTTGTGAGTAAGCATTTTCATTGGTGCGAATGATAGAAGTATCGCTAATTTGTGCGTTTGCTATGCGTTCTCCTAAAGTCTCACCTGTGATTGTTAAAGCATCAAGGTATAAAATGGAATTAGATTCTAGACTTTTAGATTCTTCGCTATGCTCGGAATGACAAGTATGAGTAGAATCTATCAAATGATTACCCAAAGACGAATTTCTCTTAGCAACTTCATGCATTACGGCACTCACTCCCCCCGCCCTATTTATATCTTCCATATGCACACTACTTAGTGCTGGGGCGATTTTAGCGATGTGGGCTACATTTTTAGCTATTTCATTTATGTTATTTAAATCAAACTCCACTTCAGCTTCTTTAGCAATGGCTAACATATGAAGCACGGTATTTGTGCTTCCACCCATTGCCATATCCACGACAAAGGCATTTGTAATAGCCTTTTTGTTTAAGATGTTACGGAATCTAAATTTCTCACTTTTCTCTTCACTTAATGCAATCTCTACAATCCGCCTTGCAGCCTTTCTTAATAACTCTTCTCTCTCTTTTGTAAGTGCTGGAATTGTGCCATTGCCCTCTAGTGCCACCCCCATAGCTTCACATAGCGTATTCATAGAGTTTGCTGTAAACATACCGCTACAACTCCCCCCACCCGGACATGCATTGCACTCTATCTCATGTAATCTTTTTTCATCAATCTTGCCACTTGCATACGCTCCTACTGCCTCAAATGCAGAGTTTAAATCAAGTATCGTGCCATCTTCTAGCTTTCCTGCTAGCATTGGACCACCGCTTACAAAAATCGTTGGCACATTTACCCTTAATGCTCCCATAAGCATTCCGGGCACGATTTTATCGCAGTTTGGAATACAAATCATCGCATCTAAAGCATGTGCATTCATCACAGATTCTATGCAGTCAGCTATTAGCTCACGACTTGGAAGTGAATAAAGCATACCTCCATGTCCCATAGCTATGCCATCATCTACACCAATTGTATTAAACTCAAAAGGCACGCCACCAGCTTTTCTTATCTCTTCTTTTACAATTTGTGCGTATTTGTTTAAGAAAAAATGCCCCGGAATAATGTCAATATAACTATTTGCTACACCAATAAATGGCTTGTTAAAATCAGAATCTTTTAGCCCAGTAGCACGCAATAAACTCCTATGGGGTGCCCTCTCATAACCTTTTTTAATAAT
This sequence comes from Helicobacter burdigaliensis, assembly GCF_003670295.1. GTDB lineage: Bacteria > Campylobacterota > Campylobacteria > Campylobacterales > Helicobacteraceae > Helicobacter_D > Helicobacter_D burdigaliensis. The sequence continues at coordinate 31,105 of NZ_QXJG01000013.1, forward strand.
ATCACTTCGCATAATTTAATCCCAATTAATATTTTTATAATATTCTAGCCTAAAAATCTTAAAATATAAATTCTTAACTCAATAATTTCAATCCCGCACTACAAAGTATAATCATCACAATAAAAAAGATTTTCCAAAAAGATTTTGATTCTTTATAAAAAATAATCCCCACAAGCACGCCTCCTGCTGTGCCAATCGCTGTCCAAATCGCATAAGCCACACCCACACTAATCCCTTCTAGTGCCAAAGTTAATAAAAACAAACTAAGTGCAAATTGCACTCCAATCCCTACTAAAAAAATCTTCTTGCCACTTAATGCATAAGATTTAAGTGCAATCACTCCCACAATCTCCATAAGTCCCGCCAAAAGCAAATAAAACCAACTCATTTATGATCCTGTATTGCTTGGATTTGATTATCTATTTCATCTAAATTTAAAGTCTTGCTTATCTCTGAAATCGCTTTAGAATCTTCTTTGTCACTTTCTTTGCTTACAAGTTTTAAACCTATCACGCAAGCAAGCAAAATCACAATCAAAGCAATCTGCAAAATATTAAAAGGAGCGTTGAAAAATAAAATTTCTCCCAAAACCACTCCACTAGCACCAATCCCAACAAACACAGAATAAGCAATACTCACTTCAATTTTTTTCGTCGCTAAAATCATACAAACAAAAGAGGTGCAAATCCCTAAAATTGTGAAAGTATAGCCCACATAAGTAGTAGAATACTTTAATCCATTCACCCAAAAAATCTCAACTAATCCACCAAAAATAATTAAAAACCACGCCATACTATTCCTTATCTTTTAATTCTTTGCAAATTGCCTCAAAAACTACACTTTTATCCGCTCTTAAATGCTCTTTAAATTGAGTTTTATTAAAAGTTTTTTGTCGCTTTGCAAGCTGTAAAGTATGCAATACAATAAGCTCTTCTAACTCTTTTAAAGATATCTTTTTTTCTAAAAACTCTAAAGTTTCTTTGATACCCACACTCTTAGCCCATTGATGCTTTGTCCCAAACTTTTTGGCTAATCTATCCACTTCATCTATTAGGCCTAAATTTAGCATTTTTTGCGTCCTTAATTCTAAACGCTTTTTTAAAGCTTCCCTTTCTAAAAAAATTTCATAAATTTCGCAATCTCGCAAAATGGGCTTAGGTGGATTTTTAGCAAAATAAATTGAAGGAGGCAATTCTGTGCTAAAATAAATCTCTAAAGCTCTCTGTATCCTATAAGTATCCCCATTTTTAAGCCCTTTTGCATAGGCACTATCCACACTGTTTAAAAACTCATAAGGATCTTTAAGGGAGCAAATTTGCTTTTTATGCTCTTCTGTGATTTGCGGAAGGGGTGAAATCCCACTTAGCAAACTCTTCAAATAAAAGCTACTTCCTCCAACAATTAGCAAATTTTTATTTTCTTGTCCTGCAAAACCTTTAGCCTTTTGAAATTCTGCAATGAAAGTTTGCACACTACTTGGCTCATCGGGTTCTATCACATCTATACCAAAATGCTTTGCAATTTCTCTTTCTTCTAAAGTGGGTTTAGCTGAAACTATATCAATCTCTTTATAAATACTAAGAGAATCTAAAGATAAAACTACACAAGGAATTCTTTTTGCTATCTCTAAAGAAAGATCTGTCTTACCAGATCCACTGCCCCCCAAAAGTGCGATTATATTCAAAGCTTATGCAAAATTCCTAGAAGCTAAAATCGCTTCTTGCAAAATGCCCCTTAGCGCATTTTTCTCTAAACTCATCACCCCTTGTGCTGTGGAACCTGCTGGACTCATTACGCTTTCTTTTAACAATGCAGGATGCTCTTTTTCTAAAAGCTCACCAAACCCTAAAAATAAGCCCTCCACAATCTCTTTAGACTGCGCTCTTGTAAGCCCATAAGCCACACCACAATCCATCATAGATTCTGCAATTAAAGCCAAAAATGCAGGAGAACAACCCCCAAGTGCCGCTGCAATAGACATATTTTTCTCTTCTATCCACACAGATTTTCCAATACTTGAAAAAATTTCCATTGCTTTTTGCCTACAACTCTCATCTCCACATAAAGTTGTTACACTCTTACCCACACTAGCACTTACATTTGGCATAGCACGGATATAACCCGCACTTTCCATTTTTTTTCTTAATGTATCTGTGCTTATTGCATTTAAAATAGAATATATCCCTTTTGCACAGCCTATATACCTAAACTCTTCTAACGCATAAGGCTTGATACACAAAAGAACTTCTTTAGAAGAAATATCAATTTCATTATCTTTAGAATATAAAGGATAAACTTCAAACTTTTCACAAAATGCTTTTATTTTTTCATTATCTCTACCACTAATGTTAATTTCATAATGCTCCTTTAACCCCACACATAGAGCTTCTGCCATTTTCCCATAGCCGATAATGAGTAAAGTTTCCACAAGCTTCCCTATCTATTATGTAACTATTCTGCTTTTTTATTAAAATCAAAAAACTTAGAAATAGGTTCTGAAAGCCCGAAATCTATATATTTATGGCTTTCTAAGACAACTTGCCCCATTGTTTGATTTTCAAAATTAAAGAGTAAAGGCGCTAAAAAATTCACGGTAGATTCCTCAATAGGCTCTTTAATGCAAACAATATTTAAAGTAGCCAACTTATCATTTTTAGCATCTACATTGCTCTTACCTTCTAACTCTAAAAGAGCTTTTAAAGGTGCTGGGATCTCAAATGTATAATCCGCCCTCATCGCATAAGGATTAACCAATGTAAAAGAAATACCATCATTCTCAAGACTTCTAAGACGCATAAAAGTTTCATCATCTTTTGCAATTCTCTCTAAAACCATCTTTTGAATGTGTTCAAATCCCAAAATGGGTGACTTTACTACAAATTCCATTAAATCGTCCCCTTTATAAAATAAAGTGCTTTTTTGAAGTTCTAAATTTGATGTGAGATTTTATCGCAAAGAGAGTAAAAAATCAATTTTATTTAAAAATTTTACAAATCCCTAATAAACTATTAGATATAATCCTATTTCTATTTTTTAGAAAGATTTTTATATACAAGGCTCTAGTATTAACGATATTTAGGGATTTAAAAGTTTAAGGAAGAATTATGAAAAGTCTTAAAATCTTTTTAGTATTTGTTGGCATTGTTTTGCTTTTTAGCAGTTGTTCTTCTAAGAGAAATGGTGGCTTAGCCTTAGATGAAGTGAATAAACCTGCAGATTATTGGTATGAAAATATGCTAAAAGAAATCAAAAATGGAGATTTAGAAAAAGCAGATAGTTACTTTACATCTTTGCAAAGCGAGCATTTACATTCTCCTTTATTAAAAGAAGCGATGTTGATTTTAGGAAAAGCACATATGCAAAATGAAGAATATTTGCTTGCAAGCTTTTATTATGATGAGTTTATCAAACGCTTTGGAAATAAAGAAAATATAGACTTTGCAAATTTCTTAAAACTTCAAGCAAACTATTTTGCCTTTGCAAAGCAACACAGAGATCAACAGCTTCTAATGGATTCTATTAAACTTGCACGAGAATTTAGCCAAAAATATCCTTATTCTCGCTATCGTCCCTATGCAGATATGATTCTCTTAAGGCTAGAGCTTGCAAATCTTAGCTTAAATAAAGAAATCATTAAACTCTATAACAAAAAAGATAAAGGAGATGCAGCAAACTTTTATCAACAAAAAATTGATGAAAATGCTTGGATAAAAGATGTATTCTACAAGGACGCAAAATCTCCTTGGTATCAAAAAATCTTTGAATGGTAGGAAATATGCAATTAGATCGTTATGGAAAATTCCCTAAACAATTACCTTTAATTATTCAAGAGGATATGTTTTTATATCCTTTTATGATTGCTCCCCTTTTTATAAGCGATGAGCAAAGTCAAAAAGCTATTGAATTAGCAATGAATAATGAAAATAAACTCGTCTTCATTGCTTCTTCTAAACACGAAGAAGAGGACGAAGAGGAAAACTCCTTTTATGATGTAGGGGTTATTGGCACAATTATGCGTCGTGTGGCTTTAGGCGATGGAAAAGTAAAGATTCTCTTTCAAGGGCTAAGTCGTGGCAAAATCCACTCTATTATCCACAAAGAACCCTTTATTGTAGAGGCTTCACCTATTCTTTCAAACCCCTACGATACAAACCGCGTAGAAGCTATGCTTTCTGTTTTAAAAGAAAAATTAAATGTGCTTTATAATATTTCTCAAAGCTTTCCACAAGACTTACTAAAAAGCATACACGATACAATGGATCCTAATCGCGCTGCAGATTTAATCGCTTCTGCGGCAAGACTTAAAAACGATCAAGCCTATAAAGTCTTTAAAGAAAGCGATCCAGAAGAGCGTCTTTTAACTCTTATTGATATAATCATGGAAGAAATCAAAGCACAGCAAATACAAAAAGAGATTAAAAACAAAGTTAATCACCATATGGAAAAAATCAATAAAGAATATTTCCTAAAAGAACAACTTAAACAAATCCAAAAAGAACTAGGTGTCAATGCCAATAAAGATACCGAAGTAGAAGAATACAAGCAAAAACTAGAAAAACTTAAAAATGCTATGAGCAAAGACGCCTATAAAGAGATAAGCAAACAAATTACAAAACTCTCTAGAATGCACCCTGATAGTGCCGATGCAAATCTTTTACAAAACTATGTGGAGCTTATGCTTGAAATTCCCTTTGGCAAACGCTCTAACAAGACTCTAAAAATTGAAGAAGTGGAAAAACAACTTGATAAAGATCACTATGCACTAAAAAAACCAAAAGAAAGAATCGTAGAATATTTTGCGGTGCGTGAACTACTTAGCCTAAGAGGCAAAGAAAACAATGAAAACAAAGGCACAATTTTATGCTTTTATGGACCTCCTGGAGTTGGAAAAACAAGCCTAGCAAATTCCATTGCCACTGCTTTAAAAAGAAAGCTAGTGCGTATTGCTTTAGGTGGGCTAGAAGATGTCAATGAACTACGAGGGCATAGACGCACTTATATAGGTGCAATGCCAGGAAGAATCATTCAAGGACTCATTGATGCAAAAGAAATGAATCCTATCGTAGTGCTTGATGAGATTGATAAAATCCATAATTCTTATAGAGGCGATCCCTCCTCTGTGCTTTTAGAAATTCTAGATCCTGAGCAAAATAAAGAATTTAGGGATTATTATGCAAATTTCAATGTAGATTTAAGTGAAATTATCTTTATAGCCACTGCAAATGATATTTCACAAATCCCAGCACCTTTGCGTGATAGAATGGAGTTTATAAACATTAATTCCTACACACCCAGCCAAAAAGAGCAGATTGCTAAAAAATACCTTATCCCTCAAGAGCTTAAAAAGCACGGATTAAGCAATGCTGAAGTTAACTTTAGTGTGCCTGCTATTAAGGTTTTAGTAGAAAAATATACACGCGAAGCAGGGGTTAGAAACCTAAGACGCAAAATCGCACAAATCTTACGCAAAATTGCTAAAGAGATTTTGAAAAATCCACAAGATAAAATCACAATTACCCCTAAAAATATTGCAAATTACTTAGATAAAATCGTCTTTGAGTTTGAAAATCTTAGCAAACATAATCAAGTAGGACTTGTCAATGGCCTAGCTTGGACAAGTGTGGGTGGCGATGTGTTAAAAATAGAAGCACTAAAAATCAAAGGCAAAGGCGGATTGCATCTCACAGGAAGTTTAGGCGAAGTGATGAAAGAGAGTGCAAAAATCGCCTTTTCTGTTGTAAAATCGCTTATTGATTCTAAAGTTTTAAAAATTGATACCTCGCTCATTCCGCTAAGCCCTAAAGAAAAAGAAGAAAAATACAAGCCAAGCCCTAGCGATATTTATAATCGCTTTGATATTCACTTGCATGTGCCAGAAGGTGCCACACCCAAAGATGGTCCAAGTGCTGGAATAGCGATTGCTAGTGTATTTGCCTCCTTGCTTACAAATCGCCCTGCAAGAGCCGATGTGGCAATGACAGGAGAGCTGACATTAAGAGGTAAAGTATTACCCATAGGGGGATTGCAAGAAAAACTAATTGCTGCTTATAAATCAGGCATCAAAGAAGTTCTAATTCCTAAGAAAAATTTTGAAAGGGATTTAGATGAGATTGATGAAGAGGTTAAAAGCGGATTAATTATCCACCCCGTAGAAGACTTTAAAGAAGTGCTAAAACATATCTTAGCTTAGTTTTAAGGGGCTACCCACCCCATTAACCCTTAACTAAAAATATAAAAACCCCTAATCTTTTAAATTCTCAATAATTTCAAGAAAAATATCTTTTGTTTGATTTTTTAGTGCCTGATAAGTATGTGGAGGAACCACAGCTATCATATCCGTTATAGGATCCCTTCTGGAGCTAGAAATCATATTATCCAATGCTTTAATATTTCCTTTTAAAATTTCTATGATTTTATGAGGATTATTCACAGCATCCTTTAATTGTGCGATATTGCCAGTATATTTGATAGAGCCCGTTAATTGATAAGATAAGACTGCACTGCTTGTAAGCTCTGCGATTGTAATAGTATGATAAAGTTCCTCTTTTATTTCTCCATTTAGATATTTTTCAAATAATAAATCTTTTATATCCCCATAAGTAATTTTTTTACCATTTTGCTCATTTTCTTGCAAATTATTAAATTTACTCACAAAAATATCTTCCTCTATTTCTCCTGTTAGATATTGCTTTAAAATATCTCCCAGGTTTTCTTTATCATTAGTTTTACCTTGAGATTTTTCTTTATCTTTTGAGGCAAGAAACCCATTATGACTACCTCTATGTATAGAATCAATATTTTGCAAATAAGATAAACTATTTGAAACTGCCATTCCACCCCCTTTATTTATAAAAAATTTATTATTATCAAGCAAAATTTATTCCTAACACTCTTATAAAATAATTCCTTAAAAATTATTTTTAATGAGAAGCCTTAAATAATGGTATAAAAAATTGCATTATAAGTATAAAAATGATAAAATCTAAACGACCCTTTCATCTAGTGGCCAAGGATAATACCCCTTCTAGGTATTTACGGAAGTTCGAATCTTCCAAGGGTCGCCAAAATGCTCTAAAAAGCTTTTTAGAGACAAACAAAAGGAAAAATATGGCTTTAAAGGCTTTAGGAAATAAGACAGAATATCACTTTAACTACAATAGTAATCTTTTAGAAACCTTCATCAATCCTCACCAAAATCGTGATTATTTTGTAAAGTTTAATTGTCCAGAATTTACAAGTTTATGTCCTATCACAAATCAACCCGACTTTGCAACGATTTATATTTCTTACATTCCAGATATAAAAATGGTAGAATCAAAGTCTTTAAAGCTATATTTGTTTAGTTTTAGAAATCATGGTGGCTTCCATGAAGATTGCGTCAATACAATCCTGCAAGATTTAATCAATCTTTTAGATCCTAGATACATTGAAGTATGGGGTAAATTCACTCCTCGTGGAGGCATTAGCATAGATCCTTATGCAAATTATGGTAAGCCAGATACAAAATACGAAGAAATGGCACACTATCGGCTATTAAACCACGATCTCTATCCAGAAACCATAGACAATCGCTAAAATCACACTAAAAAGCTTAGGAGCAAAAATGCAACAAAAACAATTAAATATAGGTATCATAGGGCTTGGAGTTGTCGGGAGCAGTGTGGCTAAAATCCTAAAAGAAAATAAAGAGCTTATTTGTGCGCGTGCAGGCTGTGAGATAAATATCACAAAAGGTGTTATCAAAAATATCAACAAAACAAGAGAAATTTTTGATTTTCCTATCAGCAATGAGATAGATAGCATTTTAGAAGATCCTAGCATTGATATTGTAATCGAGCTAACAGGCGGGATAGAGCAACCCTTTTTAATCGCGCAAAAAGCCTTAAAAAATGGCAAAGCATTCATCACGGCCAATAAAGCAATGCTTGCCTACCACCGCTATGATTTACAAAAAATAGCAGGAGATTTACCCATAGGCTTTGAAGCAAGTGTGGCAGGTGGGATTCCTATCATTAAAGCTTTGCGTGATGGATTAGGGGCAAATCATATCCTAAATATTTGTGGGATTATGAATGGAACTTGTAATTTTATCCTTACCAAAATGAAAGATGAGGGTGCTGAATATAAAGATGTCTTAAAAGAAGCACAAAGCTTAGGCTATGCAGAGAGCGATCCTACTTTTGATGTGGAGGGGATTGATAGTGCGCATAAGCTTTTGATTTTAGCTAGTATTGCTTATGGGATTGATGCAAAGCCTGAAGATGTGCTGATTGAGGGCATTACACAAATCACACAAGAGGATATTTCCTTTGCTAAAGAGTTTGATTATAATCTAAAGCTTGTAGGAATTGCCAAAAAAGATAAAGAAGCAGTAGAACTAAGGGTGCACCCCCTTTTACTCCCAAAAAGTCAAATGATAGGCAAAGTAGATGGCGTGATGAATGCAATTTCAGTTGTGGGTGATAGTGTGGGCGAGACACTTTATTATGGAGCGGGAGCAGGAGGAGATGCGACAGCTAGTGCGGTGATTTCTGATATTATTGAGATAGCACGCACCAAAAGTTCTCCTATGCTAGGTTTTAAAACCTCCATAGAAAAAGGGCTAAAACTTAAAAAAATAGATGAAATTTGCAGTGCTTATTATTTACGCCTTGAAGTGCTTGATAAACCAGGCGTTTTGGCTAAAGTGGCGCAAATCTTTGCAGAAGAGCAAATCTCCATTGACACGCTTTTACAAAGAAACTCCAAGCAAAATCGTGCTACTTTACTTCTATGCACTCATACCACAAAAGAGGCAAAAATAAAAACCGCACTAGAGAAAATAAAAAGCCTAGAAGAAGTGCAATCTAATCCTGTGATGATAAGAATCCACAAGCCTTGAAACTCACAAACCTTAAAAACCTTCTAAAAAAAACCAAAAAGGATGCTAACAACGCCTCTAAGCCCACCACCCAAAAGGGCAAGGAGGCTGAAGACTTTGCAATTAAGTTTTTAGAGCAACAAAACTTCACAATTATAACAAGAAATTATTTTAGTAAGTTTGGCGAGATTGATATTATCGCCAAAAAAGATGGGATTTTACATTTTATTGAAGTAAAAAGCGGCGATGGTTTTGAACCTATTTTTAATCTCACTAAAACAAAATTAGAACGAATCCAAAAAACTATTCATTGCTATTTAAAAAGCGATACTATAAGCTATTGTATTGATGGACTAATCTTGCACAAGCAAGAAGTGGGATATAAAATAGACTTTTATGAAAATCTTACAATGTTTTAGAGTGAAAATTTCTCCAAAGCCTCGCTAAATCCAAAAACAACCACCTTAGTATTTTCAAAAAGAGTTTGATTGATATCTGGGGATAAATCCCATTCTTTATCGCCATCTTTTTTTATAGCAATAATTTTTGCATGCTCTATCTCTTTTTTAGCGACAATTTTATTTAACAAATCATTCCCACTCATTCCCACATTATCTGAATTAATCTTAATTTTAATAATTTTAAGCGAGTTAGAAACATCCACAAGCTCAAATTCTGGATGTGCGATAAAACTCCTTAAAAGATGTTGGGAAGCTTCTTTTTCTGGATAGATTACTTTACTTGCTCCAAGACGCGAGAGAATCTTCCCATGAATTGGAGTAATTGCTTTAGCAATAATGTTTTTTACTTCTAATTCTTTAAGTGCCATCAAAGTTAAAATGCTTGATTCTATATTTTCCCCAATAGAAATAATCGCAAAATCTATATTAGAAAATCCTGCTTCTTTAAGAGCCAAAGTATCCGTAGAATCAAGCACAAAAGCCATTTCACTAAGATCTGCAAACTCCCTAACCACCGCTTCATCTTTATCAGCTATTAGCACTCTTTTTCCTTGCTTAATCAACCCACTTGCAATATAATAACCAAATTTACCTAAGCCTATTACTCCATAAGTTTGCATATTTTTCCTTTTTTAAATTAAAATTTTAGTTTCTGGGTAAGAGATTCTTGTCTTTTTCTTAGCCACCACGATACTAAGCGCAAAGGCTAAAACTCCAACTTTACCTGAAAGCATTAAAAGAATAATGATAAATTTCCCCATAGAATCAAAATTTGCCGATAGGCTTAAAATCCCGCCATCTCCCATGGAGAGCCCAACCGTCCCAAATGCCGAACAAACTTCAAATAATAATGCTAAAAATCCGCGACTTCCTCCATTTTCAAACAAAGAGAGTATCATCACACAAACGCTAATATACACAGAAGAAAGCGCAACAATCACAAAAGCACGATTAATAGTATCTTGTGCTATGGTGCGATGAAACACAATGGCTTCTTTGGAGTTTCTTAAAATACTAAAAGTATAGATAAATAAAATCGCAAAAGTAGTTACTTTAATCCCTCCTGCTGTCCCTCCGGGTGCTCCACCAATCACCATAAAGATAGAACCAAAAAACAAGCTCGCATCTTGAAAAAGACTTAAATCAAGTGTGTTAAATCCTGAAGTTCTATAATTCACAGCAGCAAAATAAGAGCTTAAGATTTTTTGCCAAAGGCTAAACTCGCCAATACTTTTTGGATTCTTGTATTCTAATAAAAACACCGATAAAAACGCAACTATAATCAAAAATGCAGTCGTTATAAGCACGGTTTTTGTATGAGTTGAGAGCTTTTCATTTTTTCTTTTTAAGCGGTAATAGCATTCAAGCAAAACCAAATACCCAAGCCCTCCTGCAATAATAAGCGTGGTGATTATAAGATTAATCGCTAAATCATCACGATACGCCATAAGCCCACTTTCAAATACAGAAAATCCCGCATTATTAAACGCAGAAATACTATGAAAAATCCCAAGCCACACAGCCTCCAAAAAGGGATACTCTAGCATAAAACGCATACTTAAAAGTAACGCACCCACCGCCTCAATCAACAACACCAAAATAAACATTTTTTTAATAAAGCCAATTGTGCCTTGCATAGTTGGCAAAGAAAGATTATCTTTAATAAGCTGGCGATTTTTATAGTCAATTTTTTTACGCAAAAGTAGATACACAAAGCTAGTAACGCTCATATATCCAAAACCACCAATTTGTATGATACAAATCAATACAAGTTGTCCAAAAAAGGTAAAATCCGCCCCTGTATTTTTCACAATAAGCCCTGTAACACTTACAGCTGAAGTTGTCATAAAAAATGCGTCTATAAAATCTATGGAACTTTTATGCATAGGAGGTAAAACCAAAAGCAAGGCACCTATAAAAGCAATAAGCGTATAGGCAATCAACAAATATCTAGCATTATAACGATTCATAAAACTACAAATACTCCTAAAAAAAGCTATCATTATACATTAATTTTTTATTTTTAAACTTAAAAATAAAATTCAAAATTTAATACAAACTCCTATATAGCCATATAAAGTGATTATTGAATTATTTTATAACTTTGTGCTTTTTCTTAAATAGACATAGCAAAAGATATTTGAAAACTTTTATAAATATTTCATATAAAGTTTATTTTTATATTTTAATGGCAACTTTAAAAAGACTACAACATAATAAACTCTAGTAATTAGTGCATAAATGAGAGCTTTAAAGGGCTTTTCAAGGAGTTAATGTTTTTAAAGATCAGTAAGTTTCAAAAAGATAAAAAGCTAAAATAATAAATTATAGTAGTGGCGGTGAGGCTTTAGGAGTTTTTTAAAAATTTTTAGGGTGAGGCTAGATAAAAAATCTGCGAACCCTATAAAATTTTTAAAATCTATTAAATGCTTACTCCAATACGAATTTTAAATCCTCTCAGCCATACAAGGATTATTTGTTTTAAAGTTTTCAGATACAACACAAGTGCTATAA
>NZ_QXJG01000014.1 GCF_003670295.1 Helicobacter burdigaliensis
TTTGCAGAAATTTAAAATGGCACTTTTTATATGCGTTTAATATCGCATTTATAGGATTTTCACTAAAAATATCTTGAAATAGTTACGCTTTAAATACTCTTTACAAATTTCTAAAACCCATAAAATATAAATTTACTAGTATCTCAATATAACAATAGTCCCCGCCCTACTCCAAAAGCCTTAGCAATCCTTAAATAATAGTCACCAAACAAAATACCTCATCACAAAAAACACAATACTTTTAAAAATATTTAAATCCTCTCTAAAAACCACACAATCCTATCCACAAAAACTCTACAACCCTCTTACCCTCTTTAAATTTTAAATACTAACATATTAAATTTATTGGCTTTTCATCTTATGTAACTTTGTTACATAAGATTTTAATAAATAATATTAAGACTCGTTATCATTTTTAATAATTATAAAAGGAAGATTGATGAAACTTAAAATTGTAAGTTTAACCCTACTATTTACAGCACAAAATATCTTAACAAACCCGATATACTCTTTAGAAAAATCTATTGTAAGCCAAACAAGCCTCAAACAAGATTTGCTTTTTGCTCCCGGCAGTGTTTCTATCATTACCAAAGAAGAATTACAAACTAGACAAATTCATGATTTAAGGGAAGCTCTTATAGGGATTCCCGGTGTAGATGTAACGCCAAGCGGAGTAGGAACTTATTCTTTTAGCATTAGATGGTTTGGCGAGGGAAGAACTCTAGTATTAGTAGATGGCAAACGCATTAATGAAGTAAATAGATTTAGAGAAAACTTTAATGGCAATATGTATGCCACAGGTGAAGATAATGGATATATTCCGCCCATTTTCATGATAGAAAGAATTGAAGTAATTAGAGGAGGAGCTAGCACACTTTATGGAAGCGATGCAATAGGAGGAGTGATTAATATCATCACTAAAAAATTAGCTGATGATTTTAGCGGTTCTATTTCTTTGGAAACAAAATTCCAACAACACCCAAACGAATATGGCAACCAAAGAGTGGCAAGTGCTTATTTAGCATTTCCATTAATCAAAGATAAACTCTCTTTATCCTTAAGAGGTAAGATTTTTAAAAAAGATCCTATGAATCTAAAATACCCAAACAGCGATATGTCCGCTCAAGGTGCTAGCGGAACTTATTCTTTAGGAAATATCGGAGCAAGAGCCACTTATAAATTTGACGCGCAAAATATTTTTTACTTAGATGGGGAACATTTTTCACAAAACACAAATATGAAACGCGCTGAAGAAAACAATCCAAATAGTGGAATGGCTAATAGAAAAGTACATAGAAATAAACTGATATTAAACCATGATGGAAACTATACAAAACTAAGTACAAATACCTATTTTCAAATGCAAAACTCAAGACATCAAAAAGGTAGCAACCTAGCAAAATCTAACCTTTATATTGCAGAAAGTAAGGCAAATGTTCCTATCTCTTTAGGTAAATTTGGAGATTTATCCTTTCTTGGTGGATTAAACTATCAATATGATGATTATCTTGGTGGTAGTGAAATTTATATCTTGCACCTTATGTAAATTTTGAATATTTTATTCAAAACAATTTAAGTCTTGGTGTAGGCACAAGATATACTTATAGTGACTTATTTGATGGAGCTTTAATACCAAGAGCTTTTTTTACCTACCAACCCTTAGAATGGCTCACTTTTAAAGGAGGAATTTCTAAAGGATATAGTGCCCCAAGAGCTCAATATCTCACAAATGGCATTTATGCTAGCGGAGAAAATAACTCCGGAGAAACTTACGATTACTATGGAAACCCAAATATAAGACCTGAAGAAAGCACAAACTATGAGTTTGGAGTAAATTTTAATTTAAACCATTATGCAAATCTTAGTCTAACAGGCTTTATTGTTGATTTTAAAAATGAGCTCTTTAGTGATGAATTTCTTTTAGGAGAATCTTTACCCAATGGGCAAATTTGTCAATCTGATACTTGCTATATCCAGACAAATAGAGGCAAAAATCAATCAAGAGGTGTAGAAGTAGGATTAGACACTGCTAGCTTTTATGGATTTAGCCTAGAAGCCACTTATACTTATTTGGAACAATTTTATAAAGGTTCTGATAGTGAAGGCTTACAAAAGAATCCTTTTGGTGGTGAAAGAGTAGAAGGACTTCCAAGGCATATAGCTATGGTAAAACTAAACTACAAAAACGGAAGATTTAGTTCTTTTTTAAGCGCTAATGGTAGATTTGATATTTTAAGAAGCTCACAATATCAAAAACTTGATGGCTCTACAACCATTAAATACAAAGACTACTATACTTTTAATCTTGGTGCAAGCTATAAGATTAGCAAAAACATTACCCTTAGTGCCACAATCAACAATCTTTTGGACCAAAACTATTTTCAACCTTTTGCATACAAACAAAGAGGTGGCGGTATGGGTGGAGGAAGAATCAACTATACCAACGAATACCAAACCTTTAATGAAAGGAGGAATTTTTGGATTAACTACAAATACGATTTTAAACAAATTTTAACAATAAGGATAGAAAATGAAAAAAATAATATTCATCTTAGCGATTTTTGGAATCAATTTAGCATTAGCTGATATTGTAATAGGCATAGGTGGAGGCTACAAAAAACCTCTTGAAGAAATTATTACAGAATTTCATAAAAGCCACAAAAGCAAAGTAATACGACGCTATGGAAATATGAAATTTTTAAAAGAACAGATAAGTAAAAAAGAACTAGATGGACTAATAGGACTAGAACAAATGCTACAAAAACTAGAAATTAACACTAGTAAAGAAATGATTGGATTAAACAAGCTTGTGCTAGTCTCTAAAAAGGGTGTTGCTTTAAAAGATTTTAAAGATTTACAAAAAGTAAATAAAATCTTAGTTTTAGATTCTAAAAAAGGAGCTTTTGGAGAGGCTAGTCAAAAATTTTTAGAAAGTTTAGAATTTTATCCTAATATCCAACCCAAAATTATTCTCACACAAGACTTGCATTTAGGCGTTGATGAACTAATAGAGGGCAAAATAGATGCAGCTTTTTTAAACACAAGATATTATTATGAAAACAAACAAAAACTAGGAAATTTTTTAGAAATCCCAACAAACTTCTACAAACCTCAAAAACTTTTTATTGCCAAAATCAATACTTCTAAGGAATTAGAGGATTTTATACAATTTTTAAAAAGCAATACAGCTCAAGAAATCTTCCTAAAATATGGAATTATAAACAAATAACTCCCCTCCCCCTTCATAAAACAAGTTTTTCTTGTTTTATGTTAAAAACTTACCAAAATTATCTTTGATGAATATATTTTTTATCATCACTCTTCTTAAAAGATAAGTAAAATAATGTTATGCTTTAAATCTTAATCCATCAAAGTTTCTTAAGGATTTTTATGAATTTATTTAAGCTTAAAGAAAATAACACAACCCTTAAAACAGAAATTTATGCAGGAATCACTACATTTTTAGCTATGATTTATATCGTTCCTTTAAATGCTAATATTATGAGCAATTCTGGCATGCCTCTTAGTGCCCTTATTATCGCCACTGCACTTATAACTATTCTAGCCACCACTTTTAGCGCTCTTTTTTCAAACACTCCTGTGGCTATGAGCGTAGGAATGGGGTTAAATACCTATTTTACCTTTAGTGTTTGTGGCACTTACCAAATACCTTGGCAGAGTGCATTGGGTGCTGTATTTTTATCTGGATTACTCTTTACACTCCTTTCTTTTACGCATTTTAGAGTATGGATTATTAAAAATATTCCACTAGATTTAAGGAGAGCAATTTCTGCAGGCATTGGGACTTTTATTGCTTTTATGGGACTTATTAAAATGGGTATTATCACTAAAAATGAAGCCACCTTAGTAGCATTAGGCAACATCACTTCCCCACAAGTGCTTTTTAGTCTTTTTGGTTTGTTTTTAGCACTTACATTTTGGGCTTGGAGAATCAAAGCTGCGTTTATTTTAGCAGTTTTTATAAGTGCAATCTTTGCTTGGATTTTCAAAATTGATGGTGCAAATTTTCCAAAAGAGATTATCTCTTTACCCATTATTTATGGTGAAAATGGTTTGAGTGCTATTTTTGGAAAATTAGATATTATGGGTGCTTTAGAGCTTAGTATGATTCCTATTGTTTTAACCTTTTTTGTAACACAACTTTTTGATAGTGTTGGAACTATTACAGGAATTGGAGCAAGAGGAAAGATTTTTGATGATCCAAAAGAAGGCGAAAAGAAAATGGGAAGAACTCTAAGTGCTGATGCTTTAAGTTCTGCCTTAGGGGCGATTGTAGGCACTTCCACTGTTACAGCCTTTGTTGAAAGTTCTGCTGGGGTTGAAGCAGGTGGTAGGACTGGACTTAGTGCTTTAGTTACTGCTCTTTGCTTTGGTTTAACTCTGTTTTTGCTTCCACTTTTTGAGGCTATTCCTGCTAATTCTATCTATCCTATTTTAGTGCTTGTGGGTATTTTAATGTTTGCTGAAGTTGCTAGCATCAACTTTAAAGACAAATCCATAGCTGTAAGTGCATTTTTTATCATTATTATGATGCCTTTAACCTACTCAATCACAACAGGATTCGCTTTTGGCTTTATAGCCTATCTTTTAATGTGTCTTTTACAAAAAGAATTTGAAAAAATTAATAAAGGAATTATTATTTTAAGCCTTATCTCTTTATTAGTTTTTCTCTTGCAATTTATTTAAAAAATGACAAAAAAGTTGATATTTAAAAAGATTTAAACTTACTATTATAATTTTAAAGTATAATAGCAAGTTTATTTTATGAAAATCTTAAGGATTAACAATGGCAAGAAGATGTATTTTAAGTGGCAAAGGTCCAATGGTTGGAAACAATGTAAGTCATGCTAATAACAAAACCAAAAAAAGATCTTTACCAAATCTTAGAACTCTAAGAGTTAAACTTGAAGATGGCACAAGTAGAAAAATTAGAATTGCCGCTTCCACTCTACGCACAATGAAAAAACACTCTTAATCCTCCTTTCTTGGATTAAGCAGTGTTTGAAAAATTTAAAAATTTTATCCACTGGGAATCTTCTCAAAAACCCGATGTAGATATATCTGGGATTTTATATGAACAGCTAAAACCTTTTAGGGCTCCTTTTATTTTACTCTTTTTAGGACTTTTCTTAAGCACTTTAGGTTATCTTTTAATAACAGACTATACTCTCATTGAAGCTTTTTTTCAAGGCTCTTACACCTTTACAACAACAGGTTTTGGAGCATTAAAAGAAAGTGAATTTGATGCTTTAGATATCATTTATACTTCTATTGTAATGTTAGCAGGTTCAGCAGTTTTAAGCTTTTGTGTGATTAGTATAATAGACACATTAAATAGGGGCAAACTTATTTCAGTTATCAAGGAACGCAATATGATTTATAAAATCGCAAGATTAAAAAACCATTTCATCATTTGCTATCATAATGAATACACCATTCAATTAGCAGATCAATTCAGAAAGGCTCATATTCCTTTTGTAGTTGTAGATAATATTCAATCTTTAGAAGACATTGCAAATAAATACCACTACCCCTATTTTATCAATGAAGATCCTCACACAGAACTTGCCATGCTAAAATGCCATTTATCTAGCGCAAAAGGAGTGGTTACACTCTCAAACAATACAGCCGATAATATCGCACAAATTGCCACTATTAGACTTTAT
Organism: Helicobacter burdigaliensis; assembly: GCF_003670295.1. GTDB lineage: Bacteria > Campylobacterota > Campylobacteria > Campylobacterales > Helicobacteraceae > Helicobacter_D > Helicobacter_D burdigaliensis. The sequence goes on from NZ_QXJG01000014.1 coordinate 5,688, forward strand.
GAAAAGGAATTAGGAAGAAAACCTTACTACATTATAGGAAGAGCTCAAAACAACGAAGATGAAGAAAAACTCAAAAAATTAGGTGCAGATTCTGTTGTTTCTCCCTCCCGCCTTTTTGCACAAAGAGTGAATGCAATGGCAACGCGTCCAGATATGGAGAATCTATTAGAACGCTTTGCTTATCAAAAAGATACTCCACTAGATTTAGAAGAGATTCTAGTTCCTCGCTACTCTTGGCTTGTGTTAAAAAAGTTAAAAGAAGCACATTTTAGAGAGATCACACAAACTTCTGTTGTAGGCATTACACAAAAAGATGGTAAATTTATCTCTATGCCTAGCGAAGATACTCTTGTAACAAGCGAATGCAAACTCTTAGTCATAGGAACTTCCCATGGCGTAAGAGCCATCAAACACCTAATAGGAAAAAAAGATAAACCCGAGGAGTTAAAATATGTTTAGAATTTTCCCAATTCATAATGGAATTTGTGCAGCAGAAGGATTTTTTTGTGATGGAGTAAGTGCTGGTTTAAAAAAGGATAATGCACCAGATATTGCCTTTATTTATTCAGATAGCCCTTTGCAAGTTGAAGCAATTTTTACGCAAAATAAATTTAGGGCAGCTCCTATTTTACACTACTTACAATACCCAAAAGATTTTAAAACTAACTTTGTTTTGATTAATTCTAAAAATGCAAATGCACTTACCGGAGAAAAAGGCATTGAAGATGTAAAAACCACATTAAATGCACTAGAGCCTACATTGAATACCAAAATTATGAATCCTATTATGGCTTCTACTGGTGTTATAGGCGTTCCATTACCCAAAGAAACAATAATCAACACATTTTCTAAGTTTGATTTGAATGCTAAAAACAATCAAAATGCTGCTAAGGCCATCATGACAACCGATAGATTTGAAAAAACGATTGCCTATGAAGTGCGTTATGAAGATAAAAGCTTTAAAATCGGTGCAATTTGCAAGGGTGCTGGCATGATTAATCCTAGTCTAGCAACTATGCTTTGTTTTATTACAACAGATGCTGCCACCCCAAAAGAAGATATGAAGCCTCTATTGCTTGAAGCCTCAAAAAGCACTTTTAATGCAATTTCAGTAGATGGGGATACTTCTACAAATGACACAATCTTACTCCTTAGTAGCCAAAAAAGTGGCAACTATCATAAAGAAGCCTTTTTATTTGCTTTGAAAGAAATTATGCTAAAACTAGCAACGGATATTGTGCGTGATGGAGAAGGCTCTAATAAGCTTGTAGCCTTTGAGGTTAAAAACGCAAAAACAAAAGAAGAAGCAGAAACTTGCGCTAAAGCCCTTAGCCAATCACTGCTTGTTAAAACTGCTCTTTTTGGTTGCGATCCAAACTGGGGAAGGATAGCTTCTACAATAGGAGCAAGCGGGATTACTTGTGATAGCACAACTCTTAGCATATTTTTTGATGAAATATGTGTATATCACAAAGGAGAAATATTATTTACCCAAGAAATTGAAGAGAGTGCTGCTAAAATCTTGCAACAAGATTCCTTTAAAATAACTTGTGATATAGGCTTAGGAGATGAAAACTTTGTTGCTTATGGTTGTGATTTAGGCTATGAATATGTCAAAATCAATGCAGATTATAGAACTTAAATTTATATGTTCTATAACCCAAAATAAACTTTATTTAAAAATATTTTTAAATAAATAAAAGTCTATTACATCAATAAGGCTATTTTTTAAAGCAATGGCTAGATTCTTACTTTTATCTTTTTGAGCTCTTAATAAAATCATTTTAACCAAAACTTCTCCTAAAAAATAAGTAAAGGCTTTTTCTTTATGACTTCATTAGGCATTTTTAAAACAAACTTGTTGATAGCTTTAAGATACCTTTTGCCATTGTAAATCCTTTAGTTTTCCCTTCTTTATCAATACCCAAAGCTTTCCCCTTTGTCATTATAAAACAAAGACAAAGTATCTCTTTATGGACTGCTTCATCGCTTCGCTTTCTCATAGTTGCGGAAGAGGAAGTTATTATGAAACCTTTACCTACTGCCCTATCATTGAATCCCGTGGGATTTACGGTAATCTCTTTACTAAAATAAACCACTCCAACCTTACTCAATGCCATTGTAGATTGCTTTTCAAATATATTCACTGCCTTTTAGGTTATTACAAACGCCTAAGAGTTAGTCTGCATCCTTTTCTTTGTGATAAACAAAAAGTCTTCACAAGTTTCTAATTCCAAAAGAAAATCCAAATAAATTTCTTTTTTAAGCTTTTTAAGCAATAAGAAAATATTTAATTATCCTTAGAAAAAGGCATTAATCTTTATATTTATTTTAACTACAACTATTTACAATTCCAACAAAAACTAACGAATATGTCCCATAAATTCTTCTCTTGTGCGTGGATCACTTTTAAAGATTCCTCTTACTGCACTTGTAATCAAAGTCCCCTTTTGCTGTTTGACACCACGCATCATCATGCATAAATGCTGTGCTTCTACCACAACCATAACCCCTTTGGGCTTTAAAACCTCCATAAGTGTTTCTGCAATTTGTGTTGTCATATTTTCTTGAATTTGCAAACGCTTTGAAAAAACCTCCACCAATCGCACAAGAGCAGAAATCCCAACTATCCTTTCATCAGGTATATACCCTATGGATACCCTCCCATAAAAAGGCAACAAATGATGCTCACACATTGAATAAAATTCTACTTCTTTTAACACAACCATTTCATCACTTGCACCTTCATTGAAAGTTGCCCCTAGAATCTCTTTGGGATCAACTTTGTAACCACTAAAAATCTCCTTAAAACTTTCTACCAAACGCTTTGGTGTCTTTACCAATCCCTCACGCGCACTATCTTCTCCAATAAACTCCAAAATCTCCTTAAAGTTTTGCTCTATTTTTGCTTCCATTTATCTACTCATTAAAGCACGGATTCTATTTTCAATGCTTGGGTGTGTGCTAAAAATCTCTTTAGCACTAAAAATATACAAAGCACTGCGTGTGGGATTGTTATCCACTAAAGAATAATCAGATTGCTTATAGTTGTTAGAAATTTTTTGCAAAGCATTAATCATCGGTTTGCTATCCCCCATTAAGTAAGATGCACCTGAATCTGCCATATATTCCCTGCTCCTACTTAAAAACATTTGCAACACTAAAGTCAAAAGCGGCAAAACAAATTGTAACACCAATAAAATCATTCTAGCACTTCTTGCCCCACCCTCTCTAGAATTTATAAAAAACATTGCACCATAATTAGCCACCAAAAGCATAATGTTACTTAAAATACCCACCATTAGAGTAAGACGAATATCGCCATGCCTTATATGGCTTAATTCATGTGCCATTACCGCTTTAGTTTCTTCGTAATTTAAATTTTGCACTAAAGCTGAAGTTAGAGCTATCAAAGAATTATCCTTGCTCCAACCACTCGCAAAAGCATTCATGTAAGGAGCTTCCATTAAATAAAGCTTAGGTATAAAATCAATTCTAGCCTCCCTTACAAGCTCTTTTAGCATGCGCGATAAATCCCTCTCTTGCATAGTTTTGGGATTATCAATGTCAATCTCTTTATATTCTGTACCACTTAGTAAAATTCCCTTAAAATTATTAATGCTATACCAAACAATTCCACAAGCTATCAATGAAGATATAATCGTAATAGTAGGCATCTCTCTAAAGGTGAGCAAAATATAAAATCCATAATCCAAACTAGGTGCATTTATTCTTATAATATCCAAAAGTAAGCCCACAAAAAGAAAAATAGCAATATAAATAACAATCACAACTTTGGTTTTAAACTGGTTTTTGGCAATGATTCTATCAAACATTACTCTTCCTCCTTAAGGCTGATTTCTTGATGTGCCAACTCTCGTAAGAAATTTGTAGCATAAGCACCTTTAGGTAAGAAAAAATGAAATTCTCCTTGTGCTTCTTCTTCTTTGTAATGGTATTCTAAATTTTCCAAAAATATCCAAGCAAAACGCCTCTGCCCTACACTCTTAATCTTTAAGTCCATAAATCTTTCTTCAATAACCCTTGCAAACCCTTCTGCATTTTGGGCTTTAATCCCACTTAAAAGCCCTGTGGGCACAACTTCTTTTTGTAGGTATCTTTCACTCTCATGCACCACTTCTTCAATTTTAAAATTTTTACCAAAAGGATAATGGCATAAATAATCACCTACAAAAAGTTTAAAAAAATGCTTTTGCCTTTTTAAGTCTTTGCAAAAATCTGCATTTAAAATCTCTTGTAACTCTTCTTTAAAATCATCACAAAATTGATTTTTAAAATATTCCAAAATTGCATTTTTCATTTGCTTTTCTTCAAAACTTTCAATCAATCTTGAAAGCTCAATTCTACAAGAAAGCCACTGATTAAAAAGATAGCTCTGATAACTACTTATTAAAAATTGCTCCATTTTTTTAGAGCGTAATTTTCTCCTGCCCTCTACAATCTCTTTACCCACTAAATAATTTTCTCCATCATTTCCAAAACGCTGGTAGCTAAAATAATTAGGCAGTCCAAATATTTGCACTTTTTTAATAAATTCTAAAATTTTTTGATGATTGATGGTATCTAATTTTTTAATGCGTATAAAAAAATGATTTCCTTTTAAATGTCCTAATTTTATTTTATTTTGATGATAAGTTTGGCTTAAGATTTTGATTTCTTCATGTTTAAAATTTGCTAGCTTTTCTTTATCTACTTTATTTTTAGGAAGACTAATAAATTGTGAAGTTAAGGCATTTTTATCTTTTAGCCCTGCATAACCTATTTCTTTTTCTTTAATACCAAAAATTGAAGAAATTATCTTCAACATAGAAAAAGTTGTAAGATTTTTCTTGCGAACCTGCAAGATCAAATGCTCTCCTATCCCACTAAAAGGATAGAGAGGCTCTTCTTTCACAACAAAATCTCGTGGATTTTGAGCAAAATGAAAGAAGATTGGAGAGTGCGTATAAGCAAACGCACACTTTTTATCACTTAGTGGCAACCACATCCTCCACCACAACATCCTCCACCACCATGAGAATGCTCTTGATGGTGCAACCCACAACTTAGCTCTTTTTCTGTAGCTTCTCTCACTCCTAAAAGTTTTACATTAAAATGCAATGTTTTACCAGCAAGCGGATGATTATAATCCACAATCACCACTTCATCATTGAAACCTTTTACAATTACTTGCACACTCTCGCCATTTTCTCCTTGACCAAAAAGTGTCATACCTTCTTGTAAATCAATTCCCACAAACTGATCGCGTGGTACTTCTTGAATATACTCTGAATTATATTCACCATAAGCATTGATAGGCTCTACTATAACTTCTCTACTCTGTCCTATTTCCATAGCAACAACTGCTTCTTCTAAGCCTTTAATAATCTCTCCACTTCCCATAATAAATTCTAAAGGCTTACCACCTACATTAGAATCTAAAATATCCGCATTATCTTTTTCTTTTACTTCATATTCAATACTAACTACTTGATTATTTGTTATCACTATTTTCTCCTTAAAAATTAATTTAAAAGTTTTTTGGCTTCTTTAGCCTCTTTACTATCTGGATACAATGCAATTAGCGTATCTAGGAAATTTTTTGCATTCTCTGTTTGTCCTAGACTTTGAAAAGATTTTGCACTATTTAGCATTAAATTAGGCATATAATCTGCTTTATCATAACGCGTTGCACTTGTCTTGTAATAAAAAATTGCATCTTCATATTGCTTATTAAAAAATGCAATTTCTCCCATAAGATAGTTGCTTTTTGCTGGTTTATAAAGCTTTTCAATAGTATATTTAAAATAAATAGAAGCTTCATTATACTTACCCTCAGCAAATAATTTTTCCCCTTCTAAATAAGCCTTAGAGGGTTCCATTTTAGAAACTTTAACTTCTATTTTTTCTTCTTTTGCTTCCTTTTTATTCTCTGCTTTAGAAGAGTTTTTGGCTTCTTTTAGTGCTTCTAATTCTTCTTTGATATTTGCAATTTCTTCTTTTAACTGCTGGTTATTTTTCTCCACTAAAGCACCCAAAGCCAAAATGCTTTCTTTCATTTTTTCTAAATTTTCATTTTGCAGAGCAAAATTGCTATCCACATGCTCTGTTACTTTAGAAATTGTCGCATTACTCTCATTAAATACTTGATTGACACGAATGGAATTCTCTTGCGTCCTTCTCATCTGCCCTTCAAAAATACTTTTTAAACCCTCTTGAGATTCCTCTAAAGCTTTAAGGCGCGTTGAGAGATTAAAAAGTCTTTCTTCTGCAATTTGCTCTTTTGTTTTAGGTGGCTCATTCCCACCCGCATTAAATGCGGAAGGTTCAGCCAAAAGTGCAAAGCTAGTTAAAATTAAAAAACTTAATGTTTTTTTCAAAACCCACTCCACCAATCAATTAAGGTAAAAGCTTAAAAGTAACTTTTCTATTTTCAGCCCAACATTCTTTAGTTTTATCGTTGCAAGTTGGTTTGCTCTCACCATAACTTACTAACACCATTTTTGCCTCTGATACACCTTGTTGCACCAATGCATCTTTTACAGCAGAAGCTCTTTTTAAACCAAGGGCATAGTTATATTCATCTGTCCCCCATTCGTCTGTATTTCCCTCTACTCTTACATTAAGAGACCCCATTGTTACAGAGTTAAAAATCTCAGCATCCGTTGTGATTGCACTTTGCATATCAGCACGAATATTAAATTTATCAAAATCAAAAAAGATATTTTGCAAATATCCCTCAATATATTGCATTCTTTCTTCAATATTTACAAAATTATCTCTATTTGCATTAAAACCACTTGTAGTATAAGTAGGCTCTTGTGTTGTTGTGCTACCTGCTGTTTCTACATTACTTTTTTGGCTACAACCTGTAATTAATAGAGTTGCCGCTAATGAGCCTAAGACTAAAAACTTTTTCATTTTAAGTTCTCCCTTTTTATTAAGATTACGCATTATAACACATTTTCTTTGTAAGTTTTGCTTAAATTAAACAAAACTTACCAATCCATTGATTGAATCACGCCTTCTTTTAAAGGAAATAAAAAAGTTTTATTATAATTTAACCTAATAATTCCCAAAGCACTCTGATTTTCTTGATGTTTTAAATACATAATCGTCTCTCCATCGCTTGAAAATCTAGGTAACTGATTTACTCCATTTGCCGTTAATCTACGAATAAAATCACTTTTTGAAGAAACCAAATAAAGATTAAAGGTATTGCGCCCAAACTCCTCACTGCTCTCACGACTAGAATAAACAATGTATTCTCCATAGGCATTTGCTGCATTATTATTTCTTCCATGATACACCATTTGCTCTACTGCCCCCATACTCTCACCCATTATAGATACTCCAAAAATATTTGGATATCCTAATCTATCAGAAATAAACATAATTCTTTGTTCTTCATCAATAAAATTACCGCTCACATCAATACCTCTATATTTAGTGATTTGCTGAAAACTATTTTTTGCAACATCATATAAAAATACATCTGCTTGATCTTTTGGTGCCATTGTTACAAGTAGCTTACTAGAATCCTTACTTACATCTGAAACCACAAGCATACCATTGCTATTAAACATTTGTGTAGTCTGTCCAGTTTTTAAATCATATTTAAATAAAGTGGGTTTATCTAGGTATTTTGTATAATAGATAGCACTTTGCTCTTTATTAGCCCATTTTGGAAAAATATTCAATCCACCCTCTACTAAAGTTTCCACAAAGCTAAGAGTATAATCTGCTTGAATAATTTTACTCTCTCCTGATTTTGTATAATAAGCTAAAACTACTTTTCTATTCAGCCAATCCACTTTAGGAGCTTTAATATAATCATTTGCCTCAATAGCAATCCTATGCACAATCATAGGATAACTTGCAATCTCTTTAGTGCTATATTCTTTATCCAATACTAATCTTGATAAATTCACATCATAAAGCAATGCCTTTACCACTAAATTTTCTTGTGTTTGCCAAACCTTTATCCTAAATACTAAATTAACCCCTTCTGCTCTTAAAGCATCAAAATTTATCACTTCTTCTTCTAAAACTGCATTTTGTGCTTCTTGCGCTTTAAAATGTCCTGTGATTTTCAAATCTGCCATTAACATTCTACTAATCTTAGGAGCAAGCTCGCCTCCCCCCTCTATCGTTTGAATAAGAATAGTAGGTGCATTTCCCACTTGCTTTACCACCTCTAAAGTTGCATCTACTTTAGCAAAAAGGACACCCACACACATCCACACTACTACAAATAGCTTTTTCATTTTACTCCTTAGTTTTAAAAGTTACCTCAATATTTGTAAAATTTCCACCTTCATATCTTGGAAATTGTGTATTTAACATTATATCTAAAAACTCTTTTAATACCCTATCAAACTCTTCATTATTAGAATATTTTTTAATCTCATAAGTAAATTGCCCCAAATTGCTAATTTGCACGATTACCAAAGCTTCATAACTTCCTTTAAGATTTACTGGATTCCAATTATTAGCTAGGATTTCTTGCACTTTGGCGTAAAACTCATTATATTCGCCTTTTGGAGTATTAAAGCTCATAGTTTTTTGCATTTGCAAATCTGACATAATCTGTTCTAAATCATTTTTAAGAGTATCTTTTTGTGTTGTTTTGGGAGCTTTTTTCTTTTTTGCCACTACATCATTAATGCTTTGTTCTTTTTTAACCTCTTCTTTTAAGGGTTGCTTGGTATCTACTTGTGAAAAAAGCTTATTAATCCCCAAACCTACATTAGGACTTCTTGAAGCACTTTCTTTAGCAAGAGGAATCTTTTCTATCTTTTTATCTTGAGTTTTAGGCTTAGAGGCATTTTTATTCTCATTTTTAACTTCTAGCAAAGAAATATTAAAAGTAATTTCTTGAAAATTTGTATAAGCCTTGGGCTTTTTTTGTGCTTGCAAAAATTGCGAATATAAAAAGGTAACAATTAATCCATAGCTTAAAAATGCACTTAAACCACTTAGAAAAAACAAAATATTCTTAGGCATCTGTCACTAATGAAACCCTTAAAAATCCGGCTTCTTTTGCTACTTTTAAGATATAGATTACATCATCATATTTTAAATTCTTATCCGCCCTAATATACACTTGAGTATTTTTATCAAATCCATTAGAAAAATTTATAAAAGCATCTGCAAAATTCTTAAATTCATAGCTATCTTCTTTTAAATAAATTCTCCGCTTTGCATCAATGCGAATCTCTATTTTAGAATCTCGAGTGATTTTAGAAGTTTTAGAACCTTGAGGTAAAGTAATCTCTTCTTGATAAACAATTACAGGTGCAGTTACCATCAAAATCGCAAGAAGAACAAGCATAATATCTACCAATGGAGTAATATTTAACTCTGGATTTTCATCCCATTTTATAAAATTCAAATCCTACTCCACCGATGTAGTCTTACTATTAGGACTAAGCAAGATATTAATTTGAGCTTGCAAAAAGGTATTTAATTCAAACACTTTTCTTTTTAAGACTAGATTAAAAGAATAAGCTGGAATTGCAGTTAAAATCCCAAAGGCTGTTGCTACAAGTGCTTTAGAAATTACAGGAGCAATTACATCTAAAGTAGCTCTTGAGTTCATACCAAGCTTTGAAAAAGCCTCCAAGATCTCTATAACTGTCCCAAATAGCCCAATAAAAGGAGCTGTTGAGGCGACAATAGCCAAAAAAGATAAGCCAAGAGTTGCTTCCTTTAAAGTAATATCCATTGAATACTGCAACATTGATTGTGTAATTTTCTTATCTGCTTTTCTTAGATTGACACTTAAAGCAGAATTTGCCATTAAAGAATTTTTACCCATAAGCAACGATTCTACTGCCTCTTTTTCATTGGCAATAATTGATGAAAGTCTAAAATAGCGGTATAGAAATATCCAAATCACGCAAATAAGATACAAAGAAAGCCACGCTAGAACTCCTAGCGTAACCAATCCTATATCATCAAAAAAATTTAAACTCACAAAACACTCTTTGCTGCATTTTCAATGCGAGAAATTACCATAGAAGAAGCCACACGATTATCCGTAGAATCTTCAAGAAGCTTTTTGGCATTTTGGATAGCTTGAGCAATTTCTCCCTCATTATTTCCACTAATAGCCACAGCACCTTCTGCTAAGACATCTACACTCTTTTCATCAACTTTAGCATGACCCCAATTAATAGCAACCATTTCACTTGTTGAATCTTGTTTTTGTATCTCAATAACACCTGTATTTAAGACACTCACTACCCCAACATGCCCCGGCAAAACTCCAAATTCTCCCTCGCTTCCAGGTAGTGTAACACTTTTTACATCACCTGAGAAGATTTCTCCCTCGGGTGTTACAATATTTAATTTTAAAGTTTCCACTAAAAACTCCTTATGCTTTAGCTTTTAGCTTCTCCGCTTTTTCAAGAACTTCATTGATGTTCCCAACCATATAGAAAGCATTTTCTGGAATATGATCGTATTTACCTTCTAAAATTCCCTTAAAGCCTTCTAATGTTTCTTGTAAAGTTACATATTTACCCGGACTTCCTGTAAATACTTCTGCAACAAAGAAAGGTTGTGATAGGAATTTTTCAATTTTTCTAGCTCTTTCAACAACTTTCTTATCTTCTTCGCTAAGCTCATCCATACCTAAAATTGCAATAATATCTTGCAAATCTTTGTATTTTTGTAAAACTTGTTGCACGCTTGTAGCTACTCTATAATGCTCTTCTCCAACTACTTGAGGATCTAAGATTCTTGAAGTTGAATCTAATGGATCCACTGCTGGATAAATCCCTTTTTCTGCAATTTTTCTATTAAGAACTGTTGTTGCATCAAGGTGGGCAAAAACAGAAGCAGGCGCTGGGTCAGTCAAGTCATCAGCAGGCACATATACAGCTTGAACTGAAGTAATAGAACCTTTTTTAGTAGATGTAATTCTCTCTTGAAGTTTTCCCATCTCACTTGCTAATGTTGGCTGATAACCAACTGCAGAAGGAATTCTACCAAGAAGGGCTGACATTTCAGCACCCGATTGTGCATATCTAAAGATATTATCAATAAACATCAATACATCTAGCCCTTTTTCATCTCTGAAGTATTCTGCCATTGTCAAACCTGTAAAAGCAATTCTATTTCTAGCACCTGGTGGCTCATTCATTTGTCCATAGCATAAAGCAACTTTATCTAAAACGCCCGATTCTTTCATTTCATGATAAAGATCGTTTCCTTCTCTTGTTCGCTCACCAACACCTGCAAATACAGAATAACCACTATGCTTAAAAGCAACATTGTGGATAAGCTCCATAATAACAACTGTTTTACCAACACCTGCACCACCAAATAAACCTACTTTACCACCTTTTGAATAAGGAGCAAGCAAATCTACTACCTTAATACCTGTTTCAAACATCTCTGTTTTTGTGCTTTGATTTTCAAATGTAGGAGCAGAACGATGGATAGACCATTTTTCTGGATTTTTTAGTTCTTCTCCACCATCAATCACATCACCTGTTACATTAAAGATTCTTCCTAAAACTTGCTCACCTACTGGAACACTAATAGGATTTCCTCTTGCAATTACTTCCTGTCCACGAATTAGACCTTCTGTCATATCCATAGCAATTGCACGCACTCTATTATCTCCAATGTGTGCTGCCACTTCTAAAACAAGCTTTCTTGAATCTCCCTCAATTGAAAATTCAACATCTAATGCTTCATTGATCGCAGGTAGATAAGCATCAAAATCCACATCTACCACAGGACCCATAACCTGAATAATCTTACCTGTCATTTTCTTTTACTCCTTATTTCATTGACTCAACGCCGGTATTAATCTCAACCAACTCTGTTGTAATTGCCTCTTGTCTAGCCTTATTATAAGCCACCGTCAAGCTTCTTGCTAACTCTCCTGCATTATTTGTAGCTGCATCCATAGCTTGCATTCTTGCACTATGCTCTGCTGCTAGTGAATCGATTAAAGCATAATACATACTAAACTCTACATATTTTGCCGCTAATTGATCAAAAACAAAATCTTCTTGATCGCTAGGCTCAACCTCTAAAACAGAAGAACATTCACTAGATTGCTCCATTCCTTCAATAGGGAGAATTTGTGCAACTTTCATTTCTTGAGCAATCATATTTTTAAAGCCATTATGCACCATAATCACTTTAGAAGTTTTTCCTTCAAGATAATCTGCTACTGCTTTATTGACAAATTCTGCTGCCTTTTCATAATTTGGCACCGCACTAAGCCCTACTGCACTATCTAATATTTCAATTTCGTTAAACTTATAATACTCAATAGCCTTTTTACCAATAACACGAAGTCTAACTTTCATATTTTGGTTTTTATAATCTGCAATTAGTCTATTTACTTCTTTAATTGTATTGATATTAAAGCCACCGCATAAACCTTTATCAGCGGTAACCAAAATAATATCTACAATCCCTGTATTAGCACTAGCAGTGAAATATGCACTTTGATGAAATTCTTGATTATCGCTTACTTTTTGCTTAATCTCTTCTAGAACTTCTGTAATTTTACTAGCATATTTCTTAGAGCGTCTAGCCATCTCATCAGCTTTTTTAAGCTTAGATGTAGAAACTAGCTTCATCGCTCTTGTTGTCTTTTGAGTATTGAGAACACTTGAAATCTGCTTTCTAATATCCTTAAGATTGTTTCCCATTACAACTTCCTATTTTATACAGCAAAAGAAGCTTTGAACTCTTCTAATGCTTTTTTCAAAGTTTCCTCTATATCTTTATCTAACATTTTTTTAGAACGGATATCTTCAAAAATTTGAGGGTATTTTGCCTCCAAGAAAGGATATAAATTTGCTTCAAACTTAGTAATGTGTGAAACTGGAATATCATCCATATATCCTTGAGCACCCGCAAAGATGATTACCACTTGACGCTCAATTGGAAGTGGAGAATATGGAGGCTGTTTTAAAACCTCTACCATTCTTTGCCCGCGATCTAGTTGTTTTCTACTTGATTCATCTAAATCAGATGCAAATTGTGCAAATGCTTGAAGTTCTCTATATTGTGCTAAATCAAGTCTTAGAGTTCCTGAAACTTGCTTAGTAGCTTTAATTTGTGCAGCACCTCCAACACGAGAAACAGATAAACCAACATTAATAGCCGGACGAATACCTGAATTAAACAAATCTGTCTCAAGGAAAATTTGTCCATCAGTAATTGAAATAACATTTGTAGGAATGTAAGCTGCAACATCTCCTGCTTGTGTTTCAATGATAGGTAATGCAGTTAGAGAACCTGCTCCTAGCTCATCACTTACTTTAGCCGCACGCTCTAATAATCTTGAATGCAAATAGAAAACATCTCCTGGGAAAGCTTCACGACCTGGAGGGCGTCTTAAAATCAATGACATTTCACGATAAGCCACCGCATGCTTACTTAAATCATCATATACAATCAAAGCATGGCGTGAATTATCTCTAAAATACTCACCCATAGTTACACCCGCATAAGGAGCTAAATATTGCATAGCAGCTGAAGTAGAAGCAGGAGCATTTACAATAATTGTATATTCCATAGCCCCATGCTCTTCTAGTTTTCTAACCACTTGTGCTACTGTAGATTCTTTTTGTCCAATAGCTACATAAATACATACAACATCTTGTCCTTTTTGATTAATGATTGTATCAATAGCTACTGTTGTTTTACCTGTTTGTCTATCTCCGATAATTAATTCTCTTTGACCTCTACCAATAGGCACAAGTGCATCAATAGCCTTTAAACCTGTTTGAAGAGGCTCATGAACAGATTTTCTTGACATAATCCCTGGAGCTTTTTCTTCCATAAAGCGATACTCGCTTACTTCAATTGCTCCCTTTCCATCAATAGGCTCACCTAGAGCATTTACCACACGCCCCATTAATCCATCGCCTACTGGAACACGCAAAAGCTTACCTAATCTTTTTACAGATGTGCCTTCTTTAATATCTTTTCCAGCACCTAAAACAACGACACCTACACTTCCTTCCTCCAAACTTGATGCAAGTCCTTTATCACCTGTATCAAATTCAACCATTTCATAAGACATTACATTTTTTAGTCCATAAACTTTTGCAACTCCATCTGCATATGCTATTACTTTACCAGTCTCAGCAATATTCAAGTCAAGCTCAAAATTATCAATTCTTTCTTTGATGATCGAGCTAATTTCATCGGCTTGTAATTTCGCTACCACTATTACTCCTTAAAAATAAAATTAAAATGCTTTTAAAATATGATTTTTTAAATCTTGAACCAATTTTTCTTTAGAAAAAGAAATCTCTACTCCAAGATCTTCCACAACAAGCTTAATACCAGCATTTTCTACAACCCTTTGTTCTAATGCTAGTTTAACACCTAATTTCTTACCAAATTTCTCTTCAAATTCTTTAAGCATACTCGCCTCATATGCACTGGGAGTGATTAAAGTTGCTATATATTCTTTATTTAGCATTGCAATATAAGAAGCAACTTCTGCACAAAGCTGTGGCAAAATTTCCAATCTACCATACTCTGCTAATATCTTAATAAAATTTGCTTGCTTAGAATCTATTTTATTATCTAAAACTTTTTCTAAAATAAACTTTTCTTTCTCCTGCACACTTAAACTAGGTGCTGTTAAAATTTCTCTAAACTTAGCAATTTCAAAAGCCGCACCTAAAAGCAAAAGCATCTTTTGTAATGCTTGCATTTCTTCTAGTGAAGCACCTTTTGCATAAGCTTTAATATATCTTTTAGCAATCAATTCTTTCATTTATGCCACCTTCTTTAAGAGCGCATTGCCTAAAATCTCTTTATCAAGAGCAATTGCCTCTTTATTTAAAAACTTATCAAGAGTAGCTTCAATCACACCAGCTTCCACTTTGCGTCTTTCATAACTCATCTCTTCGTTAAATTGCCTAATAAGATTTTCAATTTCATTTTTTGCATTTTCTTCAATCTTTTGAGCAATCATTACTGATTCTTTATGTGCAGTTTCAACAATGTCTTTTGCTATTTTTTTGCTCTCTTCTAATTGCTTTAATGCTTTTTGCTTCTCTTTGTTGCTTTCTTGAAGCTTTTCTTCAATTTTTGCTAAAGATTGTGCTATTCCATCTCTTCTCTCTTTGAAAATAGCTTTAATCTTATCTGCTCCAAAATAATACACCAAAGCAAAGAAAATCACAAAATTGATAGTCCGCTCAATAATATCCATTTCTCCACCTGTCCCCGCAGCATACACAAAACATGGAGCTAAAAACAAAAACAATGCAATCTTCTTCATTCTTTCTCCTTAGATATTTTTTAATTTATTTTGTAAAGCTGCCTGAAATTGTGGGACTTGCACCAACAATGTTTCTTGCAATCTTTCTTTCTCTTCTTCTAATTCTCTTGTAAATTCAAGATATTTTTGTTGAAGTTCTGTTCTTTTTTGAGAAATTTTGATTTCCGCCTTCTCTTTTGCTACCTCTTGGGCTTTGCTCTTAATCTCTGCAGCTTCTTGTTTTGCCTTAGCTAAAACTTCTTCTGCTTCTAATTTAAGCATTTTAATTTCATTAGTATTACCTTCAATTCCCTCACTATCTCTTTTAATAGAAGCATCGCGAGCATCCATAAAACCGATTAAAGGTTTATATAAGATTTGATTTAATAAATAAATCAAAACTAAAAATATTACTAAAACTAAAGCCATTACCCAAGGAGTTGGGATAATAGTCATTTTAACTCCTTTCATTCACAACATAAAATTTTATTCTAACACTAAAACAGCTAAGGTTTTCTTAAATTCTAGAGTTGCTTAACAATTCAACAAAGTTATCCACCTCCTTATCGTTACTAAATTCTACAATGAAACGATTTTTAGTAAAATTTGCCTTAACTTTTTGCTCTTTTAAAAGCTCACATAGTTGCTTTATTTTTACTTGCTTATCTTTTGAAATCTCTAAAGTAACTTTAGGAACATTATGTTTTTCTTTATTTTTATAACTTTTAATAAGCTTTTCGCTCTCATGCACACTTAGCTTTTGCCCGATGATAGAATTTGCAATAAGCTCTTGTTCTTCTTTGGGCAAAGTTACTAAAATTTTTGCATGCCCTTGTGTAATTTTGTTATCAACAATATATTGTTGCACCACCTCGCTAAGCTCCAAAAGTCTTAGAGTATTAGTAATTTGCGCTCTTGATTTAAATAATCTTTTGGCTAACTCTTCATGCGTAATACCATAGCTATTAATAAGTTCTTTATAGGAGTATGCTAAATCAATGGGATTTAA
Source organism: Helicobacter burdigaliensis (assembly GCF_003670295.1). Classification (GTDB taxonomy): domain Bacteria; phylum Campylobacterota; class Campylobacteria; order Campylobacterales; family Helicobacteraceae; genus Helicobacter_D; species Helicobacter_D burdigaliensis. The sequence continues at coordinate 21,953 of NZ_QXJG01000014.1, forward strand.
ATCTTCCCTTTGAATATTTTCAATCAAAGCAAGTTCACGTAATTTTTCTTCTTTGATATCCACTACAATAGCTTTAATACTATCTTTTTTGGCTATTTTACTTGCTCTAAGCCTTCGCTCTCCTGCAATTAAAAAATATTTTCCTTCTTCATTGCCCTCATAAACAATAATAGGCTGTAAAAGTCCATGTTCTTCAATAGAAGCTGCTAGCTCTTGCAGACTCGCCTCATCAAAAATACGCCGTGGTTGCATAGGATTTGGAAAAATATCTTTAATATCAAGCTCCACTACTAAGCCTGAATTATCACGCAAATCATTTTGATAAGCTTCTTCCACTTCTCCTAAGATCGCACTAAGTCCTCTACCTAAACCCATATTTTTTTTAGCCATTAAGCCCTCTTTAAAATTGCTCTCGCAAGACTTTGATAAGCAATATTCCCTTGAGATCGCACATCATATAAAATTACTGGCTTACCAAAACTAGGGGATTCTGCTAATTTTATATTTCTAGGAATAGTTACTACACTACTTGTAGTATTTTCTTTAATCAGCTTACTATCAAAATGTTGTAACAAATCTGCCAATACCTGCCTTGAAAGATTATTTTGTGAACTATACATCGTTGGCAATAAACCTTTAATTACCAAATCTGGATTAATCTCTTTTCTTAAGATATTAATTGTATTAATAAGTTGTGCTAATCCCTCTAGTGCAAAAAACTCACATTGTATAGGAATAATCACAGAATGTGAAGCACTCAAAGCATTGATCGTTAAAGGACCAAGCGCAGGAGGAGAATCTATAATCACATAATCATAAGTTTCCATAACTTCTTCAATTTTCTTTTTCAAAATAAGTTCTCTACCATTGCGTTTTTGTTGGCTATAAAATTCTTTTTCAATACCAACCAAACCTATATTAGAAGGAGCTAGATGCAAAGTGGGTATGGAAGTCTTTTGGATAATTTGTGAAAGCTTCTTTGTCCCTATTAAAACATGATAGATATTAAACTCTATTGTATTGCGATGGAATCCTAAACTTGTTGTTGCATTAGCTTGCGGATCTGCATCAATCAACAATACTTTCTTTTCTTCAACAGCCAAAGAAGCTGCCAAATTTACAGCAGTGGTTGTTTTACCAACCCCACCTTTTTGATTAGCAATAGAAATAACTTCACACATCAACATTCCCCATTATCTCAAACTATAATATCGTTTCCCATTTGAAAGAATTGAACCATCTTCACACAATATCGCATTCTCTAAAGAAAGCCTTTTATTATCTATATGAAAACCAAAATTCAAACTTTTAGAGAATTCTAACTTATATTTACTAAAAATTTGCTTCCACGATAAAGTTTTTTTTACTTTTTTTATGAATTTTTCTAAAATTTCTTCTTGTGTTGCCTTAATATCAAGCATACCAAAAGAACTTTGTGTAACTTTTAAATTAAGTCCAATACCTACAATAATTACCCCGCCCATCTTAGAGCACAAAATTCCACCTATCTTTTTATCTTCTATATACAAATCATTAGGCCATTTTAGCCAAAGCTTAGAGCCAAGCTCATCTAAGCTTTCTTTAAACAAATATCCAAAATAAAGTGAAATAGATTCCAAAGGCAAATCTTTTGGCAAACTCTCCAAAAACAAAGCACAAGAAAAATACAATCCTTCTTCCACTTCTTCCCACGAGTTTGCACGACTCCCTATGCCTTGTGTCTGCCTTTTTGCTAAAACCAAAACAGGCGCTTCTAAAGTATCCTTTTTAATAGCCTCTATTAAATAAGTATGGGTTGAGGGTAAACTATCAAATTTTAAAATTTTCATCTAACTTAAAATATCCCCTACTTTTAATCTTTTTCCTTGTAAATAATCATAAGCATTCATGGGCTTTTTAGAAGGTGCTTGGATAATCTCTACAAAAATACTCCCTTTTTTACAACCTAACAAAATCTTATCTTTTTGGATTTGCAAAATCACTCCCTCAAGATTGCTTGAATCCTCTTCATTTAAATGGATATTTTTAAGCTTGATTTGATTAGCTAAAGAGATTTCAGGCCACCCCTCATATGCTAAAGATTTTAAATACACCTCTTTAGCACTTCTTAGCTCCACTCTCCCCTCTTCTTTTTTGATTTTTTTGCATAAACTTTTATTACATTCTAATTGTTTAAGGGGAGAAATATTCTCTATCCCAAATTCTAAAAGCTCCAAAGTTAATTTTGCAGCCTCAAAAGACAACTTAGAAAAAAGCTCTACTGCTCCTTCTTTTTGATTTTTAAAAGCAGAGATTCCCAAAATCTCTCCACAATCAAGCCCCTCTTCCATCTTCATAGCCGTAACACCAAAATATTCTTCCTCTTCTAAAATCGCACTTTGAATCGGACTTGCACCGCGATATTTTGGCAAAATAGAAGCATGCAAGTTAATACAAGGTGCTAAAGACAAAATCTTTTTAGGTAAAATCTTCCCATAAGCTGCCACGATAATCACATCGCACGCAATTTTGCTAATTTCTTCATAAAATCCCTCATCTAATTTTGAGGGCTGAAAAATGGGTATTTTCTCATTTAAGCCTTTATTGAAAAGCAATTCTTTAGTATAGGGCATTTTAAGCTGCATATTTCTTCCTGCCCTTTTATCTTCTTGTGCGATGAGTGCCACAACTTCGTGCTTTTGCAAAAGTGCTTCTAAAATCACACTTGCATACATAGGAGTTCCCATAAAGATTATTTTCATGCTTTATTTACCTTATTAAATTGTTTCAAAAATCATAACAAAAACGCTTTAAATAAAGTTTAATCACAAACTTAACTTTCTTTGTTTAAATTGTTTTTAAGAAAATTATTTAGCTCTAAAACTTGCTCTTTATTCTGTTTTAAAACTTTTTCTAAACTTTCTAAGCTTTTTGGCGAAAGATATTCTAAAAGCTCTATAAGCTGTGGATAGTTTGCATCTTCTTTAAAACTATAAATTTTGCTTAATATTTTTAAATTTTTCTTTTTATTATCGCTAAAAAGCTCTTGTTCACACACCCCCAAAGCATCGGCAATGAAGGGTATCATATCTGCTTTTATATCAATATTTCCATTTAAATAGGCATAAATGCTTGAAAGTGTGGGAATCTCACCTGTTTTATTTGCTTTCATTCCTAGATTGATTAGGCGACTAGCAAGCTCTTTTTTACTGATATTTTTTTCTTTTAAAATTTCATTAATACGCTCAACTACTTTCATTTTTCTGCTTTACTTTTATAGTTAATCTATAATTCTAAGCAAATAAATTATTGTAAAAGTATAATTTAAGTATCGTTTATCTATAATTTTTGCCATATTTCTCATAGAAAAAGGATAAATTTTGGCGAAGTTATCTATTATTATCCCTTTTGGCACAAGCGAGGAGCGCCCCTATATCAAAGAAAGAGTGATAAGCAAAGCGAATGAATATAAAAGCGATGAGCTAGTAGAATATATCTTTGTAGAAGGGTTTTCCTCTTTAGAACACCCAGAGCTTAAAAGCTTGATTGAAAGCAAAGGGCATCGTTATTTTAAAGATGAAGCCCAACAATCTAGCAAGGCTTTTTCAACAGGACAATGCAGAAATTTAGGCATTATTAACGCAAAAAGCAATGTAGCAATGTCTTTAGATGTAGATTGTGTGATAAGCAAAGCAAATTTAAAAACATTTTAGAGCTAATAACTATAAAAGAAATAGATAAAAATCCTAATGCCTTTTTGGTTTTACCTTGTATATATTTAACCGAATTTGGCACAGAATCTTTACAAAACTACAAACTTTCTTTATGGGATAATATAATTCAACAAGATTTACTATTTGATAAAAAATTGATAAAATTCTCATCTCCTGCTTCAAGCACCATCATAATGAATCGTTTTAAATTCTTAGAACTTGGCGGATATGATAAAGGATTTGTAGGACATGGCAGTGAAGACTTTGATTTAATGATACGGGTTTTAAAAAATTGTGCAGAGTTTGAAGCCTTACCCGATGATTTAACTTATTTTGTAAAAAATTGGGATTTTAATAACTATAAAGGCTTTAGAGCTTTATTTGCACTTGTAGGAAACGAAGCAATATTGCATGGAATCTATATTTATCATCTTTGGCATATTGAGCCCAATCAAAACAAATACTTTAACAACAAAGAATTAAACCATAAAAAGTTTATTAAAAATTTGCAAAATAAAAATCATTTCATAGAGCCTTTGTATTCTAACCCCCTAAACCTAGCAAAAAATCTTGCACTTTTTAAAGAAAACTCCACCTCACATCGCATTTTAAATCAAATAAGCGTCTTTATAGGTGAATGTATTTTTAAATTAGAGCAAGATTTTTTTGACTATATAGGAGATAGATTAGTATTTAACAAACAAGCATTTATAAAATTTCTAAAAAATAATCAAATTGCTAATATTATTTTATTTAATCCCTATGGCAACGAATTAAGACTTGAAATTTATAACTTTTGCAAAGAGCAAAATATCCCTTATCTCATTTGGGAGCGAGGTGCGATAAATGATAGCTGGTTTTTTGATACTAAGGGCTTTAATTATGATTCAGCCTCTTATAATGAAAAACTTTGGAATAAAAATTTAAACGAAGAACAAATCCTAAAAACAAAAGCTTTTATTAAAAATGAGCTTTTTAACAATGAAAACTTTCTTGAAAAACAAGGCTTAAGGCAAAATGAAATTGAACTTAGAAGAAGACTAGAAATCCGTCACAAAAAAGTAATTTTTGTCCCCTTACAAGTGCCAAGCGATACGGTAATTCAATATTTTTCCAAACCACCTTTTGATTATCAAGGTTTTTTAGAAATCATCGATACACTCGCTAAAGATTTTATAAAACAAGATATAGTCTTTATAGCTAAAAAACACCCACTTGATTCAAGTCTTAACAAAAAAGCTTATAACAATTTGCTTTTTGCTCCTGATGATACACATTTTTTAGATCTTTTGCAAATAGCCAAAGCTTGTGTATTGATAAATTCTGGTGTTGGTTTGTATGCTTCAATGCTACAAAAGCCTTGTATAATTTGTGGGGGTGCATTTTATGCTTGCAAGGACTTAAACATAGAAGTAAAAAGCAAAGAGGAGCTTAAAGGCTCTATTCTTAGCGTTTTAAACAATAACTTTAAAGTTGATGAAGCAAAAATGCTTCGTTTTTTACATTATCTTATTTTTGAATTTTATAGCTTTGGTAAAAGCTATTATAAAATCATCAACAAGCAAGATAGGCAAGTCAATGCGGTTGTAGCGATAGATTTTTACCAAATTATCATTAAAGGCAAAATTTATCTTCAAGGCACACATGCTAAAAAAATGACTTATAAGCTAAACTCCCCTATTTATAAGCCCTACATTTATGAGATTAAAAACATAAATCCTAAACAAAAATCCAAAAATAGCAATTTAACTTTTATAGAATCTAAACTCTATCATACAAGATTTTATAGCTTTTTACTAGACCTAGAGATTTTATAATAGATAGCAAAAATCCTCTTATAAAGCCACTAAAATTATTTTTAACTTTTAAAGCTAGCTAAAATAAGGCTTTAGTTTTATTACTTAGCAATAAGCTTAAAAAGTCTAAAACACACTATTATGACTTCCTAAACTTGCTAGATACAATTCTAAAATATTTTTATTTTTACGATAGATGAGTAATAAATCAAGCCTTAATATGGCATTCTCTAAAGCCGATATAATCGCCTTTTAGGCGTGATCTTTGTATTTTGGTTCTAAGATTTCATCGTTAGCAAGTTTATTAACCACATCTTTAAGAATTATTTTATCATCTTTACTTACTTTTTTAAAATCTTTTTTAAATTTCTTAGAAAAAGTAACTTCGTATTTACTCTGCATTTAAAGCCTTAAATGCTTCTTCTACGCTACTATAACGCTCTACTTCCCCATTTTTATACTGCCTTATCGCTTCATCAAGTTCAGGTATTCTTCTTTGTTCTTCTTTTTTGGCTTTTTTAGAACTAAAAGAATTTTTAAGTTTCTCGTTTAAAAATTTAAAAAGCTCATTATTTTCTTTTGTTTGCAATGCAAGTTTTTCCGCTCTTTTCTCCACCAAAGAAAGTGCATAAACTAATTGCTTTTGCGTTCCATTTTCATATTTAGAATAATCAAACCATAATAGCTCCTTTTTGATTATTATAGCCAAATTTTACTTATCTAGCCCCTACTTTAAAGGAGCAAACAAAGTCCCTTTACTCCATACTCCACTTTTTATTCCAACTTGTAAAAATTCTCTTACAAACTCTAGCTCATAACCACTGGTTAAAAACATTTTTTTATTATTTTCTAAAAGAAAATTAGCAGCCTTTAGCTTAGTTACAATTCCCCCTGTGGCAAATTGATTGTGCGGAGTGGCATTTGCTTCTAGTTCTTCTTTTGAAATTTTATGGATAGTTTTATACATTTTTGCATTTTTATTTGTATGGGGATTATCATCATAATAACCATCAATATCACTTAAAATCACCAAAAGAGAAGCATTGAAGTAATGTGTAACATAGGCTGAAAGCTGATCATTGTCCCCAAAACCTAGATATTTTAGCTCCCCTGTTGCAATCACATCATTTTCATTTACGATAGGCAAAACCCCATTTTTTAGTAGCACTTCCATTGCATTTTGCGCATTTTGCGTATGCTTTCTTGAATCAAAATCATAAGCAGTAAGCAAAATTTGTGAAGTAATAATATTGTATTTTTTAAAAAGTTCTGCATAAAGCTCCATAAGCAATGGTTGTCCAATGGAGGCCAAAACTTGCTTATTTGTCAAATCACTTTTATCTAAAGATAATCTTGTATAACCTGCTGCTACTGCCCCAGAAGAGACTAAAATAATCTCATATTTTTCACTAAAACTTGCAATTAACTCTGCAAGTGCTTGCATTCTTTGCAAGTTAATCAGCTGGTTTTCCACTAAAATAGAACTGCCAACTTTAATTACAATTCTTTCTTTAAGCATTTCTTTTTACACTTTCATATAAACTTTTCTTTAAAATCTCTAAATTTCTCCCCACAACACTAGAGATTCCAAGCACAAATTGCGGAATATTTGCATCAAACTCCATTGCATATTCATTTTTAGAAACTTGAAGATAGTGGTTGTCTTCTGCTTTTTGTAAGGAGAAATTAAATTCTTTTAAAAATTCTTCTATTTTTTTGGAAATTTCCTCTTCTTCTAAAGTATCAAGCTTACTAAAAATAACTCCAAAAGGACGCTTGGATAACTCGCTACTAAAGTTTTCTACCTCTTGCCTTAGGGTTTTAAACTGCAAAGCTATTTCTCTATAATTTGAAATATCAAGCACAAAAAGCAAGAATCTTGTGCGTTCAATATGCTTTAAAAACTCTATCCCTAAGCCTTTCCCCTCACTTGCCCCACCGATAATTCCGGGAATATCTGCTATCACAAAAGAGCGAAACTCACCCACATCTACAATCCCTAAAGAAGGTATCAAGGTAGTAAATTCATAATTTGCAATTTCTGGTTTTGCATTCGATAACACCGATACAAGAGTGGATTTACCTACATTTGGAAAGCCCACTAATCCCACATCTGCTATTAATTTTAACTCTAAGCGAATCTTTTTGCTAATTCCTGCAATTCCTTTTTGTGCGTAAGTTGGGCGTTGGTTTGTAGCACTTTTAAAATGTGCATTCCCCAGCCCTCCTTTACCACCTTCTAAAAATAAAACCCTTTCTCCATCTTGTAATAAATCTAGTAAAATTTCCCCGCTTTCTAAATCCACCACTTGAGTTCCAGGAGGAACGATAATCTCTAAATCCTCTCCCTTTTTTCCATATTTGTTTCTGCCAAGTCCAGGCTGTCCATTTTGAGCTTTGAAATGTTTGTGTCCTCTAAAATGCGATAAAGTATCTGTATTTCTATCTACTTTAAAATAAACACTCCCACCTTTACCACCATCTCCACCATCAGGTCCTCCATTGATGACAAACTTTTCTCTACGAAAAGAAACTGCACCTTCTCCACCCTTTCCAGAGGATACAAAGATTTCAACACTATCTACAAACATTAAATACCTTAAATTTTAAATAAGAAGTCTCTCCAAAAAGAGAGACTTTTTGAAGTTTTCTAAGAAGCAGGATAAATAGAAACTTTTTTGCGGTTTCTATCTTTTCTTTCAAATTGAACAATTCCATCAATCAATGCAAAAATAGTATGATCTTTTCCCATACCTACATTACTTCCGGGATGCACTTTAGTGCCTCTTTGACGGATAATAATATTTCCTGCTCTTACGAACTCCCCACCAAATTTTTTCACACCTAAACGGCGTCCAGCTGAATCTCTATTATTCTGAGTACTTCCCTGACCTTTCTTGTGTGCCATTTTTACTCCTTATGCAGCAATCTATGCTGAAATTTTCACAACACGAACGCGTGTAAAATCTCTTCTAAAGCCTCTTTTGGTTTTACTATCTTTTCTACGACGCTTTTTAAAAGTGATTACCTTCTTGCCTCTACCCTCATTGATAACTTCTAGCTCTACTTTAGCCCCACTTACATAAGGTGCTCCAAGCTTGATATCGTTACCCTCGCAGATAGCAAGAACTTCATTCACTTCAACTTTTGACTTTGGCTCAAGGTTTAAGCAATCTAGCAATATAATATTGCCCTCACTCACCTTGTATTGTTTGCCTCCATTCTGAATGATTGCATACATCTACAATTCCTTAAAAATTTGAAGTCATTTTATTAAAAAATAAAACGCATTATTCTAGCCTATTTTTTATTAGGCTTTCTTTAAAATTTTCTAAAAAACAATAGTTTTATTCTTATAAACAAAAATTCTCTCTTCTAATGCTAAATTAAGTGCTTTAGCTAAAACTATCTTTTCCACATCTCGCCCATTTTTTTGCATTTCTTTCCAAGTAAGTGCATGGTTAATTTTAATAATATCCTGATAAATAATAGGTCCCTCATCTAACTCATTATTTACAAAATGTGCCGTTGCACCAATAATCTTAACACCCCTATTATAGGCTTGTTTGTAAGGGTTTGCGCCAATAAAAGCTGGCAAAAAACTATGATGGATATTAATGATTTTCCCTTCATACGCACTCACAAATTTAGGGGTTAAGATTCGCATATATTTAGCCAAAACCATATAGTCAAATACATAATTGTTTAAAACCTCTAGCACTTTTTGCTCATGTGCTTCTCTTTGCATATTTTCACTCGATACACACACAAAAGGGATATTAAATTTTTGCACCAAAGGTTCTAAATCTTTATAATTTGAAATCACTGCCAAAATATCAGCGTTTAGCTCTCCACTATCATAACGGATTAGCAAATCCCCTAAACAATGATTTTCTTTGGTGCATAAAATAACAATTTTGCGCTTTTGTATTTTTTGGATTTCTACCCTCGCAACTTTAGGCAAAATTGTGCAAATCCTATCATGCAATTTTGCAATATCACATTCCCCAACAAACTCTGAACGCATAAAGAAAATATTTTCTTCTCTTTCTACAAATTCATCATTCTTTAAAATATTTAAATCAAACTCAAACAAAATACTTGTAATTTTTGCTATCAAACCTTTTTCATCAGGCGTTTGTATCTTCAAAGCATATTGCATTAATAATTCCTATTTAGATTTTCATAAATTTTAGAATAAACATTTAAAATTCCATCGGCAATTCCTTTGGAAACGCTTTGTCCTAAAATTTCATTCAAAAAATCTTCTTTTTTTTCTAGCCAAATGGGTTGTGTGATTTTTGCAAGTGCTTTTAACTCTTCTTGTGCTTCATAAATATCTCCCACTTTATCTATTAAGCCTAGTTTTAAGGCTGTATTTGCACTCATAATTCTCCCTTGTGCAAACTTGCTTTCATCTTCTATTTTTAATCCACGAGCTAGCACTACATCTTCTACAAACATTTTATATTGCTCTTCTACAAGCTCTTTTAACAAAGCCTCTTCCTCTTTATTCCATTCTCGAGCAAAAGTTCCTGCTTCCTTATAAACTCCAGCTTTCAAAGTTTGCGATTTGATACCTATTTTATCTAAAAGCGGACTAATATCCACCCCTTCTATAATCACTCCAATAGAGCCCAAAAGTGCTCCTTTATTTGCCACTATGCTATCTGCCCACATACCTGCCATATAGCTTCCGCTTGCCATTACTCCTTGTGCATAAGCTACCACTGGTTTTTTGCTTTTTAAGCGTTTAATGGCTTCTGCTAACTCCACACTAGGAGCGATTGCACCCCCTGGAGAATTTACCACCAATAACACGCCTTTAATGGATTGATTTTGCTCTATTTTGCTAAGTTCTTCCAAAAAACTTTCACTATCTATTATCATACCGCTTAAATCAATTCTAGCTAAATTTGCATTCTCTTCGCTTTTGCCTTCACCCACACTAAAAATTAAAAATACAACCAACAAAAACACCAATGCTTTAAAATATTTCATAATAAAATCAAGTGGTGCTAAAAGAATCTTAAAAAATTTCAAAACCCTCTCCTTATATATTTACAATAAATTTTTAAAATTATAACAAATTATCTTTTGTTTCATTGCCTTAATTAATCTTTTAAAAATTGCTTTCAAAAAATAAAATTACTTTTACATTTTTAAAACAATTTTTTATATCTCATGATAAATCCCCCACAAAAGGGGAAATTTTTAAGAAGAACAAGCAGACTTGCCTGTATTAATGGGTTGAATCTCTTTGTTATCAGCTAGATTTTTAGCATTTACTTCTTCAATAAACTCCCATAGACTTTTTGCAGCTTTTAGATATTCTTTTGCTGATTTAGATTCTGGATTAAAATACACAATTGGCTTTCCACTATCGCCTCCCTCTCTCACACTTGGTTCAATTGGGATTTGTGCTAGGGTTTGCGTGCCATATTCTTTTGCAATCGCTTCTGTTGTGCCTTTACCAAAAATATCATATTCTTCGCCACAGCCCGGACAAATAAATCCACTCATATTTTCAATAATTCCTGCTAGCGGGATTTTTAGTTTTTTAAACATATCTAGTGCTCTTGCGCCATCATCTAGGGCAACTTTTTGCGGGGTTGATACTGCAATTCCTGCAGTTACTGGCACACTTTGTGCTAAAGTTAGCTGTGCATCACCCGTTCCTGGTGGCATATCAATAACCATAACATCAAGCTCACCCCAAAGCACATCACTTAGCATTTGCTCAATCGCTCTAATAATCATAGGACCACGCCAAATAAGGCTCTGCCCTTCATCATAAAGCACACCCATAGAAATCATCTCTACCCCATAGGCTTGAAGTGGGATAAGCTTTTTTAGTTTTTGATCTACTTCTGGCTTATCTTTTTCTAATCCAAGCATTCTAGGCACATTTGGACCATAAATATCTGCATCTAGCAATGCTACTTTTTTGCCTTGCATTGCAAGTGCAATCGCTAAATTTACACTTGTTGTAGATTTACCCACACCCCCTTTACCACTGCTTACCATTACAAAATTTTTAATTTGTGGAGCTAGATTCTTAGTAGTGGGTTGCTTTGGTTGTTGTGGGGCTGGTTGTTTAATATCAATATTTATTTTGCTAACTCCTGCATTATTTAACTTTTGTGTAATAGCTTCTCTTAGAGAATTTGCCACATCATTTGAAGCTGATGGAATCTCAAGCCTTATAGAAACCGCATTTTCATACACAAGCATTTCTTTAACAAAGCCAAAAGTTACAATATCTTTTTCAAAATTAGGATAAATTACTTCTTTTAATAAATTTAATAATTGTTCTTGATTCACTTTTTCTCCTTAACTATGTTGTTCTATTATTTCTTGTGAAATTTTATAGCTACAAAATTTTGGTCCGCACATAGAGCAAAACTTCGCATCTTTAAAAACTTCTTGAGGCAAACTCTCATCATGGTATTCTCTAGCTCTCTCTGGATCTAGCGCTAATTCAAACTGCTTGTTCCAATCAAAATTATATCTTGCATTACTCATAGCATCATCTCTAACTCTAGCATTAATCCTACCTCTTGCAATATCGGCTGCATGGGCTGCTATTTTGTAGGCTATAATCCCCTCTCGCACATCTTTTGCATTAGGCAATCCTAAATGCTCTTTTGGAGTAACATAGCAAAGCATCGCCACGCCCTTCCAAGCTGCAATACTCGCTCCAATGGCTGAAGCTATATGATCATATCCTGCTGCAATATCTGTTACAAGTGGTCCTAAAACATAAAAAGGTGCTTCATAACAAAGCTCTTTTTGCAATTCCACATTGCGTTCAATTTCATTCATAGGCACATGTCCTGGACCCTCAATCATTACTTGCACATCTTTTTCCCATGCCCTTAAGGTTAGCTCTCCTAAGACTTTTAACTCTCCAAGTTGAGCTTCATCACTAGAATCAGCTAAGCAACCCGGACGCAAAGAATCTCCAAGACTTAAAGATACATCATATTTTCTGCAAATCTCTAAAATATCATCAAATGCTTCATAAAAAGGATTCTGTTTATGATAGTGCATCATCCAAGAAGCCATAAGGCTTCCACCACGACTTACGATACCCATTTTTCTTTTTGCTAAAGAAGGCATATGCTCTAGCAAGAATCCACAATGAATCGTAAAGTAGCTAACCCCTTGCTTTGCTTGTCGTTCCATTACTTCAAGCATTTTATCAATGGTTAGTGCATTAATATCATTTTTAACATCGTGCAAAATTTGATAGATAGGCACAGTGCCAATAGGAACGCTAGAGTTTTTAATCACAGCTTCTCTTATGCTATCTAAATCACCACCTGTGCTTAAATCCATAATAGTATCTGCACCATACTTAATGGAAATAAGAGTTTTTTGCACTTCTTCTTCAATAGAGCTTGCAAGAGCAGAACTACCGATATTAGAATTAATTTTTGTTCTAACAGCAATCCCAATTCCCATAGGCTCTAAATTAGTATGGTTAATATTTGAAGGTAATATCAAGCGTCCTTTTGCCACTTCTTTTCTTATAAGTTCAGCTTCTAAATGCTCAATATTTGCAACATATTGCATCTCTTCTGTAATTATGCCTTGCTTTGCATAATAGAGTTGCGTTTTTACTTTATCATTTTTACGGGCTTCTACCCATTTACTTCGCATTAGTTCTCCTTATAATGGATAGTTTATAAATATGCGTTCATAAAGTAGCAAAATAAAATTTAATTTTAGCTTTGCTCGTTTAAATTTTATAAAAAGTAAAGAAAGATTTTAAAAATGTGTAGGTTTTAAGCAAAAAAGATAGAATCTCTTTTGCTTTTAAAAAGTTTTAGAAATTGTATCTTGCTTCAAAACGGAAACGATCTCTTGTTTCTTTGCTTTGACCACTTGCATTAGGATCACTTGCAATCAAAGTATTATCTTTATCTGTTGTTAAGAAAGAATAATTAATTGCAAATTTAAGAGGTTTAGAATATTGCCAAGTAATGTTTGGATTAATCTCTTGGAATTCTATATCACCCCCTACTCTATTTGCCATTCCTGGAATTCCTCTAGTTTGCTTATTTTTCCCATAAATATAATCAATACCAATATTTAAATTTTCCAAAACATCATAATTTAAATTTGCATACATTACGCTAAGCTCATTAGACTCATATCCATGTGGCATTTCTCCAGAATAATTACTAAACATAGAAATATCCACGCCTGTTGCAGTGCTTTCAAACCAAATTTGTCCATATTTTTGGAATGCACCTTCATTGTCAAAAGAAACCGCAAAACCATCTTGAGTGTTACCCCAATATCCTACATTAAGTGCTACTGGGACATTAAACTCATGGAATCTCACACCTGCTTCTAGCGTATAAAGATCGTTTGCTTCTTTTACTCCACCAGCTCTATGTGAAGGATGAATATTTAAATAATAATCCCTCCACACAGAACCTTCATCGTTATTGAGTTTTGCAAATGCATATTGTCCTTTTAGATAGAAAATATTATTACTCCATGAAAGCTCACCAAATCCACCTGCATCCACCATATCTTTTACACCATAGAACCATAATTGAGAACCAAAATTTCCATAATTTGTTTCATAATTGCTAATTGCTGCGATTGTATAAAGTGGTTTTGTAAAAGATTGATTATTGGGAGTTAGCCAATAACCACCTTGAATATCATCTACACTCCAAGAATCATAAGCACCTAGCACAAAAGTCCAATGTGGTAAATCAGAGTTTGTTGCTAAGATACCTGTCCCTCTATCATCTAGTGTATCGCTAATAGGCATAGTCATAATCATCTTACCTACTTTTACGCTTGTGGCAGTAGATTCTGGAGTAATGAGTGCATTAAACTCTCTTACACCAAATTTCCCATCACTTCCACTTCCAAGTCCATTACCTGTTCCTGGCGCTGTATCATTGTTTCCATGATTTACATTTTGTTCTGCATTATGATAGCCAATACCCAGATTAAAAGATACTGCATTGATTACAGGAGTTTTAAAAAGAACATCTGCCCTCCAAGCATGACTAGCATCACCCTTACTTGCTTTTCTTGAACTATCTTTTACAAAATCCTCATCCTCATAACGATTATCTGTATAACGGTAGCGTAGCATTCCACTTACATCAATTCCTTTAATTGCTTCTTCTAAAGGTTGTGCAAAACTCACAGATGAAAGCCCAGCAATCGCTACTGAAGTTACTAAACTAAGTTTTAAAAATTTCATTTTTGCCCTTTAAGTTTAAAATAAAGTGGCAATTTTATCTAATTTAAGCTTAATTATTTTTAAGTGATTAAAATTTTATCTTTTTTGTTTATTAGTGTTACATTCACACCCACATCCGCAACCTTTTTTCCTTTTAGGTAAAAACTTAATTGCAAAATAAAATACACAAAGCAATAAAACTGCTCCTAAAATAATTGTTTCATTTAAATTGTTCATAATCATTTCCCTTTCATAGATATTTTATAGAAAATAATATAGCACAAAAACAATAAAAATAATATTTATTATTATTTTTTGCTACAATCTTAAACTTAAAGAATATTATCATTTATATAAATTTTAGTATTTTTAAACTCTTAACTACAAAATTTCTTGTGACTATTTAAAAATAAGAAAGAGAATGAGAAATTCAATTTATTTTTACCTATCCCCCTCTTCCTAAGTCAAGTATATTCTTATATAACTTTTTTGATTAATTTGTGTCCTTTATAAATTCCATAAGTTTTATAGCTTCCATCTTTTAGCATCAAAATCACAGGATATTCTTCTTCTACATTACCCTGCTCCATTCCTGGACTTCCTATTGGCATACCTGGAGTTGAGACACCTATAACATCTTTAGGCTTATTCTTTAGCAACCATTGTAATGCATCTTCAGGGACATGCCCTTCCACCACATATCCTTCAATAATCCCTGTATGGCAACTTTGATACTCTGGTTTGATATTATATTTTTCTTTAATCTTTGCAATATCTTCTGCATAAGTGCTTTTGACTTCATAACCCTTTTTTACCATATATTCTTCCCACATTTTACAACAACCACAAAAAGGACTATTATAAAGCTCTATTTTATCCGCTGCAAAAAGACTTAATGGTGCTATCCCCATTACTAGCAAACTTTTAGCAATCATTCTTTTCATTGTTAAATTTCTCCTTTAATTTTTATAAAATTATAACCCTCTAAAATTAATCATTATTTAACAAATTTTTAAGAAAATTGTAAAAAAGTAACTTATTTACAACAAATGCAAAATAATTATAATTTTTCTTATAAATCTTCGCATAATTATTTCTAATATTTTACAGAGAAGAATTTTAGGAAATATTTTTTCAAAAAATTTATATTATAAATTTATTTAGATTATCTAAACTAAAAAATAATAAATTAATTATTCATAAACTATATGAGACAAAGCTCTATAAAAAAATTCAAATTAAAATAAAAATCTTATAAAAGAAAAAACATAAAATTTAAGGTTAAAAATTTAATTTTTTGTAATCTACAAATATTATAATAAAAATTACATAATCCAAAAACGCCTTAAAAAATGGCATTTTTTTTATATTTTCACAAAGAATAAAGAATATATAATTAATAGAATCCTTAAAACATTTAAGGTTGATTTTAATTTCAATAAAATGGGAGAAAAGCATCAAATGAAAAAATCAGTATCTTCTAAGATTGTCTATCTAATCGGCATTTTATTTGTGATTGTTTTGGTTATCGTTAGTGGAGTAAGCTATTTTAGTGCTAAAGAAAGTAGCTTTAGCTACCTTAAAGAAAATCAACAAAAAGTTCTCTATGATGTGGGATATTTCTTTGAATTTTATTCAAACCTAAAAAGAAGTGCCATTCAAGAAATGGGAGAATTTTTTGAAAATCCAAGCACACCTTTGAGTGAAAATAATATCTACAATATTCTACAACTCACTAAAGATAATATGGGGTTTGACACAGTATTTTTTGCCACAAAAGATGGAATTACCTATCAATTTGACAGAAGCAAAAGAAGTGCTACACAAGATGGATTTGACCCAAGAACGCGTCCTTGGTATCTCTCTGCACTAAAAGTCAATGAAGTTGCAGTAACTGAGCCTTACAAGTCCATTACTACTGGGCATTTTTCTGTAACTTACTCCTATGCAGTAAAGCGTGATGGAGAAATTATCGGGGTTGTTGCTGGTGTATACAACTTAGAAAAATTCTCACAAGATGTTCTAACCTTAGGGCATTCTCAAAATTCTTATGTAGGCGTTTATGCACCTGATGGAACTATTATGTTTCATGAAGACACCAAAAGAATGCTTACCAAAAATGCCTTAAGCCAAAATATAGCACAAGCCTTTAAGAATGATCCTACTATCTTAAATAAAGATAATGTAGAAATTTTTATCGCACACGATGATAAGGGGGTTTCACAAGCGGTAATGTGTAATGCTACGATTAATCCGCTTTTTAATATCTGCTCTATTACTCAAGAAAGCGTTTATGATCATGCAAGCACTTCTATCTTAAAACAGCAAGTTATCATAAGTTGTATTGCTATTATTGCAGTTTTAATTTTAATAAAACTTTTTATCTCCTACCTCTTAAAACCCCTCTCCTCCATTCAAAATGGCCTAAGTGGTTTCTTCTCTTATTTAAACCATGAATCTAAAAATGCTCCTAAACCTATTCTAGTAAAAAGCAAGGATGAATTTGGTATTATGGCTCAAGCTATCAATGCTAATATTGAAAAGACTAAGTTAGGATTAGAACAAGACTTAAAAGCTGTAAC
>NZ_QXJG01000015.1 GCF_003670295.1 Helicobacter burdigaliensis
TCTTATTATTGTATTTTTATATTTAGTGTTTGTGGGTTTAGTGTTATTGTTTATTTGTTGTGCTCGTTATAATTGGGGTATTTTTTTATGGGATATAGAAGTGTTTGTAGGGGTTTATTATTATGGACGGATTATTTATAGATATGCTTATTTGCTTTGTTTGAATTTGCTTGGTCTTTTTTTAAAAAGTTTGAAGGTGATAGAGAGTTAAATTCTTGTTTTTATGGTTCCATTCTTTTAGTTTTTAACTTTCCTTAATATCGTCTATCTACTTCTTTAACCTTTTGTTCTTTTATCTTATTTTAGTTGGGTAAGTTTATTGTATTATAAAGTATATGAGTATGTTTATTTTTTAGCTATATTTTTATAAGTTTATGTTTAAATGTATTGAATTTATTGTGTATTGCATTAGTTTTAATTTATTATGCTTTTTATATTTATAGTATTCCTTTTATTATAGGGAATAATTTAAATGAGATATATGAATTTTTGCAATGTTGGATTTAAATTATTTTTCCATAGTTATGGTTGTTTTATTGTCTTTTTTATCTTTGTAAATTAAAGTTTTATTATAGTATTGTTATTATTGCTTTATTGTGTTTATGGTTTTACTTTATTTATTGCTTTATTTATTTGTTGTGCTTGGTATAATTGGGATAATGCCTAAGAGGTAATGATTAATTTTTAAAAGATAAATATTTTGTGGTCAAAAATATTAAGTAAATTAGTCTATAATAAAATAATTTATCTGTATTATAGTGTATTTGTCTTTTTTATGGGAATGGATGGGTGTAGAGTGTTTGTGGATTAATAATTTTTGTTGTTGCATTTTTATGTTTAAAAGCTTTTTTGGTATGTTTATTATTAGGATAAGAGTTTATTTTTATTAATATTTGATAGAAATGCAATGGAATTATTCGTTATTATATACTCTTACATAATGTTTAATCTATTATACATTTATAATGCCATTCCTTTGATTTTGTCTGCAATATTTATATTTTTAACATTTTATTTTCTAGTTTAAACTTGTTTATTGTTGGTTGTTGTGGTATAGGGGTATTTTTTAATATCTATTTTTAAAAGAAAGTTTATGTTTAGTATTTTATTATTCATAATGGGTTATATTTGCTCATATCTTTTGCTGCATGTAATTGGAACTTATCATTAGGATTTTATAAATGAAGTATTTTGTAATAATCTATATCCACCCTATGGATTGGGATATTCCCCACGCCTTTTTGGGACTCACGAAAAATAAAAGTCCTGATGAGTTAGATAAAATAGATTTTCAGCGGTATAAACAAATTTATCCTAGTATACTAGGCAATGATTTTAAAGGTAAGGGATTTTTTGGCTTTGCTCCTGTTGAATCTACAACCAGCCATTGGGGTAAAGTGTATGAAAATAATCAAAAATGAAAATAAAAGTATCATATTTGTAGGGTATTCTTTGGGCGAGATTTTGGGGTGCAATGAAAATATTAAAATACTTTATATTTGCTTGGATAATATCACCTTTAATTGGGCATAATCCAGATAGATTTAAGGAATTTCTCATAGTGATTGGATGGATAATTTTGCCTCCAGTAGTGGTCAATCTATGGTTATTTTTAATAACAGGAATTAAAAAATATTTGATAAGGCTTTTTCTATTATTGTTATATTGTCCATTGGCAATTTTATTATATCTTTTATTTGATTAAAAGGAAAAAGTATGGAGCAACAAATCAAGAATCTTAGAAGCTATGCTAATGCAGCAGAAGCTAGTTATTTTTAAAAGAGTGGAATAATTTATTAAAATCTTAAAAGGAAATAAATGAGTGCATTTGGTAGGCTTTATATTGCTTGGGGAATGTTTTAGATGATTGGATTTGGAATTTTTATACCCACAGGGTATGGATTTGACAATATGGGTTTTACAGATTTTTTCATGATTATTTATTTTTAATATTGTATATTTTGCGATAAAAAAAAGAAAGAAAATATATTATAAATGTATTATGGATATTATTGGTATTATCCTATGGCTTTTATAATGTATTATATAATCTATTATCTTTAAAACTAAAGAGATAATAAGAGATTGGTTGATTTGGGTTTTAGAAAACTTTTTGGAGTTTTAGTAAATATTTAAGTGCATAGTTGTCTAAGATTTATGGGTGTTAATAGATTTTAATGTTACAAAATGGGATTTATTTTTAAGAATTTTTAAAGCTTGTAGAAAATTTTAAACACAAAAAGCTTGTAATCTGGATTTTTAGTTAAAATATTTTTTTAAATTTTATGTTAAATTTGATACAAGGAGTTTAATGGAAACTAATGCTACATTAATAGATTCAGCAATAAAGGTGTTTTCTGAATTTGTTGCTGTGTCAAGTAATCTTTTGTATACCTATATTTTAGTGTTTGTTTTGATAGCCTGTGGATTGTATTTTACTTTTAGGACAGGCTTTATTCAGCTGAAATTTTTACCACAATCTTTGAAAATCCTAAGAGAAAAAAGTCAAAAAGAGCATATTTCTCCTTTTGCAGCGTTAATGATCTCTACTGCTTCAAGAGTGGGAATAGGTAATATTGTTGGAGTGGCGGTTGCTATAAGTGCAGGAGGTGCAGGGGCGCTCTTTTGGATGTGGGTTGTAGCGATATTTGGTGGAGCAAGTGCATTTGTAGAGAGCACTCTAGCGCAAGTTTATAAAAGAAGAGAAGGGGAGCATAATTATAAAGGTGGGCCTGCTTATTATATCCATAGTGCGTTGAAATCTAAAGCATTTGGAATTGTATTTGCGATTTCTTTGATTTTGTGTTTTACTTATGGTTTTAATGGTCTGCAATCTTACACGCTTACTTCAGCATTTGAGTTTTATGTAGGCAAAGATGCTTTTAATGAGGGATATATCACAACTTTCATCGGACTCATTTTAGCGCTTTTGACGGCTATATTTTTCTTTGGTGGGGGGAAATCTACAGCTTTTATTTCTAAAATCATCGTGCCTGTTATGGCATTTGGTTATTTGCTTGTAGCTTTAGCTGTGATTTTTACAAATTTTGGGGAATTGCCTAGAATCTTTTTAGAAATTGTAGAGAAGGCATTTGATTTTCAAGCTATTTTTGGTGGTTTTGCAGGAAGTGCTATTGTAATAGGGATTAAAAGAGGTTTGTTTTCTAATGAAGCGGGTATGGGTTCAGCACCTAATGCTGCAGCAGCTGCACACACAAGCCACCCAGCAAAGCAAGGAATGGTGCAAACTTTATCAGTTTTTATTGATACGCTTATTATTTGTTCAGCAACTGCTTTTATGGTGCTTTGTTCACAAGAGAATTTAGAGGGTTTAAAGGGTATGCCACTTATTCAAAAAGTAATGCATGGGCATTTTGGTGAGTTTGGATTGCATTTTGTGAGTATTGCAGTTGTGCTTTTTGCATTTACTTCGCTTGTTGGAAATTATTTTTATTCAGAGATGAATTTTAAATTTATCACAGAGAATAAAACTGCTTTGCAAATATTCCGCTTAAGTGCTGTGGCTATGGTATTTGTGGGTTCACAGCTTAGTTTAGATCTTGCATGGGATTTTGCTGATGTGGTTATGGGGATTATGGCACTTGTTAATATTGTAGCGATTTTGCTTTTAGGAAATATTGCTATTAAAGTGCTAAAAGACTATGAAAAACAAAGAAAAGAAGGTAAAGATCCTGTATTTAAGGCAAGTGATGTGGGGATTTCTAACACAGAGTGTTGGAAGTAGCCAGACTTTTTAAAGATTCTAAAAATTTTTGTA
This sequence comes from Helicobacter burdigaliensis, assembly GCF_003670295.1. GTDB lineage: Bacteria > Campylobacterota > Campylobacteria > Campylobacterales > Helicobacteraceae > Helicobacter_D > Helicobacter_D burdigaliensis. The sequence goes on from NZ_QXJG01000015.1 coordinate 3,779, forward strand.
ATTTTTTAGGATCTTTAATCCCTATTTTGCTTTCTAGTGAAGAATTGATATCTAGCATTTTTGCCCCTATTTGTTTGAGTTCTTTTAGATTGTGAGTACCTACTCCTCCAGCAACACATAAATAATCATTCACTTTTTCTTTGAGTTGTGAAAGCAAATTAAAATCAATGCTTTTTCCACTTCCTCCTCCTAATGTGCTTTTAGAATCCAAAAGAACAAAAGGACTTAAAAATGAGTTTAAATCCTCTAGTGTAGCGATATTTTTGGCTTCATAAAAAGGAAAATTAGCTTCTTTTAGATTGTAAGTCCCAAAAACTTCCCCCTTACTTCCGTGTAGCTGAATGGCGTCTATAAAGCCCTCTTTATAAAGTTCTATGGCTTCTTTTAGCTCCTCTTTTTCATCACTTACCACCGCAACTTTTAAAAGTGGGAAAGATTGAAGTGCAGTGGTGATTTCTTGAATCTTTTTAGGATTCACAAAGCGCGGGGAATTTTTAACCAAAATAAATCCAAGTGCTGCGATTTTTTTGGCTTTTGTGGTATCTTTTAGTGCTTCATTTAGAATTTTAGCGCAAGTGAGTGCGTTTTCTTTATTGGTGATTCCACAAATTTTTATAAAACCTAGCGGAGAATTTAAGAGTATAAAGGCATCGTGGTAAAAATCATTAGGAGAATTTTTGCCTACTTTTAGGCTAGAGATTAGGTTTTGCAAGGTTTTTGTGGATGTTTTAGTGCTTACAAGATAGCTTCCACATAGTATCCCATCATAGCCTACATTTCCTATCACAAATCCATCAAAACTGCAAGAGATGGAAGATTCAAAAATAAATTTTGCTTGAATGTTTGTGGCTTTTAGATAGTTTAGCAAGTTTAAAGCTGTGATTTTATCAATTTTGAAAGTATGGAGATTTCTTGAATTAATGCCTATTAATTTGGCTTTTAGTGGGGTTATAAAGTCAATCTCCTCTTTGTTATGCACTTCAATAAGAGGAGTAAGATTGAGGGCTAATGCACTTTCATAAAGCTCTTGTAATTGCTTAAAGCCTCCAAAATCCCCATTTGCAAAAATTGCAGCGATTAATAAAACCATATCTGCACCAAAATCATAAGCTTCTTTTATTTGCTCTTTGGTGGTGATAAAATCTTTTCTTAAAACACAAGCATGATTAAATTTGTCTTTAATGGCTTTTAAGTCTTGCAAACTGCCCTTAAAATAATCTTCTTCACAAAGCACAGAGATTGCTCCAGCACCACCCTCTAAATAGCTTTGTGCTAGTTGTGTGGGATTAGGGATTGCTCCTATATCGCCAAGTGTGGGACTAGCGCGTTTAATCTCTGCGATTACAAAAGGAAAGGTATCTAAAGGAGGGCGTATAAGTGGGGCATTACGCAAGGTGCTAAGGATCTGCTTTTTTTGCTTTTTGTCTAAAATTTCTTTTAAAATGGTGGGGGTTTGCATTTTTAATCCTTAAAAATTTTGTGGCTTAGGGTGCTAAAGGTTTCTAGAGTGTTAAAGACTTCTTTTTTGTTAATAATTTCTTTGGCTAAGAAAAAGCCCTCTTTAATGCTAGAGGCTTCTTCGCAAACATAAAGTGCAGCACCCATGTTGAGTGCGACTAAATCAAGCTTGGGAGAGGGAATTGCATTAAAAATATCTAAAGAAATTTTGATATTTTCTTTAGAATCTCCACCTACAAGCATAGAATGATTGACAAAATCTAAACCTAATTCAATAGGATTAAAAATAAAGGTGCGAATTTCTCCATTTTTTAGCTCTGTAATTTGTGTAGGAGCACATAAAGAAAGCTCATCATAGCCATCTAGCCCACTTACAACAAGGGCGCGTTTAACCCCTAAAATTGCTAGTGCTTTTGCCATAATTTCTGTATAAGATTTATCAAATACTCCTATTAATTGATGTGTGATTTGTGCAGGGTTGCTAAGAGGTCCAATTAAATTAAATGCGGTTTTAAAGCCTAAAGTCGCTCTAGCAGGGGCTGCAAAACGCATAGCCGAATGAAATTTTTGTGCAAAAAGAAAGGTAATATTGAGTGTTTTGTAAATTTCCTTTGCATTTTTAATATCCATATTGGCATTAATATTGAGTGCATTTAATAAATCTGCTGAACCACTTTTGGAAGTAATGGCTCTATTACCATGTTTTATCATCCCAAATCCTTTTGCTTTAGCGTAGTTTGCTAAAAGCAGTGCAGAGGTGGTAGAAACATTAAAGGTTTTGGCTAAGCTTCCCCCTGTGCCTACCATATCAAAGCGTTTAGAAAAATCATCTTTTATGTTAAAAGGGATTGCTTTTTTCTTTAATACCGAAGCAAAACCGGCTAGTTCGTATTCATCTACGCCTTTAATCTCTAAGCTTGTAAGAAAGCTTCCAATTTGTGCTTCGCTTAAATTCCCTTCTGTGAGTTCATCCATTAGGTTATAGCTTTCTTGAAAATTTAGTGATTTTTGATGGAGTGCTTTATTAAGGTATTCTTTAATAGGGATTGGCTCTCTAGCATAGTGGAGGAAGTTTAGAAGCATTTTTTGCCCTTCTTTTGTCCCAATAGATTCTGGGTGGAATTGCAAACCTACAAGGTGGTATTGTTTGTGCTCTACTGCCATAACCTCGCCATCTTCACTCATTCCGCTAATTAAAAAACAATCAGGAATTTCTTCTTTTTTGCCTACAAGAGAGTGATAGCGTGTAATGGGGGTTTTTTGCTCTATATGGCGGAAGATACCTTTTTGATTGTGGATAAGGGGTTCTACTTTACCATGCACGATATTTTTAGCATTTTTTATCTCCACGCCAAACGCACTTAAAATGGCTTGATGTCCTAAGCAGATTCCCAAAATGGGATAAATCCCTTTAAGTTTTTGCACGATTTCTATGCTAATGCCTGCTTCTTTTGGGCTTTTAGGGCCTGGACCTATTACTATGTAGCTAGGATTTAGGGAAATAATTTCATCTAGGCTAGTTTTATCGTTGCGTAAAACCTTAATGGGATAGTTAAACTCCCTAAAGGCTTGATAGATATTGTAGGTAAAAGAATCGTAATTATCTATTAAAACAATCATTGTTTTTCTCCCATAATGGCTTCTTTTAAAGAGAGCATTTTGTTTTGTGTTTCAAGATATTCGCTAAGTGGATTAGAATCATAAACCACCCCTGCTCCTGCTTGTAAATAATAAATCCCATTTTGATAGACTGCACTTCTAATAGCAATGGCTAGATTAATATCGCATTCTTTGGTAAAATAGCCTATTGCACCTGCATAAATACATCTTTTATGCTCTTCTAACTCATAAATTGTTTTAATGGCTTGAATCTTTGGAGCACCACTTACAGTTCCAGCAGGGAAACTTGCTAAAATCGCTTCTTCTTGAGAGTGCATTTTTAAATCCATTTTGCCTTGCACTTCAGAAACTAGGTGCATCACGCGAGAGTATTTTTCAATAACTTTTTCTTCGCTTACTTTGACACTTCCTCCAATGGCGACTTTGCCAATATCGTTGCGTCCTAAATCAAGCAACATTAAATGTTCGGCGTTTTCTTTAATATCATTTTTTAGCTCTTCTTCAAATTTTAAATCTTGGAGTTGCGTCTCTCCGCGTGGTCTTGTCCCAGCGATGGGGCGTAAAGTCAGTGTGGCTGTGCCATCTTCTTCGTTTTTTAGTTTGATAAGCACTTCAGGGGAGCTTCCTATGATATGAAAATGCCCAAAATTATAATAAAACATATAAGGGCTAGGGTTGCTAATTCTTAAATTTGTATAGGCTTGCAAGGGGGTTAGGTTGCTTTGTATTTGCATACTTACAGAAGGAACACATTGTAAAAGATTACCTTTATAAATCTCATTTTTTAGAGTAGAAACAATGTTTGTGAAGTATTCTTCTTTGTTGGGTGATAGGATTTTGGATTCTATTTTTTTGGGGCTAGATTGTGGGATTTTTAAATTCATAAGTGAATCTATAAGCTCTTTTGCTCTTTGTTTGACATCAAAGCTAGAAGTTTCAAAAGAATAAGTAATGCTTATAGCATATAAAGATTCATAAAAATGATCAAAAACAACAAAATCTCTCCCAAAAATAAAGGCATTTTCATAAGCTTCATAAAGGGATTTTTTCTCTAAATCAATCTCTTCAATCTCGCTAAAAAATTCATAACCCAAATACCCCACTCCCCCAAGCGGTAAAGGCACATCAAGAGGCAGTTTAGAATCTTTTGTGCTAGGAGCAAACTCTCTAAAAGCTTTTAGATAATCTAAAAATTTCATAGAAGAGGAGTTGTTAAACATTTTAGGATTCAAAGAAAGAGTTTTTTTCTCTCCATTTTTTTGAAAGATTAGGGAATATTCTTGCTTTTGCTTTACAATTCTAAAGGCTTCTTCTAATATAAGGATAGAAAAACGCCCTTTGCCACTTTTTAAAAAAGCAGATTCTAAAAGCACGCAAGCATTTAGCACTTCACAGACAAGCAAGGGTGTGAGTTTAGAAGCGGGAATTTTTTCTACATACAAAGAAGCTTTATGGGGGTTATGTGGGGAATTTGAGTTTAAAAAATCAAACATAATAACACTCTTTTTATAAAAAATTTCTTGCTATTTTACTTTAGGCTAGGTAAAAAAGAATTTATAAAATTAAGCTTTCTTTGCTTTTTTGGATTTTAGAAACGTAAAGATATTAAGTTCATATTTTATTTATGAGTAATTTTTGCCATTCTTTAAAAGAAAAAGAGAGTATTTTTTAAAATTGGTATATTTTATAGTTTTAAAAGAGTTTTTGTTGTAGAATGGATAGATTTTATTTTATAAAAAGGCAAAAACAAGATGGCTGTTGTAGGAACAAATAAGCAAGAATTAGAAAATATTAACGAGGAAGAAGATTTTGCTACGATGTTAGAGCAATTTGAGAAAAAAGAAAGTCAAAAAGCTTCTAGCGGGCAGATTGTTGCGATTAATGATCAAAATGTAGTAATTTCTGTCGTGGGCGAAAAGAATGAGGGTATTATTAGCATTGATGAGATTAAAGATGCTGAAGGAAACTTGAAGTTTAAAGTTGGGGATTCTCTACCTATCGTGATTACAGGAAAAAGAAATGAAAGACCTATTGTGTCTTATAAAAAGGCAATCCGAAGAGACAATATTAAAAAATACATAGAAGAACTTGGAGAAGACTATAAAGATAAGGTTATTGAGGGTGTTGTTACACACAAAAATAAAGGTGGCTATGTAGTTGAGAGTGGGGGAGTGGAGTTTTTTATGCCAAAATTTGCCGCTGCATTTAAAGCAGGAGCAAAAGTAGAAGGAAAAACTATCAAAGCTTGCATTATCAATGTAAAACCCGATGAAGATAGTATTGTGGTTTCAAGAAAAAGACTTTTTGAGATTGAAAACTCTGTAAAACAAGAGGTTGTGGATAAGATTCTAGCAAGTGAGGGCAATTTAGAGGGTGTAGTTAAAAAGATTACAAGCTTTGGAATGTTTGTAGATGTGCAAGGGGTTGAAGGATTAGTGCATTATACAGAGATTAGTTATAAAGGGCCAGTGAATCCTTCAAAGCTCTATAAAGAGGGTGATATAGTACCTATTAAAGTTCTTTCTTATGATAAGGAAAAAAGACGCTTAGCATTATCTATTAAAGCAACTGCAGAAGATCCTTGGAGAGAGGTTGAAAATGAGCTTGAAGTAGGAGATGCTATTAAAGTAGTTGTTAGCAATATTGAGCCTTATGGGGTTTTTGTGGATTTAGGAAATGATATTGAGGGCTTCTTGCATATTTCAGAAATCTCTTGGAATAAAAACATTCAAAACCCAGAGCAATTCTTAAAAACAGGGCAAGAGATTGATGTTGAGGTTATTGAGATTGATACCAAAGAAAGACGCCTAAGAGTATCTTTGAAGAAACTACTAGATAAGCCTTTTGAGCAATTTATAAAAACCCATAAAGAAGGCGAAGTGCTAAAAGGAGTTGTGGCTACACTTACAGATTTTGGAGCTTTTGTGAAGCTTGGTAGTATTGATGGACTTTTACACAATGAAGATGCTTATTGGAATAAAAATGAAAAATGCAAAAACTTGATGAAAGAGGGCGAAGAAATTGAAGTAAAAATTGCTAAAATTGATAGAGCAAAAGAAAGGATTTCTTTGACAAGAAAAGGTTTAATCGCTTCTCCTATTGATGATTTTGTAAAAAGCCACTCTATTGATGATAAAGTAACAGGTGTAGTGCGCGATATTAAGGATTTTGGCGTATTTATTAAGATTGATAATGATGTAGATGCACTTATACGCACAGAAGATTTATTTCCACTTAAAAAAGAAGAAATTAAAATCGGCGATGAGATTAGTGGTGCAATTTCTTTGATGGATACTGAAAATAATCGCATTAGAGTTTCTGTAAGAAGACTAGAAAGGGCTAAAGAAAGGGCTAATTTAAAGAGTTTTAATGAGAGCGTAGATGATAAAATGACATTAGGAGATATTATTAAAAATCAAATTTCTTAGTGGCTTAGGGGGTATTAAGAGCATGCAAATAAGATTGCTAGTTGTTATTTTTACAATCTTTACAGGCATACTCTTTTTTGTTTTAATACGCTTTTATGTAGGTGCAATGAGTGCTTATGAGCTTCCACAGATTGAAACTTATAACTTTGCAACAGAGCAAGAAGTGAATCCTAAAGAAGTCTTAAAGTCAGCTTGGGTAAGTAGGCTTGCTATGCAAGATAAGGTAGAATACATCTATCCTGCCCCAGAAATGCAAGTTAAGCTTATGCTAACTACTGAAATGGAAGAAGAGCAGACAAGCAAGATATATCGTGTTTCTGTTGGGATTATCGATGCTTATCAGTTTTTTTGTATCAATCAGGTTTTAAGTGCGCATAAAATTAAATACTCTTACTATAAAGTGGGAGATCATATTTGGTTACTTGTTGCTGCAAATAATCAAAATTACCTTCATAATGTTTTAGAGAAGTTAAAGCATTATGAAATTAATTATGAAATATCTTTGTCTTAGGAGTTTGCGATGTCAAATTATACGATTATTGTATGTGATCATATTCACAAAAGCGGATTGGATTTACTGCAAAAGGCTGAAAATGTAACAATGCTAAATTTAGCACATTTGCCAAAAGATGAGCTAAAAAAAGAGTTGCATAAAGCAGATGTAGCAATTACTAGAAGTTCTACGGATGTAGATGAGAGCTTTTTAGAATCTGCTCCCAAATTAAGAGCGGTGGTTAGAGCAGGTGTAGGTGTAGATAATGTAGATATTGAAGCTTCTAGTAAGCGTGGTGTTGTGGTTATGAATGTGCCTACTGCAAATACAATAGCAGCTGTGGAGCTAACTTGTGCGCATATTTTAAGTTCGGTTAGAAATTATCCAAGTGCAAACGCACAATTAAAGTATGAGCGTAAATGGAAAAGGGAAGATTGGTATGGCACAGAGCTAAAAGGTAAAAAGTTAGGAATTATTGGCTTTGGAAATATCGGAAGTCGTGTGGGTAAAAGAATGAAAGCTTTTGAAATGGAAGTGATTGCCTATGATCCTTATATTAATCCCACAAAAGCAACAGATGCGGGAATTGCCTATACTACAAACTTTGAAGATATTTTAAAATGTGATATTATAACAATCCACACTCCTAAGAATAAAGAAACAATTAATATGATAGGCAAAGATGAAATTGCAAAAATGAAAGATGGAGTGATTTTAATCAATTGTGCAAGAGGTGGATTGTATAACGAAGAAGCCTTGCTTGAAGGCTTAAAGAGTAAAAAAATCCGTTGGGCTGGGATTGATGTATTTAATAAAGAACCTGCTATTAATAATCCTCTTTTAGATTTGGAGAATATCTATGTTACGCCACATATTGGTGCAAATACTCTAGAATCTCAAGAGAAAATTGCTATTGAAGCAGCAGAAGCAGCACTAGAAGCTGCAAGAGGTTCAAGTTTTCCAAATGCACTTAATTTACCTATTAAAGAAAATGAATTGCCAAGTTATATGAAAGCCTATTTAGAGCTTGTGCAAAAAATGGCATTTTTTGCAATACAGGTAAATAAAGCAGAAGTGCGAAGCATTCAGTTAGAGGCTTGTGGAGAGATTAAAGCACATATTTCTTCTTTGGCCACTTTTGCACTTGTGGGTATGCTAAATGCTTCTGTGGGAGATAAGGTAAATTATGTAAATGCTCCTTATGTAGCTAAAGAAAGAGGTATTGAAGTGGATTTAGTAGGTAAAGATTCACAAGGTGTGTTTAAAAATCAAATCAAACTTACTCTTACTACGCAAAATGGAGATTTTAGTGTGAGTGGTGCAGTATTTAATGACAATACCCCTCGTTTAGTTGAAATTAATCATTTTAGTTTGGATATAGAGCCAAAAGGGCGTATGATACTCTTTAGAAACAACGACACTCCAGGAGTTATCGGAAGTGTAGGTAGCACTTTAGCAAAACATAATATCAATATTGCAGATTTTAGACTTGGGCGTTATGGAAAAGAGGCTTTAGCACTCATTGTGGTAGATGATGAAGTAAGCACTGAAGTTTTAAATGAGCTTTCAAAAATTGATGCTTGTCTTTCAATAAAATATGCAATTTTATAATTTTTAAGTTAAACTTATACAAAAGAAGGGTATAATTACCCTCTTTTTATTAAGCCGGGGTGGTGAAATTGGTAGACGCGCCAGACTCAAAATCTGGTGGGGGCAACCCCGTGTCGGTTCGATTCCGACCCTCGGCACCACTTAATCTCCTTGATTATCTTATAAGTTTTCCATTAGTGAATAGCCTATTTACAATTTATTTTAAAGTTTTAAGAATAGCTTTTCTCTTCATAAAGTGGAATTAGAAAATCACTTATGCAGAGAAATAAAAGCTAATTTGCTTTTTATAAAATATAAATAAATATTAATTTATATTAATAAATCATAGAATTAATACCTAGTTAATACAAATTTAAGTAGAATCCAAATTATTAAATGGGGAATAAATTTGCAAATTTTTGCATCATTGTTGAAGAAGGTAATATGTTAATAGAGTGGGACAAAAGTTTTAGCATAAAAAATGCAGCGATAGATAGGCAACATCAAAAAATGTTTGAAATTGCAAATAGAGTGTTTGTGATATTTGACAAAATCAAAGAACGCGAAATAGATGAAAATATAAAATTACAAATTAAAGGCATTATTGTAGAGTTTTTAGAATACATTAAAAGCCATCTAAAAGATGAAGAAAATTATATGGAATCTATAAAATATCCTCTAACTAGGGAACATAAGGTTTTACATACTCGTTTGATTAAAGAGGCAAAAGAAATTTTAGGGCAAATTAATGATATTCCAGTTCTTGTGAATTCTTTGCAAGTTTTTATGAAAGATTGGTTAATACAGCATATTTTAAGCGAAGATATTCTCGTGCAAGTTTTTGCCACTAAAAGTTTGGAGGTTAAGGAAATCCACCATAGCTTGGAGCTTTATACCAAAATATGTTCTTTAAAGAAAAATATTTATGAAGAGGTGCGTTATAAATACATTTGTGCTTGTCCACTAAAAGAACATCAAGTATATAAGAGCATTCATGAGGAGTTGCAAAGTGGCGTGCTATTGCGTTGCCATTCTTGCAAACAGCCTTTGGTGTATTATCCCAAAATGAAAGCTTTTGATATAGAAGAGCTAAAAGAGAAGTTTTTTAAGACTGCGGGGGGGGGGGGCTTAAATGAAAAAATCGCTTTACACAGCTAAAGATCCTTATGGTTTTGTTTGTGAGGCACAAGCTAGGGATAATCAAGAGTATGATTATGAGATTTTAAGAATCACAACTCACACAAGGCGTAAAAATGATATTTCTAGCTACTCTTATGGTGAGCTAAGCCATTTTAATAATGGTACAGAATTTCTTTCTCGTGATGAAATTTATCAGATTTTTGAGATAAATATTGTAGAAAAAACTCCTAAAGCATTTTTTTGGAAATTACTTTTAGATGATGAAGCAGTGGAGCTAGAAGCAACGCTTGAGTTAGGAGATAATTGTGTCTATCATCAAGATATAAAAGATGAGCTTACTTATGAGCTTTATAAGGAAATGTTAAAGGAGGGATTGCTAGTTGGGATTAGAATGTTGCCTAAGTTTTTTGAGCAATTAGAGGAGATTATTACACAAATTAAGACGCAAGAGTTTCCATCTAGCGTTACTTTTAAGGTTGCCAAAGGGGTTAGAGGGGAGAAGAGCCAAAAAGATGTCTTGGAGCTAAGGCATCCTGTTTTTGAAACCACAAATCATGAGATGTATTATGAAAAACCCATACAAAAAGATTCTTTGTTGTTTTACTATAAAAAGGGAGTGCCCGGTAAAAGAGGAAGGAATCTAAGGGGGGAAATTTTAGAGGAGGGTGTTAAAGATATTCATCAGTCTGTGCCTAAAATTTTAGGGGGTATATATATCAAACAAACACAAGAGGGGTATTATGCGTATGCAGAGCAGTATGGCTATCTTTTTAGGAGTAAGAACGAGTTTGGTGTGTTTAATGAAATCAAACTTAAAGAAGTTTCTTTAAAGACGACAGGAAATCTTCAAGCAAATTTACAAGAAGATGTCTCATTGCAGGTTAAAAATGTGGATAAACTGCAAGATAGTATTGGTGAGAGTGTAGAGCTTAGCGTAAATAATATTCAAGTTAAAGGAAATGTAGGGAAGTCTTCTATAGTTGCAAATACCATAGATGTGCAAGGGCAAACACATCTAAAGACAAATATCATCGCCCACCATGCAACTCTTAGTAATCTAAAAGGGAGTATTGAAGGGGAGGTTGTTTGTGTGGATTCTTTAGAAAACGGAAAAATAAAAGCAAAAATAGCCATTATCAATCAATGTATGGGTGGGAAAATCATCGCAGATAAAATTTATATTAAAAATCTTAAAAGTTATAATGAAATCTACCCTCAAGGAATGCTTGTGGTAGATACAATTAGTGGCGATATGAATCTTATAGAGGTGGGTATAAAACGCACAGATAAAGAAGAAAATGCAGTGATTTTGTCGCAAAATATTAGTGAGCTAAGAAGCAAGCTAAAGTATCTGCTTTTAAAAATGGAGCAATCTTATTCTTATGTTAGTAAAAATCAGGTAAATATTTATGTGATTAAAAACTCGTTAAAGGGGCAGAGCGTTTCTGCAAATATTCAAAGCATCTTAGAAAAATATGAAAAAGTCTTAGTGCAATATCATAAAATGCTAAAAGAATATCAAGACATTGTAAGATTACTTTTTTATCTTGAAGAAAAAGAGCAAAACATTGCTAATGCGATTTTAGAGATTGAATGTATGATTTTAGGCAAGTCTTTGGGTAGAGATAATCTATTGCGCTATCGTTTAAACAATGCAGATCAAAAAGAGATTCGTTATATGCTAGATGGCACAGAATTCAAGCATTTTCAGCTTGTAAAAACAGAGAATGAGAATTTTAGATTAAAAAAGAATGAAGATTATAATCACAATAAAATTTCTTGGATTCATCAATACTCGTTTTGAGTATAGAAAATAAAATATAGTTTTGTAAAAAAGAAGATAAAAGTGGTGCGGAAAAGAGGACTTGAACCTCCATGCCTTGCGGCGCCAGATCCTAAGTCTGGTGCGTCTGCCAGTTTCGCCATTTCCGCAAATTAAAGATGGAGATTATACAGACATTATCCTTAATATAAACTAAATGTTATTTTCCTAAAATTTTCACAATCTAAAATAAAATTATTTTATTTTTTACAAGTTTAAAGATAAATTTTACTAAAATACTAAAGACATTTTAAACATAAGGAAGCAAAATGAAAAAAATTGCCTTAATATTAAGTTGTATGTTTGGGTTTGCATATGCAGATTTTAATACAAATTTTGCCAAAAGCATTAAAGATTTAAGTGGCGTAGAGGTGAAAGTGGAGTTTAAAAAAGAGCTTGAAAGCTTTAAGGATACTTATTTTGTGATTGCAAAAACGAGTAATGGAGATGCTTTTCCGGTATTTGTAAGTAAAGATGGTAAATATCTTATTGGTTTTAGTAATGTTCTAAGCTTGGCAGATAATGATATGAAAATGATGCAAGAACAGCTAAAAAAAGCAAGTGAAGCAAATATAGCTAAAGACAAACAAGCTTTAAGTAAGCTTTTTGCGAGTTTTGCTAAAGAGGATTTTGTGTATTTAGAGGGGAATAAAAAGGGGCTTCCTACTAAGATTGTTGTAACTGCACCTGATTGCCCACATTGTCAAAATCAGCTTAAAAACGATATGGATAAAATCCTAGATGAAGCTAATTTGAAAATTATCTTTGCTCCTCTTGGAAAAGAAGATGCTTTTATAAAAGCACAGCTTATTATGAATGAAACCAAAAATTTAAAAAGCACAAAGGAAAAGTTGGCAGTGCTTAGAAAGTATTATTTTGCAAAAGAACTTAGTAAGACTCAGCTTAAAACAAATTATGATAAAGTTAAAGCAAATCAAGAAAAAATCTTTGGTTCAGGATTGGTACAAGGCGTTCCTTTTGTTTTTAGTGAGGAATAATGGAAGCTTTTTTAGAGCATAGGGCGGAAAATACCCTTATACTCGGAGGGGTTTGGGATTTCTCACTCCCTAAATCCCTACTTAACAAACTTCAAAAGTGTAAAAATCTCTCCTCTTTAAAAATTCTTTTAGATTCTAGTTTTGATCTTGATTTTTGTGGAGGAGAGGTTTTATATCAATGGAATAAAACTCTTCACAATACAGCCAAAAATGAGCTTTTAGAGCATAAGAAAGTGCAAAAAATTTTTCAACTCTTAGCAGTGCAACAAAACATAGAAAAGCCTACGCTAAAAGACAATTTTTTTAAGCTACATAGTGATAGTTTTAAAATCATTGGTAATTTTTGCAAGAAAAATGTAGAGTTATTGAGTTTTTTGGGAGAAATTATTTATTTTTTCTTTTATACTTTTTTAAATCCTACAAATTTTCGTATTAAAACAACTTTTTACCATATTCAAGAATCTTTGATTAAGGCAGTGGGGATAGTAGCACTTGCTTGTTTTTTGATAGGAATCGTCGTGGCTTATCAGGGTTCTATTCAGCTTAGGCAATTTGGAGCGAGTATTTTAATAGTAGAGATGAGCTCTATGCTTACTTTGCGAGAAATGGCGCCTATTATCACAGCAATTATTATTGCAGGGCGTAGCGCTTCTGCATTCAGTGCAGAAATTGGTATGATGAGGGCAACACAAGAGATGGACGCTATGAAGGTTATGGGGTTTAATCCGATTACTTTTTTGGTTTTACCACGCCTTATTGCTTTGGTGTGTGTTATGCCTCTTGTTGTGTTTATTTCTGATGTTTTTGGGCTTTTGGGTGCTATGCTAATCTCACAACTTCAGCTAGATATTAGCACAGAGCAATTTATTGAGCGTTTTTCTTTGATGGTGTCTTTGCGACATTTTTGGGTGGGGATTATCAAAGCTCCTTTTTTTGGACTTATTATCGCACTTGTAGGGTGTTATTATGGTTTTAGTGCAAATAAAGATACAAGAAGTATTGGAATAAACACTACAAAAAGTGTTGTAATTTCTATTTTTTGTGTGATTGCATTTGATGCGCTTTGTTCAATTCTTTTTACGGAGCTTGGATTATGAGTGAAGTCGTAATAGAAGCACAAAATTTAAGCACCGATTATAAGGGGCGTTTAATCCACGATGAAATTAGCTTTAAGATTTATAAGGGTGAGATTGTCGCACTTTTAGGAGGGAGCGGAAGTGGCAAAAGCACACTTTTAAATACTATGATTTTTCTAAAAAAGCCCAAAAGTGGTAAAATGTTAGTGTTGCAAAAAGATATTTGGAAACTAAACCCCAAAGAAGAACTTAAAATGAAGCTAAATTTTGGTGTTTTATTCCAGTTTGGCGCACTTTTTAGCTCTTTGAATGTTTTGGATAACATTGGCATTGCATTAAAAGAATATAGTGCTTTTAGGGATAAAGAAATTAAAGAGTTAAGCAAGATGTGGCTAAGCCGTGTGGGTTTAAAGATGAGTGTAGCAGAGCTTTTTCCTAATGAGCTAAGTGGAGGAATGATAAAACGCGTATCTTTAGCTAGAGCTTTGGTGCTTAGCCCTAAAATTTTGTTTTTAGATGAGCCTACAAGTGGGCTAGATCCTAAAAGTGCAAGAGAGTTTGATGCGTTAATCTTGTCTTTAAGGGAATTGTTGGGACTTAGTATTGTTATGGTTACACACGATTTAGAAAGTGTCAAAAAGAGTGCAGATAGATTATTGATTTTAAAAGATAAAAAAATATCCTTTAATGGCTCTTTAGATGCACTAGAAAAAGAAGTGGAATCATTAGATTTATATTTGCATCAAATTTAGGAGAGAAAATGGAGAGTAGATTAAATTATATTTTGCTTGGAGTATTTTTTGTTTTTTCACTCATTGCCCTTGCATTTTTTGTCTTTTGGGCAGGAAAATATGATAGAAATCTCACGCAATACAATCCCTATTATCTTTACCATAAAGAGCTTCCAAAAGGAGTGAGAAAAGAAACACAAGTGCGTTATCTTGGTATTCCTGTGGGGTTTTTAAAAGACTATCAATTAAAGAATGATAAAGTGGAAATGCTTTTGTGGGTAAAAAAAGAAATTGTATTAAAAGAGGGGGCAAAGGCGATTGTAGAATCTCAAGGATTAACAGGGGGCAATTATATTTCTTTAATACAGGGAGATGGAGGAGAGTTTAAAGAAGAAAAGGCGGTGCTTATATTTGAAGCAAACTGGATAGAAAAAGTCGGAGACACCGCACAAGAAGCTATTAAAAAACTAGAAATTAGTTTAGATAAAGTGAATCTTTTATTGAATGAGAAAAATTTGCAAAATTTTGAAAAGAGTTTGGAGAATTTTGCTTCTTTTACAACACATTTAAATTCTACTTTGACACATTTTAATAGAGAAATTGAGGGTTTTAGCAAAGTAAGAGATACTTTTTCTAAGAGCCTAGAGAGAGGGGATTATAATCTAAAGCAAATGCTAACACCTTTGCTCTATGAGTTAGAAGAAAATTCTAAAAATTTACAAAGGATTTTGCAAACAAGCAAAGATGTTTTACAAAATTTAGAAGAATCTCCCAATGATTTTTTGTTTGGTAGGCAAAAAATTGAGCTAGGTCCAAGAGAATAAGGAGTGAGAATGTTAAAAATGTCGCAGTGTTTTTTTGTGGTTTTTGCAGTTTTGATTTTTAGTGGTTGTGTAGGCAGGGAAATACCTGCTAAAAATTATTATGAGCTCAAAACAGAGTTTAAAGGGGAGAATACATTAAGAAAGCCTTTAGAAATTGCATTTGCCCTTAGTATACCACAAAAGCTAGATACTAAAAAAATTGCTTATAAAAAAGAAACTAAGAGTGTATCAAGCGAACAAGACCCAAAGTTATATTATTTTGCTAAAAATGAGTGGGTGGGAAATACTAAAGAGATATTGGAAGACTATTTTATTCAAATTGCACTGAATAAAAATAATATTTTATTAAAAAGAAGCACAAAAAATACAAGCAATAAGATTCATCTTAAAGTCATAGATTTGTATTATTCTCATAATGATGAGAGTGTAAAGTTTGTGGCTTTGGGATTTTTTAGCACTAAAGAGGATACTAGAGTGTATATAATCTCAAAAAGCCAAAAAGTGGGTGAGGAATATGGAGATTTTAGGGATATTCCAAGGGCTTTTAGTGAAGTTTTAGAGAAAGCATTGAGTGGATTTTTATCTACAATGCAACAAAATTATTTAGAATAAATTTGGAGAAAAATGAGTATAAAAAACTATGAAATTAGTCTTGAAGATTTAGAGCTTGAAGTGATTATCGGGATTTTAGAAAAAGAGAGAGAAAATAAACAGAAAATTAAAATAGATGCAAGGTTTATTTACCAAAAAAAAGAAGAATTTTTAGATTATCGGCATTTAAGGGAATTTATCAAAAATGCTTTTAATCAAAAGTTTTTGCTTTTAGAAGATGCACTAGAGTATTTTTATAGAGAGATTCCAAGAAATTTCCCACAAATAGAACGATTTTCTTTGCGTATTTGTAAGCTTGAAATTTTTGAAGATTGCAAGGTATGTATGCAAATTTCTTATCCATAAAACTATTTTAACCCTTGCAGGATTTGCAAGGGTATTAATTACTTAAAGAAGAGCTCTACAATAAATGTAATCACCCCACCATTGATAATATCAATAAAGAACGCACCCACTAAAGGAACGACGATAAATGCCATATGGCTTACACCATAGTGTTGTGTAACTGCTTGCATATTTACCACAGCAGTTGGAGTAGCACCTAGTCCAAATCCACAATGTCCTGCTGCTAAAACGGCCGCATCATAGTCTTTACCACACACTCTAAAGGTGATAAAGATTGCATAAAACACCATTAGCACCACTTGCACCATTAAAATTACAAACATAGGAAGTGCCAAAGATACAAGTTGTGCTACATTAGTAGCCATAAGCGTAATCGCTAGGAATAATGAGAGGCTAACATTTCCTAAGACGGATACTTCTCTATCAAAGACTTGATGGATTCTAGTAGCTTGTAAAAGATTTCTTAAAATCGCACCCACTAGTAAGCACCATACAAAGGTTGGCATTGTAAAGTCAATCTTCGCACAATATTCTGCTATCTTTGTCCCGATAAAAAGACAAATTGCAATGAGTGCTAAAGATTCAATAAAAGAAGTTGCTGTAATTAACCTCTCTTGCTCTGGCTTTTCTAGCCCTACTGGCTTATCATCTTGCTTTGCAATAGGAAGCGGTAGATTGTAGCGTTTTACTAAAAATCTTGCTACTGGCCCTCCAATAAGTCCTCCTGCAATAAGTCCAAAAGTCGCACTTCCTACGGCTACTTCAAGTGCTGCACTAAAGTTATAAGGTTCTTTTACAAAGACAGCTGCCCAAGAAGCACCCGTCCCATGTCCGCCACTCATAGTAATGGAGCCACCTAGAAGTCCAATGAGTGGATTTACTCCCATAGCATTTGCCACTGCTAAGCCCGCGATATTTTGTAAAATTAGCAATCCTGTAACTACAAAAAGGAAAATAAAAAGGATTTTCCCACCTTTTTTAAAGGAAGCAAAATCTGCTGAAAGTCCAATGCTAGCATAAAAGGCAAGCATTAAAGGATCTTTGAAGCTTTCATCAAGTTTGATACTCATTCCTTGATAGGTTGCAAGCAAATAAATCACAATCGCTGCAATAATCCCACCAACAACAGGCTCTGGGATATTATAATCGCGCAAAAACTTGATTTTGCTAATAATCCACCTCCCAAGCAATAAAACAAACACCATAGCTAATAAGGTGCCATAAAAATTTAAAGAAATGCCGGTAATTAATTCACCATTTTTTAAGAATTCCATAGTCTATCCTTATGAAATAGTAATATTAGTTTTTTAGTCAAAATATTTTAGTAAAAAATTTTTTATGTAATCTTAAATTTATCAAAAAGATTAAAAAATATTTAAACTTTTTAACCTTTTTTATATAAAATATGTGTAAAATTTTCACAAGATTATGAAAACATTGGAATATGAGAATTTTTGTTACTCTTAAGAAAGGGGAATGTCTTTACCTTCTTTAAAAACCCAAAAAACACTTAGGAGGATCTTTAAGCAATAAAAAGGGAGATTTTTAGCTCTTTTGCTACAAATTTAGAAAACTCTTGAGCCCTAAAAAATAGATAAAAGAAGCACTAAACTTTTGTGTTTCAATAACCCCTAAGAAGAGTAAAATTTTAAACATTATAGAATAATCTACTTTAATCTCTCTATTAGGTGGCAAACAAACATGATAAAATTCGCTCTTAGGTAATATTTTCTTATAAATCTAGATATTTCCCCAAAAATAGCTAAAGGCAATATTTGAATTTTTTAGATTCATTCTTGCCCTTGTGAAGCTAGATACTCCTCATAGCTTCCGCGAAAATCCACTATTTCATTGTTTTCTTTAAATTCTATAATTCTATTTGCATACGCGTCAATTAACTCTCTATCGTGGCTTATGCAAATTACATTTCCGCTATATTTGTATAATGCCTCTCCAAGTGCGATGATAGCCTCTAAATCAAGGTGGTTTGTAGGCTCATCAAGCACTAAGAAGTTTCCCCCCTCTAGCATAAGCTTGCTTAGCATCATTCTATGCTTTTCTCCACCGCTTAGGGCATTGACACTTTTTTCTTGCTCTTCTCCGTTAAAGAGCATTCTGCCTAGTGCATTTCTTATCTCTGTGGCTTCCTTTTTCTTATCAAAGCCTCTTAGCCACTCATAGAGAGTTTCTTCGCCCTTTATAAGTTCTGTGGTGTTTTGTGGAAAATAACCTCGCTCAATCGTCGCACCCCATTTTATGCTCCCACTTTGTGGCTTTAGATTTTCTACAATTAGTTCACAAAATGTAGTTTTGCCAATACCATTTCTTCCAATGAGTGCGATTTTATCGCCGGGGAGTATGGTTAGGCTCAAGTTTTTAATCACTTCTAAATTTTCATAAGAAAAGCTTAAACTTTCAATATTTAGCGCTTCATTTCCTATGGTGCGGTTTGGCTTAAAAACTATGCTAGGATCGCGTCTGCTTGATACTTCAAGTGCTTTTATGTCTAGCTTTTCTAGTTGTTTTTGGCGAGAGGTAGCTTGTTTAGCCTTAGAAGCATTGGCTGAAAATCTAGCGATAAAAGATTCTAGCTCTTCTTTTTCTTTTAGCTTTTTGTTTCGCTCCATCTCTTGTTGCTTAGCAATAAGCGTGGAGGCGATATACCAATCATCATAGTTTCCGCTAAATTCTCGCACAGATTTAAAATCTAAGTCTAAAATATGCGTGCATACGCTATTTAAAAAGTGCCTATCGTGTGAGATTACCACAAGTGTCCCTTCATGGCGTTTTAACTGCTCTTCTAGGTAAGAAATTGTCTTTAAATCTAGGTTGTTTGTAGGCTCATCTAAAAATAAAATATCAGGCTTTGGGAAAAGAACTTGTGCTAAAAGCACTTTAAACTTATCCCCGCCGGTTAGCGTCTTCATAAGCTCATCGTGGATTTTAGCAGGGAATCCTAAGTCTTCTAAAATCTTTTCTATTTGCACATCATATTCATAGGTAGGATCTTCTTCAGCACAAATCATCTCTAGCTCGCCTAGTCGTTCATTGACTGCATCGCTAAAGTCTCCTGCCTCATAAAGTTTTTCTTTTTCTTTAATCGCTTCATAAAGTCTTTTATTTCCATAAAGCACGCAATCTTTAATGCTAAAATCCTCATATGCAAATTGGTTTTGTCCTAAAACCCCAAGTCTAGCATTGGGATCAAAAGAAATATCCCCACTTGTATGTTCGATCTCTCCACTTAAAATCTTTAAAAAAGTGGATTTTCCAGCACCATTTGCACCTATTAGCCCATATCTTTTGCCCTTATCAAGCCTTAAATTTACATTTTCAAAAAGTTTTTTGGTAGCATATTGCATACCAAGCCCGGTTATTTGAACCATAAAATATCCTTAAATCTTACTTTAATTCTTTGCAAATTGTAGTATATTCTAGCTTAAAAGCTTGTTGGGGGGTAATCTTAGTTTATAGAAGTTCTTTTCTTGTTTTAAATTAATAAAGCAGTCTTTGACTGCTTATTTTATAGGAGCAAAAGATTACTTTTTCGCTTTTCCTGCGATGATAAATCTTAAAGCATTGAGTTTTATAAATCCTGCGGCATCTTTTTGATTATAAACGGAATCTTCTTCAAAAGTGCTATATGCAGCATTAAAGAGGGATTTTTTAGATTCTCTTCCTAATACAGTTACATTGCCTTTATAGAGTTCTAATCTTACTACACCCTCAACTTTTTCTTGTGTTTTATCAATGAGAGCTTGCAACGCCTCTCTTTCAGGGCTAAACCAATATCCATTATAAATAAGCTCGGCATATTTTGGCATAAGAGAATCTTTTAAATGTGCTTCTTCTCTATCTAGGCATAGAGATTCTATTGCACGATGTGCTTTTAGATAGATTGTCCCACCCGGAGTCTCATAGCAGCCACGAGATTTCATTCCCACATAGCGATTTTCTACTAGATCTAATCTTCCAATTCCATTCTCTCCGCCAAGCTTGTTAAGTTTAGCCCAAAACTCTGCTGGACTTAAGTTCTCTCCATTTATCGCCACGCCATCGCCATTTTTAAATTCTATTGTGATAATTGTTGGCTTATCTGGGGCATTTTTAGGGCTTACAGACCATCTCCACATATCTTCTTCAGGAGCGACATTTGGATCTTCTAATATCTGTCCTTCATAGCTAATGTGAAGTAAATTTGCATCCATTGAATAAGGCGATTTATTCTTTTTCTTTTCAATCTCTATTCCTGCTTTTTCTGCATAGTCTAGGAGCTTTTCACGGCTGTTTAGATCCCATTCTCTCCAAGGAGCGATGACTTTAATATCTGGGTTTAGTGCATATGCTCCTATTTCAAACCTCACCTGATCGTTTCCCTTTCCTGTGGCACCATGAGAGATCGCATCAGCACCTACCTTTTTGGCAATTTCCACAAGTCTTTTTGCGATAAGTGGGCGTGCAATGCTTGTGCCAAGTAGATATTCGCCCTCATAAATGGTATTTGCCCTAAACATAGGAAATACAAAATCTCTAATAAATTCTTCCCTCAAATCTTCAATAAAGATATTTTCACTCTTTATGCCAAGCTTTTGTGCCTTTGCTCTTGCAGGCTCTACCTCTTCGCCTTGTCCGATGTCTGCTGTGAAAGTTACTACTTCACAATTATAAGTATCGCCAAGCCATTTTAAAATCACGCTTGTATCAAGTCCCCCGCTGTATGCTAAAACGACTTTTTTGTATTGCTTACTCACCTTAAAACTCCTAAAATTAAAATTTTGCATAATTATAGCATTAAGATTTTGCTTTAGAGTGGTATTTTGTGAATATTTTTTAAAGTTTAAAAGAAAAATATTTTATAATTGTGTAAGAATGCAAGTCCTATAATTGCCATAAAGTTAAATAAAATTTAACTAAATTTTTGGATTAAGGAGGTTGCATGATAGAGCGTAGAAGTTTTTTAAAAGGCGGAATGATAAGCCTAGTCGCTCTTAATACACTTGAAGCTTCTATATTGACTATACAAAAAGAGAACCTAAGGTATTCTAAACTTTTTATTAAGGATTTAGATTGTCAAAATATTTCATTTAATTTTAGTACAGAAGAAACTCTTATTATCAATAAAGATATTGCAAATATTTATACAAAACTAGATAAGGCATTAAATAGCGATGTGATTATTGGGGGTGTTGGTTCTAAGACAACCTTTTTTATCTTAAAAGAGATGATGCGCACTAAGCACACACATATCGCATATTATGAAGAAAAACAAGGCGAATATGCCTTTATTATCACGCCAAAAGGAGTAAAATTATGATTTTACCTATGAATGTTTCACAAGAAAATTTTAATAAGGCTTTAAAAGAATTTCAAAAAGCAATCGGCAAAGAGTGGGTGTTTAATAAACAAGAAGATTTAGATCTTTATAGAGATGCTTATAGTCCGCAATGGGACGATTCTGATGAGCCTATTCCCTCTTTAGCACTAGCACCTAAAAATACAGAAGAAGTGCAAAAAATCGTAAAAATTGCAAATGTTTATAAAATACCACTTTTCCCTATATCCACAGGTAAGAATCTAGGCTATGGCTCTAGCGCACCTCAAAGGAGAGGTGATGTGGTAGTGGATTTAAAAAGAATGAATAAAATTATAGAAGTAGATGATAAGCGTAATTTTTGCATTGTAGAACCGGGTGTTAGCTATTTTGATCTCTACGAATATGTAGAAAATAATAATCTTAATGTTTTTTTGGATATTCCAGATCCGGGTTGGGGTTCTCCAGTGGGGAATGCACTAGATCATGGTTGGGGATATAGCTATGGAATGTATAGAGATCATTTTGGTTCGCATTGTGGTATGGAAGTAGTTCTAGCAAATGGAGAGATTTTAAGAACGGGCATGGGTGCATTGCCGGGTGCTAAAACATTTGCAGAAAATAAATATGGCTATGGACCTTATGTGGATGGACTTTTTGCACAAAGTAATTTTGGAATTGTAACTAAAATGGGCTTTTGGATGATGCCAAAACCAGAATATTATCTTCTTTTGTCGCTTACTATGAAAACAAGAGAGGACTTAATCCCAGCAGTAAGCATTTTAAATTATCTTGAAGATAGTTTTATTATTGGGTGGCCTTTATATAGAAGTCCGCTAAATCCTCCGCATGGAAAACCTATGAATAAAGAGTTAGAGGGGTATTTGACTTCTAAAGGAGGCAAACCTGATTTAAATAAAATCCAAAATTACGCACTTAAAAATGATATTCCTTATTGGCAAATTGATATTCCTATTTATGGTTGCAAGGATACTTGTTATGCGAATATGAATTACATTAAAGAGCGTTTTAAGGTGATTAGTGGTGCAAAGATTACTAAAGTGCAAGAATTTGCCTTGCCTCTTACTTTGGAACAAAAATCCCAGCTAAAACATAAAGTCTCTTTAGGGATTCCTAATATGGAGATTTTTTGGCTAAGCACGAGAGGAGATGTATTAGAGCCTAGCGATGGGCATGTGTGGTTTTCTCCTATTATCCCAAGAGATGGTAAAGAGCTTTTAAAATGTCAAGATGTGTATATTGATGTTTTTCATTCTTTAGGTATGAAGTCCCCCATTACTCCTTTTGCACACCCTAGATCTTGGATGTATAGGGCGTTTTGTTTTATGCTTGCTTTTAATAATTCTCGCACGGATAAAGAACATAATGCAAAGTTAAGAGAGGCTTATAGAACTATGGTAAAAGTAGCCGCACAAAATGGTTGGGGGGATTATAGGGCAGCACCCACTTTTCAAGATGATGTAATGGGTGCATATTCTTACAATAACCATATTTTAAGAAGGTTTAGTGAACAGCTAAAAGACTGCATCGATCCTAATGGCATTTTAGCACCCGGTCGTGGTGGAATCTGGCCTAAAAACGCGAGAGAAGGTAGATTTGCTAATGCTAAAAAAGATGGATTTAAAAAGGGGCAAAAATGAAAAAGATAATTTTAGGATTTATTTGTGTGGGTATGGCTTTTATAAGTTTGGGGTTTAGCAAAGGTGAGGTTAAGGTGAGCCAATACAATCCAAACAATCCAAATTCACCTGCAAACTTCTCTAGCGTAAAAAGCTCTACTTTAAGTAGTGAAGAGAAAAAAGGGCAAAAAATTTATAGCAAGTGGTGCGTTTCTTGCCATGGAGTGAATATGCCTGCAACTAATGCTCTAGCTGTGGCTTATAAAGGCACAGGGATTCCTGCGCTTTTGGAAGATAGGACGGATTTAAGTGTAGAATTTGTGCAAACTTTTGTTCGCTATGGGAAATCTTCTATGCCCTTTTTTAGAAAAACAGAAATTAATGATGAGGAGTTAAGGCTTCTTGGTAAATACCTAAGCAGAAACAGCAAATAGCTGTTTTTGTTCTTGTAACTTTCATTAGGCTTTTAAATTTTATATCTTTTTAATATAATTTCTAAATAATTTTTTAATTCAAGGTATTTTATGAATCTATCTAAATCAAGATATACAAGAGGGGTGCAATGTGCTAAATCTCTATGGCTGAGAACTTATAAAAAAGATGTATTGAGTGAGCCAGATAAAAATGCTTTGGCTAAATTTGATACGGGCAATAAGGTGGGCGAGTTAGCTTGCATGCTTTTTCCAAATGGGGTTAAAATAGATTTTATGGGTAGCACATTTATAGAAAAATGCGAACAAACTAAAAAATTATTGCAAAACAATCAAGAAGTCATCTATGAAGCCACTTTTATTTATGAAGGAATTGTGGTTATGGTAGATATTTTGCAAAATACAAAAGAGGGGTTTGTCCTCAATGAAGTTAAAAGCTCCACTTCTTTAAAAGAAATTTATAAAGACGATTGTGCTTTACAATATTTTGTATTAGAAAATCTAAATTATAAAATCAAGCAGGTAAATCTCATACATATTAATAATGCTTATATTGGAGAAGAGGAATTAGAGGTTGATAAACTTTTTATGCATTGTGATATTACAGATGAGGTTATAGCTAAGCAAAAAGAAGTCAAAGAGAATTTAGAAAAATTTAAACAAGTTTTAGAAGATTCCAAAGAAGAGCCAAATATGGATATAGGAGAGCATTGCTTTGATCCTTATTTATGCGATGCTTATGAATATTGCTGGGAAAAGCGAAGAGGGCTTTGCCAAAAAGAAGATATTTTTAGTATCGCAAGGCTTAAGATGAGTAAAAAGATTGAATTGTATAAGAAAGGAATTGTTGATCTTAAAGATATAAAGGATTTTTCACCCTTTAATGAAAGTCAAAAGATTCAAATCAAAGCTTCTTTAAAGAAAGAGATTAAAATAGACAAACCAAAGATAAAAGAATTTTTAAGCACTTTAAACTATCCTATCTATCATCTTGATTTTGAAAGCTTTACACAAGCGATTCCTGAATTTGAAGGCACTAAGCCTTATATGCAAATCCCTTTTCAATACTCTTTGCATATTGATAATAAAACCACTCTAATACATAAAGAGTTTTTAGCAGAATGCGGGATTGATCCAAGATTTAGCTTAGCGACAAGCTTAGTAAGGGATATTCCAAAAGATGTTTGTGTTTTAGCCTATAATGCGAGTTTTGAAAAAAGTATCATTAAAAATCTAGCCTCTTTATATCCTAGCCTTAGCGAACATTTGCTAAACATAGAGAAAAATATTAAAGATTTGATGATACCTTTTAAAGATAAGTTCTATTATCATTATAAAATGCAAGGGAGTTATTCTATCAAAAGCCTCATTCCGCAAATGCAAGAAGCTTATAAAAGTTTAAATCTAATCCATAATGGAAGCGAAGCTATGGAGAGCTTTGAGCTTATGTGTCTTATGGATAAAGAGGAGAGAGAAGCTTATCGCAAAGCACTTTTAGAGTATTGTAAATTAGATACTTTGGCGATGGTTAAGATACTAGCACATTTAGAAGAGGTGATAAGCTAGAAATTTTCAAAATTCTCTTTTCTGTTTTCATAAAGCTCTTTTGCCACTTTTACTTCCATACTCCAAAATACCGCTCCCATAGATTTTGGATAGCCTTTAGTCTCATATTTTTCACAAAGGGCGTTATAAACTTCATCTCCTTCTTTGCAATCTATTGCAATACTGCCAAGATAAGGATAGATTACATAGCTAGTAGGCGCTATATCAAAGACTTTTGTAAGGCGAGTATTAGGAAAATTTTCTTGCATAAAGCCTAAAAATTCTTCTCTTTGCTTTTTATCTGTTTTGTCCTCATCAAAAGGATCTAAACCCTCTTTATTGTTTTTATTAATGGAGCAAATATTGTGGTTTTCATTAAAACACATCCAAAAAGATTGCTTATTAATTTTAAGTGTATGTTGATAAATGGTTTCCACTGCAAGAGCCATATTTATTCCTTTTTGTTTTTTAAATTATAGCTAATAAAAATAGACATTTTTTGTCTAAATGATAAGAGAGGCTGTGTTATCTTTGTAAAGATTTTTATTTAATTTTATACTATTTTACGAGTTTTATTATACTAATTTTATAGGATTTGTTATCAAATATGCTTTTAAAGTGTGGAAATTATAAAACTTAATAAACTTGCACTAAGCTTTTAAAGAATAAAATAGAAGCTTACAAAAAAGGTTAAGTATATGGAGATAACAAAGACAAAAACTTTTCAATTTGCCCTTTTCGCTAGTACTTCTATGACGGTGCTTGGTAGTATTGTGATAGCACCTGCAATTCCGGCATTAGAAGCACATTTCTTGCCACAATCTATACCAAATATTGATTTATTATCTAGGCTTATTCTTACGCTTCCTGCTTTGTTTGTGATGATTTTCTCTCCTCTTAGTGGGTTTTTGCTTGATAGATTTGGGCGGATTAAATTTTTAATCCCTGCAATGTATGCTTGGAGTATTTTTGGTGCTTTAGGGGCATTATGGGATAATATTTATTGGATTTTATTCACAAGGGCGATGTTTGGCATAGCTACTGCATTTGTGATGACGGCTGCTAGTGCATTAGTGGCGGATTATTATGCAGGAGAAGATAGACAAAGGGCGCTTAGTTTGCAAGGCTTTGCTACTGCTTGTGGAAGTGCTACTTTTATGATTATTGGAGGGTTTTTAGCGCATTTTGGTTGGCGTTATCCTTTTGTTGTTTATGGGCTTGGAGTGATAATTGCCTTGCTTGCTACAAAGTTGCTTTTTGAGCCTAAGAGGGCGCATAATCTTTTGTGCGAAGATGAGAAAGAGCCTTTTAGAATCTTGCCTTTAGTGCCGATATACTTTATAGGATTTTTTGTAATGGCGACTTATTATATCTCCCCCACGCAAATTCCTTCTTTTATGGTGCATAATCTTGAGATTAAAGAGGTTTATGTCGGAGTGGGAATGTCCGCTTCAGCGATATTTTATGGACTTGCCTCGCTTTCTTATCAGAGATTAAGAAAATATCTTAGTATAGCTTTGGTTTATGGAGTTGGATTCTTGCTTATGGGAATTGGATTTTTACTCCTTTTTTATTTTCATAGCTTTTTTATGGTGCTTTTGGCTTTAGTGCTTTTTGGAGTGGGTGGAGGGCCTATTATTGTGAATAATATCTCCACACTTATTGCAAATTCTTCCCCTAGGCATCGTGCAAAAACTTTAGGGGTTTTAAGTGCGGTAATTTATTTTGGGCAGTTTGTTTCTCCCTTGCTTTCACAACCTTTTGTGAGAGTGTTTGATATTACTTATCTTTTTATGGCGGCAGGATTGTTTTTGTTGTGTTTAGCTCCTATATCTTATTATATTGGATTACATTATCGTTAAAAAGGAAAAATATGGAATATTATGGAAAAAGACATAAAAGTTTGGCTAAGGCTGTGTTTAAAGAGGATTTAAAAGATATTTTAGAAGATACTTCTTGGGTGCTTATTGATATAAGAGAAGAAGAAAATTATTTGCAAGGGCATTTAAAGAATGCTAGAAACATTGTCACGCAAGAAGAATTTTATAAAACTTTAAATGAAAACAAAGATAAAAAAATCTTATTAAACTGCTATTCAGGGCATACGGTATCTTTGATAGGAAGCTCTTTAGTAGATGAGGGATATACAAATATTTATTTTTTAGATGAAGAAATTAGTGATTGTTTGTAATTTGTTTTTGTTATAATGTAAATTTATGAAATTAAAGGAGAAATTATAGAGGCAGTAAAGATTAATATCCCTATTGCGGTTATGTTTTTGGCTTATTCTTGTTTGATGTTGTTTATAGGTTTTTATTTTTATAGGCAAAACAAAAGCACAGAAGATTATTTTTTAGGCGGGCGGACTTTAGGTCCTGTGGTTTCAGCACTTAGTGCCGGAGCTTCTGATATGAGTGGTTGGCTTTTAATGGGATTGCCCGGTGCTTTGTATGCAAGTGGGCTTGTTGAAAGTTATATTGCCATAGGGCTTAGTATCGGGGCTTTGCTAAATTGGAGCTTTGTTGCAAAAAGGCTTAGAATCTATACAAGCGTGATTGCTGATTCTATTACCATACCCGATTATTTTGAAACAAGATTTGATGATGATAGGCACATCTTACGCATAGTATGTGCGGTGGTGATTTTGGTGTTTTTTACTATATATGTTTCATCGGGACTTGTAGGAGGGGCAAAACTCTTTGAAGCTACCTTTGGTATAAGATATGATTATGCATTAACCACTGGGACGCTTATCATCGTAGCCTATACTTTTTTGGGTGGATATAAGGCAGTTTGTTGGACAGATATGCTTCAAGGGCTTTTAATGATGGGGGCGTTAATCGTTGTACCTATCGTAATGCTTTATCAATTAGGTGGCATAAAAGAAGCTTCAAAATATATTAGCATTTCAGATACAGCAAGTAAAAATATTTTAGAGATAAAAGGGCAAATCCCTAGTATTTTACAAGATTTAAATGCTAAAGATTCAAAAGATAAGATTATAATTTTAATCAATGAGTTAAATAAGGCAAAAGATAAAGTTTGGAGTGAAAAAAACATTCAAGAAGAGTTTAAAAAAGACAATAATGTTTTGGAGCTATTTAAGGGTGATTTAAAAAATGTAGTTTTTGCTAAAGATTTAGCACAAAGATTGCAAGAAGCTATAAATACGCAAGATGCGCAAAAGTTAAGTAAATTGCTAGATGGTTTTAGTAAAGTCAGTTTTGTGGCACAAGATAGATTGTCTTCTTTTGGAGGAATTTCTTTAATAGGCATTATCTCAGCATTGGCTTGGGGGTTAGGGTATTTTGGACAGCCTCATATTTTGGTGCGTTTTATGTCTATCCGCTCTACTAAAGATATTCCTATTGCTACATTTGTAGGGATTTCTTGGATGGTGGTTTCTTTGGTGGGAGCTTGTTTTATTGGGATTTTGGGGATTGCTTATGTGAATAAGTTTGATTTAAGCCTTGCTGATCCTGAAAAGACTTTTATTATAATGTCAGAGCTTTTATTTAATCCTTGGATTGCTGGGATTTTGCTTTCTGCGATTTTAGCGGCCATTATGAGCACAGCAAGTTCGCAACTTCTTGTATCAAGCTCAACCATAGCAGAAGATTTTTATAAGAGAATTTTCAACAAAGAAGCTTCAAATAAAATGGTGATGAATCTAGGAAGAATAGGGGTTTTGCTAGTGGCATTGGTTGCCTTTGTGATTTCAAGT
Source organism: Helicobacter burdigaliensis (assembly GCF_003670295.1). Lineage (GTDB taxonomy): Bacteria > Campylobacterota > Campylobacteria > Campylobacterales > Helicobacteraceae > Helicobacter_D > Helicobacter_D burdigaliensis. The sequence goes on from NZ_QXJG01000015.1 coordinate 32,567, forward strand.
GATAAAGATTCCAGCGTTTTAAGTATCGTAGCTTATGCGTGGGCAGGATTTGGAGCTTCTTTTGGTTCTGTGATGCTTTTTTCACTATTTTGGGGGAGAATGACAAGAATGGGAGCGATTTGTGGAATGGTTAGTGGGGCTTTAATGGTGGTACTTTGGAAAAAATATTTAGCAGAATTGTTTGGTTTGCCACTTTATGAGATTATTCCTGGATTTTTTATAGCTTCTTTAGTGATTGTGATTGTGAGCCTTTTGGGTAAAGTGCGTCCTGGCACAAAAGTCGCCTATGAAAGAATGCTAAAAGAGCTTTAAAATTGCTCTATGAAATGAGGATATTTTTCTAAATACCCTCTATAAATTCTTTCTTTATTTTCGTCTAAATTTAACTGATAAAACCTAAAAATGACTTTTATGTTTTTAGGTTGCCATAGTTCTTTGTAGCTATATTTATAACACATATTTAGTTTTTGCATAACTTTACCACTTGCAATATTTTTTATATCGTGTGTGGCGGTGATATAGGGGATTTTATCTACTTTTAGATTTTCTATGAATTTATTTGTAGCTTCAGTCATCAAGCCTTGATTCCAAAATTCTTTTTTTTATGGCATATCCAAAATCATTATTTTCATTGTTATTGTGAAAATGCAAATAGCCTATGGGTTTATTATCTTCTTTTAGGCAAATGGCGTATCTATAAAAATCTTTATTGTGATTGGTTTGTAGATAAAAATTTTCTAAATGATTTTTTGTTTGTTCTAGGCTTTCAAATGTAAGCCAAGGTAAAAAACGATTAACAATTTTGTCGCTTAGAATTTCAAATAAGGCTCTAGTATCGCTAGTTTCAAACTTTCTTAAAATTAATCTTTTTGTTTCTAGCATTTTAAGGTTTTTGGATTAAAAATCTAAGTGTTGGGCCATCTTGATTGATTTCTAAAACCTTAAAACCGCGATTTTTGGCATCTTGGGGTATGGAATTAATGCTTTGGGGACAATCACAAAGCACTTCTAAAATTTCTCCACTTTTTAACTGCGGTAAGGCTTCTAAAGTTGCAATAGCAGGGTAGGGACAAGCCTCCCCCTCTAAATTTAGTGTATAAGTTATTTTCATCATTTCTCCTTTATTTTATATTCCAAAATTGATTGCGATAATATTTTTCTTGATCTAAAAGTTTATTATATATTTCTTTTAGACTTTCATCCTCGCTACTCATATTTACTAAAAAATGATAAGCTTGATAGAGTTCTAAGAATTTTACCTTGCTATCTTGCTCTTTTTTGTAAAAATCTATATTTTGCTTAGCGATATTGATTGCAAAATCTAGTCTTTCTTTTTTGTTTTCTTTGGTTTTTAGAGCCTTACTTGTAGAAAATAAAAGATAATAGCCTTTATAAATATTGCTATTTATATAAGGTTCTTTGCTAGGAATTTTAATGAGTGTATCGTATAAGCTAAAGGCATTTTGGAGTTTGGATAAACTTTTTTCTTTTATAGCTAGGCTAGTAAAAATCTCTATTTTATTGCGTAAAATAAGTAATTCATAATTGCAAGCTTGTGCGTCATTGTCGTTTTGACAAGCATTTTTGTAGAGCGTTTCAAAGCTACTTAGTTCTTTTAGTGAATTTGCTTGTGAAATACAAGCTTCTATTAAGCCTTTGTCGCAATACTTTTTATCAACCTCTTTGGCTATTTTTTCTCCTAGGTAAGTTTCTGCAACCTCGTTTTGATATTCAAGGCCAAGCTTAGCATTGACACTAAGCGTTAAAAAAAGTGCTAATAAGATAAATTTGTTTTTCATTGCTCCTCCCCTTTAGGCTATTTTGCAAAAGTATTGTTTTTTATAAATTAAAACTAAAGCAAATAATAATCCAAAAAGAATGAGGTTAATATTAAAGCCCCAAAAATTCCCAAATTCTACTAAAAGATTGATTTTAGCACCGCTTTTAAAAGCGCTAGGCAGTAAATCATAGGTTAGGGCTAAAATCATTGTGCCTAAAATATTTGCAACACCTACAATCATAAAATGGCTTTGCCCCTCACAGGCTCTATAAGTCCAGCCACATTCACAGCCACCTGCAAACACTATCCCAAAGCCAAATAAAAATGCACCTACTGCTACTGCTGGGCTTAGAGCAATGATTTTGGCAGAATGTCCGCCTAAGATAAAAGCAAAAGCGATGAGTGAGGCGATAATCATTCCCAAAATCGCTCCTTTTATAGCGTTATCCCTACCAAATAAAAATAAATCCCTAAAACAAGAAGTGAAGCAAATTTGCCCTCTAGCGACAATAAAGCCAAAAACAAAACCAAAGATAAGTGCTAAGGATAGTAGGCTTTGTTTGTTGGCTAGATCAATATTTCCATTTTTGTATAAAAGATAAAACACCCAAGCTAAAAATGCGATAAAAAACACACTCCCTAAAAAGAAATGAAGCTTGGCTCTGCCTTTTTGATGTGTTAGGGTGCAGTTTTCTTTATTGACAAGTGTTAGTTTAGCTTGTGGTTTAAAAAAGGGAAGATTACAAACTTTGACGGCCAAAAATATCCCCAAAACCATGAAAATAGTAAAAAGCCAAGTATGCAAAGAAAAATAGGGCAAACCCGTAAAAAAATCTGCTAAATTACAACCAAAAGCCAATCTTGCTCCATAGCCTGAAAGAATCCCACCAAGGATTGCTTGAAAGATTCTAATTTTACTAGCAGGGAGGCGAAATTTTACTTTATTTGCCCAAAGTGCAGCGATGAGTGCGCCTATAAACATACCTATTAGCATAAGTCCATCGCTTCTTGTTAGGGGAGTTCCTCTTAAGCTTTGTATTTGATAGTAAGAATAGCCCTCTAAATTCATTCCAAAAAGCTCCAAAAACTCGCCTCCCCAGCGTGTCATCTCACCAGTTACAGCCCAAACGCTACCAAAAATCCCAAAATACACCGCACTTAAAATCCCAAGTGCAATTAAGGATTTAGAATTATCCCAAAAGTTAATTAAATATTTTTGTTTGAAAGAATGCATAAAAAGTCCTAAAGTTAATGTATTTTGTCAAGCCTTGACACGAAAATGCAATTATATATTTTCTAAATTTATTTGTCAAAATTTTGTTTAAAGGTTTTTGTTGTTGTAAGGTTTTTGCTACTCCCCTTGTTGTTGCAGGGCGTAGCTGAAGCAATCCATTTGCTAGGGTCTAAAAGTTAGATGAGATTTTGACTTTATAGAGAATTTTTAAAAACTTTAAGGTTTTATTGTAAGCCTTTTAGACTGCCACGCAAATGCTTTGTATTTATTTAGAGTGATAAGCTAACCTTTGAAATGATGAGGTTTACCTTTTATTATCGCACTAGACTATCTATTATGCCATTGCGAACGCAGTGAAGCAATCCACTGGTCGCATTGAATTATAATGGCATTTTAGTTTTATATTTTGGAGATTAAATTTAATAAAATCTCTTAGAAAAGAGATTTTATTTGTTTATTTTGTGTTTTAAGTTTTGCAGCTTTAGCTTAGAATTTGTATTTTAATCCTATATTTCCACTTAGATAAGTTTCATTTTTAGAATCTACTTTTCCAGCTAAGATTTGTTTAGCCCCAACGCCTAAATTAAGGCTTAAGCTATCATTAACATCAAGATTTCCTCCGATGATTAACTGCCCATAAGTTTTTTTCTTTTCATTAGAATCTACTTTAAAATATGAGTTAGAACCAACAAAGCTTGCGGTATAATCATCGCCATTGTTTAAAATGTATTGTTCTAGTTTTGGAGTTACATATAAATAAGAATTGCTATCAAAATATTTTCTTAGCTCCACGCCTGCTTCTAGGCTTGCAGAATTGTTTGTGCTTTTAAGCACATTTTGAGCTAAAATCGTGCCTTTTTCTGTATAGCCTGGAGTTCTTGTATAGTAGTAGTTTAGCCCTACAAATGGTTTTACAAACATATCGCCAAATCCAAATACTTTACCCACATTTGCAGAAATTCCAAAGAATTTTCTATCAAAATCTGAAGAATTAATACCTGCTATTGTGCTAATATCTTGGTTTGTTTTTCCGATTTGTCCAAAAATTTTCAAGTTTGTTTCAAAATCGTTAGGAAGTTTGATGAGAGAATACAAACCTAATTGATAATTATCAGAATCTTGGCGTAGGTTTGTGTCTTTTAAACTAGCGTCTGCATAGGTAAAATAAGCACCTATTAATACATTTTCATTGATGTTTTTATCAGCACCTAGGCTAATCCCATACACTCCTGCATTATTACCATCAATAATATTTGCCCCTCCAAACACATTTACCCATACACTATTGTTGTAGCTTTCATAATAGTCGTATTTTGCATCGGTTGCTAAAGAAGCAAAATAAGTTTTAGAATAAGGGTTGTTAAACTTCGCAAATCTTGTGCTAAGGGACATATCATTAGAGATATTTACCGCATTTAAAGCTGAACTTGAAGTATTTGAGCTATAAGCTACAGATTTTGCACTTTCGCGTGTAGATTTATAAAAATCCCCTCTAGTGATGATATTTAGAAGCTTTCCTGCATCGTGTTTAGTCTCTGCTAGAGAATCTAAAATCTTTTGAGATTCGCTTACATTTCCAGAATTGCTAATGGCATTTGACATATCCACCAGCTTAGAGCTATCCAGTAATAATCCTGCTGTTAGGGTTTGGTTTTTGTTTTTAAGTGATTGTAGTGAGCTACCTGCTATTTGGGAATTTCCACCTGCCATAATCGCGCCTAAAAGTTTATTAGCATCATTTTCAGCCGAAACTTTTCCTAATGTTTCACTTCTTTTTTGTAAATCCTCAGAAGCTTTGGTTAAATTTGTTAAAAGTTTGTTAGCTTCATCAAGTATAGTTTTAGCGTTTAATTCTGCTTTTTTAGCTTCATCGAGTGCTTTTTGTGCTGTTTCTAGGGCTTTTTTGTTTTCTTCGGTTTTGTCTTTATTGTATTTTTCTTCAGCTTGAGTGTAAGCAGTTTGCTTTTCTTTTGTTGTTGTTTGTGAAGCTTTTTGGGCGGTATCTGCTTCTTTTACTGCTTTTTTGACACCTTCGCTATCGCTTGAGCCTATTTCTTTATCAATTTTTGTTTTCCCTGCATCTACTAGAGCTTTTTCAGCGGTTGCTTTTGCTTGTAGGATTTTTGTTGCTTCTTGTTTGTCTAGTCCTACTGCCTCGCCATTTACATAGAGGGTTTTGCCATCTTTTGAAAGTGCTAGTTTATAATCAAGTCCTAGTGCTGTTACTAAGGTTGTGCCATCTACATCGCTACCAGTTCCTTTTGTAACGACTTTTAATTCATATTTTCCCTCTTCTAGTAGATTTTTATTTGTGAGTAAATCTTTAATATCTGTTTGATAGGATACTTTATCTAAAGTATTTGAGCCACCCTCTACTATATTTTCGTTAAATTTACCACCTACTTGCACTAAATCAAATCTACCCACAAGACTTTGTATATCTTCTAAGTTAAATTTTGTGTTTGTAATATTTGCGTCGCCTTTTACTTTGATAATGCTATTTTGCAGGGTTATTTCATTACCAGTAGAAGTGTTGCCTAAGTTTAGATTCCCACCGATAGAAAATTGTGAATTATTTAGGGCAGATAGGGTAATATCTTTAGCAATGAAATCTCCTTTGGTTTGTATAAGGCTTCCATTATCCACGGCAATATCCCCACCATTCTCCGCTTTAATGCTTTTTGCATGGAGGGTGCTATTGCCATCAGCAAATATATTTGCTTTTGCCGTTAGCTCTATATCATCAAAATTTGCCACCCCTTTTTCACAGATGATGATACTAGATTGTGTGCCTCCTAGGGTTGTTTTACTACCGGTTACATCTAGTTTTGCTCCAAGCACTGCTAGTGTTGCTTTGTCTTTTAGCTCCAGTGCGGATGTAGATGAATCTAACCCAGTGATTTTAGAAACTTTTGATACTACCATTTTGGTTTCATTGGTTCCATCGCCAAGAATTGTGCTTTTAGCACTTATTTCAAAGCCATAAGCAGAACTAGTGTCGGGTCTTTCGTCTTTATCTGTAAAACCACCAAAATTTGCTTCTTTTTTGAGGGTTAGAGTGTATTGCTTATCCCCATCAATTTTGATATTTTTTACTCCAAGATTATCACCTGTTTTTGTGAAATCATAGCTAATTTCAGAATCTGCTTTAGGGAATTCTGCATCTTTTTTAGTGGTGTAATTTCCATCTTTTTTACTAGATTCAAAGTTTTTATCAAAGTTTGTTTTATCATTAATTGTAGCAGCATTTGCTCCCAAGCTTAAAAAAGCTATTCCTAAAAGTGCACGGCTTGTAATAACGGATAATTTTGTCATTTTTACTCCTTGTATTTATATCAATCAATCATTTTGTATTGATATTACAATGCTATAAATAAATATATGAATCATAACTTATAAATATAAATCATAAAATATTAATTATTTTCAAAAATTGTCAAAAAATATATAGATAATGATTGTTTTATGGGGCTTTTAAGGGGTTAGCGGGGGGGTGGAAGTTTTTTTGCCCTTGGAAAAAGTAAAATTTTTAAAATTTTTTTGCCATCGGAAAAGGTAAACGAAAAGAGTTTAAAAATGGGGTTTTTTTTTTGTAATGTGCAAGATTTGGAACATTTTTGGTTTTTTTT
>NZ_QXJG01000016.1 GCF_003670295.1 Helicobacter burdigaliensis
CCCCCTTATTTTTTGCTTAAATTAATCTATAAGTAGTGTCTAAGATTTGTTTTAGGTATTTTGATGATTCTTTTTAGAATGTGTAAAAAGGCAAAGAAGAAAAGGATTGATAAGCTTCGCTAAAAAGCAAAAGAGCAAAGATAAAAAAAATCACTACACAAACCTTATCAATCTTATCAAAAAGTGTGTTTGTGATGAATCTTCTTAGGTTGAGTGCTAAAAAGATAATGCATAAAAATGCTAAAGAAAGGCTAACTAAAAGCACTGAAAGGCTAAGTTCCAAGTCTTTTTGAATAAAGGGAGTGATAATGAGCATAAAAAACAAAATTGCTTTGGGGTTGGAGAGATTTACAAATAATCCTTTAAAATAAAGCGTTTTTGATTTATGTGTCTTGTGGTTAAAATCAATTTTATTTTTAGGCTTTTTATAAAGTATATAGGCAATATAGCTTAGATAGATTCCGCCCACCAAGCTTAAGATTCCCTCAATCAATGCACCTCTTAAAAAATGTGCAAATCCAAAATAGATTAAGCTAAGATAGATAATCCAGCCACTAAAAATCCCTAAAAAAGATAAAATACCAGCCCTAGCTCCTAAAGCAAGTGTGTTTCTAAGCACAAACAAAATATCAGGTCCGGGTGTAATTGCAGTGATGAATCCCACCGCAAATAAAGCTAAAAGTTCCATAGACTTAAAAATAAGGGAAGTTTTTAGTGCTTTCTTTGTTTTCTAAGATAAGCTTTTGTAAAACAGCCATTCTAATGGCTACCCCATGCGTTACTTGCTCTAGTACTTTAGAGCGTGGATCTTTTAGCATAGAATCTGAAATGTCAATATTTCTATGCACAGGTCCTGGGTGTAAGAGAATGATATTTCTATCTCCCAAAAGCTCTTTTGTAATGCAATAATCTCCTGCATAATCTTTTAAACTTGAATAAATAGGCAAGTCGTGGCGTTCTGTTTGGGTGCGTAAGCTCATAATCGCATCTACTTCATCAATCACTTCTTTTAAATAAATATGGTGTCTAAGTCTAGTTTTTGGGACAAAATGCGGAGGAGCTACTAAGATGACTTCCATTCCAAAACGCGTTAAAAGTTCAATATTGCTATTTGCTACTCTTGAGTTTCTAATATCTCCTACAATTGCGATTTTTTTACCTTCTAAATGCCCTAAATGCTTTTTTAGAGTAAGTAAATCTAGGAGTGCTTGTGTGGGGTGTGCGTGTGCTCCATCGCCTCCATTTACAATAGAGCAAGAAATATATTTGGATAGAAGATTTGGCACTCCAGAACTTTTGTGCCTTACGATGATGGCACTTGGCATCATAGCGTTTAAATTAGCAGCAGTATCTAGGAGTGTTTCTCCCTTAGAAGTGGAGCTACGCCCTACATCAAGCCTAACCACGCTTCCTCCTAGCCTTTTAGTGGCAACTTCAAAGCTAGAAAGAGTTCTTGTAGAATTTTCAAAAAAGATTGTGATGATTGTATGTCCTTGTAGGGTGTTTCTAGGTTTTCCATCTAAAAAAGATTCCGCAACTTCTAAGATTTGTTCTACTTCTTGTTTGTTAAAATCCCTTGTTTCAATTAAATGTCGTGGCATTTGCTAATCCCTTTGCTTAGATTAAAGAAGAAATGCTAAAATTATAAATTTAATTTTCTTTAAGTTCCCTTTTAAATAGAGAGAATTTTAAGGATAAATACTTCTTTGAATAAGGTTTTTATGTGAATATAGCAGTAGTTGGGACGGGTTATGTAGGATTAGTGAGTGGTGCTTGTTTTGCTGAGATGGGTAATAGGGTGTATTGCATTGATGTGGATAAAGAAAAAATTGAAAAATTAAAAAAGGGCATTATTCCTATTTATGAACCCGGATTAGAAGAAATCGTGCAAAATAATATAGAAAATCAAAATTTATTTTTTAGCACGGATTTAAAAGAGGGTTTAGAAAACTGCTCTATTGTGTTTTTAGCAGTTGGCACTCCTACAAAAGAAGATGGGGGGGCAAACTTAGAGTATTTGTTTAATGCTGCAAAAGAGATAGGGAAAAACTTCAAAAAACCCCTTTTAGTGGTCAATAAATCCACCGTGCCTGTGGGAAGCGCACAAGAGGTTAAAAAAATCATTCAAGAAGCATTAAAAAATAGGGGAGAAAATATAGAATTTAGCGTAGCAAGTAATCCTGAATTTTTAAAAGAGGGCGATGCGGTAAATGACTTTTTAAAGCCAGATAGGATTGTAATAGGAGCGGATGATGTTTTTGCAAAAGAGCTTTTAAGTGAGCTTTATGCACCTTTTAGCGTAAATAGAGATAAAATTATCTTTATGGATATAAAAAGTGCGGAGATGACAAAATATGCAGCAAATGCGATGCTAGCCACAAAAATAAGTTTTATGAATGAAATGGCAAATATTTGTGAGAGAGTGGGGGCAAATATCAACGATGTAAGAAAAGGAATAGGTAGTGATAAACGCATAGGATATAGCTTTATTTATGCGGGTTGTGGCTATGGGGGGAGCTGCTTTCCTAAAGATGTGAGAGCTTTAATTAAAAGTGCAGAAGATGTAGGGGTGAATGCAAAACTCATCAAAGCAGTAGAAAAAGTAAATGAAGAGCAAAAAAAAGTGCTTGTTAAAAAGGTTGTAGAGCATTTTGGGGAGGATTTAAGCTCAAGATGTTTTGCACTTTGGGGGCTTAGCTTTAAGCCTGAAACTGATGATATGAGAGAGGCAACTTCTATTGTTTTAATCAATGAGTTAGTAGCTAGAGGGGCTTGTTTTAGGGTTTATGATCCAAAAGCTATGGAGGAGGCTAAAAAGTATTATTTAAAAGATATTCCTAATGTGCGTTATGAAAAAAATAAATACGATACCCTAGAAAATAGCGATGCGATGATTTTGGTAACAGAATGGAAAGAGTTTAGAAGTCCTGATTTTGAAGAAATTAAAATGCGACTTAAAAATCCAGTGATTTTTGATGGTAGAAATCAATACAATGGAGAAAAATTAAGGGAGAATGGAATAATTTATTATGGGATTGGAGTAAAATGAAAAATTTTTTGTGGTTTTTAGTTTTGTTTTTTATGGGTTGTGAGGGAGCAAAATTTACCCTTGCTCCTAGCAAACCTCAAGAATCTTATGTCCAAGCTACAAGAAAAACAGAGCTAACATATGAAAATAGAACGCAAATTGTGCTTGTGGCTACGCATTTAAATGCTTATGATATAAAAAAATATCCAAAAGAAGAAGGGGAAGTTTTTTTAATCGATGTGTATGAGGGGGTAAATGCTAAAAATAATAGCGATGAAAAAGGCTTTTTAAACAATCATTATTCTTTAAGATTAGCAAATGGGGATACTCCTTTAGAATTTAAAATGCTTAAAAAAGAGGAATTAGAGCCTATTATGCAAGAGAATGCAACAAGGTGGGGGGAATATTATTTAGTAAAATTTCCTATGCAAAATAAGCGTGATAGAGATAGATTAGTTTTGATACTTTCTCACCCAAAATATGGCGAAAACCTAATGAGCTTTGGATTTAAGGCAAAATTGGATGCGACTAGATAAAGAGTGTCTTAAAAGGGGTTTGCTAGATTCAAGAAATAAAGTTCAAGAATTTATTTTAAAGGGATTTGTTTTTGTAAATGGAAAAGTGTGCTATAAAAATTCTTTAGAAGTGAGCCAAAAAGACTTTATAGAGTTAAAAGCACAAAAGATTTTTGTAAGTAGGGCTGGAGAGAAACTTTATTATTTTTTAAAAGAAAAGCAAGATTTTATCTCTCTAAAGGACAAAAAGGCATTAGATGTTGGCTCTAGCACAGGGGGTTTTACGCAAGTTTTATTAGAGCTAGGTGCAAAAAGAATCGTATGTGTAGATGTGGGAAAAGATCAGCTCCACACAAGCTTAAAAGAGAATGAAAAAGTAGAGTTGCATGAAAAAATGGATATTAGAGATTTTATAACCAATGAAAATTTTGAAGTGGTAGTGTGTGATGTGTCTTTTATCTCATTAGAGCAGATTCTAACTAGTTTGCAAAAATTTGCTGCTTCTTGGCTGATTTTGCTCTTTAAACCTCAATTTGAAGTAGGAAAAGAGGCTAAACGCAACAAAAAAGGTGTGGTGCAAGAGGAGCAAAAAATACAAGCAAAATTAGAACTAATTTTAAAGCAATTAGAGCAAATTGGTTTTAAAATTAGATTTGTAGAAAAATCCAAAGTGAAAGGCAAGGAAGGCAATGAGGAGTTTTTTATCGCTGCTAAAAGATTATAAAGAAGCTAGTAGGATTACAAATATAGCATTAGGGAAGTTTGATGGAATGCATAGGGCGCATCAAGAGCTTTTTAAAGAGCTAAAAGAGGGGGGTGCGATTTTATGTATTGAAAAAGATAATGGAGGACTTTTGCCTAAACAATATAGGGATTTTTATTCTAATTTTCCTATTTATCATTTGAATTTAGAAGTGGTAAGAGAAAAGAATGATAGGGAATTTGTTTGCTTTTTAAAAGAAGTTTTGCCAAACCTAAATACAATCATTGTGGGCTATGATTTTAGATTTGGAAAAAATAGGTATTATTATACTTTTGATTTACAAAGCAGTTTTGAAGGAAGGGTGATTGTAGTAGATGAGGTGTTTTATAAGAAGCTTTCTGTTCATAGTGGTTTAATTAAAGAATTGCTGATTAATGGAAATTTAAAACAAGCTAATAAATTGCTAGGTAGAGATTATGAGATTAGAGGGAAGATTATTAAAGGACAGGGTTTAGGAAAAAGGGAGCTTTATGCGACAATTAATTTAGAAAATGATGGATTTATTCTCCCTCAAGAGGGGGTTTATGCGGGATTTGTCCAGTTAGGCAAACAAAGCAAAGAGAGCAAAAAATACCCTTCTGTTATTTTTTTAGGCAATCGTGTAAGCACAGATAAGAGCTTTGCGATTGAAGGGCATTTGCTAGGTGAAGAGATAGAAGTGAATGAAAAAGAAGCGGGATTTTATTTTGTTAAAAAGATTAGAGAAAATCAAAAATTTGAAGATTTAAAAGAGCTAAAGGCTCAAATTGCAGAAGATATTGCAAAAGCCTATAAAATTTTAAAGGTAAATCATGGATAAAGTCTTTACAAATCCATTAGAAAAGCAATTTGAATTTGATGAGCGTGTCGCGGGTGTTTTTGATGATATGATAAGTCGTTCTGTGCCTTTTTATAAGGAAGTTTTAGAGCTTAGTGCGGATTTTGCACTTAGCTATGCAAAAGAAAATAGTGTAGTATTGGATTTGGGGACTTCTACAGGTGCTATGCTTTTAGCTCTTGCTTCAAGAGCGAACAAAAAGCTAAATTTATATGGAATGGATAATTCTAAAAGTATGTTAGAATATGCGAGAAAAAAGCTTGATGCTTATGGAATGGAAGCAAAGCTTATTTGTGGGGATATTGTGAGTGAGGATTTTCCACAAAGTGATGTGATTATTTCTAATTACACTTTACAATTTATCCGCCCAATGCAGAGAGAAAAACTGGTGCAAAAGATTTATAACGCACTAAATAATAAGGGAGTTTTTATTTTTTCAGAAAAGGTGATTAGCGAAAACAAGACGCTTGATTTTAAAATGATTTCTTATTATTTAGAGAGCAAGAAAAAGCAAGGTTATAGTGAGTTTGAGATTAGTAAAAAAAGAGAAGCATTAGAAAATGTGCTTATCCCCTATACAGAAGAAGAAAATAGAAAAATGTTGCAAAATTGTGGATTTTATCATATAGAAACTCTTTTTAGATGGGTAAATTTTGCTACATTTATAGCTTTTAAGGAATGAAAATGAATGAAATAGAGATTTTAAAAAAGTTAATAAGTTACCCCACAATCACTCCACAAGAGTGCGGTATTTATGAATTTGTAAAAGAAATTTTGCCTTCTTTTAAGGTAAAAGAGTTTCATAAAAATGGCATAAAGAATCTTTTTTTGTATAAAGAGTTTAAAGAGAGCAAAAGCAATCATCATCTTTGCTTTGCAGGGCATATTGATGTGGTGCCAGCAGGTGAGGGTTGGGAGAGTGATCCTTTTATCCCGCTTGTAAAAGAAGGATATATTTATGGTAGAGGCACACAAGATATGAAAGGGGGCGTGGCAGCGTTTTTAAGTGCAGTTTGTGAGCTTGAAAAAAAAGGTGATTTTAAAATCCTTTCTATTTTGCTTACAAGTGATGAAGAGGGAGAGGCGATCTATGGCACAAAATATGTCTTAGAAGAGTTAAAAAAGCAAGATTTTTTGCCACATTTTGCAATTGTAGCAGAACCTACAAGCTTAAAAGAGTTTGGCGATATGATAAAAATAGGGCGTAGGGGTTCTATTAATGGGGTTTTAAAGATTTTAGGGAAGCAAGGGCATGTAGCCTATCCTAGTAAATGCATTAATCCGCTTGATTTTTTAGCACAAGTCTTGCCTAAAATTTCGGGATTTAATTTAGATGAGGGGAGTTGTGGGTTTGAGCCTAGTAAGATTGTGATTACGGATATTCGTGGAGGAATGGAAGTTGTAAATGTTACACCCAATGAAGTGAAAATTATGTTTAATATTAGAAATTCCCCAAGCACGACTTTAGAAGATGTGAAAAGGCATTTTGCGACTATTTTAAAAGATATTCCCCATAAACTAGAGCTAAAGCAAAGTTCCAAACCCTTTTTAACAAATAAAGAAAGTAAAATTGCACTAAAAATGCAAGAAGCTTTGAAACAAATCAATGGATTTTTACCTGCTTTAAGCACAGGTGGAGGCACAAGCGATGCGAGATATTTTGCTGAATTTGGAGTAGAAGTAATAGAATGCGGGGTGGTAAATGATAAAATCCATTCTCTTAATGAATGCGTTAAAATGAGTGAGATAACTGCACTTAAGCAATGTTTTAAAGAGCTTTTAGAGAAGTTTTAGAAAGTTTTTTTAAAAGCTTATAGTGTTTTAGGCTTTTCTTAAGGCGTGATTTTAGATAAAAAAAGTAGAATTGTGAAATTTTTTAATGAAGGTAAATAAATGAAAAAAGATGTAAGAGCCTTATATTTAGAATTTTTTAAAAATAAGGGGCATAAGATTTATCCCTCTATGCCTCTAGTGCCAGATGATGCGAGCTTGCTTTTTACAAATGCGGGAATGGTGCAGTTTAAGGACATTTTCACAGGTAAAATCCCTGTGCCTACACCCAATATCGCTACAAGCTCACAACTATGTATCCGTGCAGGTGGTAAGCATAATGATTTAGAAAATGTGGGCTACACTTCAAGACACCATACTCTTTTTGAAATGCTTGGAAATTTTAGTTTTGGAGCATATTTTAAAAAAGAAGCTATTGCTTATGCGTGGGAGTTTGTAACAGAAGTTTTAGGCTTTAGCAAAGAGGTGCTTTATGTAACTGTGCATGAAAGTGATGATGAGGCGTTTAATCTATGGTGTGCGCATATTGATCCAAGCAGAATTAAAAGAATGGGGGATAAAGATAACTTTTGGCAGATGGGAGATACAGGACCTTGTGGGCCATGTAGTGAAATCTTTGTAGATCAAGGCGAGGAATTTTTTAATTCTAGTGAAGATTATTTTGGGGGCGATGGCGATAGATTTTTAGAGATTTGGAATCTTGTTTTTATGCAGTATGAAAGAGATGAAAGTGGGAAGCTAACGCCACTGCCTAAGCCTAGCATTGATACAGGAATGGGGCTAGAGCGTGTAATGGCACTGCTAGAGGGAAAAAGAAGTAATTTTGATTCCTCACTTTTTATGCCACTTATCAAAAAAGTTGAAGAGATCACAGGGGTAAAATACATTTATGAAAGTGGTGCGAGTTTTAGGGTGATTGCAGATCATGCTAGAGCGGTAGCATTTTTACTCGCACAAGGGGTAAATTTTGATAAAGAGGGTAGGGGCTATGTATTACGCAGAATTTTAAGGCGTGCGATTAGACATGGATATTTACTAGGGCTTAGAAAACCCTTTTTGTATCAAGTAATAGAAAAAGTATGTGAGAATATGGGGGAGCATTATGCGTATTTATTAGAGAAGAAAAACGCTATTTTAATGCAATGTAAAAATGAGGAAGAGAGATTTTTTGAAACCATAGAAAATGGTATGAATCTTTTTAATAAAGAGATTTCTAAGCTAAAGAGCGAAAAAGGCAAAGGAAGCTTTAGTGGAGAGGTTGCTTTTAGGCTTTATGATACTTATGGGTTTCCGCTTGATTTAACCCAAGATATGCTAAGAGAAAGTGGGATTGCACTTGATTTAGATGGGTTTGAAGAATGTATGCAAAAGCAAAAAGATTTAGCAAGGGCAAACTGGAAAGGAAGCCAAGAAGCACAAAAGGAAGGGGATTTTAAAGAGCTATTAAGTGCTTTTGGGGAAAATTCCTTTGTGGGATATACCAAAATGCAAGAAAATTCTAAGATTTTAGCACTTTTAGATAGCAATTTTAAAAGAGTAGAGGAGCTTAAGAGTGGAATAGAGGGGTATGTGTTTTTGGATTTTACTCCTTTTTATCCAGAGAGTGGGGGACCTATCGGTGATAAAGGGATTTTAAGCTTTGAGGGAAAAGAAATAGCAAAAGTGGTGGATACCAAGAAGTATTTTGGGCTTAATATTTCTAAAATTAGCACACAAGCGACATTAAAATGTGGTATGCAAGTGCAAAGTGAAGTGGATGGGGAACGCTTTGAGATTGCAAAGCATCATAGTGCGACACATCTTTTGCATAAGGCTTTACGAGAGATTTTAGGAGGGCATATCGCACAAGCAGGAAGTTTGGTAGAGGCAAATAGGTTGCGTTTTGATTTTTCTCACCCAAAGCCACTCTCCAAAGAAGAGCTAGAAAAAATAGAAATGTGTGTGAATGAAGAGATTTTAAAAGCACATAGTCAAATCACAGAACAAATGGGGATTGATGAGGCTAGAGCTAAAGGAGCAATGGCGCTTTTTGGTGAGAAATATGGAGAGGTTGTGCGTGTGGTTTCTTTTGGAGATTCTATTGAGCTTTGTGGGGGTATTCATGTGGAAAATACAGCCCATATTGGAAGCTTTTATATCATAAAAGAAAGTGGTGTAAGTAGCGGAGTAAGGAGGATTGAAGCGGTTTGTGGAAAGGCTGGGTATCTCTATGGTAAAAATGCAGTTTTACAAAACGCACAAGCAAAAGAGTTGCTAAAAGCACAGGATTTAATCCAAGGAATTACAAAATTAAAAGAGCAGCTAAAAAATGCAAAAGATAAGAGTGGCAAGGAAAATATCAATACAAATACATTAAAGATTGAGGATTTTCAAGGGATTAGCCTAGTAATTAGCCAAACAGATATGGATAATATAAAAGAATGTATTGATGTGTTTAAAAATCAGCATCAAAAGCTTGCAATCTTACTTATTAATCATGAGGGTAAAATCGCAGCGGGTGTGAAAAATGTGCCTATTAAAGCAGGAAGTTGGGCAAAAGAGGTAGCGCAGGTTATGGGAGGAAATGGCGGTGGGCGTGATGATTTTGCCACAGCAGGTGGAAAGGATTTAAATAAAATAGAAGAAGCTTTAAAAAGAGCAAAAGATTTTTTTATTGAAAATCTTAGTTAGGGACTTAATTTATCTAAGGAGAGCCATTTTTGGCTTTCATATAGCTAGACAAAGCATAAGCTTGTAAAATAATGGCGCTAGAGCGAGATTTGCATTTTTTATACTAGACAATACGCAAAATACAAGATGGGGTTATTAGAGTAAAAATAAATATAAAAATATATTTAAGGATTTTATCGGATTGTATTTTTTGGATTTGCTCTTAAGAATGGATCAATATAGACAAAAATATAAAAAATTATTATAATTTAAAAAAGTTATGGAGAAAATTATGCCTTTAGGGGAAGCAGATACTAGAGCAGATTTTATTGATGTCAAGCTACATAGTGCAGGGTGGATTGGACATATAAGAAGAGAATATTATTTTACTGATGGTAGAAAGCTACTGGGTAATAAAAGAGGACAAGCAAAAAAGGCAGATTACCTGCTTAGCTTTCAAAATAATAATCTGGCTATCATTGAAGCTAAAAGTCTTTATAAAGATTCTCTCTCTGGGCTTTCTCAAGCCATAGAATATGCCAAAATCTTAAATATTCGCTTTGTCTATGCGACAAATGGAGATAAGATTTTTGAATATGATATGCTACATTCAAGGGGTGAATATATAGATGAGTTCCCAAATCCAGAGATTTTATTTGCTAGGACTTTTGGGAATCTACTAGAGTGGCAACACAAGCTTTTAACCCAAAGAGAATACCAAATCCCACAAAAAGAATTGCGTTATTATCAAAAAATCGCAGTAGATAGAGTGGTGCAAGCCCTAATTAATAATAAAAATAGAATCTTACTCACTCTAGCTACTGGCACAGGTAAGACTGCCATAGCCTTTGCACTTTGCTATCGCCTCCTTGAAGCTAGGTGGAATCTAGAGAATGCTAATAGAAAGCCAAAGATTTTATTTCTTTGTGATCGTATCACTTTGCGTAATCAAGCTCTAAGTGAGTTTAACTATATAGAAAGTGATTGTAAAAAAATCAGTGCAGAGGAGCTAAAGAAAAATGGAGACAGAGTGCCTACAAGTGGTGATGTATTTTTTGGAATCTATCAAAGCTTAAGCAGTGCGGACAAATCCCAAAGAGAAGAAAAAGGGGTGCAAGATGATAAAGGGAGCACACAAGAGAGGATAGAGAGTAAGTTTTATTTGCAGTATCCTAAAGACTTCTTTGATCTTATTATCATAGATGAGTGCCACAGAGGTGGGGCAAATGATGAGGGTAGCTGGAGGGCTGTGCTAGAGTATTTTAAAAGTGCAGTGCATTTGGGGCTTACTGCCACACCAAAGCGAAGTGATAATGTAGATACTTATAAATATTTTGGCAATTCGGTGTATGAATATAGCCTAAAAAGTGGCATAGAAGATGGCTTTCTAACTCCTTATAAAGTCAAGCGTATCATAACCTCTTTAAATGATGGTTATACGCACAATCCTGATGATTTGGTGCAAGGAAAGCTAGAAAAAGAGTATTATGAGCTAGGCGAGTTTGAACGCACTATCACGCTTCCAAAATATAATGAATTTATCGCTAAAAAGATTTTAGAACTCATTAATCCTGTGGATAAAACAATCATCTTTTGTGCTAATCAAGCCCATGCAAGTGCGATAAAAGTGGCTATTGATAAGTTTAAGGAGATAAATAGAGATGATTATTGTGTGAGGGTTACAAGCGATGAGGGGGTTATCGGGCTAAATTATCTAAAAGCATTTCAAGATAATGACAAAAGCTATCCAGTAATCCTTACAAGCTCCAAAATGCTAACAACCGGCGTAGATGCTAGAAATGTGCGAAATATCGTGCTTTTAGCAAATATAGGCTCGATGATAGAGTTTAAGCAAATCATAGGACGAGGCACGAGAATCTATGAGGGTAAGGACTTTTTTACAATCTTAGATTTCTTTGGGGTTACAAAGCTCTTTTATGATCCAAAATGGGATGGGGAAAGTAATGTTATAAGCGGAGATGATAGGGAAGATTCTAAGCCTATAAAAGAGGGCAAAAGTGGTAGTAAAGGTAGTGATACTCCAAAAGAAAAGGTAATAATCCACCTAAAAGGCACAAAGCTAAAAGTGCTAGATATAGAGACACGCTACATAGGAGGAGATGGCAAACCGCTAGGCACAAAGGAGTTTTTAGAATTCTTAATCGGTAAGCTTGGGGGCTTCTATAATAATGAAAAGAAATTGCAAGAGATGTGGAGCAATGCAGAAAATAGAGACGCTTTCTTAAAAAGTCTTGCAAATGAAGGCATAGATAGTGAGGTGCTAGAGAATCTAAAAGAGATTTTTGAAAGACAAGATTGTGATATTTATGATATTTTGGCACATATTAGTTTTAATAGCGAGATAGTCTCACGCAGTGAGCGGGTGCTAAGTGTGAAAAATAGTGGCTTTTTATCAAAATTCCATAAAGAAAGGGCGATAAAGCTTATAGAATTTTTGCTTGGATATTATGAAGAGCATGGGATTAATGATTTTAACAATCTTGGCAGACTGCTGGAGCTTAGCTCACTTGGTAAGGCATATGAGATAGCAGAGGACTTTGGCGGAATCCCTATGTTAAGAAGTAGTATAGAGGAATTACAGAGGGAGATATATTTACTTTGATGAAAATATTTTATAAGGGAAAACATGGAGCATAAAGAGATTTATTCAAGAATTTTAGATATTCATAAGCATATCTTCGAACAACTAAAATTTGCGGAAGCTAAAAATAATATTTTATTAGTCTTTGTTGTGGCTTTTATAGTTATGGGTGTTAGGTTTTTGCAATCATCAAATAATGGCTATGTAGATATCAGGGTGATTGTAATTTTTATGCTAATAGTGTTGTTATGTGCTGCTTTTGAGTTGTTATTATCTTTTAAGCCAATTTTAAACAATAAAGAGAAAAAATATAATTTTCTAGTTCGCATATTCAACAAGTATTTTGTAAAAATACAAAACAACTCCAATCTATGTAATATATATTTCTTTAAAGATTTGGCAAGAATTAACAGCAAAGAATTAATGGAGATTATTGTTAGAGACTTAAAAGATGATGCAGAAAAAGAAAAAATTCAAAATGATAAAATTATTAATGATTTGCTAAATCAGATTTGTGTATTATCGTTAATTACTTTAAATAAACAAAAGTGCTTTTTAAATTCGCTTTTTTATATAGTGCTGTTATTTATATGTTTTTTTATTTTTATAATTATAGAAATTTTTTCCATAATAAAAATATTTTAAAAAGGAGTAAGAATGGATTATACAAAAACAATAAATGAGTTATATAGCAAAATAAAAACTTCTAAAAATATTGAATTTGAAAAATACAACACTATAAATGCAAGTAATATCCAATTAGAAACTAATAAAGTTGCTGTTATAGATGATGTTACATGCGTATTTGTGGATATGGAAAATTCAACAGAAATGGCTATAGGACAAATTGATAAAGCACTAAAAATTCAAATACCATACATAAGAGCTTTAGTGGAAATTTTTCAATCACATGAGACCAAATATATTGATATACAAGGTGATGGTGGGTTTGCATTATTTGATGGAGATAATTCTATGGATAATGGTGTATATGCAGCTGCAATGATAAATACATTATTCAATAAAAAATTAAATATGAATATTAGAATAGGTATAGATTGTGGAAGGGTATATGTGCAAAAAGCAGGAAAAAGAGGTGAAAATAAAGAAATTTGGCTAGGAAGGCCTGTTTGTTTGGCATCAAAATTATGCAATATAGGTCTTAATACTATATCTAAACATATTAGATTTAGTAAAAATATTTCCTCTTCTAGTGTTTTAACAAATATTGATAAAACAATATATAATCAAATAAATAATCTTGGTTGCATATACGCTTCAGATTTTACTATCTCTTAAGATATAATGAAAACTAAAACTTGGAAAATAAATAAATTAGAAAAAGTATGTGAAATTTTAGACAATAAAAGAGTTCCGATTTCACAAAAAAATAGAATAAGCGGAATTTATCCTTATTATGGTGCTTCTGGAATTGTTGATTATATTGATAAATATATATTTGATGAAGAATTAGTATTAATTGGGGAAGATGGAGCAAAATGGGGTGCTTTTGAGAATTCAGCCTTTATTGTAAGTGGAAAATATTGGGTTAATAATCACGCACATATTTTAAAACCTAATAATGAAATATTAATGAATAAATTTTTAGTTTATTTTTTAAATTATTCTAATTTGGAAAAGTATATTACAGGAGCAACTGTTAAAAAGCTTAATCAACAAAAACTTAGACAAATTGAAATCCCACTACCACTACTAGAAGAACAGATAAGAATTGTAAAGATTCTAGATACTGCATTTGCTAGTATTGATAAAAGCATAGAGCTAGTAAAAGCAAATCTTGCAAATCTCGATGAGTTTGCACAAAGTGCATTGGATAAGGCATTTAACCCTTTAAAATATGGCAAAGCTACAGAATCTAAAAATAATGATTGTGATTCTACGCCCTTATCTCAAGATGATAACTCCCCCTATCCACTTCCGCAAAATTGGGAATGGAAAAGCTTAGGGGAGACTTGCGAGATTCTAAGCGGTGGAACACCCGACACAAAAAACCCTGTTTTTTGGGATTTAATTCAATCGCACGAAGTGCAAACCTTTGAAGGCGTCGTCGGGGTGGGGGGAGAGGTTGAGAGGGGGGAGGGAGCGACTTCGCAATTCAAGCCCCTCACCCCTCTCGCAAAAGAAAAAAGCTATTATTGGGCTACGCTTGTAGATACAAAACAGAAATATTTATATAAAACACAAAGGAAAATTACACAAAAAGGATTAGATTCTAGCAATGCAACTTTACTACCTATTAATTCTGTCATTTTTTCATCTCGTGCTTCAATCGGTGAAGTATGTATTGCAAAGGTAGAGACAGCCACCAATCAAGGCTATAAAAATTTTGTTTGCAATGAAAGTGTGTTGTATTATGAATTTTTATATTTTACCTTGAAACGATTTGCCAAAGACATAGAATCTTTAGCACAAGGCACAACATATAAAGAAGTGAGTAAAACAAAAATATCAGAATTTAAAATCCCACTCCCCAAAGATATAAAAGAGCAAGAGCAAATTGCAAAGCATTTAGATTCTATCTTCTCTAAAATAAAAAAGCTAAAAGAGCTTTATAACACTCAGCTAAAAGGCTATGAAGAGCTTAAAAAATCCTTATTAGATAAGGCTTTTAGTGGAAAGTTGTAAATGTCAAAAGTTCTGCCGAAATTTAACACAAAAGCTAAATATGTTAAAAATTTTTGATTTTTTTAACATATTCTTTTATAATGTTAAAAATTTTTAGAAATTTTAACATATGGAAAAATTATGAAAGAATTCATACCACCAAAACTCCCATTAAATATAGAGTTAAATACACATATTTATAATCTTATCATTAAAGCTTCAAGAAAATTAGCAGAGCTAAATGAGCTAAGTAAAATTATCCCAAATCCAAATATTTTAATCAATGCTTTAATCTTGCAAGAAGCAAAAGATTCAAGTGAGATAGAAAACATCATCACAACACATGATGAACTCTTTTTATCCCAAATTGATGAAAGCAAACTCACAAGAGCAGCAAAAGAAGTAAAAGATTATAGCAGTGCTTTAAAAAAGGGCTATGAGCTTTAAAAAAGGAAAAATTATTGCGTAATTCTCATATTTTAGAAATCCAAAAAACACTAGAGGGGAATAATGCAGGTTTTAGAAAGCAAAGTGGGACAATGCTTAAAAACCCTATCACAGGAGAAATCAAGCATATACCCCCACAAAATCCAAGTGATATACAAGAGCTTATGAGTAATCTAGAGCAATATATTAATGATGATAGTTTAGATGAGCTTGATTTTTTGGTGAAAATGGCAATTATCCATTATCAATTTGAAAGCATTCATCCATTTTATGATGGTAATGGCAGAACAGGCAGGATTATAAATATACTTTATTTAGTATATAAAGAACTTTTGGACGCACCTATTTTGTATTTAAGTGCTTATATTGTAAAAAATAAAGAAGAATATTATAGGCTTTTACAAAAAGTGCGTGATGAGGGAGCGATTATAGAATGGATAGAATACATATTAAAAGGCATAGAGCAGACAGCCATAAAAACGATTGAGACTATTACTATAATAGAAAAAATGATGTTTGATGTGGGTGAAATATTGCAAAATAAAACGAATTTTTATAGCAAAGATTTTGTGGAAATTTTATTTACTCACCCTTATACTAAGATAGACTTTTTAACACAAATATTGGGTGTTTCTAGGCAAAGTGCTTCAAAATATCTCAAAACTTGCCAAGATTTAAAGATATTAGAATGTATTAAAATAGGCAGAAATCATTACTATGTAAATAGAGAACTTTTAGGACTTTTTAGAAAAGGAATTTTTTAAATGCAAAGTAAAATAGATAGGATCACAGATATACTAAGACGCGATGATGGCATAAGCGGTGCTATGCATTATAGTGAGCAGATTAGCTGGATATTGTTTTTGAAGTTTTTAGATGATTATGAGCGTGAGCTTGAAGCCATCTCTATGCTTGAGGCTAAGCCCTATAAAAGCATTTTAGATTCTAAGTTTAGCTGGAAAGTGTGGGCAGCACCTAAGAGAGATGGCAAACTAGATGTGAAAAATGCACTAAGTGGAAGTGATTTGCTAGAGTTTGTAAATAGTGAGCTTTTTCCTTACCTTAAAGACTTTAAGAATAATGAAGATTTTAAAAGTATAGAGTATAAAATTGGCGGTATTTTTGAGTTTATTGATAATAGAGTGGCAAACGGACACACGCTAAGAGAAGTAATAAACCTCGTAGATGAGCTAAGCTTCAATAAAGAAAGTGATGTGTTTGCACTAGGTGATGTGTATGAAAAATTGCTTAAAGATATGGGGAGCGATGGGGGAAATAGTGGGGAGTTTTACACGCCAAGGGCACTAATTAAGGCTATGGTAGAAGTGATAGATCCTAAAGTAAAAGAGAGAATCTATGATCCTGCATGTGGGAGCTGTGGCTTTTTAGTAGAGAGCTTTTTGCATATTTTATATGAAGATAGAGCTACAAAAAAGAAAGCAAATTTAAGTGCAAGCGAGCTAGAGTTTTTGCAAAAAGATGCACTCTTTGGCAAAGAAAAGACACCGCTAAGCTATGCTATGGGGGTTATGAATATGATTTTACATGAGATAAAATCCCCAAATATCATAAAAACAAACACTCTAAGTAAGAAAATCACAGATATAACAGAAAGTGAAAAATATGAAGTAATCCTTGCAAATCCACCCTTTGGCGGTAAAGAAAAAGAGCAGATTCAAAATAATTTCTTAGTAGCTTCTAATGCCACAGAACTTTTGTTTTTACAACATATTTTAAAATCGCTAAAAAGCAATGGTAGATGTGCCATCATCGTGCCTGAAGGAGTGCTATTTCAAAATTCTAATGCTTTTGTGAGTGTGAAGCAAGATTTGGTAGAGAATTATAATTTAGAATGTGTGCTAAGTTTGCCTAGTGGGGTATTTTTGCCTTATAGTGCGGTAAAGACTAATGTGCTATTTTTCTCTAAAGGAGTAAGGAGCATTTTAGAGGGGCAAGATTCTAGTGTGTATTATTATGAGCTTATTCCACCTTATAAACTTACCAAAAATAAGCCTTTAGAATATGCACATTTTAGAGAGTTTTTAGAATGCTATAAGGAGAGAAAAATCACGCCTCATTCTTATCTAGTAAGTCTTGAAAGCTTGAGGGCTAGGAATTATGATCTAAGTGCTAAAAATCCCAATGCAAAAGAAGAGAAAACTTTGCGTGAAGTAGGAGAGATTTTGCAATCTCTAAAGGATAATCAAAAAGAAGCAGATAGGCTCTTAAAAGAATTAGAAAAAGAAATTTTATAAATGGAAGAGAAAAAAGCGTAGGATACAAAAGCATTGAGCACAGCAGGAATACAAGCACAAGTTACAAGGCAAATGTAAGAAAAAATCTTGCATGAGCGATTGGAGCATATACAAAATATGTTAAAATTAAAGAAAAATACCTTGCATTAATTTTTATTTTAAAAAAATAGCTAAAGCTTGCATTGCAAATATCCAAAAGATGTTAATATAAAAGCTTGTTTAATCTCCCATTAAAACTAGAAATTTCTAGCATTTCTTGAATGCTTGCATGGTGGTTTGGTTTGCTAAGGGTTAGGTTATTATCAGCAAAGTTACAAGCATTCCAAGAATGTCCGATAAGTGCCATGATATTTTGCCTACAGAGCAAATGGGTTTTATGCGTAATGTAGATATTTTCCCATAATTTTATGGCATTGGGTCTAAGATTTGGGGTTTTGTAGCCCACAGGATCAAGCGTTAGAAGGAGCTCTAAAGCATTATTTTGTAAAGCTTGTTTATTGTGTAAGGTTTTTAGGGCGTGGTAGAAGTTGTTTGCTCCCCATGAATGAGCAATCACAAAGATGGGAAGTTTTAGAGTGGTGAGTTGTGGAAGCCATGAGCTAAAAAGTTCTAAAGAATTAAAGCTTGCATAGAGTTTTATGCAGTTTGGATTGTGAAATCCTAAAAATGTGTCAAAAACGGCTCGCATAATCGTATCGCAAAACCCTCCCACAAAAATAACAATCGCCTTAGGAGAATCACAAGTTAAGTTTAAATCCTCTTTGGCAATGCGTATGCCATAGGGCTTAAAATTGCAATTTGGTTTAGGTAAAAAAGAGTTTGGATAAATCAGTGTAGGTAAATAAAACATTATAGCTTCCTAAAATGTTGGGATTTTTATAAATTGTAGTTCAAATTAACTAATTTATTAATTAAGTATCTTGAAATAGGGGATAAGATTTATAAAGATAGTTAAGAAATATTTAAAAAATATATGTTTTAATAAAGAAAAAATAAAAAAGAAAAGTATATGGATAAAGTGGTATTTATCACAGGGGGTTCTACGGGTATTGGCAATGCTTGTGTGCATAAGTTTCATAAAAAAGGCTATAAGTGCTTTTATGGATATAAATCAAGAGAAGGGGTGTAAAGTAGCACAGAGTTTAGAAAATGTGCTTTTTATAGCAGGAGATACAAAAAGAAAGAAGATATAGAAAAAGCAATTGCTAAGGAAGGGGGGGGGAAGATTAATTTGTTTAAAGAGTGTTTATTTAATGCCTAATATGGCTTAGAAAATATTTTAATCTCTCACTTTTTGGATTTTCAAAAAAAACTTTGGGTTCTTCATCTTCTAGGATATTTCCACCCTCCATAAAAAGCACTCTAGTAGCTACTTCTTTGGCAAATCCCATTTCATGCGTTACGCAAATCATGCTCATTCCCTCCATTGCTAAGCTTTTCATAAGCTCTAAAACTCCTCCTACCATTTCAGGATCTAGCGCACTTGTAGGCTCATCATAGAGCATTACTTCAGGCTTCATAGCTAAAGCTCTAGCAATAGCGATTCTTTGTTTTTGTCCTCCGCTTAAGCGTGAGGGGTATTCGTTTTTTTTATCATAAAGTCCTATTTTATTTAAAAGGGCTTCAGCAATTTCTAAGGCTTCTTTAGGGGTGGCTTTTTTAAGTTTTATGGGGGCTAGAGTGATATTATCTAATACATTTAAGTTGTTAAAAAGATTAAAATGTTGGAACACCATTCCCATTCTGCTTCTAGCTTCATTAATATCTATTAAATCTTTTTTGTCTAGCCTTTTAATCTCTTTTTTTAGCTCGCTATTGCTTAAACCCTTTAAGCGTGGATAGAGTTCTAAACTTAAATTTGAGATTCTCTTTCCATCAAGCCAAATTTCTCCGCTATCGGGTTTTTCTAAGAGATTAAGACATCTTAAAAATGTGCTTTTTCCACTTCCGCTAGGACCTATGATGACGACTTTTTCACCCTTTTTAAATTCTGCATTTATGGAATTTAATACAATTTTTCCATTGAATTGTTTGACAAGATTTTTAATATTTATCACTTTTTCGTAATTTCCCTTCTAATATTTTTACAAAATAGCTTGCTATAAGCACAAGAACTAAATAACAAACTGCCAAAAAGAAATAAGGAACAATATATTCATAACTAGCACTTCCTATGGTTCTAAAGGCATAGGTTAGGTCATGCACGGTTATGAAATTTGCCACAGATGTTTCTTTTAAGAGTGTAATAAATTCATTGCCTAAATTTGGAAGAGCATTTTTAAGCGCTTGTGGAAAGATAACAAAACGCATACTTTGCTTAGAATTTAGCCCTAAAGCCCTTGCTGCTTCGTTTTGTCCGCTATCTATGCTCAAGATTCCACTTCGCATAATCTCGCTAACATACGCACCGCTATTAAGTCCAAAAATACACACCGCTACAAGCAAGGCATTAGTCCCTGCAAGTCCTAAAAGTGGCAAAATTACAAAGTATAAAAATAAAAGTTGCACTACAATGGGCGTGCCTCTAAAAAAGCCTACATAAAGTTTGCAAATAAAAACTAATACTTTTTCTAGAGTATTTTTTTCTTCTTTAGCATTTAAGATTGCCACTAAAGTTCCAATGACTACCCCAATAAGCAAACCACAAATCGCTAAAAGAAGTGTTACGAAAATACCCTCTAAAACTAGATTATAACCGCCCTTTAAAATAAGCTGGTTATAAAAAATCTCTATCTTTTCTCCCAAAATCTTTTCCTAGAAATACTTTTTAATGATTGCTTCAAGTGTGCCATCTTGCTTCATAGAATCTAAAGCTTTGTTGATTTCTTCTAATAAAGCAGTGTTGTTTTTATTCACGCCAATTCCGTATTTTTCTTCTGTCAAAAAGGCTTCAAGCACTTGTGTTCCAGCATTTGCACGTGAGAGGATTTTAGCAGGAGCTTCATCTAAAATTACAATTTCTACTTGTCCATTTACTAGAGCATTTACAGCCAAAGAACCATTTACAAAATTTTTGATTTCTGCATTTTTAAATCCTACAAATCCCCAATCTTTATCCCCATGTGCATAAAAAGATCCTGTTGTTCCTGTGGCAACTCCTATTTTAATGCCTTTTTGTGAATCAATCGCTTCAAAAAGCGCTTTAGCATCTTTACTAACTGCTTTTAATTTTTCATTATCATTTTTGATGATTACCACTTGTGCTGCATTATAATAAGAGCTTGAAAAATTAATCACTTTGGATCTGTTTTCGTTGATTGTTAGCCCGCTTGCACCAAAATCGGCATTACCGCTACTAATAGCACTCACTACTGAATCAAACTCCATATCTTTAATTTCTAAAGTTTTTCCAAGTCTTTTAGCAATTTCTTGTGCGATTTCAACATCGATTCCTTTAAAAGCCTCTCCTTCTTTGTATTCAAAAGGTGGAAATTCTGCTGCTGTTGCCATTGTGAGTTTATCTTCATTGCCGCAAGCACTTAAGCCAAACAATGCAAAAAGCATTAAAAAACCTGTTAAAATTACCTTTTTCATAAACTTCCTTTATTAAAATAAATTTGGATTATATAAAAATTCCTCTTAAAAGATAGAGTGTAAAGATAAAATATTTTTGAGTTTGTAAAGAAATTTGTAAATTTTAAAATAAAGTTTTTGCAAAAATTTTATTTTAAAGCTTTGTTTTACTAACCTTTCTATATACTTAAGAGTTATTTCAAAATTCTAAGGAGAAACTATGTCTGTTAAAATTACTGATATTTGTATCGCATGTGGTGCTTGTATTGATGAATGTCCAGTAGAGGCGATTGTTGATGATGATGATAGCCCAAACAATGATGGTGCATATTTTGTTTATAATGATAAATGTGTAGAATGTGTAGGGCATAATGACGCTCCAGCCTGTGCAGATGCCTGTCCAACTGAGGGCTGTATCGTGTGGGATGCTGTCGTAGATGGTCAAGCTTTCAGAGAGGATATTGGCGAGGATAAAAGAAGCTCCCATACTCCAGTAGTAGAATAGATTTTCTATTCTGCTATCTTAGCTACAAAACTTCCCAAAAACACTGCCAACAATCCTAAGATATTTGTCAAAAATACATAAAGAATAGCAAAAGTGAATTTTTGATGGAGTATTAGATTTAAAAATTCCATTCCAAAAGATGAAAAAGTAGTAAAACCACCCAAAATCCCAACAATCAAGAACAACTTCAAATGCCCTTCATCTTTAAGATAAAAGAATAAAAATCCTATACAAAAACAACCCAAAATATTAATGAGCATTGTAGGAGTAAATAGCATTAAAAAAGAACCATTTTTGGCTAAGAAATTTTGTAAGAAAAAAGTGCTTAAGAGGAATCGTAAAGTAGCACCCAGTGCACCACCTAGTGCTACTAAAAGGATTTTATCCATTAGCAACTATAAGTTGTCAAAAACTCAAATGGATGTGGGCGCGCTTCCCAAGGCCAAATTTCTGTTTCAAACTTGTAAGCTTTGTAAGTTTGGATAAACTCTTCACTAAAGACATTGCCTTCTTTTAAATAGGTTCTATCAAGTAGCATTTCTTCTACTGCATGGCGGAGTGTGTGTGGGAGTTGCTTAATGCCTTTTTCTCTTATCTCATCTAAATGCAATTCAAAAAGATTCATCTCCATAGGCTCACCCGGATTAATTTTGTTTTTAATTCCGTCTAACCCTGCCATTAGAAGTGCTGAAAAAGCTAGATAAGGGTTTGCTGAACTATCTGGGAATCTAAACTCCATTCTCTTTGCTTTTTCTCCACTATTATAAGGGATTCTAATGCTTGCACTTCTGTTTTGTGCTGAATATGTAAGGATACTTGGTGCTTCAAAGCCCGGAATTAGTCTTTTATAAGAGTTTGTAGAAGCATTTGTAAAAGCCGCTAAGCCTCTAGCATGTTTTAATACACCTCCTAAAAAATGCAAAGATAGCTCACTCATACCCTCATAAGAATCCCCTGCAAAAAGATTCTTACCACCTTTCCAAATGCTTATGTGTGTGTGCATTCCGCTTCCATTATCATTATAAAGTGGCTTTGGCATAAAGGTTGCGGTTTTGCCATTGAGGTGAGCTACCATTTTTACGACATATTTTAGCTTTTGGACATTATCAGCAGCTTCGAGCATATCGCCAAATTTTATACCTATTTCGCCTTGTCCTTGTGCGACTTCATGATGGACTACAAAGGTCTCTAGCCCAACTTGATTAAGCACTTTTACCATTTCAGCTCTAATATCTACCATAGTATCTACGGGTGCTACTGGGAAGTATCCACCTTTAAGTCCGGGTCTATGCCCTAGATTTACTCCTTCGTATTCTTTGGTTCTATTCCATTCGCCTTCTTCTGTGTCAATCTCATAATATTGACAATTTATAGAATCTTTCATTTTAATTGAATCGAATACAAAAAATTCATTTTCTGGACCAAAATAAGCTACATCGCCAATTCCTGTATCTTTTAAGTGTTGCATTGCTCTTTTTACTATACTTCTGGGACATTTTTCATAAGGTTCGTTTTTATAAATATCCCAAACATCGCAAAATACAACCATTGTAGTATCAGCGGTAAAGGGATCTATGAAGTATCTAATGGGATCTGGGATTAGTATCATATCTGATTTATTAACGGGTTGCCATGCGTGAATGGAGCTTCCATCAAATGGGATTCCTTCAAAACTGCTTGCATCAATGCTACTTGCACTAAAGGAGAGATGGTGCCAAACCCCCTTAATATCTGTGAATCTAAAATCAATAAATTCTACTTCATTTGCCTTACATTCTTCAAAAAACTTTGCTACTGCTTGTTCATCTACTTTTGGTTTTTCCATTATTATTTCCTTATTTGGCTAAATAAATTTGCACTATTCTAACATCAATTTGTTTTATTCTATCTAAATAAGATCTTTAAAATGTTAATATTTTGCAATTAAGAGCATTTTTAAATTCATAAAAAATAATTATCATTATAATTTAAAATATATCAAATCGAATATTCTTCTAATTACTATAAAATAATTATTTAGGGAAGAATTTATGATTATCATAATATTCTAATTTAAGTTTATATTTAAGAAGTTTAAATATAATAAGTCTAAAAATTAAAATTCTTAAGGTATAGAATGCAAGTTTTGCTTGATACTCTAAAAAATACACAAATAACGCCTACCATGCTAGAAACTTTTGCGAAATATTTTAGTATTATCCATCACACAAAAGGGAGAATACGCCTAAGAGCTTCTAAAAGGTTAAAAGAAGATTTTAAAGATGAAAAAATTGATTTAGAGGAGCTTTTAGAAGTTGTTAAAAGTATCCCTGCCATTAAAAATATTAAGATTAATAAAATTATTGGCTCTTTGCTTGTAGAATATGATATAAATGTTTTAGAACCCATTTGGTGGGAAGAATGGTTTGAGGGGAGAGAGCTTCAAGTGCTTTCTAATAAGCTAAACTCCCTTATACAAGGAATTTAAATGACGCAAGATAATCTTCTTTTGGCAATATTTGATGAATATAAAGCTTATAGTTTTTATGCAATGGCTTCTAGTGTTTATGGAGAGCCTTTTTCTAATCTTTTAATAGCAGAAAGCAATCATATTAATGCTCTAAGTGTGCATTGTCAATATTTAGGCATAGAAATCCCACAAAATCCATATGAGGGGACTACTAGCTTACCAAATACCTTAGAAGAGGTGCTCTTAGTGGCTTTGGAGAATGAAAATGCAAATCTTTTGCTTTATGATAAGCTTATTGCAAATGAAGAAAATCCTATGCTAAAGGATACCTTTTATCGTTTGCAAGCAGCTTCTTTTAACCATCATATACCTGCTTTGCAAAATGCTTTAGAATCTTTAAACCAGACAAATGGAGAAAGAAATTTTTTAGGCAGTTTGCAACAAGGAAAAGAGCTTTTAGAAGAAGCAAATCTAATGGTTGCAAATTTGCAATCTGGCAATCTCACTCAAGGGGAATTAGAAGGTTTTTTAAATAAGCTTAATTATTCTTTAGTGGGGGGCGTTATTGCGGGTGCATTTAGTGCATTAATTTTAAATGAAATTTTAAATCAAAATAAGGAGTAAATTATGGCTTTACCATTTATTGCAGGGTTAGTAGTGGGCTCTAGTATTGCATTGCTTTATACAAAAAGAAAAGAAGTGAAGAATTTTATTCAAGAAGGTGGAGTGAGTGATAGCCTTAAAAAAGGAAAAGATTTATCCATAAATGCACTAAATTCTATTAAAGAAGATTTTTTATCTAAAGAAGCTATGGATACTAAAAAAACAGCTTCCAAAGAAACAAAAGTTAGAAAAAAACGCACTCCTAGAGCTACAAAGGATAAAGTATGATTATAAATACAGGCACACCACGATCGGTAAGTGCGCATTTATTAAGTGGTGCTTTAATGGGATTTATGGTAGGTGGAGTGTATGAGTATAACAAGCTCAAAAATGCTAAAGATAAAAAACAAGCACAAAATACAGCTATTAAAAATACACTTAAAATGACTTTAGAGGGCGGTATAGTGAGTGCTTGTGCTATCGGGGCTGTGAATGCTATAAGCGTTTCTAATAAAACTCCTATGCAAAATATTTTAGAGGCAAGTATGTTTTTAGGAGCTGGTGCTTTAGGAGTTTATGCAATTTCTAAAACTTTCAACAACAATAAAAAGGAAGAAAATGACTAACAATACTCAAAAACCAATTTCAAATAATCCTTATATCAATAATACAAATGCGAATTCTAGCGTAGGTTCTAATGCAACTCCTAATAATAGTCTTTTGCAAAATAATCAAAAAGATTTTTTAAAAGGTGCGCTAATAGGTGCGGTGGCTACTTTTATCCTTACAAATGAAAATGCACAAAAGGCTATTTTTAAGGGTTTTGCAAAAGTTTCAGGACTTTTTGAAATGGGGATTGAAGAGCTAAAAGAACGCTATGAGGACGCAAAAGCAGAGGTTCAAGCAGATGAACAATAAGCCCTTGTGGCAGCCTTTAGCGTTAAGTCTTATTCATAAAACAAAAGATCGTGCTCGTTTTAAATATAGCTTTTTAGAAAGGCACTCTCTTAATCCTATCCACTTACAAGCAAAACTTAGCGAGATTGAAGAAATTTCAAATTTGCGTATTAATTCTATTTTAAAAAATATTATTTTTAATTATCATGGAGATTTAGAAGAAATTAGAGATAAAGTTTATAAGGGGCTATTATCTTGTATGAATTCCCATAAAACTCAAAGGCAAGAAGGGAGTTATATCGCCCTAAGAGATGAATTGCCAAGTTCAGCAGAAGTGGCAAGAGCAGGGACATCTTTATTAGTAGAACCTTTTTTGAAAAACAAAAATGCAAAATTTGGATTTGCTTTAGTTGCCTGTGCTCCACTTTTGGCGAGTGGTTTTAAAGAAACCTTAAAAGAAGGGATTAATTCAAGAAGTTTAGAGGCAATGGCAGTAGCTATTTCGCTTTATTTGCAAGACTTTAGAACAGCAAATTCTACTAATTTTATGTTGGCTTTGGGAGAATATATAGAAGAGCTTACAATGTATAAAAGCGATGATTTGGTTAAAGAGCTTTCTAAGCCTTCTTTTGGGTTAGCGTGGGTTGAGAAAAAGAAAGGGAGTGAATTTGCGCTAGAGCAGGTGTCTAGCGAGGATTTGCAAATAGGTGATATTGTCGTGATTGGTGCTGGAGATACGATTTTAGTAGATGGGCATATTGTAGATGGAGAAGCATTGGTTAATCAAATCTCTATGACAGGGGAAGCAACACCTACACAAAAAAATAGAGGCGATAGAGTTCTTTCAGGAACGATTGTGCAAGAGGGTAGGATTAAGGTTTGGGCGGAATCTGTGGGTAAAGAAACAGCAATGGCAAAGATTAAAACCTATATAGAAGAAACTTTAATCCAAAAGTCTGCACGCGAGCTAAAGGCATCTAAAATGGCAGATAAGCTTGTGCCTATTACTCTTGCTTTGGGGGTTATATCTTATGCACTTAGTAGGGATTTAATAAGAGTAGCTAGTGTATTGCAAGCAGATTATTCTTGTGCGTTAAAGCTAACTACTCCTGTAACCTTTAAAGCTGCCATAGGTTCAGCAGGAAAAGAGGGGATTATTATTAAGGGCGCAAAGAGTTTAGAAGCTTTGCAAATGAGTGAAGTATTTGTTTTTGATAAAACAGGGACTTTGACTAAGGGAGATTTAGAAGTTTTAGATGTGTATTCTTTTTGCGAGGAGTGGAGTAGCGAAGAGATTTTAAATCTAGCAGCTAGTATTGAAGAGCATTATTTTCATCCAGTAGCGCAAGCCATAGTCAAAGCTGCTAAAGCAAAGGATTTTACCCATATTCATCATGATGAGGTTACTTTCATCGTAGCACATGGGGTTAAAAGTGAAATCAATGGCAAAGAAGTGATTATAGGCAGTAGGCACTTTTTAGAAGATGATGAGTGTATCCCTTTTGCACCTCATAGTCAAAAGATGAATGCAATTTTACAAAATGGCGATACGCCTTTGTTTATCGGATATGATAAAAAGCTACTAGGAGTAATTTTGCTTAAAGATGTGCTAAGGCATAATGCAAAAAGAGCATTGCAAAGACTTAGAGCAAGCGGAGTAAAAGAGATTATTATGCTAACAGGCGATACTAAGAAAAAGGCAGAGCAAATTGCAAAAGAGCTTGGAATCAATCGTTTTTATGCAGAGTTACTACCCACACAAAAGGCAGAGATTCTAGAAGAGATTATGAAAGAGGGTAAAAAGGTAGCGTTTGTAGGCGATGGGATAAATGATGCACCCGCTTTAATTAAAGCAGATACTGGAATTGGTATGTGTAAGGGAGCTGATATTGCAAAAGCAAGTGCGGATGTGGTTTTGTTGCGTGATGATATTGAAGCAGTGGCGCAAGCTAGAGAGATAGCAATTTGCTGTCTTAACAAAGTGCAAAGAGGTTTTAAGATAACACTTGGGGTAAATAGTCTTATTTTAGGACTTGCTACTTTAGGGAAGCTCTCACCCATTCAGACGGCTTTTATGCATAATGGAACTACAATTGCACTTTTATTAAACGCACTCCAAAGAATAAAGGTAAAATGATGCATTTTTTATTACTTATAGCTACTGCATTAAGCGGTGTGATTGTCGCAAATACAGCAACGAATGCTTATAGAAAATATCACAGAATTAAACGCAAAAAGGATTAATATGCTACAAGAGAGTAAAAAGACAATAGAAACTAAAAGAGAAATAGCAAAAATAGGTATGGGAGTTTCGCTTTTTTTAACTGCTTCTAGCGCACTTTTTTTGAAAAACAAAGTTGCTAAAAATATCCATATTTTATCTGGAATCTCTCTTGTGGGTTTTTCTTTGTGGCATTCTTCTTTGTATCCTAAAGAAAAGCCCTTAAAAAAGAAAAAACTAGAAAAGTAAGTTTTAAGTTTTGCAGTGATTTTTTCACTGCAAGTAAATATGTAAGCATTTGCGTGGCAGTCTGAAGAATTCACATTTGAGGGTTGTTCTTTTTAGATTTGCACTTCGCTTTGCTTATTCCAAAAGATCGGTTGCTTTGGCAACAGATGGATAACGCTTTGCTTGTATGTTTCAGTCCTAAAGGGCTTTGCAATATCAAAGGAGAGATTGCCATAAGGGTTTCTTGCAGCAACAAAAAGAATCTTAAATACATATAATAAAAATTATTGTTTAAAATTTATTTTTATTTCACGAAATTATAATATAATGGTGCAAATTAATTGATTTTAAGGATTGTTTTGATTGCAAGAGGAATAGTTTTTGTATTGTTGTTTTTTATGGGTTGTGCGAAGATTCCACAAAATGAGGAATTAGTGCAAAATTTACCTTTGGATTTTAATAACCAAAAATTGATTCCTATTGCAGATTTTGGTGGTATTGCCACACCACAAGAACAGCTAGAAATTATTTTAAAAGATGAAAATTTAAATCATCTTTATAAAATAGGTATTGCAAATAATTTAGATTTAGCCATTATGCAAAGTCGGATTTTACAAGCTAAAAGCTCTTTAAAAATCGCTTTTAGTGAGCTTTTTCCAAAAGTAGATGGCTCATTTTCAGGTTCTAAAAACAATACAACTTATAATTTTACTTCACAAGTGGGAGCAAATCTTTCATGGGAGTTGGATATTTTTGGTAAAAATAAAGCAACAAGTAATTCCAAAGAATCTCT
This sequence comes from Helicobacter burdigaliensis, assembly GCF_003670295.1. Taxonomy (GTDB): domain Bacteria; phylum Campylobacterota; class Campylobacteria; order Campylobacterales; family Helicobacteraceae; genus Helicobacter_D; species Helicobacter_D burdigaliensis. Next base: position 28,702 of record NZ_QXJG01000016.1, read on the forward strand.
TTATCAAAAAAGCATAGAGGATTTTAAAGCTACGCAAATCACGCTTTTAGCAGATATTACAAGTATGTATTATAATTTGCAAGAATATGCACTAAATATCAAGCTAACGCAAAAAAATATTATGCACTATAAGCAAGTTTTGGAGCTTACCCGCCTTAAGGTGGAAAATGGTTTGCTAGATAGCACGGAATTATTTACAAAGCAAGATTTATTAACCAATGAGCAAAATACTCTTGAAACTTTAAAAATGCAGTTTGAAGAAACTAAAAATGCACTTTTGGTGTTATTAAATCTAAAAACTTTGCCTTTAGTTTTTGAAGATTCCTTTGTCTTTAAAGAAAGTTTTGAATTTTCTTATGAAAAACTCCCTTCTAATGCTATTTTATCGCGTCCAGATATTCGGGCTAATATTTTTCTTTTGCATTCGCAAATTTATACAAAACAATCCGCTTTTAGCTCTCTTTTCCCTATACTTTCTTTAAGTGGAAATGTGAGTGAGATTTTACAAGGGAATCAAAATGTCGCTTGGAGTCTTGCAAGTTCTCTTAGTGCGCCTTTGTTAAACAGAACGCAGCTTACACAAAATTATTTTTTGCAAGATGCAATTTTAAAAGAAACTTATCTAAATTTGCAAAAGACGCTAGATACAGCCTTTTTTGAAATTGAAAATGCGCTCTTTAATCTAAAAAATATGCAATTACAAATGCAAAATAACAAAATGCGTTTTAATAACGCACAAGAATATTTTACTTTCTCGCTCAATCGCCGCAGTATTGGACTTATAGATGAGTTAGAGTTTCAAGAAAACTACGCTTCTTATAATAATTCTAAAAAAACTTTAAATACTTCTAAAAATTCACAAATTCAAGCACTTGTAGGATTATTTAAAGCAATGGGTGGGAATCTTTATGTAGCTAAGGAGAAAAAATGATAAGCACACAAGAAATTTTAAAAAATTTAAATCCTAAGAGAAATTATAAAAAAATTTTTACAATTTGGGGGATTGTATTGTTTGTTTTTTTAATAATTTTTGGTGTGATTTATTATTGGAATACAAAAGAATCTCCTATTGTCTATCAAACAACACCTATTAAAAAAGGGGATATTACAAGCACTATTTTGGCAAATGGGACGCTTTCTCCTACAAATGAAATTGCTATTGGTTCTGTGATTTCAGGGATTGTTTTAGAAGTGTTTGTAGATGTTAATGATAGAGTTAAAAAAGGGCAGATTTTAGCACAAATAGATAGCGAGAGTATTGAACAAAATTTATATAAATATCAAGCACAACTAGGGAGTGCTAAAGCACAGCTAAAAAGCTCACTTGTAACTTTAGAAGAAAAAAAATGGAAATATGGACAATATAAGAATCTCTATGATAAAACAAAGGGTAAAACACCTTCTATTTTAGAGCTTGAAAGCACAAAAAGTGAATATAATGCAGCCCTAAGTGATGTGGAGCTAAAAAAGGCTTCTATTAAAGAGATTGAAACTCTAATAGCCTCCACAGAAGTTGATTTGAGAAATTCAAAAATTACAACCCCTATTGATGGAGTGATTTTAAGTCGTTCTATTGATGTGGGGCAAAGCGTGGCTGCCTCTTTTCAAGCTCCAGAATTCTTTATTGTTGCAGAAAGTTTAGAAGAAATGGAGCTTAATGCTAGTATTAGCGAAGCAGATATTGGCAAGGTTAAAGAAGGACAAAAAGTAACTTTTAGTGTGGATTCTTATCCAAATAAAACTTTTAGTGCAGTAGTAAATAGAGTAAATTTTGGCTCTAATGCTTCTAGCACAAGCTCTAGTAGCTCCTCTAGTGCCACTTCTAGCACAAGTTCTATTGTAAGTTATGATACTAGGATTTATGTGGATAACAAAGAACTCCTTTTGCGTCCGGGAATGAGTGCAACTGCAGATATTGAAGTGGCAAGTGCTAAAAATGTTCTTTTAGTGCCTACAAGTGCGCTTTATTATACGCCAAAAACCACACAAACAGAAAAGAAAAGTGCGAGTTTTAGTTTGTTTAAACGCCCACGCACAAAACAGCCTAATGTAAAGAAAAACGTTAATTCTTCTATATGGGTTTTAGAAAAAGAAGATATACGCCAAATTAGCGTGCAAGTTGGGATTAGCAATGGAGAATTTACACAAGTTAGCTCTGAAGAGTTAAGGGAAGATATGCTTGTGATTACCGGACAGAGTTTATGAGTTTTATAAAATTAATAGATATTCATAAAGTTTATGGCAAAGCTCTTAATATTTTTGAAGCATTAAAGGGTGTGAATTTAGAAATAGAAAGTGGAGAATTTGTCGCATTAATGGGGCCTAGTGGGAGTGGTAAATCCACAATGGCAAATATTTTGGGTTGTCTTGATAGTCCAACTAGTGGTATTTATGATTTTTGTGGAGTAAATGTAAGTTTGCTAAATTTAAAACAAAAAGCACTTTTAAGACGCCATTATATTGGATTTATTTTTCAAGGATTTAATTTGTTGCCTAGAACAACAGCACTAGAGAATGTAGAGCTTCCACTACTTTATCGTCAAGTGCCTAAAAAAGAAAGAATGCGACTATCTATGGAAGCTTTAGAAATGGTGGGATTAGAAAAATGGTATAACCATAGCTCAAATGAGTTAAGCGGGGGACAGCAACAAAGAGTGGCTATTGCTAGAGCCATTGCTTCTAAGCCTCTTTTTTTATTAGCTGATGAGCCAACAGGAAATTTAGACACAAAAAGAAGCGTAGAGATTATGGAGATTTTAAGCAATTTAAATAAGGATTCTAAAATTACTATTTTAATGGTAACGCATGAGAGTGAAATGGCAAAATATGCCAAAAGAGAAATTGTGTTTTTAGATGGCAATATCAAAACAGATACTAAGGAAGAGCTATGATTTTAAATGCTTTTTTCTTGGCTTTTAGGCAGATTAAGAGAAATTTTATAAGGGCAATTTTGACAATGCTTGGAGTGATTATTGGTGTGGGTGCTGTGATTATTATGATTACTTTAGGGAATGGCACTACACAGGTGATTACTAAGCAAATGAGTAGCTTAGGAAGTAATATTTTGTTAATCTTTCCAGCACGCGATCAAAGTGCAAGCGGTGGGGCAAGAAAGCAATTTATGCTAAAAGATGCGAGCGATTTAAAACTTCAAATGGGGAGCTTGGTGAGGGCGGTTGCACCTATTAGCACAAGCTCTGTCTTAGCGCAGTTTCGTCAAAACAATACACAAACCCAAATTCAAGGGATTGATAGTGATTATTTTATTGCAACAGATTGGAAACTTGCTTTAGGGAGAGCTTTTAATAAAGAAGAATATCGTGCAGGAAGTAATGTATGTATTATAGGTAAAAGTGTTTCTAAGAATCTTTTTAACACAAATGCAACTCCCCTTGGAAACAGAATGAAAGTGGGTACTATTGTGTGTGATATTGTAGGGGTGCTAGAAACAAAAGGGCAGGGGGCTATGGGAAATGATCAAGATGATGTGATTTTAATGCCCTTAAAAGCATATCAAAGGAGTATTTCAAAAAGCGATTCGCTTTATAATATCGGTCGCCTTATGATTTCTTTAAAAGATGAGGTGGATTCTACTTATGCGACCAAAGTCGCCACAGAAGCTTTAAAAGAGATTAGAAAGATACGAGAAGGGCAAAAGAATGATTTTGAGATTATGGATACTAAGCAAATTATTGAAATTATGAAAAGCACCACAGCAAATCTTACTTTGTTTTTGGGGGCTATTGCTGGAGTGAGTTTGATTGTAGGAGGGATTGGGATTATGAATGTAATGCTTGTGTCTATTACAGAGAGGACAAGAGAAATCGGCACAAGGCTTGCCATAGGGGCAATGCAAAGCGAAGTATTATTACAATTTTTAATAGAAGCTTTAACTCTTAGCGCTTTAGGGGGGATTATTGGGATTATTTTGGCATTTTTTGGATCTTTAGGGATTACATATTTACTCAATATTCCTTTTTTATTTGATTATGTGATTGCTTTAATAGCATTCTTTTTTTCTGCATTTATAGGGATTTTATTTGGTTATTTACCTGCTAGAAAAGCATCTTACCTCAATCCAATAGAGGCTTTAAGGCATGAATAAATAAAAGATTTTATTTTTATTTTGTTTTTAAAAAATTATTGTTAAAATTAGCTTATACATAAAATTTAACACAGAGAGGAATTTTTAATGTTTGGTTCTAAAAATGTTACAAAGCAAAGCAATCAAGTACCGGCACATTTTATAGATAGTGAGCGTAAGATTATTGCTATCAATAAATCAATGGCAGTGATTGAATTTACTCCCGATGGTGTTATTTTAGATGCAAACGAGAATTTTCTAAAAACCGTTGGATATACGCTAGATGAGATTAAAGGTAAGCATCATGAGATTTTTTGCCAAAAAGAGCTTGTAGAATCTAAAGTTTATACAGATTTTTGGAAAACATTGCAAAGTGGACAATTTGTGTCTAAACTTTTTAAGCGTGTTAAGAAAAATGGTGATATTATTTGGCTAGAGGCAAATTATAATCCTATTTTTGATGATAATAATCAAGTAATTAAGGTAATTAAGTTTGCTTCAGATATTACAAGTAGAGTAAATGAGCAAATGGATTTAAAAAATATTCTTTCAGCGGCTGATAAGTCTATGGCGATTATTTCTTTTACTCCAGATGGAACTATTTTAGATGCGAATGAAAACTTTTTAAAAACCGTGAAATACTCCCTTGATGAAATTAAAGGTAAACACCATAGAATCTTTTGTCAAAGTGAATTTACAAATTCTAGTGAATATGGGGAGTTTTGGAGAAAGCTTCAAAGAGGTGAATTTGTATCGGGGACTTTTATCCGTATTGATAAAGAAGGGAATATTATTTGGCTTACTGCAAGCTATAATCCTGTGTTTGATAGTGAGGGTAAAGTATATAAGGTGATTAAATTTGCCACAGATATTACAGCACAAAAACTAAAAGAAGAGCAAAGCTTGCAAATTGTAACAGAAGGGGTTAATGAAAATAGTGCTCTTACAAATCAAGGACGCGATATTATTGAAAAAACTGTGGAAAATATTCAAGAGATTGCTTCTATTATGCAAGAAAGTTCAGAAAAAGTAGAGCAGTTAAATCGTCAAAGTGAAGAGATTACTTCTGTTGTGCAGACTATTAAAGATATTGCAGACCAAACTAACCTATTAGCACTTAATGCAGCAATAGAAGCAGCGCGTGCTGGAGAGCATGGAAGAGGATTTGCAGTTGTTGCAGATGAAGTTAGAAAACTAGCTGAGCGAACAGCAAAGTCTATCACAGAAATTACAATGACTATTAATACAATTAAAGATGAAACAAGTCAAGTAGTGGATAAAACACAATACAGCATTCAAAAAGTAAATAGCAGTGTAGAATTAGCCGATGAAGCTAAGATATTTATGGAAAAAATTCAAGAGAGTGCAAATAGTCTTGTAGCTAAAATTTCTCAACAAGATTGATTATAGTTTAAAATTTTGGGTGATTTAGGAGGGGGGTTTGCATTATTTATTTCTTTAAATTATATAGGGAGAATTTATGAATAGTATAAAAATTAAGGCTTCATTGATAGCCAATTTTATAGCCATTGTGTGTTTGTTGGTTTTAGGGGTAGTTACTTTTATTTTTGTAAAAGATAGTCTTTTTGAAACTACTAAAGATGCAGAAACTAATTATGTGAAAATCGCACAAAATGCCATTGTGGATTTTGAAACAGAAAATACTAGAAGTTTGCTAAAATTAAGAGATTATATTGCACAACTACCTTATGAGCAAATCAACACCTTAGAGGGTATGCAACAAAATCTAGGTGCTTTTTTAAAAGCTTATAGGGATTCTAGTAACTATTTAGGTGTATATATCGCACATCCTAGTGGAGAAATTGTTGTAAATGATATGGAAGCCGATAAGGCAGGTGTAAATTCTGTAATTTTTGGTGCTAAAGATGATTATGATGCAAGAACTAGAGAATGGTTTATAGAAGCCAAGAAAAAAGAGGGGATTTATATTAGCGATTCTTATATAGATGTAACTTCTAAGCAACCCACATTTACATATTCTATTGCTATCCATAAAGATGGAAAATTTGTGGGTGTTTTAGCAATTGATGTGCTTGTTAGCTCTTTGCAAGAACGCTTTAAGCAATCTCCCGGCCGTGTCTTTGCCTTTGATACAAACACACAAGTTTTTGCTTCAAATGATCCTACTCTTATAGCTAGTAAAGAAGGAGAAATTAATCCTGCAATTAAAACTGTTGCAGAACTCTTTAAAAATCATAAAGATTATGAACCTTTTTATTATACAAGAGATGATGGAGAAGATAGATTTGTAATTTGTTCTAAGGCTTCTGCTTATAGTGTATGTATTGCAGAATCAATTGATGCTATTGAAGCTCCTGTTGTAAAGATAGCTTGGATTCAAGCTACTATTGTAATCTTTACAAGTATTGCAAGCATTATTCTTTTATATTTTGTAATCTCCTACCTCTTAAAACCCCTCTCCTCCATTCAAAATGGCCTAAGTGGTTTCTTCTCTTATTTAAACCATGAATC
>NZ_QXJG01000017.1 GCF_003670295.1 Helicobacter burdigaliensis
AGTGTAGCGCAAAAAAGGAAATGGAATTATAGCTTTAAAAGCTTAAAGAGAGATTAAAAAATAAGGGGTTGGAGAAATATTATATGAATATTATATGAATATTGGTGTAATATTTGGTGTAATAATATATGAAAAATGTAGGAGATTTAGGGGGAGGAGGTTTAGAGAGAATGAGAGAGAGAGAAAAAAAGGGGGGGGGATTAGCGTTTAAGGGGATATATTTAATTTTTCTTTCGTGAAAGTGAATTTTTTGATTTGCATAATAAATACAACTTTTGCTCTCTTTTGCCAAAAACTGCTTATATTTGTTTTTTACAAATTAAAACTATCCAAAATAAATTTGAATGATGCAAAAAATAAAAAATCTAGATTCTTATATTTTAAAGCCTATTTTCTGTAATTTATAGCAAAAGTAATGAGAAAAATTCACAAAAAAAGATTATAGAACTCTAGTGCTAAGCTCCATAAATTCTTATGTATCATAAGAAATTGCAAGGCTTAAATCCGTGTTTTAGTATTTTCCATAAAGATAAGACTAATAGCCCATAGCCTTTAAGCTCCAAAATACCTTAATAAATAATTCTACTAGAAGCTATTTTATTTCTATGGCAAGATTTTAAAAAACCTTAATTTTAAGTAAGATAAGTGCATTTAGAGCCTTTTGGCAAAGGTTCTTCTAAAAAATCGCTATATTGCTCAGAATTTTCAAGAACAAAAAGTTTTGGGCGTGAATTCCTTGCATTTACAGGAGGTGCATCTCCATCACTAAAGATGATAAGCCCATCATATTCCTTGTGTGCTTCATAGTATCTTATCACAGGCTCAAAATCAGTCCCGCCACACCCTTGCACTTTCACGCATTTTTGTGCCTTTTTTAGAGTGATTATCTCACCTTGTATCTCTGTATCAAACTGCAAAACATCAAGCCTTTCTATGCCGTATTTAAAAAATCTATTGATAATATAAAAGAATTTTTGCAAGGCTTCATTGCTAATAGATGCGCTCACATCTACCGCAATTAAAAGCTTAGTGCTGAACTCATAAGTGCTACCAAAATATGCAAAGCCATAGCGACGACTTGGCTTATTTCTCACAAGGCGGCGTTTGCTTGAAAGGATAGAATGTCTAAAAGCCCTTAGATACCGCCGATAATCCATCTTAGCCTTTAAAGAAAGCTCTAGCAATCCTATAAAATCGCCCGAAATTGTGCCAAATGACTTTGCATTACGCAAGACATTTTCTACAATGGAATTTATAAGCTCTGCTTGTGTTTCATCATCTTGCCAATTTTGCGTGCAAGATTTAGCTATTTTAGAGAGATTTAAATCCATAAGGCTTGTAGATTCAAAATCTATGGATTGTGCTTGTAAATCTTCTAAATCCTCTTGCGTGTCTTCATCAAAGCTTTCTTGCATTTCTTTTGACAAATTCTCTAAAAGTTTTCTATAATACACTTCAAACGCACAATTCTTTTCTAGTTTAAAATGCTCTGGTTTTGGCAAATTAAGATAAAACTTGCAATTATCAGTGATTGTAATCGTGCTTGCAAGATAGAGTGCCACTCTATTTGCATTAATAGGCTGTCTTTGATAGGGGTGATTTAATGCTATGCGAAACACTTCTAGCTTTAAAAACTCTTCTAGTGCGTTTTGGCTTAAATCTTGGCATAATTCTTTATCATATTCTATTAAGCCCTTACCGCTTCGCATAGGGACTTCAAGACTAGATTCCTTAAGTGTATGCGTGCAATAAATCTCAAACAAAAAGGGCTCACTCAAAAACCACGAATCTATAATTTTTTGAAGCTTTTGTTTTAATTCCATTATTTTGCTTTCATTTATAATGAGCTTACAAAGCTAATGATTTTTTGCTGTAAGCTTGGAGTATGCATCATCACAAAACTCGCTACTTTAGGATAAGTTTGGTTTACAAAAAGATTAGTAAAATGCCCTAGCACTTCATTTGCCTTTTTCTCTTGTAAATAATCAAAATAAAGTTCAAAATTTTTGGCTATCTCTTTAGCCTCGCTCTCTTGGTAGTTTTGGTTTTCAATATAGCGGAATAGCGAGTCATTGATTTTTGTAAAATCTAGAATCTTGTATTTATCTAGCTTTTTTTGCACTTTGGTAAAATGCAATAAAATCTCGCTTGCACTTATAAGCTTATTGCCCTTATAAGTTTCTACAAACTTCACACCCGCTCTTATGCCTACAATACCACAAATTGCCTTTTTATAAATATCGCTGCTTATATCCTCAATCTCTTTAATAATGCTAGAAACTCTCACCCACGCCCTACGATCTGGGAATTTATCAAGCCCAAAATCTTCTATTCCTTCTTGTGTGTCAAGCAACTCTGGATTTTCTGTAATAAAATCAATGATTCTAGAATCTATCTTGGCACTATCTGCCCACAAAAGCCACTCTTCTATGCTTGGAGCAAATTCATAAATATTAAAACGACTGCTAAGCGCTGGATCAAGATCGCTTAGCTGGTATTCATCACCAAAATTCACCGCACTAATCACACGCGATCCCTTTGGGAGCGATCTACCTGCTAGGCGTTTATTAAGTGTTAAGTCCATAACGCTTTGTAAAATCTCTGGCCTTGCGCGATTAAGCTCATCTAAAAAAAGCACGATTGGCGTATCATCAAGCGGAAACCAAAAGGGTGGGATAAACTCCGTATGTCCGCTTTTTTCATTTTTATGCGGTAAGCCGATAAGATCGCCTGGATCACTCATCTGCCCCAAGAATAATATAACAACCTTTAATCCCTCTTTAGTAAAATAATCTTGAATGATTTGGGATTTACCAATGCCATGTTTGCCTACTAGCATGATATTTTGCTCACTTGGTGTGATTTCTAAAATCTTTTTTAACTCGGTTGTATTGATTTTTACTCCCATTGCTATCCTTTATTCTTGTATTTCTACATATGGTTTATCTAATTCTTTAGCCACTTTCTTTGCAACAGAATCTTTTGTGCCATAGATAGCTTTCAAAGGGCACTCTTCAAAACAACTATCAGCCTTTTTTAGAGTTTCTACACTTGCAGGGATTGTGATACTCTCTAAACCAGCGCATTTAAATACTCCATCTTCTATCTCTTTTAGCTTATTTGGCAATACCACACTCTTAAGCGATCTGCAAAATTCAAACGCAGCTTTACCTATGTGTGTAACGCTATTTGGCAATACCACATTCTTAAGCGAGTTGCAACAATAAAACGCTTCTTCACCTATGTGTGTAACGCTATTTGGAATATTGATTTGCTCTAAATCATAACAGCAGGAAAAAGCAGAGTTGCCTATGTAAGCAAGAGTGCTTGGAAGCTCAACTTCTTTAAGCCTGCTACAAAACGCAAAGGCGTCTTTTTCAATCCTTACTACGCCCTCGCTAATCTTAACATAGACTAAAGATTTAATATCTCTAAGTGCCTCTTCTGGGATAGATTCTACATCTTGTGGGATTTGCACTCTAAGATCTTTTAGATTTGATGATAAAAATGCTTTCTCTAGTTTTGAAAATTTCACATAAGGGATACAATGATTTAGCGCAAAAGCCCTGCTATGGCGTATATCTTTATTCTTTTTAGTGAAATCTTGCAAACTCTCAAAAGTGCTTTCTTTATCTACTATAAGCTTTACAAAGCTTTCAAACTCTTCTTTAAAGGTAGGATTTTTGATTTTTATCGTGGCTAGAAACTTTGTGCGTTGTTGAAATTGCAAAATACAAACGATTTTTTCTTGATCGCATTTTTTAGTTTCTATATTGCATTCTACCCCATAATTTTTAGCAATCTCTTGTAAAATGGATTCAAAGCTCACACTCATAATTTCAGCTACTTTTTCTTTTTTAGCCTTGTTGAACATATAGCCTTTTAAATGTGTGCGTATAGATTCATTCACCCCTTTTGAATAGCAATCTTTCTCGCTAATTCTATAATTTTTATTTTCAAAAGCTACTTTTGGAAGATTTGAATTTTTAAAAATATCTTCTGGGATTGCGGTGATATACTCTGGGAATGTAATGCCCTCACTTGCGTTTGTAATAGCAATAACAGCCTTCCTTTTTTTCTTACTATAAAGTATATTATTTTCATAGCCAAAATATTCGTGATTTTTAGAAATATGAATGTGTTTTAGCTTATATGCTCTTAAAAACGCACCTTCTCCAATCTCTTTTAAACTATCTGGCAAACTTATCTCTTCTAAAGATTCACAATTACGGAAAGCATGCTTTTCTATAACTTCCAATCCCTCATTAAAATTTAGTTTTTTAAGACTAGAGCATTTATCAAATGCGGTTCTTTCAATCGTTTTTAAGCTTGTTGGGAAATTTATCTCTTTTAAGGATTTACATTTATAAAAGGCATTCTCTCCTATAGCTTCTAACCCTTCATTAAAATTTAAGCTTTTAAGGCTAGAACATTCTTTAAATACCTCATACCCAATTCTCTTTATACACTCTGGAAAACTCATACTCTCTTGTATATTAGCAACAGCAATAACAAATTTGCTTTCCTTATTATAAAGCACATTATTTTCATAGCCAAAATATTTATGGTTTTTAGAAATATGAATGCGTTTGAGATTATATACTCTAAAAAACGCACTTGCCCAAATCTCTTTTAAACTATCTGGCAAACTTATTTCTTCTAAAGATTCACACCCAAGAAAAGCCCGAGATCCTATGCTTTCTAAACCCTCATTTAATTTTAAACTTTTAAGGCTAGAGCATTCACTAAATGCCAATTCTCCGATACTCTTTAAACTATTTGGTAAAATTATCTCTTCTAGGGATTTACAACTCCAAAAGGCACAAACTTCTATAACCTCCAATCCCTCATTCAATTTTAGTTTTTTAAGTCTAGAGCAATCATAAAATGCATATTCTCCGATACTCTTTAAACTATCTGGCAAACTTATCTCTTCTAAGGATTCACACTTGCGGAAAGCATGCTTTTCTATAACTTCTAATCCCTCATTTAGAATGACTTTGCGTATTTTTGTATTGTATTTAAATGTATCCTTTTCAATGACTTTAATATCCTTTGGAATCACTACCTCTTCTGTATCAAGTCCTAGTGATTTTACTTTTTCTTTTGTTAATTCCATGGTTTTCCTTAACTTAGTTTTCTTTACAAATTCAAAGATAAACTATAACTTTTTTTATATGATATTAATCACAAATTGCAAAAACTATACATTGTATTTAATTTTTAGATTCTAGTAAGTGGATTGCTTCGTCAGCTTCGTAATGACACAAGGGAAGCTTCCTTTATTGCAAAAGAAATTATCGTGGCGATTAGGAAGAAACTGCTTGTCAGTTTCAGGTATCCTACTCTCGCCTAAGATAATTTACTTTTGAATAAAGGCTTCTGCGCTTTATGGATTTACACTTCGCTACGCTCGTGGATAACGCTACGCTTCTCGCAATGACATCCCTCCCATCATCACAACTCTTGCAAATCGTTTTTTTGATATAATCTAAATTATAAAACATAATTTTACTATAAGGATAATTCATGACGCTAGAAGAATTAGAAACCATAGGCGATAAGATGTTTGATGCGATTGATGATTTTTTAAAAGTCATCAAAACCGGAAATTTAAAGAAAGTAAAAAAGGCGGTAGAGACTTTCCCCATCACTCATGCACATAATTCTAAAAAAACCCATATTGCATATGCTCCTGTATCCGCACTAGCTTATGCGGGACTAGCATATGAGAAGACACAAAGCTTTGAAGTGATGGAATATCTTGAAAGCTTGGGGCTTAGGGCGGATTATTGTAGTCCGTTTTACACAGGACATAATGCACTTATCGCCTATATTGAGAATAAAGGCACAAGCGATGCAGTGATTAGGTATTTTTTAAGCAAGGGTGCAAGTTTTGAAGTGTATGATAAAGATGATGGCGGGACGCCTTTGCATTCTTGGGCTAGTTTTAATGAAGCGAGTTTTTTAGAGCTAGCCCTAAAGCATGGGGCAAATCCCAATATCAAACGCATTAAAGGTGAGGAGAAGTATTCTTGGGATGAGATAGGTGCTACTCCTTTAATCCATGCAGCATTTGCAGATAAAAAACCTGCAAGCGCAGCACTAAAAGTGCTTATAAAATATGGTGCAGATATCAATGCTGCCTATTGCGGGCTAGACTATGAGCATGATTATAAAAAATATGCAGAGCCTGAAACTCCGCTAGATAATGCTTTTAATAATGCTCCAAATAAAAAGTTTTTAAAAAACTTAGGGGCTAAGACTTGGGAAGAGTTAGTAAAAGATTATGAGATTGATACAAGCCTACCTTATGAAGAGCAAGTGAAAATGTATGAGGAAAAAAGAAAGGATGTGAGCTTTACCCCAAAGGGTGAGATTACAGACATTAAAGAAGCGTTTAAGAATCTAGATAAAAAGGCTAAAAATATAAAAGAAGAGATTCTAAATATCCTAAAAGCCCAATACAAACTTTGGAAAAAAGATAAAAAGGTGAATGAAAAAACTCTTAGCTTTAGTGAGGATTTGCTAGAGATTTTAGAATATGATACGAAAAATCTCAAAGGAGCTTGTAAAAAGGCTTGGATAAAAGATTTAGAAGAAGAAGCAGATGCGATTTATGATTCTATGTATAGCTTTAAACTAGAGCGTGATAATCCAGAGAAGTTTAAAAAGCTTGAAGCGCGTATCCAAAAGGCAATTTCTTTAGAATATGCCATTATGGAAAAGCTAAAATCATTAAGAGCTAATCAAAATATCGCCTCTCTTTCAAATAAGGAGATTTTAAAAAACTATAAAGAGATTTTTGAGGGTGCTTTAGAAAAAGAGATTGCAGAAATTTTGTTTGTAGTTTTACAAAATGATGATGAAGAGAGTGCTCTTGAAATCATCAAAAAAGCATGCAAAGAGGATTTAATTGATGAAGATTTTGAGATTTACTTACCAAAATTAAGGTTAAATACGCCAATTCTAATTGCAGTAGCGTTTTTTAATCGTGCAAAAATCATCGCCTATCTTTTAGAGCAAGACTATGAAATAGATAGATCAGACTTTGGGAATACGCCACTTTTTCTAGCGGCTAAAATGGGACATATAGAATCTGCTAAAGTTTTAATTAAAAAGGGTGCGGATATAGATTATATCAACTGCTTTAATGAAAAACTCCTGCTAGAAACAATTCTAGCAAATCTCCCACAAAGCACCGCAATGTGTGAGCTTTTAATACAAAGTGGCGCAAAGGTGGATAACAAGATGCTAGAAGCCACAAAGGCAAAGCTAAATGAGGCAGAAAATAAAGAGCAAGAAAAAGCCATTTTAGCGCTGATTGCCAAAATAGAAACCAACCTTTAAGGCTTCAAATTCATTTTTCTAAGGAAGCCCAATGCACTACACAAGCTATGAGAAAAACAAAATTACTTTTTTTGAGATAGAAAACACGGATGAAAATTTTTTGGATACTTTTATGAAAGTTATGCAAAAAAGTCCCTTTAGTGTGGAGATAGAAAAGGATATGCAAATACCAAGCTTCTTACAAAAAGACGCCTATACTATGCAAATTATTCAAAATAGCGATGAAGTGCGAATCTTACGCTTGGGTGGGCTTTGTGTATGGTGCTATAAAGATGGCAAAACTACGATTATTTTTGATTCCATACACCCTATGTGTGGCTATATTTTAGAAAACGATTTTTGCAATCTCTATGAGCAATTTTTAAAGGGCGAGTTAAATTTGGAAGAGGAAGATGATGACTATGAAGATGATGAAGATTATTATGATTTTAATGAAGATTATGAAGAGGTAGAAGAGGAAGAGGAAATTAATTACACTAGAGATGATGAAGAGGATTTAGAAGAGGAAGAAGATTCTTTTACACCATCTACAAACTTTAATGCAAATAGCTTAAATATTAGCCTAGAAGATTTTCAAGCACTCGCGCAACAAATGAGTAAGCATTATGCCTACACTCAAGAAGAGCTAGAAAAGCTAGGCAAACTTAGACAACGCTCTAAAGCCCTAAAGCTTAGGGCAACACTGCTAGAGCAAAAAGCCTTTAGAAGAGTTTGTAAGCTAAGTCTAAAGGAGTTTGAAAAATTAAGTGCTAAAGAGCTAAAAGCATATCAAGAGCATATGAATAAAGAGCTTATAAGGGTGGTAAAAGAGCTTTTATTGCATGAATATGCTAGTAGCCAAAAAGACAACATAAGCGTGATTGCATTTCACTCTGCCCTGCGTCCTATTGCTCATGATAATGAGGATATTGCCCTAAGGGAATTTCATAATAACTCTATCATTCCAACAAAAAATGGCATAAGGCTTCTTAATGAGACTAAAACTTATTTAATCAATCTAGTAAGTGCGGGTGCAAAAGTGGATAGAGAACTTGCAAATCTTGCTATGCAAGTGGCAAATACCTATACTTCTTTAAGCTATCAACGCCTCCAAAACAAAGACAAAAATATCAGCGATGAAAAGGCTTTAAGACAAATAGAATCTTTGCCACGCCATAAAATGCTAAGTTCTATCAATTTAATCTTGCAAGCTTGCGTGTATCAAAACTACCAACGCATAGATGCCCTAAGCCAAATCCAAGATGAGCTAAAAGAAGAATGGAACGATGAGGGATATATAGAAATGTTTGTGATTAAGCATGGCAAAAAGTATCCTAAGCTTCTAAAGTACAAGTACATAGATTCTAGCTTAAATGATAGAGAGCTAGAAGGAATCGCACAAAATCTACTTAGCAAAGCACTATCTTGTAATGCAAAACCTATGAATAGCTACAAAAAGGCTAAAGAAAATTTCAATCAAGATTCTAAAAAAGATTTTTCATCGCCACTTAAAATGATAGAAAACACAGAATCTACAAACACACAAGATTCTAAGCTTTCAATACTCTTTTTACACAAACAGCCAACACGCTCTCCTAGCTTTTTAAAAGAAGATGAAAAAGAAGCAATCAAAAAGATTTTTGAACTAAAAAGTGTTACAGAGATTTCACAAATGCATTTAAACGCTCTTGATGATTTGTTAGATTCTCTTATTAAAAATCTTTGCGGTGCTTATACCACTGCTTCACATTTTTTAAGCAAGGAGCAAAAACAAGCCCTCTTAGAATCTAGAGCCTTTCAATGGCTTTTTGATGATGATGTGGATGAAAGCATTTTTGAATATATGTATATTCATACACTTTTTTATGGGAGTGAAGCCTTTAGCACTAGAGATTCTGTAAATTTATGTATGCTTTTAGATAAGCCCTTTCAAGTTACTTGGGAAAATTTTATTTTGCTTTTATGCACGGGGGTTAAGATCAAAAAATCCTATATTAAACATATCAAAAACGCAAAAAATATTTACAAATACATGCAATTAAGCCTAGCACAAAACTATAATGAGAACTTTTCATCTTTTAAAGATAAGGCCTATACTACAAGCAGTGGAGAAAAAATCGTCCTCAACAACCTAAGAGCCTTGCAAAATACAAAAGATTTTTTACATTCTAGCAATACCTATAGGCTTTTAAAACAGGTCTTAAAACTCCTTAAAGAATTACAAGGCGTAGGAGAAAGGACAAGGCATTTAAAAGATTATCCCTCTTACATAAAATTTCAAGAATGTGAGTTTAGAGCAGAACTCTTTATCTATGCTTTTATAGATGAAAAAATAGAGTTTTTAGCTTATGAAAGCTTGGATAAAAAAGCGCATATAGATGAGCGTGTAGCTAAGATCGTGCAAAATTTAGAAATAGGAAGTGTGCATGTAGATATAGAACCTATTATAGAGTTTTTAGGGCTTAGCCCATCTATCTATCTTCTAAATTCTCGCATAGATGATACAACTTTTAAGCTAGAAAGCACACAATATAGGCTAAAGATTAATTTAAGAGATTTTAGCAATGCCAAAAATTGCGATGAAGCCAAAAAAGCATTTTTAGACTTTTTAGAGCGGTGCAATATTTCTCAAATCATTTTTGCAAAAACTACAGAAATAACAAACAAACTTTTAGGCGAACTTGGTGAGTCGCGTAATATCGGTAGAGGTATAGGTATAATTGCAGGAGAAAAAATAGATGATATGCCTTATAATATAGTCGGCTTTAAGTTTTATAATACTTACAGAGATGATGTGGCACTTATTCACATAAAAAGCAATGAAGCGCTTGAATTTCTTATAGGAATCTTGCAAGAGCAAGATAAAAAGTATAATAAAACATCTTACCAGCTCATCGTTGGTGAATATGACACACAAAAGATTGATGGCGCACTTTGGCTTTATGCTTGCTCTTACAAAGAGCAAGAGTTTATAAACAAAGCACATTATCAATACTTCATCGGCGATACAGAATCTTTTTGCCACGACTTTTTGGAGGATAAAAACTACTTTGATTTTGGCAAATATAGTAAGATTTATCTAGGCTATTGCGTGAAAAATAAAGCCATTAAAAAGCTAGATTGGCTACGCGGAAGCGTTTTTGATGATGAGTATTTTACTAAAAATAAGAAAAGATTTTGCAATATTTACACAAAGCAAGAAGATTCTACACTTACTATATTATTCAACACAAAGGGGTATTATGAATTTAAATTTCCAAAATTTATCTATGATTTTTTAGAATCTAAAAGTAATGCAAAATTTAGCACTCTCACAAAGGGGCTAAATTATGGCTTTTTTAGTTTAAAGAAAGAACTAGATTCAAAAACTCCAAAAATCACACAAGAGCTAGCAAAGCAAATCATAGAACAAGAGGAGCTTTTTTCAGTCTCTTGGTATGAGAGGAAAAAAGAGAGTTTAGGCGAATATATGCTAGGAATTTGGTGGGATAAGAGTGTGCAAAAATATGAGGTTTTTAGAACGGGTGAGCGTGCAAGTATAGAGCATGAAAAAGACTTTGAGAAAGAAGATGAGGCAATACAATATTTGCTTGTGCAAAATTATATTGAGCTTTATAAGGGTGCCAAACGAAAGGGAATGGATGAAAAGAATCTAAAAAAGTCATTGCAGGATTTGCAATACCCATTCATTTGGTATGATGAGCCATTAAGGCCTGTGTGTGCAGGTATTAGGCGTGAAAATAATACCTATGTAAGCTTTATAACAGATTCTAACGCACAAATCATAGAGTATAAAACTTTAGTATTTAATGAGGAATCAGTTGCACTTTATGCCCTATTTAATCGCACACGCACTTTACACAATCTTCCAAAACAAGAAATGTTAGGAGAAATATTAGATATGAATAATGCCGATGATTTGCTTTTTAAAGCAATTATGACTAGTGATTTTGAGCTTTTTAGACAAGCACTAGAGCAAGGGGCAAATATAAATGGCAAAGTTAATGAAAAGCAAGAGCTAAGCGAGTATGCTAAAGAAGATAATATCTGTGAAGAAGGTGCGTATTATTATGGGTTAGCACTCTCTCAAGTGCTAGGGTGTATAGGGTTAGATGAAAATTTTAATGAAGAAGAATTCAAAAAGGAGAATGAACAAGCCTTTAAGATTCTCTATACTATGCGGGATTTAAAGCCAAGTGATGAAGCGCAAGAGTATGCTAAAGTTGTGCTAGAAGATACACATGATGATTGGTGGTATGATGCTTATAAATGGGCTAGCGATTGCGGTTATAAAGGTGATTTGGACGATGAAGAGGCTATTGAAGCTTGGCTAGAGACTTATAAACCTTTAAAATTCTTTGGTGTCTTAGGCAAAGAGCTAGGATTTAACACAAAGCTAAGTAAAGACAACAAAACACAAAAATCCAATCTAGATACACAAAATAAACTTTTTGAACTTATAAAGAATAATGAACTTAACGCACTTAAAGAGTTTTTAAAAGATTATTCCCTGCCTAATGTATTTCTTGATAAATACAGCTCTTCTCTTGGTATGCACTTTACCTATTTTTGCCCTTTTAAGACTTTAGCTTATGCAGGATTTGCATATGAAAAAGCTCAAAGCTTTGAAATGCTAGAATATTTTGAAAGCTTGGGGCTTAAGGTGGATTATGAGCATTTAATAAACTCTCCAAAATACGATCATTTAGGAAAGAGAAGCGAGAACGCACTCACATGTTATATACAACAAGGCGGAAAAGAAAGCAAGGTAATAGAGTATTTTTTAAACAAAGGAGCAAAATTTGAAGTTTATGGAGATGACTATAAGACTCCATTGCATTATTGGGCTGGTTATAATCAAGCACAATTCTTAAAAATAGCATTAGAATTTGGAGCAAATCCTAATAGTATTCAAAAAGAAGACAAGAGGGCGACTTGGAATCATACAAGCTACACTCTTTTGCATGAAGCTGCATTCTGCAATGATACACAAATAGAAGATTCTAGTAAGTATTATGCTGGGTGGGATTGCAATGTAAGAGTTGGGGCAAGTATAGAGCTTTTAATACAATATGGGGCTGATGTGAATGTGGTTGATTATAAAAAAGAAATTGATGAAAATGGGGAGCTTAAATACCATGAGCCAGAAACCCCATTAGATATAGCTAAAGAGATGATAGAATTTTATAAAAATGACAAATTAGCTAAAAAAGTAGAACTTTTAAAAAATGCGGGTGCTAAAACTTGGAAAAAATTAGTAAAAGAATACAATATCGATACAAGCCTAGAAGTGCCAGAGCAAGTTAAAATGTATAAAGAAAAAAGAAAAGGTAAAGAGACGATTATAAAAAAGATTTACAAAAAATTCTTTTCCTAGCACATACAACAATAAAAAGTCTTAATTCTAAGCTTAGCAAAACTTAAAAGCTTGGGGATAAAGAGGCTATAAATGGTAGCTAGATATGATGATGGTGAATTTGCCCCACTTGGAGTTGTATCGCATGAAGAAGCCATTACATATCCCATAGAAAATGAAAAAATTTTAGAAGAGGATGAGGAGTATTATTATACTGATGCACTAAGCTCTAAAGAATTAGAAAGTGTGTATAATTATTTTGAAATATGATTTATTGTAAGGAGAGATTATGGCACAAGATTTAGATTCACAACTTTTAGATGCAATAGAGGCTTTACGCAAGGCACCTTTAGGTGAATGGGACGCCAAAAAGAGTGCGATTTTAGAGCTTTTTGATAAAGGTGCGAAAATCCCACCCCATATAATAGAAAATCTTGAAACCTATCTAAGCGATTTAGAGCAAGAGTATTGGGATGATAGGGCAGTATATGCAGGGCGAAGTGTGAAAGATAGTGATGAATATGAGCGTTTTAATATCCTTTCAAAACTAAATGCAGCAAAAGATAAGAAAAAATCTCTTAATACACTTTTTAAGGTTACAAAAAGCACAGGCGTCATACATACGCCAAAAAACAAAGCCGAGCTTAAAAAACTCATCAAAGATAAAAAGATTTATCTAGGCGATATTGATATAAGCAAGGTTACAAATTTTAAAGATTTATTCAAAAAGAGCAAGAGGCGTGATTTTAGCGGTATTGAGACTTGGGATACAAGCAAGGTTACAGATATGCAATCCTGCTTTGAAGAGGCAGAGCATTTTAATCATAATATAGAATCTTGGAATGTGAGCAAAGTAAAAAATATGAGCTATATGTTCTATGACGCAGAGGCATTTAATCAACCTCTAGAAAAATGGGATATGAGCAGTGTGTCAAAGATGTGAGCTATATGTTTTATGGTGCATCAAAATTTAATCAGAAACTAGATAAATGGAATGTCTCAAAAGTTGAGAGTTTTGAAAGCATGCTTGAATTTGCAGAAAATTTTGATCAAAGCTTAGAATCTTGGGGTGAAAAGATTGATTTTAGCAATGCTAAAAAGCTTGAAGACATAAATTTTAATAGCATGTTTTATAACTCAAAGCTTTTTAAAGAGGAGCATTTTCCAACTTGGTTTTGCACCATTAAAAATGGCATATACACACCCCATCACAAAGAGTTTTTGCGCTCTTTGCTTGATAAGGAGATAAGTGCGGCAAAGATTGATATAAGCAAAATTACAGATATGAGCAAATTGTGTGATCGCAAAGGCTCTTTTAATGATAAGGGCATAGAATCTTGGGATGTAAGCCATGTGAATGATATGTGCGGTATGTTTGATGGTTGCACTTATTTAAATGTCAATTTGAGCAAGTGGAATGTGAGCAATGTAACAAATATGGGAAGAATGTTTAGAGGTTGCGAAAACTTCAATGGCGATATAAGCTCTTGGAATGTGAGTAAGGTAGAGAATATGAACGAGATGTTTGCTTATGCAGAAAACTTTAACCAAGATATAAGCAAGTGGGATGTAAGCAAGGTAGAGAGTATGCACGAGATGTTTGCTTATGCAGAAAACTTTAACCAAGATATAAGTGGCTGGAATGTAAGCTCTAAGGCGTTGCAAATGTGTAGGAATATCTTTGAGCGTTGCCCTATAAATGTGCTTGAAGCATGGAAGACAAAGCAACTTCAAGCACTCATGCAAAAAAATCCCAACGCCACAAACAAAAACGCAAAATACTTCCCAAGAAGCGCGGCTGATTTGCAAGAGCTGTGTAAAAATGAAGAGATACATCTAGGCGAGATTGATACAAACTTGCTTACAGATATGCGTTCAGCATTTTATGATTCAGAGCGAAAAGATTTTAGCGGGATTGAAACTTGGGATACTTCAAATGTCACAAATATGTGTGCGATGTTTTGCGATGCTGTGTATTTTAACCACGATATAAGCTCTTGGGATGTAAGCAAGGTAGAGAATATGGTAAGTATGTTTCGTGGCGCAAAAGCGTTTAATCAACCCTTAAATAGCTGGAATGTGAGTAATCTCAAAAAGACAAGCTATATGTTTGAAAGGGCAAAAGCTTTTAATCAGCCACTAGATAAATGGAATGCCTCAAGCCTTGAAGATATGAGAGAGATGTTTTATGAAGCAAAGGAATTTAATCAAAATCTAGATTCTTGGATTCTTAGTAAAGAAGCGCAAAAAAATGCTAAAAAAGACAAACACGATATCTTTCATGGCACAAAGCTAGAGGCAAATCTACCCACATGGCTTGATGAGCAAGCAACCCCTGTAAGTGCGGCAGCAATCTGTGGCATATTAAAAGAAATGTGTGATGGAGAGTATGAAAAAGGCAAGGAGTATTTCATAAACTACTACAACAAGGCATTGCAAGGGCTTAAAGCACTACTTGAAAAGAAAAAAGTGAATGATAAAGATCTAGCTAAAATCTACGCTATAGCTATGGGTGAGAGAGAATTTTATAAAGAAAACACCATAGGAAACTGCCCGCTAGAACTTTTGGAGCTTATAAAGAAAAGTGCTACTGATTCTAAAATCGCACTAAAAATCGGAGAAAAAGACAAAGAACAAAAGATGAGCTTTTTAGACAATGCCGCGAGTGTGGGAAGGGCGGATATTGTGAAATTTTTATTTGATTGTGGTGAGGTTATTGAGGGAACGAGCGGATTAGAGGGCTTATGCTCGACTTATCATCGTAAGCAGACAAGCCAAGAAAACATGGTAGAGATACTGCGACTCTACAAAGCAAATGGGCTAAAAGATGCGGATCTAGACTTGGAGTATGGTAGCTTGTATATCTTAGCACTAGAACATGGGATTTTTAGCAAAGAAATGATAGAAAAAGAGCTAGGGAAACCATTGCTTGAGTGCGTGCTTAATGAATACATGCCTGAAGGTTGGCAATATATTGAGTGGTTTGAGTATTTTGCCTCCAAAGATTTAAGCCAAGAGGAAAAGGACTTAATAGTGCAGGATATTAAAAAACGCAAGAACAGCAGGAAAGTAGAAGATTATCTACAAAGATATAAGGCAATTTTAGAGAAATTTGGAGCAAAAGGAATCCTTTGATATTCCTTTTTGGCATAAATAAGCAAAATGATAAAAAATTTGAAGCTTAACAATCTTGCAAATTAAAGAACTAAAGAGCTTAATTAATCATTTTGCTAAAAAACAATATTGAGAGTATTTAGGTATGCTAAAATCATTTCTAAAAAGATAATTAAGTAGATATTTGTCAATATAGACATTCTTGTAATGCGTAAAAATACAAATGCAAGGTTTTAGCAAGCCTTAGATTTATATTTAATCATTGCATTAATAGGCAGTGCGTTGATTTTATAGAGAAAAGCTTTGTTAAAAATGATAGAGCACTACTGCTTTAGAAATAATGATATTTTTATCACTAGCTATAAGAGATTAAAAACTATAAAATTCACACCATTAGAATTTATTATCTTGTTTTTATAATTACTTCTTTGATTTTACTTAGTATTTTGCCTTTTGATATTTTCTATATTAAAATCTTTGACATTATTTACAAAATCTTTCTTACTGCCTCTCCCATGTATAAACAAGCTTATTATGTGGGAATTCATACATCAAAATTTTAACAACTTTATCTCTCATTAAAGAAAGTTCTAGTTTAAAAGCCTGCGCTGGAGAGCCTTTTTCTCCTAGTGGGATTGCCTTGCTACTTCCTGCTAGATTTGGGACATAATAATATTGATAACATATTGCTACATTCTCATTTTTAAACTCATATACCTCTTGCCATAATGAATTACTATCAATCTGTGAATATTTATATATCTTGTCATTTTTGTATTCTATCTTGTGAGAATATGTAGGGTAGAAGCTATACTTCTCATCATCAATGCAAGGCAAGGCAAACATTGCATTATTATGCGCTATAAAATAAAAGCTCACATCACCTACATGACAAACGCGTAAGGGCTTATGATTAGAATCTAGCTCATAAATGCAATAATCTTTAGCCATTGGCTTATTTTTTAGCCTTTTGCCTTTGCGATACCCTTTGCAGATTTTATCTGTAATAAGACTAGGGCTTAAAATCCCTAAGCCATCAGCCTTTGTGCTATAGACTTCATGCGTTTTGCAATTTTCTACTTGCTTTTTAATCACGCTAAAATTATTTTCAAAATACTTTAAAGTCGCCTTATTTTCAGCGATTAGTGCGTCAAATTCTTGATAATAATTTTGCATTTATAAGCCTTTATATTTTATAATTAATCTAATTATATAATAATTCTAAGGATTATATACATGCAAACTTATCTAGATTCTGCAATCAAAGGTTTTGGTAAAAATATGGCAAAATTTGCCCCAGATTTTTATCTACAAACAAAAGATTATGCGACTTTTGGAGCAATGGAGGGGCTATTTTTTAGTTTTGAGCATTATTTAGATTGTGAAGATTCTCTTATTTCTTTTGATATTTCTTTTCGCATAAAATCCCTTAAAAGCGATGATATTTTGTGCAAAGCCATAGGTTTAGATTTTCCAGACTTAGAATTTAGAGCATTAAACAAAGAATTTTCTTTGCGATCTTTCCCATTTTCTTTTAAAAGTATGGAATTTGAAAGTCTACAAGAATTGCAAGAATTTGATTTAGCTAATATGTCAAAACAAGCCTGCAAAGACATTCTAAAGACTTATGAAAGGAGTATGCAAGATCTTTTACTGCCTTTAGGGTTGATACAAATAACGAGATTAAGGGGCTTTATGACTTTATCTGCAAACATGAAGAAAATGCAGATGTAGTATGGTATGACAAACATTTAATGCAAATCTTACTTTTAATCGAGCTTGGGGATAAAAAGGAAGCCTTAAAGCATTTAAAAAAGGATAAGCGAGATCGAGATTATGAGCGAGAGGTATTTATAGAATACGATGATGGGACAATGGAGATTTTTGAAATCTTAGAATATGCTTTGCATAATGATGTAGTATAGGAATTTTAGAAATCCATAGATTTAGTATTTGCTTTTTATGTTTTTACAAAAATCATTCAAAAGTTATAAAGGGGTAACTATGTAAAATACAATAAAGTTTAATAGAATTTACTAGTATTTTTCAAGTAAATCACAGCAAAGATGTTTTAGAAACACGCAAATTCATACACATAGGATAAAAAGTGATAAACAAAATAAAAAATCTTTTTAAATCCAAAAGAGAAAAATTAGAAGAACTTTTAGAACAAATAGCACCCTTATACATCAAAGCACAAGATTGTGATGATGAGATTGTAATTATGTTTGGACTTGATGAAAAATTTATGCAAGATTTACAAAAACTTTTGCAAAAGGGTGTGAAACTAAGAAAAGAAGATATTAAACAAGCCAAAGAAGATTTTAAAGCCTATGTGCAAGATTTACTAGATTGCCCTAATGAAAATCTTCCAAAAGATTTACTAGATAAGCCAAAAGAATTAGAAGCATGGATTGTGAAAAATGATTCAAGGGCTTTGCAAATACAAAAAATTATAAAAATTTTAGAGGAATATTTTCAAAGTAGCTTAGCACAAAAACCATAGATAAACATTACATTTATGGCAAATACTTTATTTCAAATTTCAAAACTCTAAGAAATAAAATATCTAATAGAAGCAAAAGCAAAAAGGGGGATATGTGAGATTTTTTGTATCTGCTCTATACTCACAATACCCCCTAAAGCTATGATATTAATATTTGGATTATTTTTCACAATCCTTTCTAGATCTCCTATTCCTAAAGGCTCTCCCTTATTTGGAGAATGAAAAATAGGGCTAAGTGCAATAGCGTTTGCTCCCTTTTTATATGCTTCTTGTACCTCTTTTTCACTATGGGCGCTAAAAAAAGTTATAAGATTTTTTTTTCTAGATTTTTCTATTAAATCCATTTGCATAGAATTACAATGCAATCCAGCAAAACAAAATTTAAGCGCTAAATCATAATCACTATTTATAAGAGAAGGAATTTTATAATTTTCATTAAGTTTTAAAAAAATTTCAAGAAGTTTTGGATCATACTGCCCACTTTTATCACGATAACAAGCAAAATCTACTTTTTTAGTATCTAAAATCCTATTATAAAAGGAGTAAAACTCCTTTGGTTCTTTGGGGTATAAATTTGGATCGCTAATGAGATAGGTTTTAATGAGCCTCTTCGCTTTCTAGCACAGCACCTGCTAAGAACACATAAGTTAAAATCATAAAAATAAATGCTTGTAAAAATGCCATAAAAGTTAGGATTAAAAATGCCGGTAAAGGTGCAACCCAAGGAGCCAACATCAACATTACAAGCAAGAACATATCATCTCCCTTAATATTTCCAAAAAGACGGAAAGAAAGAGAAACTAATCTTGAACAATGTGAAATAATCTCAATAGGAAACATCAAAGGTGCTAATGCTTTCACAGGACCTGCAAAATGCGCCAAATACTTTCCAACACCAAAAGTTCTAATTCCTTCAAAATTATAATAAACAAACACCAAAGCCGCTAAAGTTAGAGTAAAGCTAAGACTAGAAGAAGGCGCTTCAAACCCTGGAATAATACCGATAAAATTTGCTAAAAACACAAAGAAAGCTAAACTCGCAGTTAAAGGCAAATATTTTCTAGCCTTTTCTTCTCCAATCACATCTTTTGCCATAAAAATAACGCCACCTAAAAATGTTTCAAAAACATTTTGAATAGCACCCGGAACAACTTGCATTTTTGAAGTAGCAAGTTTTGCTAAAACTAGTGCAATAATTGCAATCAAAATCGTATGACTTGCAATAATAAAGTCATGATCGTGGCTTATTAGCCCAAAAAATGTAAATAATCTACCATCCATAATTCATATCTCCAAACAATAGTGAAAAATTATAGGCATTATGCCCTAAAAACTTTTAATTAAAAATTAACCTTTTTTAATTACAGAAGTTTTTAACAAAAAATCATGCAATGCTTTTCTGTCTTTTCTCCATAAAGGCATTAAAATCCCTATAAGACACATTCCTGAAAGACAAAAAACAATAAACCTACAAAAAGCAAAAAGAAAAGTTACTTTTTTACCATCTTCTCTTACAACCCACAAATCATAAGCTTTTTTTCCAGGAGTTTGCCCTTTATAAGCCAAAAGTAAGGAAGCAATAAGTGCATAGATTAAAACTGCTACAAAAGGCGCCCATGGGGAATCCCTAAAACCCTTCGCACTCCCCACAACCACATAAGTCATAAAATATAAAAGTGGAAGGTATATCATAAAAGTATCAATTACTTGTGCTTTCCCTCTTTCAATAAAAGTAGCAAGTTTTTTATCTTCTGTTGGTGTTGTATTTTTGGGAGTTTTAGAGTTTTTTAACTCCCTCCACCTAAGAGTTTGCATTAGTTGCCACGACTTCCTGGCTTATAAGCCTTACTCCCTTGTTTGCAAAGCGGACACTCCTCTGGCTCATAAGTTTCAAACACAAAATCGCCCAAAGCAAAAAATGGCA
The DNA here is from genome assembly GCF_003670295.1 of Helicobacter burdigaliensis. GTDB lineage: Bacteria > Campylobacterota > Campylobacteria > Campylobacterales > Helicobacteraceae > Helicobacter_D > Helicobacter_D burdigaliensis. The sequence continues at coordinate 20,230 of NZ_QXJG01000017.1, forward strand.
AATTAGATTCTAATTTACAACCCTCTCCACTTCCCTTCTCTCCTTCATAACGGGTGCAAATACCCCTATTTGCTAAAGCTGCATAGGCTACCACTTCTGCACCAAGCTCTCTTACTTCTTTAGCACTCTCTAGTGCTGAACCCCCTGTGGTAATAATATCTTCACATACTAGGATTTTCTCACCCTTTTTAACCTCAAATCCGCGTCTTAAACACATTTCTCCATTCACACGCTCTGTGAAAATAAAACGCACATTAAGTGCGCGTGCTAGCTCATATCCTGCTAAGATTCCACCAAGTGCAGGAGAGCAAACACAATCTATTTTTATCCCACTTTTTTGTATAATCTTTGCAAGTTCTTTGGCTAAAACTTCCGCAATTTGTGGATTTTCTAAAACTTTTGCAGATTGCAAATAAAAAGGAGAGTGCTTACCACTACTTAACAAAAAATGCCCTTCTAAAAGCGCATTAGCATCTTTATAAACTTTTGCAATATCCATAAATTCCCCTTAAATTTTTAGCAATTCTTCTTCTTTGTGTTTTACAAGCTCATCAATCTTCTTTACTGCATTATCGGTAAATTTTTGGATTTCATCTTGACCTTTTTTAGATTCATCTTCGCTAATTGCTTTATCTTTTTCTAATTTTTTCACTTTATCATTAGAATCTTTTCTAATATTTCTAATAGCTACTTTTGCCCTCTCTCCAATATTTTTAGCCTCTTTTGCGATTTCTTTTCTTTGCTCACTTGTCATAGGGGGGAAGAATAGCTTAATAGTTTCGCCATCATTATTAGGATTTACTCCGATATTTGCTTCTTGGATAGCTCTTTCAATATCTTTTAGCAAATTTTTCTCCCATGGGGTAACCACTATTGTGCTTGCATCTTGTGCAATTACTGAACCCACTTGATTAAGGGGAGTTGGAGTATCATAATAATCTATTTTAATATGATCTAAAATGCTTATAGAAACTTTACCGCTCCTAAGTGTCCCAAACTCTTTTTTCATTGCTTCAATGCTTTTATTCATTGTATCTTGAGTATGTGTATAAATCTCTTGCAAACTCATTATATTTTCCTTAAAAATTAATTTTGTGATGGATTTTGTGGAGCTACATCTGGGGCAATAGGTGCCGCGCTAGTAGCATTCCCCTCATTAGCCACAGGAACATTTGGCACGCTCGGTGCATTAGGTGCTTGTGTGCTAGGCACAACCATATTATCCACAATAGAGCTTTTAGAATCTTTTGTATAGAGATAGCCCAAAGCTATTGTATTCACTACAAACAAAACCCCCAAAACAAAAGTAAGCTTTGCTAAAAACCCCGCAGGCCCTTTTGCTCCAAACAAACTTTCATTGCTCCCACTATAAGCACCCAGTCCAATGCTAGAACTTTTTTGCAATAAAACCACAATGGTAATAATTATTGCCAAAACAAATTGTAACACCAATAAAACGCTAATCATCAATAACCTTCTAAAAAAAATTCTTGCCATTTTAGCAAAAATTTTATAATAGAAGTCTAAAATTAATGCACAACTTTAAAGAATCTCTTTTTAAAAGCCCTAAAAACCTTATATAAAAGCAATACACCCACAACTCCTAAAACACAAATCATCTTAAAACTTAGAACTTTTTGAATGAGTAAAATATGCAAAATTGCTAAAAAAATCGCTCCATAAACTAGATAATAAAATCTAAAAACCCCAAAAAATGTAGCCCCCATACAAACACACAACAACAAAAAACTAAAAATCCCAAAATAGAGATAAGCTTTACTCCTAAGTTCCTCTAAAATAAGAGTAAAATCAAAATTAAAATCCAAATATAAAAAAATCAAAAAATGCACCAAAATACCAATAAAACCTAAAATCCCAAAACTCTTTTTAAAAGGAGCAAATACCACCAAAGAACCCACAATAAATGCAAATCCTATCCAGCCACTATATTGATACAAACTAGCCAATGGATCTATTAAAAGAGCATTTTGCGATTCTAGCTTTAAAACAATCTGCCAAGAAAGATAAAAGATTCCAAATATTAAAACAATTTCAATCCATTTTTTAATTGTCAAATTCAAACCTTTAATAGAGTTTTTTTCTATCAAGCCCTGCATAAAGATGTTCCACTTCTTTGGCATAGCCATTTAAATAAAGTGTCCTAACACGCCCTCTTTGTCCAATCACTCTTTCACTACTTTGCGACCATCTAGGGTGAGATACACTAGGATCTACATTGCCATAAAAGCCATATTCTTTTGGATTTTGTGCTTCCCAAGTGCTAAGGGGTTGTGAGCTTAAAAACTCAATTTTATCAATAGATTTTATCATTTTATAGCCATATTTCCAAGGCACAACAAGCCTAATAGGTGCTCCATTTTGCGGAGTTAGAAGCTTACCATACATTCCCACCGCTAAAAGCACTAAAGGAATTTGTGCTTCATCTATCCTTAGGGCTTCTTCATAAGGAAAAGGCAAAAAGCTTTTACTCACACCAAGCACACTTCCTTGCATAGGAAACATACTAGGATCGTATTTTGTGCTAAATTTTATGTATTTTGCACTTTCTTTCACCTTTGCAAACTCAATAAATTCTCTTAATTCAAACCCAATCCAAGGGATAACCATACTCCACGCTTCCACACATCTAAAGCGATACACACGTTCTTTTAAATGCATTTTAGAAATCAAATCTTGCAAATCTATGCTAAAAGGCTTTTCTACTTCCCCTGTTACTTCTATACTCCAAGGAGTGCTTTTGAAATCTTTAGAATTCTCCTTAGGATCACTTTTAGAATAGCCAAATTCATAGAAATTATTATAGCTTGTAGCAATCTCTTCTAGCGTAGGGCTTAAAATCTCTCCATTGATTTTCAATGCTTCTGCTTTGCTAAAAGGCTCATAATTTAGAGGGTTTAGCACATTGTTAAAACTAGAAGTTTTAGCCAAAAGCTCCTCTAAACCTAAAAGAACAGCCATACTTCCAGCGCCTAATTTTAAAAATTCACGTCTTTTATTAAAAAGATTTTCACTTGTTATTTTGGATAACTCATCTTTTGTTGCTTTTTTATAAAAAAATGTTTTCATTTTTGACTTCTTGTTTGAAAATTAATCATAAATGATACAAAAATTTTCTAAACCATCAAGTAACCATTTTATTTTTGCGTTTTGTTTCAATAAAATTTAGTTATAATCTCTAAAAAATTCATTTAATTTCTAAGGCAAAACAATGGAACAATTAAGAGTATTTTCAGGCATACAGCCCACAGGCAACATTCATCTAGGAAACTATCTTGGTGCTGTAAAAAACTGGGTGGAACGACAAGATTTATATGAAAACATTTTTTGCGTGGTAAATTCCCATGCAATCACAATCCCTCAAGATCCAAAAATTCTAAAAGAGAAAACCTATGAGCTTTGTGCAATGCTACTAGCTTGTGGGATAGATCCTAAAAAATCCACACTTTTTATCCAATCAGAAGTGCAAGAGCACACTTCACTTGCATGGCTTTTAACCTGTATCACCCCTATGGGAGATTTAAGCCGTATGACGCAATTTAAAGACAAAAGCCAAAAAAATCCTAAAAATATCTTCGCAGGATTGTTTAACTATCCTAATTTAATGAGTGCAGATATTTTACTTTATAAAAGCAATCTTGTGCCTGTGGGCGAGGATCAAAAACAACACATTGAATTAGCACGCGATACTGCCATTAAGTTCAATCGTGATTATGGGGAGCTTTTTATCGTGCCAGAACCACTTATTCAAAGCGAAGGTGCAAGAATCATGGGACTAGATGATCCCACTAAAAAAATGAGTAAAAGTTCTGGGGATAAGCCAAACCACCTAATCGCCCTACTAGATGATAGCGATACGATTATGAAAAAATTCAAAAAAGCCACCACTGACAGTGAGGGAATTATTGCGTTTGACAAAGAAAGAGCGGGGGTTTATAATCTTCTTACTATTTATCAATGCTTTACTAAAGAAAGTAAAGAAAAAATTGAAAATGATTTTGCAGGTAAGGGCTATGGAGAACTAAAAGCAAAGGTTGCTGAAGCTGTGATTGAAGGCTTAAAGCCTATCCGCGAAACTTATCTAAAACTCACAAATGAAAAAGATTATTTGCAAAAAATTCTAAAAGAGGGGGCAGATCATGCAAGAAGCATTGCACAAGTAACCTATAAAGAAGCAAAAGAAAAAATGGGGCTAATCTAGCCTCCTATACTAAAGCTTCCAAAAATTCCCTAAAACGCTCCAAAGCTCCATTTGGAATTTGACTTTTTCTAACAAGCGCCAAAAATTCGCGTTCTAAATTTAAATTTACTATTTTTAGAGGGAAAAGCACCCCCTCTTCAATCTCCTTTTTAATCGCCATTTTAGAAAAAACCGCCAAGGCTCCACGAGAGATTACTAAGTCCTTAATCGCACTAATCCTATCTAGCTCTAAAAAAATAGGAATCTCCCTACCAATATTCCCAAGCTCTCGCAAGAATTGCTCCCTAAGCCCTGAACCATATTCTCTAAAAACCCACGCTTTATCCAAAAGCTCATCAATATAATGTTCGCGTGAAGCTAAAATAAAATCACTCGTTGCCACTACTAGCTCATCTTTGCATAAGACTTCACGCCTAAAACCTTCACTTTTTGCCTGTTCTTTGCTAATCTCTCCTTCAACAATCGCTAAATCCACATTCCCCATTTTTAAAAGCTTCAAACATTCTTGTGTATTATAAATTTGTGCATTAATCTTTACTTTAGGATATTTTTTAGCAAAATCAAAAAGGATTCTAGGCAAAAAATATTCGCCTATTGTGTGTGTAGAAGCTACTTTAAGCTCTCCTAAACACATATCATCTTCTAAAAGCACCTCCAAACTCTTATAATAGCTTTGCACCACTTCAAGCCACATACCCCCTAAAAATAAAGCTTTAGAAGTTGGCATTAACTTTTTGCCTAAGCGTTCAAACAAAGGAGTTCCTATCATATTTTCAATATTTTTAATAATCACAGAAACATTAGGTTGTGTGATTTTAAAGTTTTGTGCAGTGATTGTAGGGCTTTTGCTCTTCAATAAATCCAAAAAAATTTCCAAATCCCTTATTTTCATAACTTTTTCCCCTATAAATTTATTTTTCTAATCATTTTAATAAAATAAATATATTTTTTTAATTAAAGCAAATCCTATATAATCATAAAAAAATTTTTAGGATTTCACAATGAAACTTCACGCATTTAAATTATTTATTCTTTCTAATTTAAAAGGTTTAGCATTTGTATCCTGCATTGTAATTGCTGCTTTTTTGCTTGCAAATTCTAAAACCATTTATGAAAGCACACATCTAGCAGCTACTGCCTTTGCTATTTTAATAGGCGCTGTTTTATCGCCTTGGTTTTTTAGATACCAGCACACACTGCAAGCAGGAGTGCAACTAAGTGCTAAAAAGCTTTTAAGGCTTGGGATTATTCTCTATGGGTTTAATGTAACCTTTAGCGAACTTGCAAATATTGGAATCTATGGCGTTTTACTTGCTGTTATTATTATCTGTCTTATCTTTTTTAGTGCACTTATTTTAGGAGTTAAAGTTTTTAAACTAGATAAAGAAACTTCTATGCTAGTAGGAGCAGGTAGTGCGATATGTGGTGCTGCTGCTGTTTTAGCCCTAGAATCTGTTTTAAAATCAGATACTTTTAAAGGGGTCGTTGCCGTAGGCACGGTGGTAATTTTTGGGTTAATTTGTATGTTCTTATATCCAATAGCCTTTAGTGCTGGATTAATCCCAAATCTAAATGGAAGCGGTATGGGGATTTATATGGGTGCTACCTTGCATGAAGTGGCAAATGTCGCAGGTGCTGCACAAATGGCAAAAGATATGTCCCCTACTAACTTTTCTCAAAGTGCAGCCAACGCAGCTGTGATTTTAAAGATGATGCGCGTGATTATGCTTGTGCCTTTTTTGCTTATTGTTTCTTATTATGTGGCTAAAAGCAATGCTCTAAGCTCTACACAAGCCCACACAAAAAAGCAAATCCAAGTCCCTTATTTTGCCTTTATGTTTTTAGGAGTGATTGTTTTAAATACCTTTTTGTCCGAACATAAAGAAGCAATTATCTTAGGCATTAGCATAGAATCTTTACTAGAATTTGGAAAGCTACTTTGCTCTATTTGTATCGTATTTGCCATGGCTGCACTTGGCTTACAAATTGATTTTAAAAAGTTTATAAAAACAGGGGGTAAGGCATTTGGTTTAGCGCTTAGCCTATGTTTTATTTTAATAATTGCTGGGTATTTTTTGACACTTCTTTTTAGAGGGTTATTGTGGTAGTTTAGCTCTCCATAAACTCTTTTAGGCTATTGCCTAAAAGCTTTTGTTTGCATTCTTTGCAAATCTCTAAAGGCTTGCTATAAAAAAACTTTGTTTGCACTCTATGAGAATACACTCCTAAAAAAAACTTTAATTCTTTTGTAATAATTGCCCTAAACTCCTCATTTGTGATATTTTCTCTTACCTCTTTACAGGCAAAAAGATGCACCAAAGGATCTCCTTTACTTTTAAACACGCTCTCTTTTATCTTTGCTTGATAGAATAAAACCTTAATCTTGTCTCCATTAGGTAAAATAAAGTAAATCCCCTCATCTTCTAGGGAAAATTCCGCATAATTTGCACTAATCCCCTCATCTTTTAGCAATTTTATAAGTGCTTCACTTAGGCTAATGCCCTCTTTTTTGCACGCATTTATTGTAGCTTCAAACATTGTTTTTCTACAAAGTATCATTAGCAGAAGCTTGTGACGTGGCGGTATCCGCCTCTTTTGGTGTTTGCAGTTTTTGCTCTTGTTTAGCTTCTTCTTGCGTAAAAGGAGGCCCTTTGACAATGAGTTGTGTAAGAGTTGCGGCTTTTTGTGGATTCATCTTAGCTAAAATCTTACTTGCCACTTTTGTATCTAACCCAAAAAGAATATTTGCTGCTTCTCCTTCTGGTAAATTTTCTAAAATCGCAGCCGATTTTGAATCTTTCATACTTGTATAGGCTTCCCCTACTTTGGTCTTGGTAGCGTTTTGAATTTGCTTTAAAATCTCTTCATTTTTTTTAAGCATTTTGTTGATTTTTTCTTCGGTGGCTTTAATATCTTGCTCTATTTTAGCGACTTTTTCTTCACGCTTTTTAAGCTCCGCTTCTTTTTGCTCTAAGATATTTTGTGTCGCATTTTGCAATGCTTGCAAAGCTTGTTGTTGCTCGTTAATCTTGTCAAGCTCTTTTAAAATCTCTCCTTTTCTTTGCTCAAAAATAATATTGCAATCTATTGTTTCTGCACTAAAACTGAATACCGCACAAAAAAACATTAAAATTAAAATTCTCATGATAGCCCCTTGTTTGCATAAAGCATTACTGAAATTTCATCAAGATTTTTCCCCTCAAGCCTTTTAGATGTTTCTAGCATTTTTTTAATCTCTAGTTCCTCTAAATATTTTGCTTTTTCATACTCAATATTTGCAAATTTAAAAGCTTCTTGAAGCTTTTTTCGTGTTTGTTTTAAAAAGGCTAATTCTCTCATTTTATCATCAATACAATTTCTATATTCTTCTTTATGATGACAAAAGGTTAAAAACTCTTGATAAATCCCACTTCTTGGCTCTTGCAAGGTAGCAAACTCCCGCACCAAAGCATCAATTTCACTTTGCTTTACTTCAATATCCTTTGCATTTTTTTGAAGCTCCCTTTCTGCTTCTTCTACCTTGCGTTTATTTAGCACTACAAGCTGTGTGAATTTCGTCTTCATTCTTAGCGAAAAATCGTATCCATTCTATCTGGGCTTGTAGAAATCATAGAAATTTTCACACCGATAAACTTCTCAAGCTCCAAAATATATTCTTGTGCGCTCTTGGGCAAATCTGTAAAATTTCTAATATTTGCACTCTTATCCCAGCCTTTAAAAGTCTTATAAATAGGCTTAATCCCCTCAATACAACTTGGGAAAGTTTCTAAAACCTCGCCTTTTTGATTTTCATAAGCCACACAGACTTTGACTTCCTCAAAACCATCTAAGACATCAAGCTTCATCATAGCAAGCGCATTTACACCATTTAGCCTACAAGCATATTTTACAGCTACTGCATCTAGCCACCCACATCTTCTAGCTCTTCCTGTGGTTACGCCAAACTCTCCGCCTTTTTCTCTTAAAAGCTCTCCGATTTCACCTAAATCCTCTGTTGGAAAAGGCCCATTTCCTACTCTTGTGCAATAAGCTTTAGTGATACCTACTACATCGCCTAATTCTCTAGGAGAAATCCCTGTCCCACTGCATGCACCTGAAGCGGTTGTTGTAGAGCTTGTTACAAAAGGATATGTCCCATGATCTATATCTAACATACTCCCTTGTGCGCCCTCGCATAAGATTTTTTTACCCTCATCCATCGCTTTCCATAGCATAGAAGTAGTATTTGCCAAAAAGGGTGTAAGGATTTTTGCATATTCTTCTAATTTTTGCTCTAAATTATGCAAGCTCTCATTTGTAATACCAAAAAGATCTAATCTTGCATCTTTAATGTGTTCTAAAATTTTTGCACTTAAAGTCTTAGTATCTTTTAACTCTACCATTCTAAAACCTGCTCTTGAAGCTTTATCTGTATAGGCAGGTCCTATACCTTTTCCTGTTGTTCCTATAGCTTTTTGTGAATTTTGCTCTTTTAATTTATCCAAAATCTCATGGTAAGGCAAAATCAAATGTGCCTTTTCGCTGATAAATAATCTCCCCTCCAAATTGCTAAATTGCTTCATTTCCTCAATTAAAGCTTCTGGATTAATCACAACGCCATTGCCGATAACATTTTTACATTTTGGATAAAGAATACCCGATGGAATTAAGTGCAAAGCATACTTTTTGCCCTCTACCACAATAGTATGCCCTGCATTATGCCCCCCTTGATAACGCACAACATAATCATAATTTTGGGCTAGTAAATCTACCATTTTACCTTTACCCTCATCTCCCCATTGAATTCCTACAATCAAATCTGCTTTTGTCTGCAAGTTTTACTCCTTTATACTTAATAAATGATCGGTATAGATTCCAAAGCCACAAGCTTTTTCATCATTGATTTTATAACTACCGCCTAAAATAACTGTTTTATTATACATAAAAAACCTAAAAAGCATTCCATCATAATAAGGCATAGGCGCATAAAAAAGGGGTGCTAAGATTAATTTTTCATATTCTAAGCTTTTTGCAAGCTCTAAAAGCTCTTTTAATTCCTCTTTTAAGGAACTAGGAGCCTCTTTCAATAAAGCTTGTAAATTTTGCAAATTTTGCACCCCCATTAAAGCCTTTAAAAAAGGATGTGCATCTTGAATCTTGGCTAGATTAATTTTTTCAAAATCCTCTAAAGCTACATTAAATTCTTGCGTGCAAAGCTTAGGTATTTTTGCATTAGAGATTTGCAAAAGTGGAAAAAGGGCTAACTTTTTTAAAAACTCCAAACACAACTTAATATGAGGCAAAACACAATCATTTTCAAAATTCTCTACCCCTATTTGATTGATTTCTGTCGTCGGATAGGTAAAAACTGGTTGCATATAAAACCACTTCTTACCAACTCTTTGCTCCTTAATATGCGGACTTAAAAGTCGCAAAGTATCAATGGTAGAATCATGCCTTAAGGTGATTTGCTGATTGTATTGATTAACAATCCTAACAACTTCTCTGCTTGTTGTATCTCTTTGATGTTCTAAATATGCAAAGCTAGGAGTGCTTATCTCCTCATAACCCTCTTGATACAAAAGATCACTTATAAGATTTTCTAGCTCTCTTTTCTTTCTTGCTTCTTTACCAAAATATAGCTTAGAGCCCTTTGGTATTTCATGACTTAAAATCACGCTTTATCCCTTATTTTTCTATCAAAAGTTAGCATTATAGCATAATATAATCCTCTATGATGTAAAATCATAAAAAGCATTTGGACTTTTACCTTAGCAAAGGAGCAAAAATGGCATTTAAGATTGACACACAAGCTTATAAAGAAAATCATCCAACCCAAACAAAGCCTAAAAATCCTACTAAAGACGAAAATTCACAAAACACCGCCATTAAAAATCCACCTCCTAAAAAACCCATAGGCGATCTTGAAAGCTACATTCCCCCTACTTCAAATAGTGCTTTTAGCTCCCTTTTTCTCTCACATAGTGAGTGGTTACAAAAAGAGTTTAATCTCAGCAAAGAGGCAATTATTAGTCTTTTAAAATCTCAAGACACTAAAGATGTGGAGATTTTAGAAGAGTTACAAAACTTGCAAAACAAAGAAATAAATCCAAACGATAGCGATTCATTTCTAGCTTTACTTCTTGCAGGACTAAAAAAGTAAAGAAAGTAAAATGGATATTGCAATTACAGGATTCTTACTAGCTTTTTCACTTTTTGCAGGGATTGGCGCTCAAAATATCTTTGTCTTAAAACAGGGCATTATGAAAAACCACATTTTATGGGTATGTCTTTGTTGCATTGCTTGTGATATTATCTTGGTAAATTTAGGGATTTTTGGTGTGGGAGAACTCATCTCTAAAAATAAAATTTTTATGATTTTACTTGGCGTTATAGGGGCATTATTTGTATTTTCTTATGGGCTTTTTTCCTTAAAATCTGCCTTTGAAGCTAAAAGCTTCAATCTAAGTTTTGCAGACAAAAAGCACTCTTTAAAAAAAACACTTCTGCAAACTCTAACCATCACTCTTATTAATCCCCATGTATATTTAGATACTATTGTAATATTAGGTGCAAACTCTTTGCGTTATGATTTTAGCGAAAAAGCCTTTTTTTCTTTGGGGATTATTAGTGCTTCTTGTGCTTGGTTTTTATGCTTAGGCTTTGCTTCTTTTAAAGCAAGTGAGTTTTTTAAAAAGCCTCTAAGCTGGGTAATAGTAAATCTTTTGAGTGCGGGGGTTATGTTTTTTATTGCTTATGGGCTTTTTATTTTTGTATTAGAGGAGATTAAATTATATTTCTAGCTATCCCAAAAAGGGATAAAAGCTATTTTTGCATATTTGCACTAAAGGTAATATCTACAACCGACCAACTAATATTTTGATGTCCAGGAGCTACATCGCTTAGTGCTTTAAGTGCTTTTACACTATTACTAAAATGGTGCAAATCAAGCTGTCCTTTAGCGACAAATTTATCCCCTTCAATTGTATAAATAAGTGGGATTGTTGTGCTTTGCTTATTGATTGTGATTTTAGCTGAAATCACACCCTTATTATCGCCCTCTACGACATTTTTAAACATTACTTTAATATCACCTTTATCATTTAAAGTTTTAAAGAAAGTTTCAATAATGTTTGTTGTAATAATCTCATTATTTTCTCCCATATCCACTTCTTTTGGAGAAATCACCGCCTTAGCACCTTCTAATTGCCCTTTTAAACTAGAAGCATCTTTGCCAAAAGTATATTTAGCACTCTTAAAACTACCTTTTGTGCCTACCATAGCAGGAGTTTTATAGCCTTCAAACTCAATCTTTGCGCTCTTTGTATCAATCCCTCCTGCAAAAAGTGTAGCACTTAATGCAAAACTTACCAATGTTCCCAAAACAATCTTTTTCATTATTTAATCCTTTTTGCATAAAATTGTAAAATTTTATTTAACTTTATTGAATTTACTTTATAAATCTATAACTTTTAGCCAAAATAGTCAAGTTTATTAATAAATAATAGATATTTTTAAATACTTTTTTAAATCCAAAAATCCTTCAAAAGATAAAGATATATGCCTTTTAGAAAATTTTTAAATGTATATTTTAGTAACATATAATCTTTTTAGCAAAACTAAACCACCTAATAAAGTGGTAGCTTATGAAAATTTATGCAAACAATAACTTAAATTGTTATTTGTAGGCAAATATTACATATTTGCGTGGCATACAGGCAAAACGCAGTGCAAATCTAAATTATCTTTATTTAAAAGCACTTCTCTTAGAAAAGAGTAAGATACCTAAAACTGACAAGCAGTTTTTCTTATTCACTGCTTAAGCAGTTAATCCTTTGGAAAACGCCACAAGAATTCTTTTGCAATAAAGATAAAAAGCTTAGAAAGCATTTTAAATTAAGAAGGACAAATAATAAATTCCAGCAGTTACGGCATAGAAGAAGAGTTTTAAAGGGTTTTTCAAGAGGTTAATGTTTTTAAAGATTAGTAAGTTTCAAAAAAACAAAAAGCTAAAATAATAAATTCTAGTAGTGGCGGTAAGGCTTTAGAAATTTTTTAAAAATTTTTAGGGTGAGGCTAGATAAAACTCTAGCGAACCCTATAAAATTTTTAAAATCTATTAAATGCTTACCCCAATACGAATTTTAAATCCTTTGTGCCATACAAGGATTATTCGTTTTAAAATTCTCACTTACTACACAAGTTCTACTATTGAGTGTTCCCTCTTCTTCTTCAATAGCTTCTTTTTCTTCTTCAGCTGGTTTTACTAAGACTACCTTTTCTTTATTTATCATAGAAGCATTGATGTCTTTTAAAGGTGTGGTTAGGGTTTGATCATCTCCTGCACCTCCATTTACACATTTTCCTATACAGCCTTCATTAACACTAGGTAATTTTAAAGTAAAATTTAAAGAGTTGTTATCAAACATAGCAATAGGAGTTTTACCTTCTAAACTAAATTCTTCTTGCATAGGTTCTAATGCTTTTTTAAAATCTTTTAAAAGATTATTAATTGCTTCTTGTCTAGCAAGTAAATCTTTTTGTTCTTGCAATAATTCTTTTTCAACACCTTTTAGATGTTCTTCATTCATAAAGTTTCCATCTTCTTTATCTTTTAGATATTGTACATATTTAGCATTAAAATTATTGACTGAATCTTTATAGTTTTTTAAATCTTCATCTCTTAGCTTTTCTAATTCTTCTTTAATCTTTGTAAAGCTATTAAAAAGATTATCACTTTGATTGTTGTTTGCTAAAGTATAATCCTCACTAAAAAGAGATTGTATTCCTATATCCTCTTTATTGAAATATCTTAAGAAGTCTAGGGTTTGGATAATAGAATCTATATCATCGTTTAGTAAATCAAAGTTTAAATTGCCTAGGATTTGTTTTAAAATCTCTTGGCTGAAGTCTTTGCTAGATAAATCATCTTGCACATTTGTTAATTCACCTTTGTTTGTGGGCATATTGATTTCTTCAGTAGGATAGGAAGTATTATCTTCGTTATTTACCAAAACAAAATCTCCATTTTCATATTTTATATTGCCAAATTGTGAATCCACTTTATCTCCAATTTCGCTTATTTTTATTTCTGCATTTACATCTTCAATAAAATGACTATCTTTGGTGCTATCTGTAAAAAACTTTACATTGTCAAAAGAAGTGTTATCTAAGTAGTTTCCAGCATAGTCACCTATGAAAGTAGTCATTTTTCCTTTTTCTTCAAAAGCAATATTTTCATAATACATATGAATATTGCTAAATTTTGCATCTTTAAAACCTAATGATGCACCTGCAAAAGCCCCAAAACTATCATTTGAAATTGTTAAGTTTTCAAAAGATAAAACAATATTAGAAAATTCACTACCATCTGCATCTAAAAATCCTACAAATCCTCCTAAAATATTATTCCCTTCTAAGCCCTCATAATCTTTTAAAAGAATATTAGAAAATACACTCGATGTTGTGTCAATCCCTCCTGCGAAACCTCCTGCCGAATGTTTACTTTCAATAATTCCTATATCACTTAAAGAGATATTTGAAAAATCCATATTTTTTCCTTCTATATACCCTGCAAATCCTCCTATATTTTGAGGTAAATACCCCTCTTTATAATCAAACTCTAAGCCATCTATTTTAACATTCCCTATCTTTAAATTATCCCCCTCTACTCTTCCAAATAATCCTGTATATCTTTGATTTGCATTAATCTTCACATTACTTAGTGTATAGCCCATACCATTAAAGTTTTTATTAAAGGCATATGTATGTCCCACAGGATCTACTTCTACTGCTGCTTCCCCTTGCATATCAATATCATTTGTCAATCTAAATTCATCAAATGCTATATTTCTAAAGCTTTCTGATTTATTCCAAGAATCTGCAAAGCCTTTCCAATCCTCTGCTGTGCTAATAAGTGCTAGCATTTGAAAATTATCTAACCCCGCTCCACTAAAATTGTATTTGCCTAAATTTGCAAAATCATCTTTATATTTTTTATAATAATCTCCTGTATGGGTTGTAAAGCTTCCCCCTTCTTCTACATTTATATTAATATTTTTACCATTTAATGTATCTCCATTGATATAGACATTCTTACCTTGTATATCTATTGAGTCTGCATAGTCTTTGCCACCTTCTAAATCTGTATTGCCTTTAATAGATACATCTTTATCTAAGATTTCTACTTTATTTCCTACTAAAAAAACTTCTTTAGCTTTAATCTGTCCTCCTGTGTTGATAACAATATCTCCTTTGGGTTTAAAGACAGGAGAGAAAGAAGCTAATTTACCTTGTTGATTTGCATTTTTAAAATTATTAAGAGTTGTTTCATC
>NZ_QXJG01000018.1 GCF_003670295.1 Helicobacter burdigaliensis
CCCCCCCCCCCCCCCCCCCCCCCCCCCCCCCCCCCCCCCCCCCCCCCCCCCCCCCCCCCCCCCCCCCCCCAAAAATATGATATTATAACAGCTTTTCATGTAGTAGAGCATTTGCAAGATCCCATTATAATATTAAAAGAGCTTTCTGCTTGTTTAAAAGAAAATGGAAAAATGATTATAGAAGTTCCTAACGCAAATGATGCATTACTTACCATCTATAAAAATAAAGCATTTAGGGAGTTTACTTACTGGAGCCCACATCTTTATCTTTATAGCCTTCATACACTAAGACTACTTGGGGAAAAAGCAGACTTAAAAGTTGAGTTTGTAAAATGTATCCAAAGATATCCCTTATCAAATACTCTCTATTGGCTTAGTAATGGACTTCCTGCGGGACAAAAGCATTGGGGGAATTTTATAGATAATCCTATTTTACAAAATGCTTATGAGCAAACTTTAGCATCACTAGGTACAACAGATACATTAATAGCACAATTTAGTTTAAAATAATAATAAGAAAACTGAGATTAATGAAAGTGTTATTAATATATGATTATCTGTATTCTTACTATATTAGTGTCAAAAAAGTAGCGGATGAGTTTTGTAAAAGCTTAAATCTAAAAGCATTTCAATAGGTAATGTTTTTAGTGTAATGACCGCAAAAAGATGAATTATATAAATTAAGAATAATTAGTTTCTTGTTATTTTAGGAATCTTACAGTATCCTTTGTTCTAAAAAACAAGGGATTCATAAATGACAAATATCCTTCTTTGTGGTGGTAGTGGCACGAGGCTTTGGCCTCTAAGTAGGGCAAATATGCCCAAGCAGTTTTTACAGATTTTTAATAAAAAATCTTTATTTTTATTAACATTGGAGAGAAACTTAAAAATTTGTTCGCAAGCTTTAGTAGTTTCTAATGAAGAGCAGTATTTTTTAGCATTGGAACAAGCGCAAGACTACCTAAAAGATGAAAAGGTGAAATTTTATTTAGAAACAAGTGCTAGAAATACCGCAGCGGCTATTACTCTTGCATGCTTGAGTTTGGAAAAAGATGAAATAGTGTTGGTAACACCAAGTGATCATTTAATTAAAGATGAGAAAGCTTATCAAGAGGTTGTTAAAAAAGCAGAAGAATTTGCCAAGACAAATAATCTGGTAACTTTTGGGATTATGCCAAGCTATGCAGAAACAGGATATGGGTATATCAAAAGTCAAAATATTTATGAAGTGGAAAAGTTTATAGAAAAGCCATCTTTACAAAAGGCGCAAGAATTCTTACAAGAAGGTAATTATTTTTGGAATTCTGGCATGTTTTGCTTTCGTGTTGGATATTTCTTGGAGCAAATGAAAATTCATGCAAATGATATTTATGAAGATTCGCTAAATGCTTATCAAAACGCACTTAAGATGAGTGATTTTATAAAGTTTAAAAAAGAAGATATGGAGCAAATTCCAAGTTTAAGCATTGATTATGCATTGATGGAAAGAGCTAAAGAAGTAAAGGTTGTCCCAAGTGATATAGGTTGGAGTGATGTTGGAAGCTTTGAGAGTTTATCTAAAGAATTTCAAACAGATGAGAATGGAAATTACACAAATGCAAAAACAAAATTTTTAGATTCCAAAAATATTTTTTGTTTGGCAGAGAAAAATAAATTTATAGCAACCATTGATATAGAAGATTTGTTTATCATAGATACACAAGATGCACTTCTAGTGGGGAAGAAAACTTCAGCTCAAAAGGTAAAAAATATTTATGAAAGCATTAAAAGCAATAGTTCTTTAAGTCAAAATCACCTAACAACCTATCGTCCATGGGGTAGTTTTACGATTTTAGAAGATGAGAGGGGATATAAGATTAAACGCATTGAGGTAAAACCAGGCAAGAGACTATCGCTCCAAAAGCATATGCATAGAAATGAGCATTGGATTGTGTTAAGTGGTACAGCAAGCGTGGAGATAGAAGGCAAAGAGTGTCTAGTAAGACCTAACGAATCCATTTATATCAAAATGGGACAAGCTCATCGCCTAAGCAATTATGGTAAAATACCCATTGTAATGATTGAAGCGCAAGTTGGGGAATATACAGGCGAGGATGATATTATAAGAATAGAAGATGATTATAAAAGGAATTAAATGAGTAAAAAGATAGCGTTAATTACAGGTGTAACAGGACAAGATGGAGCTTATTTGGCAGAATTTTTGTTGAATAAGGGTTATGAAGTACATGGGATTAAGAGAAGAAGTTCTTTGTTTAATACAGATAGAATAGATCATTTATTTGAAGGACATAAGAAGCAAAACGATTTTTATCTGCATTATGGAGATATGACAGATTCTATGAATCTTACGCGTTTAATTGCAGAAATTAAGCCAGATGAGATTTATAATCTAGCAGCCCAAAGCCATGTGCATGTGAGCTTTGAAACTCCAGAATACACTGCAAATGCAGATGGAATAGGGACTTTGAGGATTTTAGATGCTGTGAGATTTTTAAGATTAAATGATAAAACTAAAATTTATCAAGCCTCTACTTCAGAGCTTTTTGGAAAAGTGCAAGAGATTCCACAAAGTGAAAAAACCCCTTTTTATCCCAGAAGTCCTTATGCGGTGGCTAAGATGTATGCATATTGGATTACTATAAATTATAGAGAAGCTTACAATATGTTTGCTTGTAATGGAATTTTATTTAACCATGAAAGCCCTATTAGGGGTGAAACTTTTGTAACGCGAAAAATCACAAGAGCGGTTTCTAAGATTGCGCTAAATTTAGAAGATATGCTTTATCTTGGGAATTTAGATGCTAAAAGGGATTGGGGACATGCTAAAGACTATGTAAAGATGATGTGGATGATTTTGCAATACAAGAGGGCAGAAGATTGGGTTATTGCTACTGGCAAGACTACAAAAGTTAGGGATTTTGTGGAATTGGCATTTCTTTATTGTGGGATAAAGATAAGATTTGAAGGAGAGGGAATAGAAGAAAAAGGGATTATAGATAGCTTTGATATACAAAGAACAGAAGAGCTAGGACTTAATCTGTCACATCTTAAAGTTGGGCAGGTTGTAGTTCAAGTCAATCCTAGATACTTTAGACCTACTGAAGTGGATTTGCTTTTGGGCGATCCTAGCAAGGCCGAAAGAGAACTTGGCTGGAGTAGGGAATTTGAACTTAAAGATTTAGTAAATGATATGATGCAAAGCGATTTAAAACTTATGAATAAAGATGTTTATCTTAAAAAAGGTGGATATAAAATAATGAGGTATTATGAATAGGAGTAAAAAATGCAAAATCTAGAAAAGCTTTTACAAGAATTAAATAAAAAGATAGAACTTAGCAATCAGCTAAATTATTGTAATTTGATGTCAAATATCATTGCAGAATCTGAAATTAACAAAGGAGATAAGCAGATTTTACTTTTGCTTCTACAAGATAGGGATAGAAATTATATTCGTATTAATCATAACGACCAAGTTTTTGAAAATATTGCAAAATATCTTAAGCTAATCCAACCTCTTGCAGTGCCAGATGAAGAGCTAGTGCGTGTAGGTGGTAAGGGTGATGGTGGATATGTGATGTATAATAAGAACCTAGCGGGGGGGGGGGCTTAATGGATAGTAAAGCTCTCTCTTTAGGGGTTAGTGAGAGTTCTCCATGGGATTTAGAAATGGCGGAGCGAGGATATGAGGTGATAGAGTATGATGCGAGTATTGAAAAATGTCCTTATAACCATAAAAATATCATATTTCATAAAAAATTCATCGGAATAGAAAATAATGAAAATACAATTACACTGGAACAAGCTATTAGAGAGAATAAAATAAGTGAAAATAAGGAAAATATCCTGCAATGTGATATTGAAAATGCAGAATGGGGAATGCTAGAGGGGATTGATATAGAGCTTTTAAGCAAGAATTTTACGCAAGTAATTTTTGAATTTCATGGGTGCAACCCAGAAGAGCAAGAGGGAGTAGAACTACGCACAAGGCAACTAGCGCGATTAAAAGAGTATTTTGTGCCTATCCATACGCATTTAAATAATCATGGAAAAATCTTTTACTCTCAAGGGCTTTTTTGGAGCACAACGATTGAAGTTAGCTATTTAAGAAAAGATATTGCAACCAAGTTTTTACAAAATGGATATAGAAAAATAGCAGGTAATATTGAAGGGCTTGATTATCCTTCATTTGCTTCTAATCCTGAAATCCCATTGCGATTTGAAAGGATAGAATAATGAATAAGGATTCTAGAATTTATATTGCAGGGCATAGAGGACTGGTAGGTTCTGCAATATTGGAGAATTTGAAAAATAAGGGCTATAATAATCTAATTTTTAAAACGCATTCTGAGCTTGATTTGACAAATCAAGAAGCAGTAACAAAGTTTTTTAAACAGGAGAAAATAGAATATGTATTTTTAGCAGCTGCTAAAGTAGGTGGAATAGTGGCAAATAATACCTATCGAGCAGATTTTATCTATGAAAATTTAATGATTCAAAACAATGTTATTCATAATTCTTATTTAAGTGGTGTTAAAAAGCTTTTGTTTTTGGGTTCTACTTGTATTTATCCTAGAGAGTGTACACAGCCTATCAAAGAAGAATATTTGCTAACAAGTGAGCTAGAATATACAAACGAGCCTTATGCGTTGGCAAAAATTGCTGGAATTAAGATGTGTGAAAGCTATAATCTGCAATATGGGACGAATTTTATTAGTGTAATGCCTACAAATTTATATGGGAGCAATGATAATTTTAATTTGCAAAATTCTCATGTTTTGCCAGCTTTGATTAGAAAAATGCATTTAGCAAAAATTTTGCAAGAGAAAGGAATTTTAGAGGTGCAAAAGTTGCTAGAAGGTATTAAAGATGTAGAATTATATTTAAAGAATTTTGGTATTAGTAGAGAATTTGTAGATATTTGGGGCAGTGGGAAGCCACGAAGAGAATTTTTGCATAGTGCTGATATGGCAGATGCTTGTGTATTTGTAATGGAAAATATAGATTTTAAGGATATTTGCGGTAGTGGCGAGATTAAAAATACACATCTTAATATAGGAGTGGGTGAGGATATTTCTATTAAAGAGTTAGCAGAGCTAGTAAGAGAGATAGTGGACTATAAAGGAGAGCTTATGTGTGATAGCGCGAAGCCAGATGGCACAATGCAGAAGCTAACAGATTGCACTAAAATTCATAGTCTTGGTTGGAGGGCTAAAATTGGACTAAAAGAGGGTATAAAAAGTGTGTATGGGTGGTATTTAGAACAGGTTAGTTTAAGACAGTAAGGATTTATTGAAAAAATAGTAAAATTTTTATATTATTTAAGATGAAATTATAATATATAGAAGGAATAAAATGACAGCTTATGTGCATGTTGGTACACCTAAAACTGCAACTACAACTATACAGAAATTTCTAAATCACAACTATAAAATTCTCCTTAACAAAGGATTTTTATATCCACAAAGTATTGTTAACTCAAACTGTAATCATCAATATCTTGTTAATCTTTGTAGAAAATATTGCGGTGTTGATGAGTTTAAATTTATTAAAGATATTCCTTATCTAAAATTAATCAGGGAACTTAATAACCATAATAAAGGAAAAGTAATTTTTTCTTCTGAAGGTTTTTCATTTGCTACAAGTAGCCAAGAAAAGAGACAAATAAAAGATATTTTATATTCATTGGGGCTTAATAAAGTATATATTATTATTTATGTGAGAGAGACATGTGATTTTTTAAAATCTTTTATTTCCCAAGCAGTCAAAGGGGGTGATGTTCCTAATTATTTTTTGGAAATAGCAACAAAAAATCATCATAATATTGACTTGTTGGATATAAGGAAATATTTGCATGATTTAACTAATGTCTTTGGCAAAGATAATTTAATTGTAAGACTTTTTGATAAAAATGAATTTAAAGATGGGGATTTATTAAAAGATTTTGTGGATGCTATAGGTTTAGGATGGGATGAGAATTTTATAATTCCGGAAAATCAAAATGAAGCTTTGGATTTATTAGGCATGAAATTACAGCATTCTCTTAATAAAATTTTTAGAGGTTGGATGGAACCAAATAGGGTCTTAATGAGAGGATTGTCTCAAAAGCACTTCTCATCTAACGACAAGGAATTAAAATTCTCTCCCCCAAAAGAAATCCTACAATCCTACATAGACTATTTTGAGGAATCTAACGAATGGGTAAGAAAGGAATTTTTCCCCCACAAAGAAAGACTATTTACTAAAAAAGATCTAACTAACTATAAAGAAAACTATGAATTAAAAGAAATGAAACCAGAATATTGGGATAGAATAGCTGCATTTATAGCAGATATTGTTAAAACAAAAAACCAAGCAATCACTAACAAAGACAATCTCATCAAACAAAAAGACACACAACTTCAAACCCTCCAATCTAAAATTAATACTCTAACCCACCAAAACACCCAATTAAATAACACCATTAACTCTATCCCCCATAAAAAAGCAAATTTAGAATTAGAATCCTTACAACTAGATATTGCAAATAAAAAACTAAATCTCAAAAAACAAGAAAAAGAATTAGGAATTAAACTAAGTAAATTAGAACCTAAAATCATTCTAAATCTAATCAATCCTAATTCAGCTACACAAAGAATCAAAAACCAACTCTCTTATAAATTAGGAGTAGCATTAATCAATAATTCTAAATCTCTACTAGGATATATAAGAATGCCCTATGTATTATCCTATATAAAAGAAACCCATCAAAAAGAACAAGAACTCTATAAACAAAGCATCACTCAAAACCCCAATCTAAAACTACCTCCACTAGAATCTTATCCAGATTATGAGGAAGCAATAAAAATCAAAAACCATCTAACCTACAAACTAGGAGAAGCACTCATAAAAGCAAATAATGTGCGGGAGGGGGGCAAAAATACTCTCCTTTATCCGCTTCTTAAAAGAAGTGCGTAGGTTGAAGAGGGAATACAAAAATAAAAGGCTTTAAAATGATAAAGCCTTTAAATAATCCACTAAATTCTTATAGTTACATAGCATTATCCACAAATAAAACAAAACATAAAATTATTATAGAATCTTTTTGTAAGTTAAGGCAGTTTAAAGATTTGCTTTGTGGGGTAGCTATTTGTCGCCACGAAACCTCTGTAAGAGGCTATGGTAGTCTAAAGAGTAACCCACAATGTCATCACGAGCAAGGCAAAACCTTGCGTGGTGAGCTTAAAGAGATTGCTTCGTCGTTTCACTCCTCGCAATGACAGGTAGAAAAGTATCATTGCATGGCACTAAGGACTTAAAAATTATATAGAGAGGTTATAAAAATGCTTATGATATAATTTTAAAATTTAAAAAAGTTACAAAGTGCAAAAAGAGTGTGTTATAAAAAGTTGTTAGCTTTTAAAAATATAAATATTTCATAAAAGCTTAAAAAATAAATAGGAGAAAAAACATGGATAAATTTATACTAAATAATCACTCTCATTTGGAATATTTAGAATCAGAATCCATACATATTATACGCGAAGTTATAGCAGAGTTTGAAAAACCTGCTATGCTTTATAGCGTAGGCAAGGACAGCTCGGTGATGCTTCATCTTTTGCAAAAAGCATTTTACCCTGCTATACCTCCGCTTCCTTTGGTGCATGTAGATACTACATGGAAATTTAAAGAAATGATAGAATTTCGCGATAAAAGAGCTAAAGAGCTTGGGTTAGAGCTTATTGTTTATCAAAATCCTAAAATCAAAGAATTAAACCTTTCTCCATTTATTCATGGCTCATCTATGCACACGGACATTGCTAAAACACAAGGTTTAAAGCAAATGCTTGACTTGTATCAATTTGATGCAGTATTTGGTGGAGCAAGAAGAGATGAAGAAAAATCAAGAGCAAAAGAGAGGATTTACTCTTTTCGTGATGTAAATCATGCTTGGGATCCTAAAAACCAACGCCCAGAGTTATGGAATATTTACAATGGTCGCCACAAAAGTGGCGAATCTATAAGAGTTTTTCCACTTAGTAATTGGACAGAACTTGATATTTGGCAATATATTTATAAGGAAAATATTCCTATACCAAGTCTTTATTTTGCTAAAAAGCGTCCAGTGGTGGAGTATATGGGAACTAAAATTTTAGTAGATGATGAGCGAATGCCAAAAGAGCTTGCTACAAATGCCAAAGAAGAACTCGTGCGTTTTAGAACTTTGGGGTGTTATCCGCTAACAGGAGCTATAAATTCAAGCGCTAGTAGCATTTTAGAGATCATCGAAGAGCTTTTGCGCTTACAAACAAGCGAAAGACAAGGCAGGCTTATAGATAGCGATGAAGAAGCAAGTATGGAAAAGAAGAAAAAAGAGGGGTATTTTTAATGGATTTAAATGTAGAAAAATACTTAAAAGAACATGAAAATAAAGAGCTTTGCAGGTTTATTACTTGCGGTAGTGTAGATGATGGAAAATCCACTCTTATAGGTAGAATGCTTTATGATTCTAAAATGCTTTTTGAAGATCAATTAAATGCTTTGCAAAAAGATAGTAAAAAAATAGGCACTAGAGGAGAAAAGCTGGATTTTGCACTTTTAGTAGATGGACTTGAAAGTGAAAGAGAGCAAGGAATTACGATAGATGTGGCTTATCGCTTCTTCACTAGCAAAAAAAGAAAATTCATTATAGCAGACACTCCAGGGCATGAGCAATACACTAGAAATATGGCAACAGGTGCTAGCACAGCAGACATTGCTATAATTTTAATAGATGCTAGAAAGGGGGTTTTAACCCAAACTAAAAGACATTCTTATATTGCAAGTTTATTGGGAATTAGACAATTTATCATTGCGGTAAATAAAATGGATTTAGTGGATTTTAAGCAAGATGTTTTTGAAGCAATTTGTAAGGATTATCAAAAAATTATTCCTTATTTGCAAAATTCACAAGATATTAATTTTAATTTTGTGCCCATATGTGCAGTAGATGGAGATAATATCACTTTTAGGAGCGCTAATACTCCTTGGTATAGTGGAAAAACCCTATCAGAGCTTTTAGATACTTTGCCTATTATTAGCACAAATACTAATGAGTTTATTATGAGTGTGCAGTATGTCAATCGTCCGCATTTAAATTTTAGGGGGTTTTGTGGAAATATTGCAAGTGGGAGTGTGAAGGTGGATGATGAAATTGTGGTTTTACCTTCATTAAAAATAAGTAAAATAAAGGAAATTATCACACCAGATATAAAAAATTTAAAAGCGTTAAATAAAGATGAAAAAGCACAAAGTGCTAAAAATGCAAGTTTCCCAAGTGCCATTACGCTAACTTTGCAAGATGAGATAGATATTTCAAGAGGAGATGTTATTGCTTCTAAAAGTGCAAATATAGAAATCTCAAATGCTTTTAAAGCTATGATTGTGTGGATGAGTGAAAAAAGCTTAAAATTAAATGAAAATTATTTGATTAAAATTGCAAATTTAAGCACGAGTGTTATTTTAAGCAAAATTGATTTTAAAAAGGATATTAACACCTTTGAAGAATCTCAAAGTGATGCATTAGGACTTAATGATATTGCCAAATGCACCTTAAAGCTTAGTAAAAAAGTAGCCCTAAAAGCTTATAGGGAAAATAAAACTTTAGGTAGCTTTATAATTATAGACAAATATTCTAATGAAACCCTTGCAGCAGGTATGGTAGAAGAAATTTTAGAAAATGAAGAAAATACTAGAAATTATACCCAAGCAGAAATTGAACTCAATGCTTATATAAGAAAAAACTATCCTGAATGGGAGTGTAAAACAATATGAAAATCATTGTAGCATTAAGTATTTTAGTTCTATTAGCCTTACTTGTTAGTGGAAAGGTTAGGGCTTCTTTGCTGTTTTTAGGGGTTGCTTTGTTGTATTATCTTTTAGGATATTTGGATTTAAAGACTTTTCTTGGAGCATATACAAGCGATTCTTTGGTGGTTTTAGTGCTTTTATTGCTCGTGTCTGTTGTGATAGAAAAAAGTGTATTTATGGGATATATTTCAAAATTTATCATTAGCAAAAATTATTATTTTTCACTTTTTAGGCTAGGGATTATTGTGAGTGCAATTTCTGCATTTTTAAACAATACTGCCGTAGTTGCAAGCTTTATGAGTTTAATCAAAAACAATAAATTCCAAACTCCCTCACGCCTTTTAATCCCGCTTTCTTATTTTTCTATAGTCGGTGGGACAATGACGCTAATAGGAACTTCTACAAATTTGATTGTAAATTCTTTTGTAGTGCAGAATGGGTTAGAAAGTCTTAAGATTTTTGATTTTTTTGCAGTTGGAATTTGCATAAGCTTGGGTGTGCTTGTGGTTTTGATGTTTTTTAGTTTTTTATTGCCTAGCTATGAAGATAAAGAGAAAGAAGTTAAAGATTATCTAATAAGTGCTGAAGTTTTAGATGATAGCCCATTAATCGGCAAAAGCATTGAAAAAAATGGTTTAAGAAAGTTAGAATATTTATTTTTAATAGAAATAGAAAGAGAAGGGATGAGTATCTCTCCTGTGGGATCTAGTGAGATTATTTGCAAGGGGGATAAATTAGTTTTTAGCGGGGATGTAGCCCATTTAGAAATTTTAAAGGAATTTAAAGGGTTAGAAGTAGGCAAACAAGATGTTAAAATGCAAGATTTAGAGTTAATAGATGTTGTGATTAGTCCAGAATCAAATTTGATAGGCAAAAGCGTAAAGGAAGTTAATTTTAGAACTAAATTTGATGCAGGGATTATTGCTTTAAAAAAGGGCTCACAAAATATCTCTAAAATTGGTAAAAGTATTTTAAATACAGGAGATAGGTTGATTTTAAGTGTAGGAAAGGACTTTAAAACTAGAGAAAATATTTTAAAAAATTTTTATATTATCTCAAACATTGATAAATTTAAAAAATTAAATAAATTGCAAAGCTTATTTGTGGTGTTAGGATTTTTAGGAATTATTGCTTTATCGGCTTTGGGTGTGTTTTCTTTACTTAAAGCATTGATTGTGTTTTTATTATTTTTACTCATGCTAAAATTTGTCAAATTTGACGAACTAAAAAGGCGTTTTCCTTTAGAAATTTTTATCATTGTAGGTTCTTCACTTGCTATTACTAAAGTTTTAATAGATAGTGGTTTGGCTAAAGATTTTGCCACTCTTATTATAGGTGTTTTTGGAGAATATGGGGTATATGGAAGCTTTGTGGGGATTTATCTTTTAACCTTGCTTTTAACAGAAATGATTACAAACAACGCTGCAGCTGCCCTTGCTTTTCCCATAGGATTTGCCACTGCACAGAGCTTAGGAGTTAGTCCTATGCCCTTTATTTTTGCGGTAGCTTATGGGGCAAGTTGTGGCTTTATGATGCCACATGGCTATCAAACACATTTAATGGTAAGCTCTATGTGTGGTTATAAGACAACAGACTTTGTGAAAATCGGTTTTGTGGTATCTTTGACTTATTCATTGATAGTTTTATCAGTTACTCCGATATTTTTTAAATTTTAAGGATTAAAATGGATAAAAATTTAACTTGGCACGCTACGAAAGTCACTCAACAAGAAAGATCTAAGCTAAAGGGGCAAAAGCCGTGTGTGTTGTGGCTAACAGGACTTAGCGGAAGCGGTAAATCTACTCTAGCAAATGCACTAGAGCAAAGATTATTTTCTATGGGTTATCATACTTATCTTTTAGATGGGGACAATGTGCGTCATGGGCTTAATAAAGATTTGGGTTTTGATGAGGATTCAAGAGTAGAGAACATAAGGCGTATAGGGGAAGTTTGCAAGCTCTTTGTGGATGCTGGACTTATTGTGCTTTGTGCTTTTATTTCTCCTTTTGAGAGGGAAAGAAAAATGGTAAGAGATCTTTTTGAAAAAGAAGAGTTCATAGAGGTATTTGTCGATACACCTTTAGAGCTTTGCGAAAAAAGAGATCCCAAAGGGCTTTATAAAAAGGCTAGAAATGGAGAGATTAAAAATTTCACGGGCATAGATAGCCCTTATGAGACACCAGAAAATCCGGAAATTCACATAATTTCAGCGGATTTAGAGGAAAATGTGGATATGATTTTAAGACTTTTGAGTGAGAAATTGGAGTTTAGAAATAGATGACAGCTTATGTGCATATAGGGACGCCGAAAACAGGGACAACAACGATACAAAAATTTTTAGAATTAAATTATAATAACTTATTAGATAATAATTATTTATTCCCTCTAACAGCAAGAAATTGTGGTCAACATTTTCCGCTTTTAAGGTTGTGTTTTGGCAATAAAAAAGAATTATGTGTGCATTCTTCACTTGAGAGAATTCTTGAAACAAATGAAGTAATAGACAAACTATCATTAGTAATTATAAAGAAGAAATTCAAAAAAACAATGTTGATAATATTGTTTTTAGCTCGGAATGTTTTGTAAAAGATATAGAATGTTATGAAGAACTAAATATTTTAAAAGAGATTTTAAAAAAGATTGAAATCAAAAAGATAAAAATTATTATCTATTTAAGAGAACAGGTAAATTTTATTTCTTCTTGGCATTCTCAGGATATAAAACACGGTGGATATAGGAATGATTATGTAAAAAATGTAACAAGTTGGACATGTTTGGAAAAACAATGTAATTATCAAGATATAATAGAGAAATATTTAAAGATTTTTGGCAAAGAAAATTTAATTGTAAGACTTTTTGATAAAAATGAATTCAAAGAGGGAGATTTGCTAAAAGATTTTGTGGATGCTATTGGATTAGAATGGAGTGATAATTTTATAATTCCAGATGCGGAAAATGAGAGTTTGGATTTAATGGGCATGGAATTACTAAAGGGGTTAAATAGAGTGATACCAAGATTTTTAAGCAATTATAATTTGGATCCAAGTAGAATTGAAATTCAGGAGACTATTCAAAAAGTTTTTGTAGGTACTAATAATGAAGAAATGAAATTTAAAATGCCTTTATGTTCAGTGAAATTTCTTGTAGACTATTTTGAAGAATCTAATGAATGGGTAAGAAAAGAATTTTTTCCTCATAAAGAAAGATTGTTTCCTAAAAAAGATTTAACTAATTATAAAGAAAATTATGAACTCAAAGAAATGAAACCAGAGTATTGGGATAGAATTGCTGAATTTATAGCTGATATTGTTAAAACAAAAAATCAAAATATCACAGATAAAACTAATATTATTCAAAATAAAGATAAGGTTATTACTAAGCAAACAACTCAAATAGAATCCCTGCAAACAACTATAAAAGAAAAAGACCAAATTATAGATTCTAATATCAATCAAATTAATCAATTGCAAAATGATATACAAGAAAAATCAACTCAACTCAATCAAATTCAATCACTAAACAAAACTTTATCTTTCCAAACCAAATATGGCACAGCCACACAAAGAATCAAAAACCAACTCTCTTATAAACTAGGACAAGCTATGATAAGTAATTCTAAATCTTTACTAGGATATATAAGAATGCCCTATGTCTTATCCTATATAAAAGAAACCCACCAAAAAGAACAAGAACTCTGTAAACAAAGCATAGCACAAAACCCAAATCTAAAACTACCCCCACTAGAATCCTATGAAGATTATAAAGAAGCAATAAAAATTAAAAACCATCTAACCTACAAACTAGGAGCAGCACTTATAAAGGCAAATAATGTGCGGGGGGGGGGGGCGATATTTGCATATATTGGCTTCCTAAAAGAAGTGCGTAGGTTGAAAAGGGAGTATAGGGAAAAGCAGAAAAATAAATAATGTATTTTTTTGTTTAATTGTTTAAGAGAATTGATTTTTGGATAGAATTTTATAAAAATGCAATTTATTTAAAAGTCAGCAAATCTTTTCTATAATGATAGAATGAATAGGAGTAAGATTATGCAAAATTTAGAAAACTACATCAAAAACCAAATCCAAGATTCTATTGAAACAAAAACAAAAATTTTAAATGATGATAATTTAGTAGAGCTTATCAAAAAAGCTTCACTAGAAGTCATAAAAGCTTATAAAAATGGTAACAAAACTTTACTAGCAGGAAATGGCGGAAGCGCAGCTGATGCACAACACATCGCAGGAGAATTTGTAAGTAGATTTTATTTTGATAGACCAGGTATCCCAAGTATTGCTTTAAGCACAGACACTAGCATACTTACAGCCATAGGAAATGATTATGGTTATGAAAATTTATTTTCTAGACAAGTGCAAGCACAAGGCGTTAAAGGTGATGTTTTTATAGGAATTTCAACCAGTGGAAATAGCAAAAATATCATCAAAGCCTTAGAAATTTGCAAAGAAA
Organism: Helicobacter burdigaliensis; assembly: GCF_003670295.1. Lineage (GTDB taxonomy): Bacteria > Campylobacterota > Campylobacteria > Campylobacterales > Helicobacteraceae > Helicobacter_D > Helicobacter_D burdigaliensis. The sequence continues at coordinate 14,290 of NZ_QXJG01000018.1, forward strand.
AAGGAATTTTTAGCATAGGCTTAAGCGGATCTAGTGGTGGGGCTATGAATGAGCTTTGTGATATTTGCATCAAAGTTCCTAGTTCTTGCACTCCTAGAATCCAAGAATCGCATATTGTTATTGGACATATTATTTGTGCTATTGTTGAAGAAGAGCTTTTTGGGAAAGGGTTTTAAGATAAAGACAATCTCTTTTTAGAGGTAAAGTTGTGTTTGCAAGGGTATGCATGATATAATTGCTTGAAATCTTGGATTAATATAATAAGTATGCTCCCCTTGCATTGCTATACTTTGTATTTGTTTATCACATAATGCTATGAGTTGCTTTGTATTTTTAAGCAACAAAGTCATCTAAAAAGATTAGTATATAAACCTAAGAACTATTATTGTTATGAGATTTATACAAGTAAAGCGTTATCTACAAGCAATAGTGAAGTGTAAAACCGCTCGTTAGATTCCAAAACATATGATTTGACTTTATAAAAAACTTTTAAAAATGATATTTGCTAAAATTTGTTATGATTTTTGTGTTTTAAAATCTTATTAAGTCCATAGATTGCGATATTCCTCCACGCTTTATGCATTGTTATAAAGGGAAGGGGTTAAAACTTGCTAAATTTTTGCGGTGATAAGCGGTAAAATTGTGGGCAATGCTTTAATTGTAACTTCAAGGGAAAGAATAAATTTTTAAGCACTTGCTTTTAGCAACAATATGAATTAAAGCTAGTTTGTTTATGAAAGCTAAGTTTTTTGATTTTTTTAAGGGTAGCTATTTACTAGCTTGTGCTTTTGCTTCAGTTTTATAAAGCCATATAAACACCTCCACCACTGCTTTATAAAGCTCAGGCGGTATTTCTTCATCAATTTCTAAATGGATAAGTGAATCCACTAACGCCTTGCTTTGAAAAAGAGGTATATCAAACTCTTTTGCTTTTTCTATAATGCGTTCTGCAAGCAAGCCTTCCCCTTTAGCTAGGACTTTTGGGGCGCGTTGTTTGTTTTGCTCATAGGCTAGGGCGACGGCTTTTTGTGTAGGTTTCATTAGTAGCTTCCTAAGATTTTATCTATGCTTTCCCAGCTTAACTTATTTTTATTTTTGTTGTCTAGAAAGTGTTTTAGCATTCTTGCAAACATATCAGTTTCTATATTTACTTGCATACCTTCTTGATAGCGAGCAAAAAGCGTTTGTTTTAGGGTGTGGGGAATAATTGTGAGACGGATTTTATCTTCTAAAACTTCATTGATGGTTAGGCTAACTCCATTGATTGCTATGCTACCTTTTGGAATGCAAAGTTCTAAAAGCTCACTATTTAAGCTTATATAAAAGTCAGTGCCAATACTATGGGGTATAATTTTGCTAATTATCCCAATTCCATCAATATGTCCTTGCACGATGTGCCCATCCAGTCTATCGCTAAGGGTTAGGGCAGGTTCAATATGCACTAAATTTTTGTAAGTTTCTATGGCAATTTTGTTTTGTGTTTCTTCGCTTAGCTCTAGGCTAAACCCCTTTGTATAAATCTCCACTGCAGTTAGACAAGCACCATTTACAGCGATACTATCGCCAATTTTAGGTTTATAATATGCCTTTAGGACAAGGAGATTATTTTGCAAGGATTGCACTTTGGCAAACTCTCTTATTAAGCCCGTAAACATCAAAAATCCTTAGCTTTTTAAGATAATTTAGGTATGATTTTAGCATAAAATTATTTAAGGAAAGAAAATGGAGCTTTGTGATACACATTGTCATTTAGATGATTTAGTTTTTAAAGAAGATTTTGATTTGATGATAAAGCGTGCAAAAGAGCAGGGGATTACGCGTTTTATTATCCCAGCAGCTCATCCACAAGATTTGCAAAGAGCCAAAGAGTTATCCCATAAATATGAAGAAATTTATTTTGCGAGTGGATTGCACCCAAATTATGCACATTTATATGATGAGGAGTTTTTAGAAAGTTTTGTGAGTGATGAAAAATGCGTGGCTATTGGAGAGTGTGGGCTGGATTATTATAGAATAGATGAGGCTTTAGAAGAGATGGGATTAGATTCTAAAGAAGAGCTTAAAAATGTGCAAAAAAGGGCATTTGTCGCACAAATTAAACTTGCTATTAAATACAAGCTCCCCTTAATCGTGCATATTAGAGAGGCAAGCAATGATAGCTTGGAGATTTTAAGCGAGTATGCTAAGGATTTAAATGGAGGAGTTTTGCATTGCTTTAATGCAGATTCACAGCTTCTTTCATTGGCAAAGCACCGCTTTTTTTATGGGATTGGAGGGGTTTTAACCTTTAAAAATGCTAGAAAACTTGTAGAAGTTTTACCTAAAATCCCTCTAAATGCCATGCTTTTAGAGACGGATGCACCCTATCTCACTCCACACCCTTTTAGAGGCAGCAGGAATGAGCCTAGCTATATTCCTTTGGTTTTGGAAAAAATGAGCGAGATTTTAGGAGTCTCTAAAGAAGAGCTAAAGAAGCAAATTATTAGTAACACAAAAGAGCTTTTTAAAAAGGTTGGCTAGAAAAGGAAAGCTCTTCAATGTAGTGTTCTATGTCTCTAGCATAGGTGCATGATTTTGTGTCATAGGAAAATTGCCTTTTGCACTTAGTGTTGTAGCTTTGCAGAGAAATTTGCAAAAGATAGATTTTAGATTTTTATCTTTAATGTTTTTAGGTAGGGAATAGTAGCAATAATCATAATATCCTGCTTTGCAAGATTTTAAAAAAAGCTCATAGGCTAAAGTGGGATTATCATTTATTTCTATAAAGGCTTGTGCAAAGCAAAATTTTTCATTTTTCTTGCATGCTTTAGTGCTTGGTTCTCTTGCTTTTTGTAAGTCTTGTTTAATCCCTATTTCCTCTGCTTTAAAATACAGATAGCCAAGTCCTCCGCACATCTCTATAATACCTAAATCACAATTTTCTTTCACAAAAGCAAAGGCAGCCTTTTTATCTTTTGTAAGGAGAACTGAAGTTTGGTGAAATAATACGTTGGGGACTTTTTGAAGGATAAAATTGTCTAAATTTGTTTGAAAGGTTTTTGTATCAATGTTTTTAAGCTCAAAATATAAATCATTTAAATTAAAGCAAAATGGAAGATATTTAAGATTGCAGGCTTTTTTATAAAGAATATAAGCAAAATCTATATTATAATCTAAACGCACTCCAGATATAAATTCATAGGCTAATGCGTTACAATCTTTGACATTATTGTTTAGGCAGGACTTTTGAAGCTTTTTTAGTGAAATTGAAAAACTCTTCACCTTTTGGAGTTTTTGAAAAATTTTCTTTCAAATCTTTGTTTAGAATCTCTTTTAAAATTTCATCTGTGTTTTGTGCACTTAAAGAAACAATAAGAGCTAATAATATATAGATAAACAAACTTTTCATAAATGAGACTATAGAGTTTTTGTATAAAATTTGCAATAAATTTATAGAAAGATAATTTCTGAATATATGGTAATTTTTGCTAAGGGTTTGAATAGATTAAAAAGCTTATGTGCAAATATTTTAGTTGAATTAAAAAGCGATGTATGAAGTGATATGACTTTATGCTTTATACAGCTAAAAATTCTAACTAAATGTTAATTTTTGGAATGCAAGTAATGTGAAGAGTATAAATGGAGTGTTTATGGAAGCAAAACCTTTTAAATAAAACTTAGATTTTTTGAAAGTAAATAGTGAAAAATTTATCCCTAAATATTTAAAAGAAGCCTTTTGGAAAAAACTACCCAGGTAGTGTATGGAATATTGTAAAATTAAAATAAGTAGAAGAAATTTTTAGAGTTTTTGTTGCTGTGTCATAAAAGTTATACTACTTAAAAAGTATTTTGGTATTAAGGGTGGCTTATTCCTAAATTTAAAAAACCTAAGTAGGTTTTTTTGTTATAATTAGCAACCAAGTTTTAAAAATAGTAGGCAATAAATGTTGAATGATTTTATAAGTTTTACTTTTGTGCTAAAACCAAATTTTAATAATTCTACAAATTTACAAGATTTCCAAGAAGCAATTAAAGGTATTCAATCACTTTATTAATCTTTATGAATTTTATTTATTTTTAAATATATAATAAAATTTAAGGAAGATTTATGCAAATACACGATTTTTATACTACATTACATCCGACAAAATTATTCTTAAAATGTGCGTTGCCAAATATGGCAAGTGCTGCATTTTTATGTGCTTATTTTATTATTGATGGAATTTTTGTGGGGCGTTATTTGGGGAGTGAGGCACTCGCTGCTATGAATTTAATGATGCCTTTTATTATGATAAGTTTTGCACTAGCTGATATGATAGCTATTGGTTCATCTGTGCAAATTTCTATGAATCTAGGTAGGGGCAAAATTCAAAAGGCTAAGAATATTTTTTCATTTTGTGTGATGATTATTTTTGCTATTTCTTGTATTATGGGGATTTTTGGTTATTTTTTAGCACTTGATTTAAGTAAAATAATGGGTGCAGATTCTTCTTTACAAAAGCTTTGTGTGGAATATATGCAAATCTTTGCACTTTTTGCACCTTTTATTATTATTTCTTTTGCACTAGATAATTATTTAAGAATTTGTGGCAAGACGCTTTATAGTATGGCTATAAATATTAGCATTGCACTTATTAATATTTTTTTAGATTGGCTTTTTATTGTGGTGTTTGGTTGGGGACTTTTTTCAGCGGCACTTGCAACTTGCATAGGTATGCTTTTTGGTGTGATTGCGGCGATAGCGATGCTTGTATTTGGGAGAGTGGTTTTAAAATTTAATGTTCCAAAAATCACATTTTATACTTTCAAAAATATCATTTATAATGGTTCTTCTGAGTTTTTTTCTAATATTTCTAGCTCGCTTTTTACGATTTTGGCTAATATGCTTTTGTTAAAAATTGCAAATAATACAGCAGTTGCTGCTTTTTCTATTGTTCTTTATGTAAGTTCTTTTGTGTTTAGTTTGATTTTAGCTACGTGTGATTCATTACAGCCTGCACTTAGTTATAACTATGGATTTAAAAATTTTGCACGCATTCAAGAGATTTTTAGGCAAATATTAGTGGGTGCATTTTTACTTTCTTTATGTGTGTTTTTGGTTATCTTTTTTAATGCTAGAGAGATTGTTTTGTTTTTTGATAAGCAAAATAATTTAGAATTTGTAAATCTTGCTACAACCGCACTAGCTTTATATGTTTTTTCGTTTTTGTTTTCTTGGTTTCCTAGACTTTGTGCCTCATTTTTTACCGCACTTGATAAGCCAAAGTTATCCTTAGTGATTTCTATTTTGCAAAGTCTTGCAGTTCCTTTTGTAGTTTTGGAGATACTAAGCTATTTCTATGGATTGAAAGGAGTGTGGCTAAGTAGCGTGGTTAGTGAAGTTTGTATGGTTTTAATCGCTTATTATTTGTTAAAGAAAAATCTTGCAATAAAATGAAGACATTAGGAAGTAAAACAATGGATTTAGAATAGGTATTGAAAATCAAATTATGCATAGAATGTATTTTTAATAAAAGTAGCTATAATATTTATAAAATATATTATAAAGCAAAGTTAGGTAATTAATTATGGTTGCTTTTTTATTGATGGACAAAATATTCCTTATAATTCATATGAAGATATACTAAATCTTGCAAAAACCAAGGGTAAAATTCTTCAAACTTTTATTTTTGCAAATGTAGAAAGTTCTTGGAGTAAGGAAAAATCAAACTCTTTGGTGCTATTCTTATTCTTATGGATGAAAATTGCGATGAATTTTTACACAAACAAGTGTTAGGATATATTAGAGAAAGACCTAAAGCGTTTTATTCTGTTATTAATGCAAGTAATGATAAAGATTTTATAAAAACAATCAAAATTATCCAAGAAGAAGATATGGAGGTTTTGGGAATTGGCTATAATAATCCTTTCTAAAGAGCTTATATGAGTATCTGATGGTTTTTGCACACTATTATTAAGAGAAAAGCAGAGGCAAAAATTTTTAAAAGAAGCGGAAAATATAGAAGAAGTTGTAAGGCTCAAAGATGAAGTTTTTAAAAATAAAGAAATTATTACTAAATTACAAAAAGAAAACTCTGAACTTAAACAACAAATCAATAAAGAAATTCAAAAATATGCCTCTTGTAAGCTAAAAGAAACCACAAAGGAATTGCATTTTGAATATAAATAAAATAGGTTTAATTATAAAAAGTGAGTTAGAGTTTTTCAAATAATATTTTGGAAGTAAATATAAGAATTAACTCATTACAGGTTAATCATAAAGTATATTATTGATAATGTAAATCTAGTTTGAAGTTTTTTGAATTTTAAAATTTAATATGAATTATTGGTTTTTTTATTAGTGAGTGATATTTTAAGACTATTTTTGAAAACTTATGGTGTGTTGTGTTTTAAGTGGAGATTGGGGAGAATTTATAGATTTAATTTATAGTTTTTTTAATTTTGTTTCAATTTAATAGATGACGAAACTTTCTAAAATAGCCAATCTTGTATTAATTATTGTTTTAACTTGCGTAATTTATTGAGAATAATACTTTTTATGCTAATTTTAACAAATTGGGAGCTTATTGTAAGCTTTTGGTGGGTTGTATTATTTAGCAATACTCAAAAATACTTTTGATAAAAATAAAATTATGGATTTTGATAGATAGAATATTTAATAAAGGATAAAGAAAGAAAAAGTGGCCGGGAGAGAGGGATTCGAACCCCCGGAGGTGTTACCCTCAACGGTTTTCAAGACCGCCGCTTTCGACCACTCAGCCATCTCCCGTGTTAGCCTCTTTGGAGGCGACACCCAGATTCGAACTGGGGAGTGAGAGCTTTGCAGGCTCCTGCCTTACCACTTGGCTATGTCGCCATTAAAATTATGGTGGTGCCCGGGGCCGGACTTGAACCGGCACGGACGCAATGTCCGAGGGATTTTAAGTCCCTTGTGTCTACCATTTCACCACCCGGGCAAATTTTATTAGGGATTTTTAAACATTAATGGAGCGGGAGACGGGGATCGAACCCGCGGCCCCAACCTTGGCAAGGTTATGCTCTACCACTGAGCTACTCCCGCAATTTGAGTATCAAAAAGAAAGACAAAATTATATCAATGCTTTTTTAAAAAATCAAGAGTTTTTATAAAAAAAGTCAAAAATTTATCAAAAAATTGCTAGAATATGCCAAAGATTTTAAAAACAAAGAGGAAAAAATGTTTAAAAAAGCCATTTTTATAAGCGTATTTATGGCGGTTTCTTTATTGAAGGGTGCAGAAGAATATGAAGTTTTAGGAAAGGAAGATTATTATCTTTTTGAACTTTTAAAAAAAGATTCTTATCTTTGGATTGTTAAAAAAGATGAAAAAGTTAAGGTGGTGCAAGATGCTAAAGAATGCCAAATTTTAACAAATAAAGATAATTTTTTAGAATTTGTTTGTAAGGATAAAGAAGAAAAGGAGCGAAAATTTACCTTAAAAAACGGAGAATTAGAATCTATAGTCTATAAAACAAAACCAAAGAGATATTTTACATTAGAGCGTCATAGGGTGAAATATAGTCTAAATGATGAACTAAAAGTGCCAAGTAAGATAGAAATTGAATTTTTTTGCTCTAATGAAAAAGGAATGCAAAAGATTCTAAATACATTATATGGACAAACTTTTGATTGCAAAAGTGCAAAAGAAATTTTTACACAAGAGGCAAAAAGTCTTATGCGGGGGCATTTAGAAAATCATCAAGAAATTTATTCTAAAGAAAGCACGCAAGATTATCTTATAAAACATCCTTGGCAAGATAGCATTAAAGATGATATTGTTTATTTTACAGAGGAATTTACTTTTTTTGATAGAGAAGAATGCCTTTATACAAAAGAGCATGCACAAACGCATTCACGCACAGGGATTGCTATCACAGAAGATGGGGAAGAAGTAGATTTTAACGATCAATTTGGGGGATTTTTAATCAGTTTAAAAAAGTTTTTATGGAATGAATATGTGGATTTATGCACTAAAATGGGTAAAAAACCTATGGTGAGCTTTGAAGATTTTGAAGTTTCTGGCTATAATTCGCGTGATTTTGAAGCTATAAGGTTTATTTATAAAGAAGGGGAGATTATGCCAAAAGAAATGGGGATTATTGAATTAAGATGGCCTTATAATGCAGAATTGAGTGCAGATATTAAGATAAAGGAATAAAATGAAAAATCAAATTGGCTTAATAGCGCTAATAGTGGCTTTATTGTTTGTAGGTTGTGAAAAGAGTGAAAAGGCAAGTGAAGAGAGTTTGCAAGAACCACAAAATAAAGTCTTAAAACATCTTGTTTTGGATATAAAAACAGATAAAATCATCATTTATCAAGAAAAAGAAGATAAGGGTAATTTTAAAAGTATAGATGCCCAACAAGGAAATGTTTTTAAAGAGATTAAAGTAGCTTTAGAGAGCAAAAAAGCAACCATGCTATTTTTCTTTACAACTTGGTGTGAGCCTTGTTCTGGAATGATACCGCATTTAGAGAATCTTAAAAAACAATATGGGGATAAGGTGGAGATAGTTGGGATACCTATTGATGATTTGGTAGGAGAGTTTGAAAACTTGCAAGAGAGTGTAAATATTTTTAAAAGTGAGAATGCTGTAAGTTTTCCTTTATTTTTGGGTGAAGAGAGAAAAGCTTTATATGAGGCATTAGGAAGTATTGATGGGATACCACTTTTAGTGATTTATGATGAAATGGGGGATTATGTGATAAATTATTTAGGGGCAATTCCAGAAGAAATGATTGAATTTAATCTCACACAAGCCATTACAAAATTAAAGGTGCAATAATGTTTGAACTACTTAAAAAAACTTTACAAAAAACCACGCAAAATATTAGGGAGATTTTACCCAAAGCACAAAAAAAGCTAAGCAAAGAAGAGCTAGAAGAGATACTTATTTCTACGGATATGGATTATGATTTAGTGGAGTTAATCCTTTCTCCTTTGGGGGAAGAGATTAGCAAAAATGAGCTAGAAGTAGCACTGCTGCGACTTTTTAGGGGGGAGAGCTATTATGATAAGGTGCAAGAAAAAAAAATAGAAGCAAGTCCTTTTGTGGATTTAATCATCGGTGTAAATGGAGCGGGTAAAACCACAAGCATTGCAAAACTTGCAAATCTTTATAAAAAAGAAGGGAAAAGCGTTCTTTTAGGAGCGGGGGATACTTTTAGAGCTGCAGCAATTGAGCAAATTAGCCTTTGGGGGGAGAGACTAAAAATACCAGTAATCTCTTCAAAACAGGGGCATGATCCAAGTGCGGTTGCCTTTGATACCATTACTTCAGCAGTCGCAAAAAAGATAGATAGGGTAATCATCGATACTGCAGGGAGATTGCATAATCAAAGTAATTTACAGCAAGAGTTGCAAAAGATTATGAGAATCTGCAATAAAGCAAAAGAGGGTGCACCGCATAGAAAAATTTTAATTTTAGATGGCACACAAGGCACTTCAAGCCTTGATCAAGCAAAGATTTTTTCACAAACTTTAGGTGGAATTGATGGAGTGATTGTTACTAAGCTAGATGGAACGAGCAAGGGGGGAGCTATTTTTAGTATTATCCATTCTTTGCGTGTGCCTATTTTATATATCGGTGTGGGCGAGGGTGCAGATGATTTAATCAAGTTTGATGAGGCAGAATACATTAAGACGATTTTAGATTCTATTTATGAGGGCTAAAAATGGCTAAAAAGAAAGCACAAATCTATGAATGCCAGCATTGTGGATTCCAAAGCTCTAAATGGCTTGGGAAATGTTCTAATTGTGGAGCATGGGAGAGCTTTTTGGAGCTAAAAGAAGAGCATATTAGTGCATTTAAGAGTGTGGGAGTAAATTTTGCTTCTAAAGTTGTGCCAATTAGCGAGGTAAAGGAGGAAGAATTTACGCGTTTTAGCTCAGGGGAAGCGGAACTTGATATTGTGCTTGGAGGAGGGATTGTCCTTGGGGGAATGTATCTTGTAGGGGGGAGTCCGGGTGTTGGGAAATCTACACTTTTACTTAAAATTTCAAGCAATTTAGCCAAAAGTGGCAAAAATGTGCTTTATGTGAGTGGTGAGGAGAGTGGCTCACAGATTAGAATGCGTGCAGAAAGATTGGGTGCTATGAGTGAGAATCTTTATTTATTAAACGAGATAAAACTAGAAGAAATCCTAGCACAAACGCTTATGGGAGAGCGTAATTACACAATGCTAGTCATTGATAGTATCCAAACACTTTATAGTGAGAAGATTGGTTCAAGCCCCGGGAGTGTATCGCAAGTTAGAGAAGTTACTTTTGAGCTTATGCGACTTGCTAAAGAGAGGGGGATTTGTGTGTTTATTATCGGACACATTACTAAAGAGGGCTCTATCGCAGGGCCTAGGATTTTAGAGCATATGGTGGATTGTGTGCTGTATTTCGAGGGAGATTCTAGTCGGGAATTGCGATTTTTGCGAGGGTTTAAGAATCGTTTTGGAAATACGAGTGAGGTTGGGATTTTTGAGATGAAAAGCAATGGACTTGTAGGGGCTAAGGAGGCTTCTAAGATCTTTTTTACTTCTAAAACTTCAAATCCAGGCAGTGCTTTAAGCGTGGTGCTAGAAGGGAGTAGAGCACTTGTGCTAGAGGTACAAGCGTTGGTTAGTGATTGTGCTTATGGAATGCCAAAGCGTTCTAGCACTGGATTTGACAGTAATCGGCTAAATATGATACTAGCACTTTTGGAGCGAAAGCTTGAAATTCCGCTTAATAGATATGATGTTTTTATAAATGTTACAGGTGGAATTAAGATAATGGAAACTTCAGCGGATTTAGCGGTTGTAGCAGCGATTCTTTCAAGTTTTAGAAATAGGGCACTTTCAAATAGTAGCGTATTTATCGGAGAGGTAAGTTTAGTAGGAGATATAAGGGAAGTGACTAATACAGAGCAAAGATTAAAAGAGGCGATTTCGCTTGGGATTGAGAAGGCCATTTTACCCAAAAAACCTAAGCAGGATTTAAAGATAAAATGCTTTGGGGTGCAAGAGGTTACAAAGATTATTGATTGGATGTAGAAAGGTGGTTATAGAGAAAATAAGCTTTTTTTCTATAAAGTTTTGCTAGAATTAGCCGATATAGTTAAAAAATATTTTAAGAAGTATGCATGCAGTTACAAACACAAGAGATTTTAAAGCGACTAGAAGAAGCAAAAAGTAAAAAAGAGCTCAATGAAGCGATGGTTTTAATCCGTGCTTTTGGGCAAGATTGGCAAGAAAGTTTAGAAAAAGAAACAAAAGAAGAAATTGTTAGTAAGATTAGAGAAAAAGTTTTAAGTATTATCATTGAAAAAGGCGATGTGCCAGATAGGGAGATTTTATGGGCTTATGGGCTTATGGAGGGTGTCAGCAAAGATGAGCGGTTTTTAAAATATATAAATTTATGTGCTCCTTATATAAAAGATACTAATCTTTCTTATTATGAGAGATTGCTTTTTGCGGATTTTAGTAGTGTGGCATTGTTGCTTGCTGGAGAGAGAGAAGAGGCGGTTAAGCACTTTTTATCCTTAGTGGTGTATTTGAGCTTAAGGGAGAATTATGTAATTTCTCTTAATGAATTTTTGCTAGGCTTTTTGCCTTATTATAAAATACCTATTGAATGGATTTTAAAGATTCAAGAAGACACATTTGAGAGCGAGTATTTTTGGGGTTTAGATGATTTTAACAAACGAAATGTATTTTTGTGGTCTATGCATGTTTTTTGGAATGTGAAGCATTATTTTAATGATTTAAAATGGAGGGAGAACTTTCCGCTTTGGTTAGAGGTTTTAACAAGACTTTTAAAAGAGGGGAATTTAGATTTTGCTATGTATGTGGATTTTTATATCTACCATAAATTTGGAAATTCTGCCCAGCTTGATGAGGATTGGGAAGAGTTTAATCAAAAAGTCGTTAAGCTTGTAGAGCCTTACTATATAGAGTATGCTAAAACTTTGCCAAAGTGTAAAGAAAAAGTAAGCGAGGGTAAGAAAAAAATCGCAATTTTAAAAGATAGGGTTGTGGAGAACTCCCCTTTTAAAGTGGAATATTCACTTATTAAAGCACTTTTAAGCAATGAAGAATTTAAAAAAGAATATGAAATAATCGTTTATAGTATGAATTATGTGCAAAAGAGCGAAGATAATCTAGAATTAGCACAAGAGCTTTGCAATCTTGGGATAAAGTTTATAAATCCAGTATTCCAGATTGTAAAAGAGCAAAGTTATTATGTTTCACATCTACAAAAAGCCTTACTTTTAAGAGAATCTATTTTAAGCGAAGGGGTGGATATTCTAATTTCTAATGGGCCTTTAGATGGGAGTGATTTTTTGCTAGCTACTAGAAGTGCTCCACGCCAACTTTATTGGTCACATGGGAATGGAAGCTATGATATAGAGGGTATTGATGGGAGGATTAGCCATTTTAACCCTAAGAGTAAGTTTAGTTTTAAGAATTTTTCTGTTCCTATGGATATTGAAAAATTTTATAATCCTCCTATAGATGAGAATATTATTACTAAAGAGAAAGAAAAATATCCTATTAAAGATGATACGGTTGTTTTGGGTGTGATTGGAAGATTGGTAAAGATTGATAGTGATGAATATTTGCACTGCATTGCAGAAGTGATGAAAAAGCATAAAAATACAATATTTATCGCAGCGGGTAGCGGAAATATACCACTTATTAGACAAAAAGTGGAAGTACTTGGCATTAGTGAGAGATTTTTCATGCCTGGATTTGTCAATCCGCATGTGTATGGGCATATCATTGATATATTTTGTAATACATTTCCACTTGAACAAGGGGAGAGTATTGCAGAATATGCTGCAAAATCAAGAGGGGCATATATTAGTTTAATTGCTTCAATGGAGGCAAGAAGAAAGGTAGTTTATGAAAATTGCTATGGGCAAGATGCGATATTGTGGCAGAATGCTTGTAAGCAATTAAAAATAGATTTTAAGCAAATATATTATGAAGCATATGAAGGAATATTTGATATTATGCAACCTGACACTATTGAGGGTTATATAAGTGGTATTTCTTATTTTGTGCAACATGATAAAGAAAAAGTTAAAAAAGTTAAAAAAGTTATTAAAGAACATAAAGAAGTTTTTGCTATTGTGCAAAATACTAAGATGGTAAATGCTATGTTGGGATTTATAAAGGGAATTGTGTGAGATATTTTATATATCCTAAAGGTGTGAATGGTGAGGGCATTGGACATATTTTAACACTGCTTGAGCCAAAAGCGGAAATTTGTTTTATAGATGATAATAACAAAAAGGATAGCTTAGAAGTTAAAGTTTTAGAAATTGATAAGAATGATTTAGTTTTAAATGCTTCAACAAAATATTATAAAGAAATACAAAACAAGTTAAGTAGATATGGAATTTCCTCTCTTAATGGAATTGAATTTTGCGGTAAGCTTTTAAAAGAGACAATAGAGATATACAAAAAGCAAAATAAGTATAATTTTTATATTGGAATTGTCATTAGCAATAAATATATAGAGGGGCATTTTGTAAAAATAGATGAGGAGTTAAGCAAACTTAATTTTGGTATTATTTATTTTGTTTTTACTAAAGAACTATATGAAAAATATGCTCAAAAAAGCTTTTGTGTTTTAGCTCCTCATACAATTTTAGAAACTATTGATAATGTGGATATGATGTTGCTAGCTAATGGTGAACCAACGCATAAAAATGTTGTTAGTGTTGATTTTACGCATGGATTTCAAGGTTCTAGCGTGTATCTGTTTGATCAGAATGTATTTGATAAAGATTTTTTTTATCATGTTTGTTCTTGTTTGGATTATAGAATTTGTGGAGCTAAAAAAATAGAGAAAGTCAATAAAGAATGTTTTGAGAAGTTTGAGAGTAAAACTAAAAGTTTAAGGCTTGGTTATATGAAGCTTTCAAAAGATTATCAAGAATATTGCAAATTTTTGCAAAATAAAAAAAGAATCGATGAAGAATTTGTATTGCTTTCATTTACATATTTGGATAATTTAGAGATTTACAAGCAAATAATAGAAGCTAGTTTAAGTCTTAAAAAGAAAGTGGTTATTTCTCCACATCCAGTTTATGCCGATAAAATTATTGGAAATATGCAAAAAGATTTAAAAAATAATGAAAATGTGTTTTTAAATACTGATTTTTTATCACGCTTTGAAATGTTTGCTAGATCTTTTTGTCTTATTACAGATTGTTCTTCAATGGGATATACCTATCCTTTAACTACTGCTAAGCCTACTATTGTATATACCGAAGATAAAGAACATTATTTTTCATTAAAATTTGGCGAAGAACATTACTTTGATGAAAGGTTAATGTTTTTTTGTAAGGGAACTAAAGAGATAAAAAGCGTATTTAATCAAATTGAGCTTTCTATAAAACAAGGTGATTACCAAAAGAAAATTGAAGATTATAGGAATTATGAATGTTTTAATTTTTATAATGCTAAAGAAAAAACCATTGAATGGATACAAGAATATTTTAATAATAAGGAAAAAAATGGATAAAATTCTTAATATAAAAGTTACTTCAAAATGCAATTATAAGTGTGGCATGTGTCCTTTTCATGGAGAAGGGTATAGCACAGATTATTTTGGAGAGCGTCCAGAGTGGGTGGGAGAAATAAAGCCAGAAGACTTTGAGGAAATGATTAAAAAAGCAAAAGATTATGGGATAAATACTATTGATTTTACCCCAAATGGAGAGTTTTTTACTTATAAAAAATGGAGAGAGGTTTTAGCAATAGTTCAAAAATATGGTATGAATTCTATGCTCACTACAAATGGAGGGTTGCTTACTAAAAATGATATTAAAGAAGCAGTAGAATTGGGATTGTCTCATGTGGCACTTAGTATTGATTCGGTTAAATATGAAACTTATAAAATAGTGCGTAAACCTGCTACTAAACAAGCATTTGAAAATGCGATTTATGCGCCTATTTATTTTAAAGAGTTTTCAGATTCTCTGCGGGGGGGGGGGCTTTATGTGCAAGTTCAATTTACTAAGCAAAAAGAAAATGAAGATGAGGTGGATTCTATGTTAGAGTTTTATCAGCCTTATAAACTTAATCAAATTAGTGTTAATGAAATGTTTAAAACTTCAGAGGAGGGTATTGTATATGAGGCTGTAAAAAATAAGCAACCAAGTTATCAAGTTGGAACTTGTGCAAGTTATGGTAATAGCTATTTAGTGCAACAAGATGGAAGTGTGCTTGGGTGTTGTGGGCAATTTTATTTTTATCCACAAATTAGAGAGAAAATTCCAAATATTTTTAAACAAAGTTTAGAGGAATGTATCAAGCAATCTGACTTTTTATATAAAAATGATGAAAAATTTATTAATTATTGCAAAAAATGTTCTTTGTATTCAGTAAATAATCAAGAAACTTTGAGGAAAAAATTTATTAAAAATGGCTATTTTGCGATGCAATATGACTTGGGAACCAGATATTTTGTAATTCCAGATGCTTTAAAAAATATTCCAGAGGAAATTTTGTTATTTATGTATGAAAAGGGAATGGTAAGTGAGATTAAAAAATTTATTCAAAATAATAAGGAGAAATAATGGGATTTTATAAAGAAGATTATCAACAAATTGAGTTTTTGTTGGAAAATGACTATGTTAAAAAAGGTTTTAATGTTGTTGAATGTGGTTCGCAGGATTTAACAGAAAATAGGGAAGGGCAATCTATTCATAATTCAAAAGAAAGAAAAAGCGCAAAAATTGTTTATGAAAATTATGGAGCTAGTCATTATGAATGCATTGATTTAGAAGGTTATCATAATGCACATCGTTTTGATTTGGGGAAAGATTTAAAAAAAGAATATGGTTATGAAAAACAATTTGATGTAGTAACTTGTAAGGATATTGGACATTGGGTATTCAATCAAGAGATGTTATTTACCAATTTGCATAATTTATGTAAAAAAGATGGTGTAATTATTTGGCGTTCTCCTCTTGGTGGAGGTTTTGCACAAGGATGTTATTCATATCATCATTATAAAATTTTACAACTTGCTTTTGCTAATAATTATTTGCTATTGGGGGGGGGGTGCTATATTACTGAGTATTTACATGCTACAGATTGTGGTAAATTTGAATCTTATGACAGAAAAGAAGCAGAAAGAATTAAAATGGAAAATCCAGGTGAGTTTGTAAAAGCCGTAGAAGAATATATGGGTAGAAAAGATAGCTGGAGATATTTGCCTTTAGAAAGAGGGTTGCCATCGGTATCGCCAACACTTATTTTTTTAAAGCAAGACGAGAAGCCTTTTAATCCTCCTTTATTTTATTATGATAAAAGTGAAGAGACGATAAAAAGAAATGCAAAGAGTGTTTTACAAAATTGTTTTCCTGAGGTTATTAAAGGAAAAATAGCGATTTTTGGTGCAGCTTATGCAGGAAAATTGGCAAATATTTTTGCTAAAGAAGCAGCAGTTGAGGTGCTTTGTTTTATAGATGATTATAAAACAGGTTTTTATGAGGATAGAGAAATTGTAAATGTGGATTATTTTAATAGCCACTTAGCTAACCAATGTGATTTTGTGTTGGTTGGACCTTCTCAAAAAGGTGAGATTGATGGGCGTGTAAGTATCCCTGCATGTCGTTTATATGAGTATTGGTTTGTTGGTTAAGGAAAGTAAATGCATTATTATATTTACCCTAAGAACTGGGATGGAGAAGATGTAGTTTTAAATTTATCTAAAATTGAAAAAGAGGCAACTTTTAGTTTTATTGATGATTCTGAACCGGCTTTATCTTTAGATAAAGTAGCTAATAAGATTAAAAATGATAAAGAAGGCTTGGTTCTAATTGTTTCAAAATATAGATATTTTGATTTAGAAGAAAAGCTTATAAATTATGGAATAAATAACTATGCTGATGGGTTGGTATTTTGTGCTGATAAGATTGATAAATACTATAAAAAATATTTTTTAACAAATGGAAATAATTGCAGTGTTGGACTCTTGGTTACACAATTGCCGCATTCAGAACATGTAAGAGGAATTGCAATAGAATTAGAAAATAGAAGCATTCCTATTGTATTTTTTGTAACAGATATTGCAAACTATCATGAATACCAAAATAAATATCGGAATTCTTATGTAATTATAGCAAGGTGTGATTTATTGGAATATATAAAATGCGTAAGTATTATGCATGTAACTTCCCATTATGCAAAAGTTCATTCTAGTGTTATTTCTATTTTAAATCCTCAAGGTTTATTAGATCCTGTTCAAAATTATTTTTATTTTACAAAAGAAGGGGCAGATAGTCTAATTGGTAGCCGTGTAAATTTTGATTATATTTTTTGCCATACAAAAGAAATGCAAAAGTTTTATCAAAGTTTTTTGGGTAGTCTTGCTCATCCATCTAAATTTGTATTTGTTGGATATCCTAGCTTAGATTCTTATCTTCAAGAAATTGGCGATATGGATGTGAATAAAAGTGATAAAAAAACTGTAATAGTAGCTTTTACAATCTCTAAATTAAGAGAGGATGGTTCAGATATGAGCGGAATTAATCAAGAAAATATTACGCAGATTATTACACGACTATTACAAGAAAGATATAAGGTCATTTTTAGACCGCATCCTGAAAGTTGTAAAGCTATTTTTATGCAAAATATCATTAAAGCATTTAAAGGGAATGAAGGCTTTGTTTATGATGATGCACCAAGATTATCAAGGCAAATTATGCAAGAGGCTTTGACGATTATTGGTAATGGTTCTAGTGTAATGCAAACTTTTCCTTTGGCTACTAAAAAGCCAGCAGTTATGTTTATGCCAGAGATTGATTTTTTATCAGATAATAAAAGTCTTAAGAGTTTAATTGTTAATCCAAAATTGCATTTGATGGCACATAGTGTTGATGAGATTATAAAATGTTTAGAGAAATTGCAAAATGGGAATGAAAAATATCAAGATGAAATTTTGCAATACTATAAAAATAATATTGATTGCAATAATGGTCGGGGGGGGGGGCAAATAATTGTGGATTTTTTTGAAAAATTGCTCCATAGAATACAAAAGTTGAATGATAGGTTAAATAATTAATGTGTGGGATTGTAGGTGTATATTGTAAAAAAAGTAGTGCTGTATTAGAAAAATTTAAGGCAGGATTGAAAGAAATTTCTCACAGAGGACCAGATTATCAGAATTTTGTGGAAATTGATTTTAAAGATAAGCAGTTATTATTGGGTCATGCAAGATTATCAATTTTGGATTTAGATAGTCGTTCTAATCAGCCTATGTCTTTTGGAGAAAAATATACCCTTATCTTTAATGGAGAAATTTATAATTATTTAGAGTTAAAACAAGAATTATTTTTGAAAGGATATAGGTTTAATACACAAGGTGATGGGGAGGTATTGCTCTGTGCTTATGATTATTGGGGGGAATCTTGTGTAGAGCATTTTAATGGTATGTGGGCGTTTGCTTTATATGACAAAGTAAAAGAGAAGATTTTTTGCAGTCGTGATCGCTTTGGAGAAAAACCTTTTTTTTATTTTTATGATGAAGAACAATTTGTTTTTGCTTCAGAAATTAAGGCTATTTTACCATTTTTGGAAAAAAGAGAAGCGAATATACCTGCAATAATTCCCTTTATTATTAGAGGCAATATTGATTGTTATAAAAATGAAACTTTTTTTAAAGATATTTTTAGGTTAGAGCCATCTTGTAATATGGTTATTGATTTAAAAGAGCTTAAAATACAAAAAACTGCTTACTATGCCCTCACAAAGAAAGAGATTGATACTAGTAATTTTTATGTAAAAACTAAGGAATTATTGGAAGATTCTATAAGATTAAGATTGCGTAGTGATGTGAAAATTGGAGGTTGTTTAAGTGGTGGATTAGATAGTTCTTGTGTGAATGCGCTTATTACAAAATATCATCCTAAAAAAGAAGAATTTATAGCAATCCATGCAAAATCTTCATTAACTTCCAGTGATGAAAGTAAATGGGCTAGAGAGGTGGCAAAGTATTTAGGGATTAATTTGTGTGTTATAGAACCCAGTAAAAAAGATTTTTTTGAAACGCTTGAAAGGGTAATGTTGGTTCAAGATGAGCCTTTTGGAAGCACCTCTATTTATATGCAATATTTTGTTATGCAAACAGCAAGAGAACTTGGAATTAAAGTGATGTTTGATGGACAGGGTGCTGATGAGGTTTTTTTAGGGTATGAGAGCTATTTGGATAAAATTTATAGAGAAGCCTTAAAAGCAAATATAAGTGAGGAGGAATTTTTTAGAAATTTGAAAAGTTTTAGATACTCTAAAGAGCTTGTTATTGCAGAATATAATAAGACTAATGATGTAGATTTTGATTTTGATAGGATTTTACAAAGAAGTAATATTAAAGCTAAATTTTTAAATAAAGAGATGTTTAAAGATATATTTGGTTATAAAGATTTTGAAACTTTTAATAGAAAGATTATTATGCGAAATGGATTGCAAGCATTATTGCGTTATGAAGATAGAGATTCTATGGTATTTGGTATAGAGACCCGTTTGCCTTATTTGGATTATAGGTTGGTGGATTTTGTTTTTTCTTTGCCTATAGATTTAAAGTTCCAAAAAGGATATTTGAAATATCTTTTAAGAAAAAGCATGGAAGGGTTGTTGCCTCAGAATATTTTATACCGCTATAATAAAATGGGATTTGAATCTCCGCAAAGTTTATGGTTGGGGGGGGGGTGTTTAAAAGAGAAATGAAAAAAACCATTGAAGATTCTAAAATTTTAAGAAAAATTTTTTTGAAAGTAGAAATTAGAGAAGAAAATTTTTTATGGAGATTGTATAATATTGCAAAATGGGAAGAACTTTATAGGATTAGCGAATGAAAAAAATATGTATTGTGTGCGAAGGTAATACATTGCAAGAACCTAGAACAAATAGATTAATTACTGCCTTAAAGGGTAATAACTTACTTAGTGTTGTAGGGATAGGAATAACTAGAAGTAATAGTTTTAAAGGGGAAATTTTTAATTATAAGACTCCAAAAAAACGGAATAAAGAAGAAGAAAGGCAGCTTGAGAAAGATGTGGCAAATAAAAACTATTTAAAACTTGTAAAAATTCCTACGCGTCTTCCCATAGGGGATTTTTTGTTAAATCGTGAATTTGATGTGATTTTTTGTCATGATCTTGTGCTGTTGCCTATTGTTCTTGAGAATAAAAAGAATGCTAAAGTGATTTTTGATGCAAGAGAATATTATCCAAGACAATTGGAAAATAACGAAAGGTGGCTAAGATTATTTGCGGATTTTAACGATTACCTATGCAAAACCTATCTTCCTAAGGTAGATTATATGTATACAGTGTGTGAGGGAATTGCAGAAGAATATCAA
>NZ_QXJG01000019.1 GCF_003670295.1 Helicobacter burdigaliensis
TACCCAAAGTGTGAATAAAATCGCTAATGATATTTTAGAAGATGTTAGGAAGAAGAAGTTTTAGGATTCTTCCTAATAATCTTACTATTTAATCTTACTATTCTTTATATCTCTTTTATACTTTATTCTTTTTCTTTTTTTCTTTTTAATTCTCATATTGATAGAGTTTGTTTTAAAGGTTGTGATTTGCTTAGTAAATCTTATTAACGATAAAGGTTTTAGAAGATTTTTGATTGCAACAAGCTTTTAAAAATATACTATGCTTAATAGGCTATGATTGTATGCTTTAACTAATTTATTATTTAGTAGATTTATTTGCAGATTGTTTAAAGATTTGTAGTGTGATTTTTAGTTTTTAGATGAATAAATTAAAAAAAGCAAAAAGGAAAGATCCTAACCTGCTTTGCCTTTTAAAGATAAATTTTTATGTATTCTTATAGAACACTGCTTTAAGTCTAAGTTAAGCAGGTATTAACTAGAATCTTACTGTGTTTTTTAGATTATGTTTTCTAGTTTCTTTTTGAAACTAGAATTAGAACTATCAACGAAATTATAAAAATTATTATTAATTCCATGTTAGCTCCTTTTACATCTCTAAAAGACAATAAAAACAAGCTTAAAGCGATGAAAGTATAGCTATTTCTTAATAAAATCAAGTTTAAAATATTAATTATGATTTATTTTTAAAGCATTGTATGAATTTAGATTTGCACTGCACTTCATTTGTAGATTGCTTCGCTACGCTCACAATGACAAGGTAAAATGTGTCACTGCGAGGAGTGGAGCGACGAAGCAGTCTAAAATAAGTGTATCCATTTAAGATTTAAATAAATCGCTATGAGTGCCGATGTTAATACAAGTTAAAATAAGTATATCTTCTTGTTTTTGATAGACTAGAAGCAAATTGGGTTTTATATGGCATTCTCTAAAATCTTTAAATTTACCTTTTAATTTGTGATCTTTATATTTTGCTTCAAGAGTCTCGTTATTAATAAGTTTTTCAATTATTTTAAAAGTCTGCTCTATATCATTTTGGCTAAGCTTTTTAATGCCTTTTTTTAAATTCTTTGGAAAAGTGGATTTGATATTTCATTCTAATACTTTCTTTTTGAAATCTTGAAAGTCTTTGCATTTTATCACTTCTCCTCTTTTGAGTTCCTTTAAAGCTCTATCCATAGAGCTTTCTTTTACCTTTACTTTTACATTGCTTAGTTTTGCCATAGCTTTAATGGCTTTTAAAAAATCATCGTTTGCATTTTCAAGTGTTAAGTTTAAAGTCATTTTGTTTCCTTTGGATTTTTGTCGGTTTTTGTTTTGGTTATAAACTGCTTAGTGTTAGCTTTTTGCCACAGGCTTGTAAATGCTTTACAATACTAAGATATTTGATATTTACATTTCCACTTTCAATTCTTGCTACTTGATTTTGGCTAACACCCATTTTGCTAACTACTTGCTCTTTTAGTTAGTTTTGCTTCTAGTCTTGCTTGTATCATCATAGATATAAGCCTAAATTCATCTTCTAGCTTCTCATATTCTGCTTTTACTTCTAGGTCTTGCAATGCTTTTTGTTTGATTTCTTCAAAAGGTATCATTTTTCGCATTTTAGCTCCTTAAAGCTTTGATTAATAATATCTTTAAAGATATAAAAAGAAACTTAATTATTAGTGTTTTGCATGAATTATAAATAAAAGAGATTACTTTGTTATGCTTACAATGAAAAGGAGTGAATTTGTACTTCGCTATCGCTCTTGGATAACGCTTCGCTTCTATGCTTCAGCCCTAAAGGGCTTGGCAATGACAGAGGAGAGGAGAACCTCTCGCAATGACAGATTGGATTAGAAGCTGTATTTTGCCTCTACACGGAATCTGTTTCTATCTTGGTCTGGAGTTCCAGCTGGCACTACGCTACCTGAATATTCGTTTGTTAAGAATGCATAGTAGGTAGATAGAGTTAATTGCTTGCTATGTTTCCAGCTGATAGTTGGAGTGATTTCTGTAAATTCTACTTTATAATCTGAATTTGCTACATTAGCTGTAGAAACTTTGTTTTTACCCCAAGCAAAATCTAAACCTAGATTTAATCTCTCATCGATAAATCCATAATTTACATTTGCATAGAATACATCAACATCTTGCTCCATGCCAAAACCTTGAACTCCATAACCTCTTAGAGCTGAAGTGCTGATACCTGTTCCAGCATTTTGCCACCAAATCTTACCTGCACGAGAAACATTTGTTCCCTCATCTTCTAGAGAAACTGCTGTTCCATCTGCGAAGTTAGTGATGTAACCGATTCTCATATCTAGTGGAAGTTGGAAATCGTTTTTGAAGTTTGCACCTAGTTCAATTACTGCTAAATCATTTGATTCAGAAATGTCTGCTTTTGGTTTACCTACAACGGTACCATGTAGAGTTCCAAAAATAGATTCTGCATCATTATCAATTGAAGCATAAGTATATTGTGCTTTTGCGTTGAATAGGCTACCTTTCCAGCTTAGTTCACCGAATACTAAAGCATCTACTGCATCTTGGATATAGAAGCCCCATAGTTGTCCGCCGAAGTTACCCCAAGCTGTATCTACATTATAAATACCTGCTAAAGTATAAAGTGGTTTAGTAATTGAGTTGAAATCAGCAGTCAAAGTTGCATTTGGATTTACTTCATTAATCATCCAAGAATCAAATGCACCTGCTACTAAAGTTAAACCTTCAATATCGTTGTTTAAAGCTAAGATACCTGTTCCTCTATCACCATCATAAGCGTTTGTAACAGGAGTGTTAAGCTCTTGCTTACCAATCATGATAGTAGTAGCTGTGCTATCTGGAGTGATAGTAGCATAGAATGTTCTTACACCGAAGCTTCCATCGCTACCTGAACCGAGTCCTGTTCCAGTTCCAGGAGCTCCATTTGCATTGTCGCCGTTACCGTGATTTACATTGTTGTTGTCATTGTTATACCATACACCTAAGTTGATAGCTACATTATTTACTACTGGAGTTTTGAAATCAGCTACTGCTCTCCATCTGTGAGTTGCCATACTACCTGAAACATCACTATTTCCATTATCATATCTATCATCATTGTAGCGGTATCTTAGGTAACCACTTACATCGATTCCTTTAATAGCTTCTTCTAATGGTTGAGCAAAACTAGCTGTAGAAAAAGCACCTAGAGCAACACTTGCTGCCAAACTTAATTTTAAGAATTTCATTTAATCTCCTTGATTGAATTTCGAAATTACAACCTAATTGTATAAAAAAATAAAACAAAATGCAAGATATTTACCTTTTGTTTATTAAATTTATATCAATTTTAGTGTGTGAGTTTAGCTCTATAGCCCAAACTAAACAAAAACTTAATGCGTTTTTAGGATAGTTTTAAGCTTAGGGCTAGTAGGATTATAACATAAATTTATTAAAGGAGTAAGAAAATGCGTGAAATTTCGTGTGAGAAAATCACAGAACTTGTAAAAAACCTCTGTATAGAGGCGTGTTGCGTGGTAACAAAAGATATGTATGAAGCCTTTAACAAGGCAAGGGAGAGCGAGAAATCGCCTTTGGGAAAAGATATATTAGGCAAACTTATAGAAAATGCAGATATTGCCAAAAAAGAGATGATGCCTATCTGTCAAGATACTGGAATGACTGTGGTTTTCGTAGAGGTGGGGCAAGAAGTGCATATAGTCGGTGGAGGGCTAGAAGATGCTATCAATAAAGGAATAGCAGAGGGCTATACGCAAGGGTATTTAAGAAAGTCGGTAGTGAGCGATCCTCTGTATAATAGGGTAAATAGTGGGGATAATACGCCAGCTGTAATCCATACGCGGATTGTAGAGGGAGATGGCTTTAAGATTAAAGTAGCTCCTAAGGGCTTTGGCAGTGAGAATAAGGGGATACTTAAGATGCTCGTGCCTGCTGATGGGATTGAGGGGGTAAAAAGAGTGTTTTTAGAGGCTGTAAAGTATGCTGGGCCTAATGCATGTCCTCCGCTAGTAATCGGTGTGGGGATCGGCGGGACAATGGAGAAATGTGCGATACTAGCTAAGAAGGCAGCTGTAAGGAGTGTGGATAGTAAGAATCCTGATCCTATGTATGCTAAGCTAGAAGAAGAACTGCTAGAACTAGCAAATAAAACAGGTGTAGGTCCACAAGGGCTAGGTGGAGTGAATACAGCTGTGAAAGTAAATGTGGAGGTGTATGCTACGCATATAGCGGGGCTTCCTGTGTGTGTCAATATAAACTGCCATGCGGCAAGGCATGCAGATGGAGAGCTTTAAAAATTCTTTAGAAATTCGCACTCAAGACAGCCAGTGGGAGATTTGGGAAGATTTTAGAATGCTTTAGAGCTAAAACTCTTGCAATGATGATGTGAGGGTTTGTCAAAAAAGAAGGGTTTAGCTAAATATGGCTTAGAGTGAGTAAAATAGTAATAAAATTTAAGTTTTAAGGAGAAGAAAATGGCAACAATTAGAATAACAACACCTCTTACAAAAGAGAAAGTAAAAGAGTTAAAAGCTGGAGATAATGTGCTAATTACGGGGACAATCATCGCAGCTAGAGATGCAGCACATAAGAAGCTGGTGGAGGCGCTAGATAGGGGAGAGAAATTGCCTGTGGATTTTAATAATGAGATTATCTACTATCTAGGTCCAACACCGGCAAATCCTAATAAAGATCAAGCAGTAGGGGCAGCAGGACCTACAACAAGTGGGAGAATGGATAAATATACACCTAAAATGCTAGATCAAGGCGTGAGCGGTATGATAGGCAAAGGATATAGAAGTGCTGAAGTAGTGGAGAGTATGAAGAAAAATGGGGTAGTGTATATGGTGGCTATCGGCGGGGCTGGAGCGCTTATCTCAAGAAGTATTAAAAAATATGAAGTTTTAGCATATCCTGAGCTTGGGCCTGAAGCGGTGGCGAGGCTTAGTGTGGTGGATTTTCCTGCGATTGTGGCGATTGATTGTTTGGGAAATGATTTTTATAAAGAGGGGCAGGAGCCTTATGTGGAAGTGTGAAATTCTCTAAAAATTCGCATTCAAGACAGCTAGCCTAAGATTTAAGAAATTTTGGGAGGCACGGACGCAAAGTCCGCTAACCTCCCTAAATTTCTTAAAAACTGAAGCTATATGCCGTAATTGCTGGAATTTAGGGTGGTTTGGTGTGAAATTCGCATTTGTGGTAACATTTGAATTTTAGAAATTTTATGGGCTTCGCAGAGGCTTAACTCTAGCCTCAGCCCAAAAATTTCAAAAAAACTATCAAAGCTTATCAGCAACTGCTGGAATTTATGTGGCTTGCGTGTAGTGAGTTATGTGGTATGTGCGACTTTTTAGATTGCTTCGTCGGCAGAGCCTCCTCGCAATGACACGATAGGTAGTTTAGGTTTGTTTGCAAATCTTTTTAGATTGCTTCCGCTACGCTCGCAATGACAGAGGGAAGGAGTATAAAACTTCGCAATAGTTAGGAAGAAGTGGATTGCTTCAGCCCTAAAGGGCTTCGCAATGACACACAAAGTAGTTTGAAATGTCACTGCGAAGCTTCGTAAGAAGCTGTGGTAGTCTCTTTTTTTAGATTGCTTTGTCGCTTTGCTCCTCGCAATGACAGAAAAGAAGCGGATTGCTTCTTTGGTAGAGCTTTCCTGCAATGACAGAGGGGAGGGGTTTCTTTTGTGAAGGCAGAAAGGGATTGTTCGAGAATCCTTTTACAATAAAGAATGTGCCACTTGTAAAGTCAAAACATTTGAAGCTAAATCGCCCTTTTATCATATAAGAAGTAAAGCGATGAATATAAGCAAGTCTAGCAATCCACTTTAAAAGTCTATGATATATCTTGCTATCAATAAATAACCTTATAAAATGCAATAACAAAAAGTTTTA
Organism: Helicobacter burdigaliensis; assembly: GCF_003670295.1. Lineage (GTDB taxonomy): Bacteria > Campylobacterota > Campylobacteria > Campylobacterales > Helicobacteraceae > Helicobacter_D > Helicobacter_D burdigaliensis. The sequence continues at coordinate 5,880 of NZ_QXJG01000019.1, forward strand.
TAGTTTTTAGATTTTATTTTGAAGATTTTTGTAAGCTTTATATAAGCAGGTAAATCCACCTTAGCCCTCAAAATGAGGGTCAAAGCTAATAGGCCTTGACTGTAAATATACAAAGTAGTATAATTACAACTAAGATGAATTGCGTAGTTTTCATCCAAGCTCCTTTGTGGGCTTAAATTTCCACTAAGCAGGTCTCTCTCACCTGCTTAAAGTGAAGACCCACTGGAATTATACCACACTTTCTTAAAAAACTTAAATATTTTTAATTGTTATTTCTTTTTGCTTTTAACAAATATTATAAATAATATTGTATTTTGCTATTTTTAAGATTATTGCAAGAACATAAGAGTTTGGTAGTCTTTTTTAGATTTGTACTGCGTTTTGCTTGCTCCAAAGATTGGTTATTTTGGCAACAGATGGATAAGCTTTGCTTGTATGCCACGATTTGCTTAGGCAAATCTTGTAATGATGAATGTGGGGTGTTACTACGAGGAAATGCAAATTATATAGCAATCTATAAAAGTTTATAATAAAAGGCTAAGTGGTTGTGGCTTATAATACTATATTGCTATATTTAACTTTGAATGAAAACTCCTGCTACAATATGCTTTAAAAGAATAAAAAGTGTTAAATGTTATGGAGGATAAAATATTTACAAAAAATAGAAATTTTAGCTATAATTTCTTTATGAGCAAAAAAGATAAAATTAAACTAGAAATTGATATTTTAAAAGCCCTAATATTGGCATTTCTTACAGCAATATTTGGTATATTTGGATATTCTGTGCTTAATTATAATCGTATTGATTGGGTGCAAGGTGCTTTTATTGCTTTGGGAATTATTTTCTCTTGTTTAGTATTATATATTCTTGGTAAAAGAGTATATAAAATCTTAAAACAAATTGAGGAGTTAGAATGATAGGAATACTTTGTGCTGCATTTGCACTCATTGCTTTTTTGGGTGCTTCTATTATGATTGTAAAGATGATTGAAAAAGCTTAAACATAGAATATATATGACAATAGCCTTTATTGGAATGTTAAGCTAAGCTTTTTATTTGTAGAGCTTAAAGTAGTATTTTAGAATATTAATGGACTTATTCTAGTTTTTTAGTTTAGCAATGATAGGGGGGATTTGCAATGGCAAAGGAGGGTTGTCCTCTTGCAATGACAGAATAAGGAAGAAAAAGATTTTATTGCTTTAGAATAAAGATTTTATGATGATAGTGTTGGTTTTGTGATTTTATTGTAAAAAAGATAAAAAGTATCGTGAGTAATGCAATAGTAAGAAAATATGCACCAAATAAAGCTATCATTTAATAATTAAGCAAAGTAATATTTTGCTTAATTAAATTTAATTTTAATCTTTTAATGTATGAATTTATCGTATAAATTTTAGATTTTGGTAAAAAAGATTTTTTGCACCCTTTTTGCAAATTCCCTTAGCTCCCTTTCTTCCTTATCCATAGGATAGGTTTTATCCCAAGCTTCCATAAGCTTTCTTTCTTGACTTGAAAGTTTGATATTATAAGTTTTACTCATATACAAATAACTCCTTGCAATCCAGCCTTTAGAGTGATCTTGTGGATAAAATCTTTTAGACTTAAAATCTGTATAAACCTTGCAATTTCCATATTGCGTATATTGCGTATCTTTTGGGGCTTGTGCGTATTTAAAATTGCTTCTATCTCCATTAATCTCGCCAATGGCAGGGGCTAGGTTTTGAAGATCGCTCTCCATTTTATTAAAAAGAGGATCTTTGGCACAGGCTTTTCTACCTCCTTTTTTCCAGCAAGGCAAGTGTTGCCCAAAATTATGCGCACTCATAATGTGTTCCCACTCTATCCTTTTAGCTCTTTGGTTGATTTTACCTTTTTTAGTAGTTGCATTTCTTGGACTATAAGCTTCACTTTTAATGATTTCAAAGCCATTTTTAACCCTTTTAAAAGGTGCTTCACAATAAAAATCTTTTTGAAATTCTTTATTTGTAGAGTAAAACTCTACTAGCGCTTCTTTGCTTTCCTTAAAAGTATCAATTTCATTTGCATGGATAAATGTAAGTAAAAACACAATCATAAAAGCTATTTTTTGCATATTTTCTCCTTAAATTTTGTGTGGAATAATAGCTTTTTAGTTCTTAAAATTTTTTTGAATATTTTTTATAACTTTTTAAAATAATGAATAAAAGGATAGAAAAAGTAATGGTTGTTTATTAAGCAAGCAAAAAGAGTGTTAATATTGTGTTATTTTGCTTTGTGTTATGCGTTCTATCTCTGCTAGAGCTTGTAAAATAGCATAGCGGTTTAACACAACATTGCTTCTTGCTTGTGTGAGTAAATATTCAGAATCTAAAAAATCACTTGTGCTTTCTATTCTCTCTTTATAGCGGTTTTGTGAGATTCTGTAATTTTCTTCAGCTTGTATAAGGGCTTTTTTAGCTACTTCATAAGCGCTAATGGCTAAATTGTAGTTTTCTAATGCACTAAAGAGTTGCAAATCTAACTCTTCTAAAAGATCAATTTTTTGGCTTTCGTATGCTAGTTTATTAGCCTTAGAAGCTTCTAGCTCAAATTTATCACTAAAGCCGTTAAAGACATTGAGATTGAATTGTAATTGTGCACTTTTTTGATCGTTGTAAGTGTCTATGCGTTCTTGGAGCTTATAATCATCCCCATATTGACTATAACTTCCTAAAATATCAATGCTAGGTAAAAATCTTCCTTGAATGCTTTTGCTTAAGTATTCTTTACTTCTTATAATATTGTCTAAAAATAAAACTTCTGCTCTTTTTTGATGCATGGTATTTTGCAAGTTAGATTGGAGTAAAGGGGGGGTGTGGAGGGTTAGTTCTTCTAGTGAGGCTGAATCTATTTTGGTTCTTGTATAGCGTTCAAGAGTTTTTATGGCGTAGTTTAGATTGCTTTGTGCGTTTAGAAGAGTTTGAATGGAGTTGTGTAGTTCTACTTCCACTTTTAAAAGATCATTTTTTGGGATTAAGCCTACTTTGTAAAATTCTGCACTTTCCCTTCTTTGCTCTTCTAATAGCTCTTTAGATTGTGTAGCAACTAATACATTTTGCTTTTGGCGTAAAATATCAATATAAGCTCTTTTGACAAATAAAATCACATCTTCTTTTACAGATTCTAGTTGGTAGCTTTGTGCGACTTGCAAGGCTTGTGCGCTTTTTAGATTAAAAATATCGCTTAATCCATTAAAAAGATTGTAGGTTACATCTAGGCTAAGTGTGCTTGAGCTATCTTTAGAGCGAGAATTTAGACGATTGCTTTTATCGGCTCTATAGGTTATATTAAAATTTGGATAAAAGGGTGCATATTGTGTTTTTGTATTGTATTTGCTCTCTTGTAATAAATATTCTTGTTCTTTAATGCCTGCATTTGCGTTTAGAGTGAGTGAAATTGCTTCATTTAGCGTGAGTGCATAGGCAAGATGTAAAAAACAACAAAGGATAAAAATTGCTTTTAAGCGCATGGTTTCTCCCTTTTAATAAAAAATGAAAGTATGCAAGGAATTAAAAAAAGTGTGAGAAAAGTGGAAAGCCCAAGTCCTCCTAAGATAACTGCTCCAAGCCCTCTATAAATCTCACTTCCTGCACCTGGGGCTATTACTAAAGGCAACATTCCAAAAAGAGAAGTTAAGGTGCTCATATAAATGGGTCTAATCCTCGTCCTAACTGCATCCAGTATGCCCTCATGTGCATTAAATCCATAAAGTCTTATGTTGTGTAAGGATTGATAAACAATTAAAATGGCATTATTTACTACAACGCCCACTAAGATGATAAAGCCTAGCATTGTAAGAATATCAAGGGGTTGGTCTATTATGAATGTATCCACTAAAAAAAGTCCTAAAAATCCTCCACCCACCGCTAAAGGAACGGTAAAGAGGATAATAAGAGGATAGATAAAATCCTCATATAAAGCTGCCATTAAAAGATAAATAATAAAGATAGCTAAAAGAAAGCCCCCCTCTAATGCGGATTTAATCTTAGTGAGTTGGTCTGCTGTGCCACCTAGAGTGATTTTGTTATCCCCTAAAGCTCCACTTTCTTTTAACTCTTTTAGAATATCTGTGCTAATAAGCTCCATAGATTCTTCTATGGTGATATTTTTTGGAGGATTGACTTGCAAACTTATAGTTCTATCCCGCTCTAAATGGCGGATTTCATTAATGCCGTATTCTAGTTTTAAAAGTGCTAAGGAGGAAATGGGTAAAATTCCACCATCAGGAGTGTAAATAGAAGCGCGGTAAAGCTCTTCTGGAGAGGTGATTTCTGTATCTTTTGCCTTTAGGATTAAATCAATTTTTTCTCTACCTTCTTCTTTGTATTCAGAGATTTTACGCCCATCCATAAGCGTATCTAGCATAATTCCAAAGCTTGTCGCATCAAATCCAACAGCACTCAAGCGTTCATAATTTGGATAAAGATTTAATTCAGGGTATAAAATCTCTAAGCTTGGGCGTGGGCTTACTTGCACATCCTCACCAAATTTAGCAAAGATAAGGCGTTGTAAGGCTAGAGTGGTGGCTACTATGCTTTCTAAATCTGTCCCGCTAATATCTACATCAATACTTCTTCCTTGTCCGCCTCTACGCTCAAAGATTCCTGCTTGTGAGACATTACCCCTAATGCTAGGAATCTTAGCAATACAAGATTTTGCAATAGGGATTAAATCTCCTGCTCTTTGCATATCAGTAGAACGCATACCAAAGTGCATAGCCGTTTCGCTACCTAAATAAAACATATTATCAATGGGTGGAATATTTTTTTCTCCTTTAAAGCCATTTTGTGCAAAATAGGGACTAAGACATTCAAAGATTTCCCTACCTATTTTCTGGCGTTCTTCATAGGAAAGCCCCGGAGGCGGATTAAGTGTGGCAAAAACAAAGTTTTGATTGCCTTGAGGAAGGTATTCCATTTTAGGAAAGAGAAAGAAAGTTAAGGCAAAAGAGGCAAAGGTTAAGCTAAAGATTGTTAAAAGCTTGTTTTTGGTGTTTTGCATAGACTTTGTTACAAAAAACATAATCCAAAAAGTGCAAAGATTGCCAAAGTTTGTAAGTTTTGTGGAGATTTTATTGAAAAATGCAATCTCTTTTTTTGGAAGCTTTTTTGTATAAATACTTGCTTGAAAACTTAAAGTAGGGATAATAATAATAGATACAAAAAGGGAAAATAACACAGCAGAGCTAGCTGCAAGGGCAATATCTCTAAAAAGTTGTCCTGCTTCTTCTTGCATATTGATAATAGGGATAAAAATAGCCACCGTGGTTAAAACAGAGGCAATTAAACCTCCTATCACTTCTTTTGTTCCATCAATCACAGCATTTAGAGGAGTTTTATCCATTTTTCTGTGACGATCAATATTTTCTAACACAACAATCGCAGAATCCACAAGCATTCCCACGGCAAAAGAAATACCCGCTAAAGAAACAACATTAAGCGTTCTATCCAGTGCAGCCATTACAATAAAGGTGCCAAAAATACTAATAGGCATTGAAATAGCAATAATAAGAGTAGAGGTTAAAGAACGCAAGAAGATAAAGAGGATTCCACAAGCTAAAAATGCACCTACTAAAATATTACCTTTAACTAAAGAGATGGCTTGTTCTATATAATCTCTTTGATCATTCATCCATTCTAGTTTTAATCCTTCTTTTTTTAATATTCCCTCATTGAGTTCATTGAAGACTTTTTCTACTGCATTAGTTAAAATTAGCACATTTGCATCAGCGGTGGGTTTTATGGAGATATTAAGGGCTTCTTTGAAATTATAAAGAGAAGAGGTAGTTTTGTTTTCAAAGCCTTCTTTAACCTCTGCTATATCGCCTACTTTTACGCGTTTTACTCCATCGCTCCAAATGATAGTTTCGCGAATGCTTTGTGGAGTTTTGAATTCTGAAGCGGTGCGGACACGATAGCTTTTGCGTCCATAATTCATTGTCCCTGCTGCGATATTTACATTGTTGCGTTCTAGTGCGTTTATTAATGTATCAATGGTTAAATCATAAGCGGCTAGTTTTTGATAGTCTAAGATTACATGCATTTCTCTATCATCACCACCGGGGAAAAAGACTTCAGCAACTCCATCAATGCGTTCAAAATATTGAATCACTTTTTCATTAAAGAATGTGCGTGCATTACGCACATTTACAGAATCATTTATGCTTGTTAGCATCATTCTAATAGTAGGGGCTGTATCATCGCCTGTGGCTTTGATAATAGGGCGATCCATAGCATCAGGATAGCCTTTAACTTCATCAAGTTTATTGCTGACACCTAAGAGTGCTTTTGTTAAATCTGTGCCTATGCTAAATTCTAAAGTAACATTGGCTTTTCCATTGCGAGAGCGTGATTCTAAAGAGATGAGATTATCAATGCCTTTTAAAACTTGCTCTTGTCTTTCAATAATTTCTCGCTCAACTTCATAGGGAGTAGCACCGCTCCAAGTTGTATTTACAGAAATTACAGGACGCGTAACTTTTGGGGTTAGCTGGTAGGGCATTGTGCTAAGGCTTAAGATTCCAAAAAGGCTTACTAAAATCATTCCCACAAGCACAACTACGGGACGATTAAGCAATTCTTTCATTCTTAAATACCTTTTTCTTTTATGGCTTGTCCGCTTCTTAGGCGTTCATGGCCTTGCGTGATTACTCTATCTTTAGTAGAAAGAGAGGTATTAAGCGGAGTGATGGAGGCATCTAAGCCTTCATAAGAATTGACTTTGATGGCAACTTCTTTAGCCTTGTTGTTTTCAATAATAAAAATACTATATCCTTTTTGTGTAGGCAAAATGCTATCGCGTGGCACTAAGAGTGTAGGGTTAGGAGAAAAGAGATTAAAATCTGCTCTTACTTCCAATCCTTCAAAAAGTTCTCCTTTAGAATCTGTGATTGCAAGTTTAATAGGAAAGGTTCTAGCTTTTGCATCACCTAATGGAATAAGTGCGGAAATTTTGGCAGGATAGATTTTTTTGGCAATTTCTACATTGACTACATCGCCTAATTTTAAAGAACGCAAAATATCAAAAGGGACTTCAAAATTTGCTTCTAAGGGAGAAAGCTTAGCTATATTAAAAATGCTAGCTCCTGCACTTACCCATTCTCCTTGTTTTAAGAGTTTTTGTAAAATAACTCCATCATAGGGTGCAAGGAGGGTTTTTTTATCCTTTTGGGTTTTTAGATATTCTAAGTCTGCTTCTATGGATTGTGTATTTGCCTTTTGTGCTTGCAAAGTAAAGAGTGCATCTTCATATTCTTTATAAGCAATAGAATCGCTTTTGTAGAGTTTGGAATAGCGTTCAAAATCCTTTGTATTTTTTTTTAAAATCGCTTTGCTTTGTTCTAAAAGAGCAGTTTTTGCACGGATTTCTTTAATCAAGAGATCGCTATTTAATTTTGCTAAAGGTTGCCCCTTTTTTACTCTAGTGCCCTCATCTACATAAAGCTCTTCAATCACTCCCTCTATTTCTGAAGCTAGTGAAGAGCGTTCACTAAAATAGAGAGAACCGACAAATTTATGGTTTTGTTGTAAGGTTCCGCTCCTAATGGGTGTGCTAACCACTAAAGCTTCTTTGGCAAAAAGCACAAGAGGTAAGAATAAAAAAAGAATTTTTTTCATTATTTAGCTCCTAAAACTCCAATTGAATGGAGAAATTATAAAATAAAAGTGTTAAGTTTTTGTGAAGCTAATTTTGATTTTTTTGTAGGATTATTGCATCAAATTTTTCTTCTAAATAAAGGGGTTGGTAGGATTGTTTGGCTTTTCTTAATCCTTCAATTCCTAAATCCTCTTCACGATTTACAAGTTTATAGTTACTCCATTCTTGTGCTAGAAATTCACGATTGATTGCTTGATAGGCTCCTGTGTATTCAATATCGGCTTTTTCTATATGGATTACTATTGTATTAGAGTTTAAAGGTTCGCCAAAGCTAAAAGCAATAATTTTTCCTTCCACTCTTAAAATACCACCTTGAAATTTTAATTTTTTAAATTCTTTTAGAGATTCTATGATACCTACATATTCATTTCTTAATCCATCGCTTGCTTCATCGCTTATCTTGCCAAACCATTCTTTGTAAGTTTGCAAAAGTTCTTGGCAGTTTTTTTCTTCTAGGGGTTCATAGCTAAAGTTATAGCGTTCTACAAAGCGGTTTAAATGTGTTTTTTTCTTATGGTATTTTTTGCCTTTTAGTTCAATTAATTCAGGGATAGAATAAATATAATCGCTTCTATCTTTGCGATAGATATAAGAAAAAGTATCGGGCATAAGGGAGGAGAGTTCAGCTTTATCTAATTTGCTTAAAGAATGTATGGAGAAAGTATGGCCTTTAGAGTGGCAGATTTCCATAAGTTCTAAAAGAGTTTTCTTTTTTAGTTCTAAATTGTTTTCTTTGTGTATGGGGTAAAAAATAAAAGGATCTTGATTGGGGTATTGGGTTTTAATCACTAAACAATCATTGTGTATGCAGTAGCTAATATGTCTTGAATAGTGCCATAAATAAAGATTGGTAAAAGTTAAATCAGAAACTAAGATCTCACAGCTTTTTAAAAAAGAATCTATAATTTCTTTATCTTCTATATCAATAGGTTTCCATTGCATCTTTAAATCCTTTGTTTAAAGAAGCAATTGTAATACATTTGTCTAAAAAGATATATTAAGTCTTGATACTTTTTGCTCTTTTGGGAGAAATTGTTTAGTTTGTTTTAGCTTTTTCATTTCTATCCAAAGGGCATCTTTTTGTGCTTTTGCATAAGAGGTGATTTGTTCTAAAATTGCTAATGCTTCAAACATTTCATCTCTTGTTTTAAGCATAGGAGTGTTATCTAAAAGCTGTGTGATTTTTTCATCATTTTTATTAAGATAAGCTACTTTTAATTCATTAAGCCAATTCATGATTTACCTCTTTCCATGCTTCAAGTAAGCCTTTAGTTACTTTAAGCACAATATCAATTTTTTCTTTATTGTTTTCCATATTTGCTTGAGTTAGGAGCTTTATTTGATGTGTATAAAGCCCTGTTAAATAATGTGCTACTTGTCCGCCTTTCTCATAATCAAGAGAGTTTAAAAGTTCTACAAAAATATCTGTTGTGCGATTGATGTAGTAGATTTTTTTCTCAATATCTCCTGAATCAATACATCTCTTTGCCATAGAAGCAAAGCGTAAAATCCCCTCATATAGCATTTCAACTAATCTTGCAGGAGATTCTACTGCTACGGAATTTTGCTGGTATGAGTTATAGGCTAAAGTGCTTTTCATTATATTCTTCCTTAATTGCTATTATTCATTGCATTAATCATATTGGTTACTGCACTAGCAGATTGATTTGTTTTGGCAATCATTTGATCATAAGCAGACCATCTTGCAGCCATCATTTCATAGCGTGTTTCAATTTGTTCCATTGCATTATCTCTGCCTTCTGTGAGCGATTCTTGCTCATTAATGAGTTGTTGCTCTAGTGTTTTAAGTGTAGAATTACTTCCAGAAATCAAGCTATCCATGGAATTTTTTAATTTTGCAAATACACCTGGAACTTCCTCTGTGTTTCCATTGATAGTGGATGTAGAACCTCTAAAAAACTCTACTGCTGCATCAGGATCTTTTTGAAATTCAGAAGTAAAAGTGGATTCGTCTAATTTTAGCGTTCCATCTTCATTAAAATAAATTCCAAATTTTACAAGGTTGTTGCCATTTAAGTCATTAGCACTTAAAATAGAGTTTAACTCCCTTGTGATACTTCTAATCTCGCTATTTCCATTAAAAGCACCTGCTATTTTTGTTTCCTCATCGTATTTTGTAAGTTCTTGAATTTTTAAAATCATTGCATTGTAATTCTCTACAAGAGCTTTTGCTTCATCTAAAATAGCACTATCATCTCTCCCGATTCTTACAGTTACTTCTTCATTTTCTTTAGTTACAGCAGTAAGCTCTAAAGAAAGTCCTGAGATTACATCATCTATGGTATTTGTATCACGCGTAATTGGAATACCATTAAAGCTAAATTTTGCATCTTGTCCTTTTTGAATACTTGTAATATCTAGGCTTTCTAAAAATTTATTACTAGGAGTATAAGCACCAGAGCTTAAACCGATTTGATCTAAGACTTTCTTTTTAGCTTCATCATCTTCGCCTTCCGATGAAATTCTAATAGTGTTGCCATCTAGGCTATTAATCACTAATTTTCCATTTTCTACTTTAGCTTCTACTTTTCCACTTAAAGCTGAATTGCTATTAATTGCATTCATAATTTTTTCAGCATTATTAGCACCTGTTCCATTTTGGCTAATATCAGCTAAATCAAATTTTTCTCCATTGATGGTAAAAACTCCACTAAGTTCGCCATCATCTACGCCTTTGCTGGCAGTGATAAGAGAGCTAGAACCCACAGAGCTTTTTTGCCCAAAACCTAAATCGCTATCACTGGGTGTAGTTCCTTCAGCAGGTTTTACTTTAATGCCTTCTACATTAACTTTAATTTCTCCACCTTTAGAATCATTAAACATTAAGCCATTACCATCTTTGTTTAAACCTATGGTAATTTCTCCGCTATCTCTTTTTTCTTTAATATCAGACAAGCTTGGATCTTCATCAATTTTTTTATTGATTGCATCAAGGAGGGCTTGGGCATTTTGTTTAGAATCATTTCCAATTTTGCTATCAATCTCACTCCCTTGAATTTCAATTTCTTTGCCACCGATAGTTACTTTAAAGCTACCTTCATCTTGGATTTCTCCACCGGGGATTGCTGCACCACTTAGAGTGCTTCCAAAATAGATTTTATTTTTCTCTCCGCTATCTTTGCTTTGAATCATAAGTTGATAAGGATTATCCCCACCTGTATTCATGATAATACCATTTACAGCACCATCTGTTGCATCTGTAATGCTTTGTGCTACTTCAGTAAGTGTTGCTCCTGCTTTGATGTCAATTGTATAATCTGTTCCATTGTGATAGAATTTTAATTGTGTATTTTCGTTGCTAAAAACTGCATCTTTTGAATCAAATTTCTTTCCTACTTGATTAACATCGTTTTGCGCTAGTTGATCTACTTTAATGGTAATATCTTGCACTGGAAGTCCATCCCCTGCAGTTGCTTTTACCCCTGTGCCTTCCACTGTTGCAGAGCGTTTTTGGAAAGTGCTATAATCTGATAAAGCTCTAAAATTACTATTTACAGAACTCATAAGCGACATTAAAGCAGTAAGCTCTGTTTGTTGTTGCATATTCGTTTGAAGTTTTGTAGCATAGGGATTTACTAGATTTTGAATTTCTAATTCTTTCATAGAATTTAAAGTATCCCAATTTAAAACCCCGCTTCCAACTCCCAAAGATGCTAAACTACCTAAAGCCATGATAACTCCTTTAAACTGCTAAATTTCACACATTTTTGTCAAAAATCATACCAACAACTTCTTTCATTTTCGCCATTAGCTCCATTGCTTCATCACTTGGTATCTTGCGGATTACGCGGTTGGTATCGCGTTCGCTTACAGTGATGTAGAGCCCCTCTATATCTTCATTAAAATTAAAAGTTACGCTTGTATTTAGCGGACTTAACTCTTTGTTTAGTTTTTGAGCTAACTCGTTTAGTTGTCTTTTTTGATCTTCTGTGTCTTGTTTTTCCTTTTGGGCTTCTATCTCCTCTTGCTGTGTTTTAAGAGAAGAAGCTTGGCTATTTGGCTGTGAATAATTCCCATAAGAATTACTCAAAGAACTAGCAATATTCATTCCACTTTCTGAAATATTCATTGTAATCTCCTTTTATAAATAGTCTTTTTAGACTAAAACCTATAACCTAATTTGGAAAGTATATCGGATATTTTTTAAAAAAGTAAAGAGAAAAGAATTAATTTTTTATAGAAATTAATTCTAAAGGATCAATATGTTTGTCTTTTAGGGTAACTTCAAATTTTAAAGCATTTTGTGTGCGTCCTATCGTGTAACCCTTTTTTACAGTGCTTCCTGGTTTGATAGTGGGGGCGATTTTATCTAATTGTGCATAGATTGTATGCATATTATTTTTGTGTTCAATGATAACCACTCTTTTTAAAAGAGGAGTATCTTTTGCAAAAACTACCTTGCCATCTAAAACGCTTTTAACTTTATCATCGCCTTTGGGAGCTAGAGTAATAGATTCGTTAAAAACTTTCATTTTATAGACAGGATCATAATAGGTGCCAAAACGCTTTTCTATGGTGAAATCATCTAGTGGGGCAATGGTTTTTGCACCTTGATATTTTGTGGTGCTAATTTTATGATAAGAGCTAGCCACTTGCCTTACATCAATATCAGAATCTTTGCTAGGAGTTTTATCTTTGCTAATGGGTTTTTGCTTTGCAAGTTCAGCTTGTTTTCTCTTTTTTTCTTCCTCTTGGCTTTTTAAAATATTTAGTTGCACCAAAATTTCTTGCAAAGAATCTCTTTCTTTGATGATTGTTTTTAGCTCATTATCGTATTTTTGGATTTCTTTTTGATAGTCTTTTAGGGCAGTTTCTTGTTTGTTTTGAAGCTCTTTTAGTTCTAGTCTTTTTTTATTTTCTAAATCAATAAAATTTCTAATAATATCAATTTCTTTTTGCAAAGAAGCGATTTTTGTAACCACTTTGCTTTGTGCATTGCTTAATTTTGCTAAATCATCTTTAGTGCTTTGATTTAAAACCTTAAAGCTCTCTTCAGTGATTAAATCTTGCAAAGATTCTACTTGAAAATCATTGAGTAAGATTATAAAAGAAATGTCTTTGATAACTAAATCTATAATCTCCCTTTCAATTTTTTTTCTTTGTGAGAAGAGTTCTTCTTGTTGCTTGGAGAGGGATACCATATCTTTTTCTTTTAGGGAAAATTCTTTTTCGTTTTTTGTGATACTTGTTTCACTTTCTTTTATTTTGAGATTAAGCGTTTGTAATTCTTTTTCTTTAAGATTGAGTGCATTGCCAAGTTCTTCTAGCTTTTGGTTGATACGCGCTACTTGTTTATTTTTATCTATAAGGGCATTTTGGTTTTTATCAATTTGTTGTTTGATGTTCTCTGCTTGTAAAATAGACAAAAACAATAAAAAACTAAAAAGAAATTTTTGCATTTTTAATCTTTTTTATAAAGGCTAACAATCCATACAGACACAAAAGAGAGTGTCAAGCCTACACATAATAATATAAAAGTATCTAAAAAGGGTGAGAAAATACCGCTATTTAAGCCTATATTTTGCATAAAATTTAAAAGATTGTCATTAGAAGAGAGATAGATTAAAGTGCTTAGGCATATTATGGTGGCTATAAGTGTATCCAAGAATGCTAATCTAAAAAGGAGCTGATTTCTCATCCATAAAGGTGCGCCAAGCAAACTCATAATATTCATACGCTCACTATGCTGAAAACGCCAAATTTCAATTTGTTTAAACATTAAAAGTAGGCTAATAAGTGCAATAAAAGAAGCAAAAATTAAAATACTGCTATTAATAATTAAAAGAAGTTGATAGACTTGATTGTGGCTTTTAGTAAAGCTTTCAAAACGTTTGATTTGCTTAAAATCTTTTAGGGCATTATTGATAGCTTGTAGTCTGTCAGCACTTGGGTATTCTTTTAGGCTTAAAGAATAGAAAAAGGGTAAAGAATTTTTTAAAAGGATAAGATTTGCTTGACTGATATTTTCTCCTAGTCTATCAAGAACAATTTGCGTGTCAATGGGCGTTAGACTTTGTGCTTCTATTATTTTTTGTTGGATTTCTTCTAATGTGAGTTCTTTAGAAGAAGCTAAGATAATGGCATAATTTTTACCTAACTTTCCCTCATAATCTTCTAATATTCTATCTACTAATAAAATTCCTTCTAAGCTAAAAAGTAGTGCAACAAGGGGGATAATTAAAGCTAAGTGATTTTTAAGAGAGTTCATAGATTACCCCTTCTTCAATGTGTAAATGGCGGTAGTTAATGCCTAGAGTTTCTGGGATTCTGTGTGTAACAACGACTATGGTAATGCCAAGTTGCTCATTAACTCCCTTTAATAAACTCCAAATCACATCACTAGAATAATCGTCTAAATTTCCTGTGGGCTCATCTGCTAGGATTAAAAGGGGATTGTGTGAAAGAGCCCTTGCCATAGCTACTCTTTGCTGTTCTCCTCCGCTTAATTCTTCAGGATATTTGTTGCCTTTGTGGGAAAGTTTGATGTGTGCTAGAAGTCTATCAGTTTGTGCTTTACAAGCTTCTTTTGTGAAACCTCCTATTATCATAGGCAACATTACATTTTTTTCTACATTCCATTCTTTTATGAGCTTATAGTCTTGAAAAATAATTCCCAAATGTTTTCTTAGGGTTTCAATGCTTTTGGCATTCGTTTTAAACATCTCCACACCGCATACTTCTAAAGAACCACTTTTTAGGGGTAAATCTCCATAGAAAGAACGCATAAGAGTGCTTTTACCACTTCCGCTAGGACCACTTATGAAAACAAATTCTTGCGGATAGATACTAAAAGTAGCATTTTTAATGATAATTTCATTTTTATACCCTAGATTGATATTACTTGCTTGAATAATAGCACTCATTTTATTCCTTTAAAAGAGAACATAAAAGGTTGTGGGCTTTAGAGTTTGCCTCTGTTTTTAGGGGTGGTTCTCTAAAATATTCTAGATTCTCATTAATAATTATATAACGAGTTTCTGGATAATTAAAATCTCCAAAAGAAATTTTTAGAATTTTTTGATTGGGATTAGGGCTTATGAGTAAATCCTCCAAGCTTAAAAAGTAATCTTCTTTAATAAATTTTTGTTTTTTAAAGGGCGGTTTTAACAAAAAAGAATGGCTAAGAGGCGGAAAGCTAAAATCATAATCTTTTGTAGGGAGTTCTAGGGGATTTTTTTGGATGATATTAAGATCATAAATATCTTTATTAAGCTTGTTCCATCTTGCTTCATATTTGCTAATTATAGAATTTTGTTTATTTTTGTAATGCGAGATTTCAAAATTTTTAAATTCTTTAGCTAGATTTAAAGAATAGGAAAAATACTCTTCACTATCGGTTCTTAGATGCAAAATTCCTTCTTTTTTTAGCACTCTAGCACATTGTTTTAAAAAAGCTTGACCGAAGATTCTTCTATGGGGCTTTTTATCCCAAGGGACAGGGAAATGCACAAAAATTTTATTTAAAGAGCATTTGGGTAATAGCTCTAAAAAGATTCTTGCATCATAGGCTAGAATAAAAATATTTTTAAGATTAAGCAGTCCGATTTGTCTTGCAACTTGCTCTAAAGAGGGAAGATGGATTTCAATACCAATATGTAAAATATCTTGATTATTTTTTGCATTAAAAAGGAGATGTCTTCCACTACCAAAGCCAATTTCTAGCCAAATTTCTTTATTTTCTAATCCTTCTTTTTGTAAAAATTCTTCAAAATTCAAAAAATCATTAATTTCTTTAATAAAAGGAAGTTTGAATTTTGGGGTAATTTTTTGTGAATTTAGATTATGCGTGATGATTTGTTGATCTTTAGCAAGAAGAGAAAGAGCATTTTTAGCAATTTCAATGGGTGCAATTTTAGAGCTTTTATCGCATTTTACTAAAGATTGATTTGTAGAATCTTGCTTGATGGTTAAAAAAAATTCTTTAGGCTTTAGATTTGCAAACTTTGCTTGCGTATGTAAAAAAGAATAGTTTTTAAACACACAAGAAGAATAAAGTTCCAAAAAGCTAAATTCACTCTCCTTGCAAGGAAGTGTGCAAGGGAGCTTAGGAAGCGATAAAGAAAGGGCTTTGAAATGTGGCATTATTTTGGTGCAGGTAAGAAGAGGGTTACCTCTTCACTTCTTTGAGATTCTAATCCATTTTCATCAATGGCACTAATGCTATAATAGTATTTTTCTCCTACCTTTACTTCTTTATCTATAAATTCTGGTGTCATTACTTCAGTGTAGCGTAAAGTTTCGCTTAAAAAATTAGAACCTCTCTTATAAACAACATATTCTTTAGCGCGGTTATCTTGTGGATTCCATTTTAATACCGCAACATCTCCTTCAATTTGTGCATAAACGATTAAAGGAGTATGAGGCAAACCAAGTGTAGCACCTGCTACTGGGGTGCTCTCTAAGCTTTCAATGCCATCTTTATCTACCGCGATTACTTTATAGCTATATTCTACCCCATCTTTATCAATTTTGTCGCTATAAGTTGTTTGCTTTGCATCTATTGTGGCTAAGCGAGAAAAGCTACCAAACAATGAAGAGCGTAAAATTACATAATGGGTTACTTCTTTATTGGGGTGGGTATCCCATTTTAAATCAATGGATTTAGGGAGATTTTTAGTGGCACTTAGATTTTTAACAGGGATAGGCTTTGGCTTAGTAGAGGCGATTACGCTTTTTGTAGGAGCAGAATAGGTGCCATAAGCATTAAATGCTAGTATTTGATACTCACTTGTAGAATCATCTTCTAAGTTTTTATCAATGTATTCTACCAAAAGGCGGTTGTTAATCTTTTCTAAATCTTTCCATTCTCCATTTTTATTTTTCTTTTGGATAAGATAGCCTACTACGCGCGGATCTTGATGTGGACTCCAAATAACTTTTACGATTCTTGGATAGCCTCCTATTGCTTCAATGTATGCCACAGGATCTATAAGGAGTGTTTTAACTTTAACCGATTCTGAAAAAGGAGAAACATTTTTAGCGCTATCAAAAGAAGCAAATTGATAGATATAAGTAGTATTTGCTTCTAGTTTGCTATCTGCATAATGTGTAGCAAAGCGTGAATCTAGTGTGGCAATATGGGAGAAGCTTTGCTCATTTTCTTTTTTGCGGTAGAGATAATATCCAGCAACTTCATTTTGTGTGGGTAAGTTCCATTCAAATGCGATGGAATTAACATCACTAAGTGTGCGAATATTTGTAGGGGGTTTTAAATTTGGGTTGATTGTTGGGTTAGAGTTAAAGCTTAATGAGCCAACCGAAGAGGAACAACCCGCTAAGATAAAACTAAAAACTAGTAGAAAAAAGCTTATGCAAAGGTATTTTAAACTCTGCTGTGATTTCATAGTTATCCTTGTAAAAATTTTCTCTTATATATGATAGCATATCTTTATAAAGGGGTGCATAAATTTCTATAAGTTTTTTGCTTTTTGGGTGGATAAAGCTTAAAAAATGGGAATGAAGCAAGATTCTTTTAGAATATTCTCCTTTGTATCCATAAAAATAATCTCCTAAAATATGGCGGTTTAAACTCGCTAAATGGGCTCTTATTTGGTGGGTTCTACCGCTAAAGAGTTTTGCGCCTATTAGCTCTAAATTTGTGTTGCTTTGTATTTTAAAAAAAGCACTTTTTGCTTCCTTGCCCCTTGTATCTTGTGGGTTTGTAGTGATGTATTTTAAGCGGTTTTTGGGGTGACGCATAAGGGGGGATTGCACTATGATATTGTTTTTTAAAGGGCTATCAATCACGCATAAATAATATCTTTGGATTTGGCGTTCTTTAATTTGTGTGCTTAAAAGTGCGTGAGTTTGGTTGTTTTTAGCGATAATCATCGCTCCGCTTGTAGTTTTGTCTAATCTATGCACAATGCCTTCTCTTGAGCTATCCCCTAGGTTTGAGAGGGGGATAGAATGCTCTTTTAGATAATCAATTAATGTAAATTGCAAATCTTTTTCATTTGCTTTATGGGTGATTAAATCAATGGGTTTATTGAGGATTAGCAAGTCTTCATCTTCATAAAGGATAGGAATATCAAGTTCTTTTTGCTCTTTTTCTTTTTCTTTAACTTTTAAAAGAGTGATAATATCCTTTTCTTTTAAAAGAGTGCCATTTTTTTTTACTTTTTGATTGTTTAATAAAACAAGTTCTTCTTTTAAAAGTGTGTGAATTTGGCTACGAGAAAGATGTAAGGAAGTAACTAAAAACTGATCTAGCCTTAATCCTATATCTTCTTTTTTGGGACTAAAAGATTGTATGGGTTGCATAAAATTATCCATAATTTATAAAATATGTTAAAATTCCTCTTTTTAAAATAAAATTATAAAGTAAGGTAGCTTTTTGGTAATACTCAATAACTTTAATAAAAAAATTCTAGCACATTTTGATTTTATTTTACCTTTGCTTATTAGTCCTATTATTTTGCTTTCTTGGTTTTTAATCAATGAAAATAGCGAATTTTTAGGGCAGAAAGTTTTAGTATATGCATTTGTAGGATTATTTGTTTTTGCAGCAGTATTTCTTTTGCCGATTAGAAAAATGTCTTGGTTTATTATTGGGGCTTATTGGATTCATATTGTTTTGTTGATTATAGTAGAGCTTTTTGGCGATACAAGGCTTGGGGCGCAAAGATGGATTGAGCTTCCCTTTGTGCATTTTACCTTTCAGCCTTCAGAAACTATGAAACCAGCACTTATTTTGATGATGGCGTATTTAATTTCTAAGAATCCTCCTCCTAAAGGGGGTTATAGATTATTGCCTTTTTTAAAACTTTCTTTTTTTATTATGCTTCCTTTTGTGCTTGTTTTAAAGCAGCCCGATTTAGGGACAGCTTTAGTATTGCTTTTAATGAGTTATGGGGTTTTGTTTTTGATTGGAGTAAATTATAAGATTTGGATTGCAATTATTGTTTTAATCGGTCTTACTTCGCCGATTATGTATGTGAATTTGCATGATTATCAAAAAAAACGCATTGTAGATTTTGTAACTAAAGATCCCGATCATCAAGTAAAGCAATCTATGATAGCCATTGGTTCAGGGGGGCTTTTTGGTAAAAATAAAGAAGAAGCCACGCAAGCAGCTTATAGATTTTTACCCATTGCTACGAGTGATTTTATTTTTCCCTATTTTATGGAGAGATTTGGATTTATAGGGGCTATTGGATTATTTTTACTTTATGGAGTGCTTATTTTCCATATTTTTGGATTAAGCAATGTGGATTTTAAGGATCATTTTTTGCGGGTGGTTTCTTATTGTATTGGAATGTTGCTTTTCATCTATGTAAGTGTAAATATTGCTATGACAATAGGCTTAGCACCGGTTGTTGGGATACCTTTACCACTTTTTAGTTATGGGGGGAGTAGTTTTGTAACTTTTGTAGTTTTATTTGCTTTTTTAGAACATATACTTGCATTTAGATACGAAATGTTGTATAATCGCACTTCTTTTTCAAAGAGAAGGGCCCTTAGCTCAGCTGGTTAGAGCACTCGGCTCATAACCGATTGGTCATAGGTTCAAGTCCTATAGGGCCCACCACTTCTTAACAAATCCAAAAAATCTTTTTAAAATTTTAAATCTATGCTACAATTCCTCTAAATTTTTCTAAACTAAAGGTTGTATGATGAAGATTCAATGCCAAAATATTAAATGTCAAGGTTGTGTAAATAAGATTGAAGAAGCACTTAAAGAGAAATTTCCAAGCTTAAAAGTGGATATTCCCACACAAAGTGTAGAAGTAGAGGCTAATGCAGATGAAGAGCAGTTTATTAAAACCACTCTTTCTAATTTAGGTTTTTTAGCAAGCGGTGGAGTTTTTGCTAAGGTAAAAGGCTTTTTTCAAAAATAAATTTTCAAGGAAATTAGGGTATGGAAATACTTATTTTAATTACAATAGTAGTTGTTGTTATAGCTTTTTATAATTTTAGGGATTATCTTTATAATCCAGCCTCACGCCCAAAAATAGAAGAAAATGGGAGGGAGATTCAAGATATAAAAGAATATGAAAACTATGAAGATCCTTACAAAAGCACAAGCAAAGAAGATAAGATTAGACAAAGTGAGCTTGGAATTTTAGTTTCTCTGATGTCAAAAGTGGCACATATTGATGGGGATTTTTGCCCTTTAGAAAAAGAACTTGTAAGAAATAGCTTAGAAGATATAGCAGAGCAAATTACGCTTCAGAGTGCTACCTATCAAAAAGAAGAGATTTTAGAGATTCTCCATAATATCTTTAAAAACACCACACAAGATGTAGAAGAGCTAACTTATGCTTATGCAGAACTTACAAAAGGGCAATATAAAAGAAGATTAAAATTAGTAGAATATCTTTTAATGTTAGCTTATGCAGATTCTAAGCTAGAAGAAAAAGAACAAGAAGTTATTTTGGATGTTGCAGCTTACTTAGAGATAGAGAATAATGATTTTAATAAAATGTATGATGCATTTGCAGAGTTTTATGCTAAAGATTCTTTAAAATTAAATATAGACAAAGCTTATGAGATTTTGGGAGTGAGTAAAGAAGCCACTTTTGAAGAGGTAAAGAAAAGTTATAAGAAACTTGTTAGGGAATATCACCCTGATATTTTACACCATAAAGGATTAGAGCAGTCTATTATAGAAAGTGCAACCGCAAAGCTACAAGAGATCAATGGAGCTTATGAAATTTTAAAAGAGCATTATAAAAACCAAGAGGCAAATAATGGATAAAAATAAGGTTTTAGGCGATGTTGCTACGATTTATTCTTATTTGCAAGAAAAAAATAAGCAAAACAACACACTTTATGAATATGTAAAAAAAGAGCAAATACCAGAGATTTTAGAGGAGTTTTTTAAAACCACTCCAAAAAATAAAGAAATTTTACTTGCTTGCATTGATAGAATTGTGGGGCTAAAAGAGGGTGCAATAGAAAATGTTTTAAAAAAAGAAAAGTTTAGCGAAGAAGAAATATTAAAGAAAAAGGAACAACTTTATTTTATCACAAGAGATTTTTATACAAAAGCACATCAAAATCTTATAGATTTTATGCAAGAAAATAATCTACTCACTCCTTTTTTGCGTGAAGTTATAAAAAGCGTGCATAAAATTGGAATCGTTTTTAACCATTTTTTTTATGTGTGGAATCAAAAACTTATTTTAGGGATTAATAAAAAATTAGCTAGCGATTTTAACAATAACCTAGAAGCAATTTTAGAAGCTTTAAAAAGCACTTTAGAGATTACTAAAAGTGGAGAGATAAACGATAGAAGTTATTCAGTGCCACAAATTTATGAGGGTAAGTATAAAGCGGTTGCTTATGCGGAGTTTTTTAAAGATGAATTTAAAGAATTTCAAAAAGCATTCAATGAATGTTTGAAAGCCCTTGAAAAAACAGAAGAAATCTTGCCATCTTTAGAGCAAAAAGAAGCGCATTTAAATTATTTTAGAGCTTTAAAAAATGCACTTTTAGAGCAAGAAGTGAGTGAGCTTTTACCTCTATGGAGAGAAGTAGATAGACTATGGATGCAGCTTAGTTCCCCTTTGCAGATAGGACATCCTTTAGAATACTATGAAGACCATTATAGAAAAGCAGTGGCACCTGAATGGGATATAAGGATTGCTAGAATTTATGAGGGGGTAGATTTATTAGCACAAGCTGATAGGGGCTTTAAAGTTACAAAAGAAGAGATTTTAAAGTTTTATGAAAGCTTTACAAAAAGCTTAGAAGACACTCCTTTTAAGCAAAATATTGATGCAACTACAAGAAAATCACTCCTTTTAACACAAAGTTATGGGGGAATGCCACTTGTCTTTTATGGTGCGGAGATGAATGGGCTTTTTAGCGCACAAGTAGTGCCAAATGATGAGAGTGTAAGTAAAGTTTATGGCAAGAAAATCTTTTATTTTCCAGATAGAGTGAGAGAGCTTTCTTGCGCTAAGCCTTTTATGAAGCTAAGCTCTCTTACTTTTCCTAAATATTTTTTAGATTCCACTAGAGAGCTTTTGTATTTTAGGGAGCAAGATTGGTATAGTATTTATGAAATTGCTACCATAGGGCATGAGTTTGGGCATATTTTATGGGTAGATGAAGATAGCGAACAAATCATGAATAAAAGCGGACAATTTAAAAATATTGAAGAGTTCAAAGCAACAATGGGTGGCTTAGTTTATTATTTTATGAGCGAACATAAAATATACTTAAAAGATCTTATTTTTAATTTGATTTCTAGAGCAGTGGGCTTAGTAGCTTGGATGAAAGAGGGCGAGGTTTTGCCCTATTATTGTGAGGGGTTAATCCACTTAGAGCTTTTATTTAAAAGTGGTATTTTGGAGTTTAGTGGAGATTTCAATACTTGTGCTTTAAAAATCCATGAAGAAAAGATACCTAATTTAGTAGAGCTTTATATTAAAACTTATGAAAAACTAGCAAGAACTTATTTAAACAAACAAGATGCAAAAGAGTTTTTAGAGCTTTTTGCTAGAGTGGATAAAGAGGGCTATTTTGAGCCCATTACGCAAGAAGTGAGAAATTTTGTAGAAAGCTATTATTGTGAATATGAGAAAAATGGACAGGTTTTAGATAGTATAGATTTTAAAACTTGGAGTAAAAATTTTAAAAAGGAAAAAAGTGGCAGAGATAACAGATAAAGACATTGATAAAGCTAGGGAGATGATTTATGAAATGGCTGGGATATTTTTGCCACCGAGTAAAAATTCTACAATCAAAAATCGCCTTGATAAATTAGCAAGAGATTTAAATTTTGAAGATTACGAAAATTTTTTTAAAAATTTGCGTATAGGGAGAAATAAGCAGGAGTTTATTAACGCTTTTACGACAAATAAAACAGATTTTTTTCGTGAGGGATTCCATTTTATAGATATGTTAAATCGTATTTTGCCCCACCGCTTGAAAGAAAAAGAACCTATCAAAGTTTATTGTGCAGCAAGTTCCACAGGAGAAGAGCCTTATTCAATCGCTGCTACATTGCTTCACGCAAAAGAAGTTTATCAATCAGACACTCCTTTTTCTATCTGTGCTACAGATATTGATACTTCTGTGCTAGAAGTGGCTAAGAAAGGAGAATACCTTGTAAATACAAAGCTAAATCCTTTGCCAAATTGGTTAGACCTTTCTTTGTATTTTGAGATGCAAACCATTTCGCCCAAAGAAGTTTCTCTTAAGGCTAAAAGAGAGCTAAAAGAAGCCATTACTTTTAGGCAATTAAATCTTATGCAATTTTCCTATCCTTTTTCGCAGAAAGAATTTGATATAATCTTTTGTCGTAATGTGTTGATTTATTTTAAAATAGAAGATCAAGAAAAAATTTTGCGAAAACTTTTTTCTTATTTGAAAGTAGGTGGGACGCTCTATCTAGGGCATAGTGAGAGTATTTTGAGTTTTGGAGATAAAGTAGATAGGCTAGGGCAAAATATCTTTATAAAAAAGGTGGATTAAAAGGTGTTGGTTACAAGTAATAAATATCATCCTGATGTAGTTTTAAAATCCTCTCCTTTTAAGGGCGAGGGTAAGAAGATTATAGCAATAGGTGCTAGTACAGGCGGTGTGGAAGCCATTGCTAAGATTTTACAAGTATTACCCCTTGGATTGCCACCTATTATCATCACACAGCACATTCCTGATGGTTTTTCTTCTTCTTTTGCAAAACGATTAAATGATATTTCACAGATACAAGTTCAAGAAGTTTGCAAAAGGGAAATGCTAAAGAGTTCTTGTGCTTATCTAGCAGCAGGCGATAAGCATTTAGTGCTAGAAAAAAGTGCAAACGATTATTATGCAAAGCCACTAGATGGGGAAAAGGTTTCAAGACATCGTCCAAGCGTAGATGTGATGTTTAGAAGCCTTAATAATGTAGTAGGAAAAAGTGCATTAGCGATTATTTTAACAGGTATGGGAGATGATGGGAGTATCGGCATTAAAGAGCTTCATAGCAATGGTGCTTATACCATAGCGCAAGATGAGGAAAGTTGCATTGTCTTTGGTATGCCAAAACAGGCTATTAGCCGAGGTGCGATTGTAGAGATTGTGCCTTTAGAAAATATTGCACAAAAGATTATACAATACGCAAAAGGTGAGCTAAAACGGCACAAATGAAGACACTCCAAAAAGTAATTTCTTCTTCTTTTGAGGTTAAGGGTTCTGCTTTTATCTCCTATCTAGTCCCTATCAAAGAATTTGAAAATTTTGAAAAAACAAAAAGGCTAGAGCACCCAAAAGCAGTGCATTTTGTAAGAGCCACGCGATTTATAAATGCAAATTTACAAATAGAAGAATCCTTTAGCGATGATGGAGAGCCTAAAGGCACTTCGGGTATGCCAACTTTAAAGGTTTTAAGAGGTTATGAGCTTATAGAAGCAGGAGTTTTAACCATTCGTTATTTTGGAGGGACACTTCTTGGCACGGGAGGGCTTGTGCGTGCCTATACACAAGCTGCAAAAGATGTAATTTTAAAAGCTCAAAGTGAAAAGGAATTGTGCGAGTTTGTGCTAAAAGAAAAAGATTCCCTTTTTGTATCCTATGCAAATTTATCCAAAATAGAGTATTTAGCAAGTCATTTTCAGATTGAAATTACAAATAAAGACTTTCAAATACAGGGAGTTTTGCTTACTTTGAGAGCCAAAAAAGAAGATTTAGAAGCCTTTAAACTAAAATTAGAAGAATAAAACTAGGCTATAAATCCTTTTTATTTTGCTTCATAAAAATAAATTTTCCATAAATAAAAAATAATAAATCAAAATTTAAAAAAACTTATAATAAAATTCAAAAATTTAAAATATTAAATTAGTTTTTACAATCTAAGTATTTATATTCTAAATATATAGATAAAATTAAAAAACAATCTTAAAGGAGGTTTTATGTATTTTTTAAATCTTAATACCTCTTCTCCTAAAATAGTGCGGGGGGGGGGGGGCAAATAGCCTCTCTTTATTAACCCCTTCTTCTACTTTTTATCCCTATACACATACAAATCTTACAAATAAACTTTTATTTAAATTTAAAACAAACACTATAAATAAATATAAATTCTTTAGATTATTATTACAAGCAAAATATAATAAACCCACACTTTATATAAAAAGCATTTTGAGAGTGGCCTCTCAAAGGTTTGCTTGCAAACTAAGGGAATCCCACCGTCACGAACAAAATCGCTTTTTCTATAAAGTTTCTTGCATTAATAAATATCTATCTTTTATGTTTTTATTTAATCATCTAAACTCTTTATTCAAAAGTAATTCTCTTAGGCGAGAAGTGGGAACCCTGAATTTACAAGTAAATTCTTCCCAATCGCCACGAGAATTCTTTTGCAATAAAGAGTTTTACTCTAAAACCTTTAAAGAATCTACTAGAGGATTCTTTTCCCCATTTATGAATCCTCTATTAGATTCTTTATATTTTAATCCAAACACAAAGAATCTAATGAATTGTCAAATATAAAAAGGAGAAATTATGGTAAAAATAAATAAAGCAAATTTCAAAAGGACATTAAGCATTAGCATAGTAGCTTCTATACTCTTATCTAATCAATTAGTATTAGCTAATCCTAATACTAATATCCCTAAAGG
>NZ_QXJG01000001.1:0-175881 GCF_003670295.1 Helicobacter burdigaliensis
TGGATACTCCTTTATGCTTTTTAGTATTAAAGCATAAAATTTCAAATTGCAAGAAAAGGTTTCAAAGTGAAAGGAAAGAAAATCTTAGTTTAACCAAATTGCAAAGTAGTTTTTTGTAGAATCACCTAACTTTTAAGGTTAAAGTGAGGTTAAAATGGAATTTGAAAATCAATTAAATGCAATTATAGAAACTATTGCGGAAAGAAAAGCGTTAGTTAATACAGAAGAAGCCACCAAAATGACTTTTATTATG
This sequence comes from Helicobacter burdigaliensis, assembly GCF_003670295.1. Taxonomy (GTDB): domain Bacteria; phylum Campylobacterota; class Campylobacteria; order Campylobacterales; family Helicobacteraceae; genus Helicobacter_D; species Helicobacter_D burdigaliensis. The sequence continues at coordinate 254 of NZ_QXJG01000001.1, forward strand.
CCTTTTTTGAAAGCTTTGGGCTATGATGTTTTTGATCCTAGTATAGTAGTGCCAGAATATACAGCAGATATAGGAACTAAGAAGGGAGAGAAGGTTGATTATGCGATTTTTAAAGATGGTAAGCCTTTTATTTTAATAGAGGCAAAAAACCATACAGAAAACTTGGATAATCACAATAATCAGTTAGTAAGATATTTTAACACTGATTCTAGTATTAAATTTGCTATCTTGACAAATGGAATTGAATATAGGTTTTTTACAGATATTGAACAACAAAATTTAATGGATAAAGTGCCTTTTTTGGTTATTAATCTTGAAAAACTAAAGCCAAGAGATATTAATGATTTAAAGCAATTTATATGTGCGGATCTAAATTTAGATGAGATATTAGACATTGCTCTGAAAAAGAAATATTATCGTGGCATTCAAGAGATTTTTAAAAGCGAGATAGAAAACCCTAGCGATGAATTTACTAGCTTTTTTGCTAAACAACTCACAGAGAAAAGAATGACTGCTGCCGTGCTAGAAGAGTTTAAAGGATATATTACAAAATCCTTTAAAGAAATTATTAATGATCTAGCTTATGAAAAAATTACAAGCATAAAAAATAATCTTCAGGCTATTAATGATGATGAAGTAGAAACGCCAGAAGAAGAAGCAAAAGAAATTATTACCACTGAGGAAGAATTACAAAGTTTTTATATTATCAAGTCCATTCTAGCAAGTGCTAAAGCAGACTTAAATGAAATATCTTACAAAGATACTTTAAGCTATTTTGGAGTTTTATATCAAGGCAAGGTTACTAAATGGATTTGTAGATTATTTTTCACAGCTACAAAGAAAAGTATTGGTTTTCCAAATGGACAAAATTATAATTTAGAAAAGTTAGAAGATATTTATAATTTAAGCGATGAAATTATTAAGGCTTATGAAAGCAGAAAATAAAAAAATTTGCATTAGAAATCAAAGTGAAAAAATAACACTTTGATTTTAAGCGTAAAATGACTTTGATTTGAAAAGCGGTGTTATATATTAGATTTGAATTAGGTTTAACAACAAATTTTGATTCATTTATAAAGCAAGAAGCGGAGGATAATTTGAAATTTGCTGGGATTCCTAATGGAGATTTGTTAAATAAAATCAAAAAAGAGCCGGTGTTTATTATCCCTTATAGAGAAGAAAAAGATGTGTATGATGAAGAGAAAAATCGCTATACGGAAAAAGCTTGTTTTGTATCAGAAAATCCAAAAACTAACAATCCTTGTATCGTGCAAATGGTAACTTCTAATTAAAAAGGGATTAGAGCAGTTTTATGACTGCTTTGCGCCTTTTTAATAAAATAAATCATAATTAATATTTTAAAGAGTTTTTAAGAGTTAAATGTTAAAATCTTAATAGCTTGAGCGAAAGTTTTATTGTCTTTTAAGGGCTTTAAAGGAGCTTAAATGGTATTTGTAATATTTGTAATAATGTTTATGATACTTTTACTAGCTCTCGTGGTAGCTTTGAAAAACTAGCACGAAAGTTCAAATAAAACAATTTAAAACATTCTAAAGAAAACCCGCTTAACTTAAGCTTAAAGCTAGTGCTAAAATATTTTAGTATCTATTTTCCCTTGAAAGATAAGAGCGGGGGGAGGTCAAAAACTCTCTATCTTTCAATATAATTTAAGGAATTGATTTAAATTAAAAATTATCTTCAAACCAGCCTGCTATATCGCTTCTAATGGTTTGTTTTAGGGCAATTCCTGCAAGAAAATCATCATTTTTTGCTTTTTTAAGAAGTGTAGCAAGACCATTTCTAAATTTAGAAAGATAGGGGTGGTCTATTTGAGTGCAGTCGCCTAAGAATACGATTCTAGAATCTTCTGCCATTCTTGTGCCTATGAGTTTTACAATGGAATTGGGTGCATTTTGCACTTCATCAAAAATTACAAATTTTTTAGAAATACTCACCCCCCTTGCATGTGCTATATCCATTACTTCAATATTGTGTTTTTGTATGAAGTATTCTGTGGCTTCTTTGCTTTCTATGCTGTTTGCATCTCCTTTGTATTCAATTCTTTTAGCAAGAGATTCTTTTTGCATTTTAGTTATCATAAAATTAATTGCACTATAAAGAGGATACATAAAATAGCTTAGTTTTTGGTTTTCATCGCCTTTTCTAAAGCCAAGCTCTGCTTCTTTATCATTTGCGGTGATTGTATTTCTAAGATATACGATTCCGCTCACGACGCCTTTTTTAAGAAGATGTAATCCTGCTTGAAGTGCAATAAGAGTTTTTCCACTACCTGTTGCACCCGAGCAAATTGTGATTTTATTTTTAGGATGTGTAAGGAGAGTGTAGAAAAATTTTTGCTCTAAATTAATGGGGTTAATATAGAGTCTATCTTCTTTGATTTTTTCATCAAAATTAATGAGTTCTAGGGTGTTATCTAGCTTAATGCCATAGTGTTTTTTTCCAGTAAGATAGAGAGAATTTTCTGTATTATCAAGCTCACTAATCTCTAATAAACTCCAATTACTAAGTGCTTGAAAATCTTTATCATTTTGTATGTCTTCTAAGATTGTATTTTGGTGTGCGCTAAAATGTGAAAGAAATTCAATTTTTTGGGGATTTTCAATTTTATCGCGCATGAGTGATTGAGAGGGGAGATTATTAGAAATTGCATAGACTTTTAGTGCGATGTCGTTGGTTAAAAGAATGCAATCATAATCTTTTGCAATTTCAAAGATTCTTGCATCATTGAGCCCATAATCTAAAGATTTTGTTTTATAGTGTGTGCGATGGATAATTTGCAAAGGAATTTTACTTTGGTTGTATTCAAAGAAGATTTGTTGGAGGGTATCTTCTTGTTTTGGAGTAAAGTGAGAGGGGAGGCTTACTTCATCTAAAACATTGCGAAAAAACTCTCTTGCAAAATAGCCTCTTTCATTGTCTAAAGTTTTTTTACTATCAAGCTCATGGAGTGTGATGTCGCTAATGAAAATGTGGTTTTCTCCATTTTGATGGAGAAAATAGAGATTTTCCACATCATCTAAAATAATAGAAGTATCAATTAAATAACGCTTAGTCATTATTGACAATTTAGGCACTCAATGGATCTATCCATTGTTTCTTCTGCTTCTACACTTTGAGAGCGTAAATAATAAGTGGATTTTAAGCCTAATTTCCATGCTAGAGAATAAATATCGTTGAGATATTTTCCACTTGCTTTATCAAGTGTAATAAAGATATTTGTGCTTTGTCCTTGATCAATCCATTTTTGTCTTATGGCAGCTGCTTTTATGATGTTGGTTTGATCTACTTCATAGGCTGAAGTATAATAGTTCCAATTCTCTAAGCTTAAATTAGGAGCAACAACAGGGATTAAACCGCTTAAATTCTCTTCAAACCATTTGCGTTTGTAAATGGGTTCAATAGTTTGTGTTGTGCCTACTAAAATAGAAATAGAGCTTGTAGGAGCGATTGCCATTAAATATCCATTTCTCATACCTTTTGTTTTTACTTCTTTTCTTAGAGCTTCCCAGTCATATACATAGGCAAACAATCCGCCTCTATCTACTAAAGCCTTAGCTTCTTGATTGGCTCTATCAATGGGCAAGATTCCTTGCGACCAAGAAGACCCTACAAAATCACTATAAACACCTTTTTCTTGTGCTAAATCACAACTTGCTTTAATTGCATTATAGCTAATCATTTCCATAAGTTCATCAATGCTCTCTAAGTGCTTTTGGCTACCCCATTCAATCTTTTTCTCTGCTAGCATTTGAGCTTCACCCATCACGCCAAGCCCTATGGCACGATTATCTAGGTTAGTAACCTTTACTTTTCTATTGGGATAAAAGTTTAAATCTACCACATTATCTAGCATTCTAATAGCTATGGGGACAATGCGTTCAATATCTTCTTTAGTATGGATTTTGGAAAGATTGATGGAGGCTAGATTGCATACAGCGGTTTTGCCTTCATTTGCTTCTCTTTGAGCGATAAAAACTTTTTTGCCATTAATGCTATCAGTTGATGTGATTTTATTAGAAACCTTTTTAATGCCTAAATCTGTGATAATTTCCTGATATTCTGGGTAATCACAGATTGTTCCATCTTCAAACTCTACTCTAATAAAGCAAGAATTAGGAGCGGTATTTTGGAAGATTTCTGTGCAAAGATTAGAGCTTCTAATAATCCCAGAATGTGCATTTGGATTTGCTCTATTTGCATTATCTTTGAAGCACAAGAAAGGAGAACCCACTTCAAAATAATTTGTAAGAATCTTTTTCCATAGTTCTTTAGCTTTAATGGTTTGTTTTGGGGTATTTGGATCTTGCTCATATTCTTTGTATCTAGCTTCAAAGGCTTCTCCATAAAGCTCTGTTAAATCCGAACAAGCCAAAGCATCAAAAAGATTCCACAATCCATCTTCTGCAACCCTTTTCATAAAAAGATCAGGTATCCATAAAGCTGGGAAGAGATCATGTGTTCTCCTTCTTTCTTCCCCACTATTTTTCTTAATATCTACAAAATCAAAAATATCGCTATGCCATGGTTCTAAATACACAGCAATAGCACCTTTTCTAGTGCCAAGCTGATCTACTGCTATGGCTATATCATTTGTGATTTTTAAAAAAGGAATTACTCCTCCTGCTGCATTTTTATGTCCATCTATGAAGCTTCCTAAGCCTCTAATTTTAGAAAAGTCCCAGCCAATTCCACCACCATATTTGCTTAAAAGTGCCATTTCTTTATAAGAATCAAAAATGCCTTCAATATTATCAGGAGTGCTACCTACATAGCATGAGCTTAGTTGGTGGCGTGGCGTTCTAGCATTAGAGAGTGTAGGAGTGGCCGCCATAACTTCAAAGCGTGAGAGCAAATCATAAAATTGTTCTGCCCAATAGTTTGGATCTTTTTCATTTTGTGCTAAGAACATAGCAATCCCCATAAACATATGCTGTGGTAATTCTATGGGGTTGCCCTCTTTATCTTTTAATAAATATCTATCATAAAGGGTTTTGATACCTAAATAAGTAAATTGCAAATCTCTAGTGGTATCAATTTTTTTATCCAAGCGTTCAAGATTGAATTTTTCTTTCATACCTTTGATGATACGATTTTCCCTCTCGCCTAACTCCAAGTATTCTTTTAAGCTTTTATAACCATTAAAGCCATTAACTCTATGATAAAGATCGTATAAAAATAGTCTTGCAGCTACATAAGTCCAATTAGGACAATGCACATCAATCTTATCTACCGCAGTTTTAATAAGTGTTTGTTGGATTTCTTGGGTAGTGATTTTATCTCTAAATTGTAATTTTGCATCCACTTCTAGCTCACTTTGTGAGACACCTTCTAATCCTATTACAGAATCTTTGGTATATTTTTGGATTTTAGTTACATCTAGTGGTTCAATTCTGCCATTTCTTTTTACAACTGTTAGCATCATCACTCCCTTATTTGTTTTTTCTTTTTCTTTGAGTTGGATCAAGCACTTTTTTTCTTATTCTTATATTTTTAGGTGTTACTTCTAAGATTTCATCTTCTTCAATCCACTCTAATGCTCTTTCTAAATTTAAATCTCTAGGAGGGGTAAGCTTAATTGCATCATCACTTCCACTTGCGCGCATATTTGTTAAATGCTTAGCCTTGACTGGATTTACATCTAAATCATTTTCTCTTGAATGCTCGCCTATAATCATACCTACATAAACCTTAGTTTGTGGCGGGATAAATAAAACTCCTCTTTCTTGAATATTTCCTAAAGAAAAAGGCGTAGCTTCTCCATTTTCCATAGAGATAAGTGCTCCATTACTTCTAGTTTCTACACTTCCACTAAAAGGGCGGAATTCTAAGAAGCTATTATTCATAACCCCTTCTCCTTTGGTATCGGTTAAAAACTCGCTTCTATATCCGATTAATCCTCTTGCTGGTATCTCAAATTCTAATCTTGTGTATCCCTCTCCCATAGGATTCATAGCTTTTAGCTCTGCTTTTCTCCTGCCAAGTTTTTCAATGACGCTTCCTGAATAATCTTGTGGAGTATCAATCACTAAAGATTCAAAAGGCTCACATCTTTGTCCTTCAATCTCTTTTACAATCACTTCAGGACGCGAGATACTAAATTCATAATCTTCTCTTCTTAGATTTTCAGCCAAAATCGTGATTTGTAATTCCCCTCTACCGCTTACTTTAAATTTACCTTCGCCTAATTCTTCTACTTTCATAGCGATATTGGTTTGCATTTCTTTTTCTAAGCGTTCTTTTAGCTTATTAGCGGTTACATGTTTGCCCTCTGTCCCAGCAAAAGGAGAATCATTTACAGCAAAATTAACACTCATTGTGGGTTCTTCTAAGTGCATAGGATCTAGTGGAATAGGATTGTTGGGATCTACAATAGAATCGCCTACATTAATAGAATGGAATCCTGCTAATGCCACAATATCACCAACTTTTGCTTCATCAATTTCTGTTCTTGCTAAGCCATAAAAGCCTATAAGTTTTGTAATCTTGCCCGTAACTTTTTCCCCATTGCTTTTGGCAAGCATTACATTTTCGCCCTTTTTAACTTTTCCATTAAAGATTCTAGCAATTCCAATTTTTCCTACATAGTTATCATAATCTAGTGTAAAAATTTGGATTTGTAGAGGATTGTCTTGTGTTCCGCTTGGAGTTGGGACGTGCTCTAAAATTGCATCAAAAAGAGGTTCTAAGTTTTTCTTTTCATCTTCTAAGTTTTTAATCGCATACCCATCGCGTGCTGCCGCATAAACTACGGGAAAATCTAGTTGCTTTTCATTTGCACCCATAGCAGCAAAAAGATCAAACACCTCATCTACAACTCTATCAGGTTGAGCTGCGGGTTTATCTATTTTATTTACAACAACGATAGGGCAAATGCCTAGACTAAGAGCTTTTTTAACAACAAATTTAGTTTGAGGCATAACGCCCTCTTGTGCATCTACTAAAAGCAATACGCCATCTACCATTTTTAAAACACGCTCAACTTCCCCCCCAAAGTCAGCGTGTCCGGGAGTGTCAATAATATTAATTTTTGTGTTTTTATAAGTAATTGCAGTATTTTTAGAAAGGATTGTAATGCCTCTTTCTTTTTCAATATCATTACTATCCATTACGCGCTCATCCACTTGCTCATGGCTTGCAAATGTTCCAGATTGGCGTAACAAACCATCTACTAGGGTTGTTTTTCCATGATCTACGTGGGCTATTACTGCGATATTTCTAATCTCTTGCATTAAAATGTCCTCTAACAAAAATTTATAAAGGGTGGAATTCTACAAAAATATTGCTTAAAAATAAGCGAAAATAAAGGAACAAAATTTGCTTCTATTTTCTTAAAAATATTTTTATTAAACATAAAAAATAGGCTGTGAGGTTTTTATAATGCTTCCATTTTTAGAGTTATCAAATAATATTCAAGAGAGTAAAAATAATAAAATTTCAAAAAATTCTCCTTTAGAAATTCAAGAGGAAAAATCAGATTTTGGAGAATTTTTAAATAACTTTTTATCTTTATCTAAAGAGGATAAGGAAAAAGAAATAAAAAATTTTAAAACAGATTCTAAAGAAAATTTATTAAATCCCAAAAATAAAGAAAAGCAAGAAGGTTTTTTGCAGACTTTAGAGGATAAATATAATTTGTTGGATAATTTTAAATCAAAAAATACAAAAGAAAATTTAGAAGAACTTAAAAATATAAAAAATATCCCACAAAAAGAAATGGAAATAAAAACAGATAAAAAAGAAATTAACACAAGAGATTTAAAACTAGAAGCACAAAGCTTCCAGAAAAAGACAAAAACTTTAAAAGATGTGGTAGAAGTCGCTAAGGAGTTAAAATTAAATCTTAAACAAATTGTATTAGAAAATAAGCAAGCACAAAATTCTAAGGAAATTCCTAATATTAGCGAGAAATTTTTTGTAAATACCAAAAAAGAAGATAATAAAACAACAAATGTTTTTAATCAGATTTTGCAAGATAAAGATCTGATTAAAGAGGCTAAAGAAAACAAAAAAGAAACCAAAACAAACAAACAATCACAAGAGATTCTAATAAATAAAGAAATTTCAAAGAAGCAAGATATAAAAGATATAAAAGAAAAGTTAAATATAAATGTAGCAGAACAAAAAGAGAGTAAAATAGAAACTAAAAAGGAAGCCAAAGAAGAAGCACAAAAAGTAGAGGATAAAAATTTTAAAGATATAAATAATATTAAAGAAAAAGATAAAAATATATTAGAAACTAAAGAGATTAAGATTTCACAAGAAAATCCTAAAGAAAGCAAAGAGCTAAATAATCCTTTGCAAAAAGAGGTTAAAAATAAAGAAGCCCAAGATACAAAAGAAGACAAAAAGGGTAAAGATACACAAAAACAGATAAAAACAAGCGAACTTCAAACAGATATGATAAAAGATAATGTATCTAAAGAAAGCAAGATTCAAGAGCCAAATTATAAAGATCAAAAGATAAAAAATGAAGAGGTTTTAAAAGAAGGCTTTAATAAAGAGCAAGAAAATATTAAAAAACCAGAGATTTTAAAAGAGGCATTGACAAAAGAAGTCCAAAAGGAAGTTTCTAAAGAGGTCCAAAAAGAAGTAAGTGTAGCCCATAAAAAAGAGGAAAAACAGACTAGAGAAGTAGCACAAGATAAAAAAGCTACTAAAGATAAATATAAGCAAGGTGATTTATTTGCAACGCTTCAAGATTCTAACCCACAAGAAGTTAAAAATATAAATTCTAAACAAGAAGAGCAAAGAGCAGGGGAAGTGGAATTTTTAAATAATCTTTTACGCACAAATTCTACAAAAGATAAAGTATATACCAAAGAAACACAAGAGATTATGCAAACTAAAGAAAAGGAAAAAGAGAAAGAGAAAAATGAAGTCCTAAATGCTAGTTTTCAAACCCAAATTCAAAGAGAGCGCGTTTCTATAACACAAACTTTTAGTTATTTTAGCACAAATTTAAAAGATGTAATTGTAAATTATCGCCCTCCAGTAACTAAGCTTACCTTGGAGCTTAATCCTCAAAATTTAGGAAGTGTGGAGCTAACGCTTATTAAGCGTGGAGATAATATTCATATTCAAATAGGTTCTAATCCACAAGCCTTGCAACTTTTTATGCAACATAAAGAAGAGTTTAAAAAAGAGCTTAGCAATATGGGCTTTAATGATATTACAATGGATTTTAAAGATATTCAAGGAAAGAGCTTAGAGCTTGATTTTGGTGGCAATGGGGGAGGAAATTTTGGCAATAATAGCCATGGAAATAATAATCCTCAAAGTCAAGATTCAAAAAAGTGGAACGAAAATGGCTTATCAGCTTACAAAGAAGCTAAAGAAGTGCAAAATGAAATTGCACGATTAGAGCTTAGTTTTTCATATTACGCCTAAGGAGTAGAAAATGACAGTATCAGGTTTTAACAATTATATGAGCTATTCATCATTTGCTTCTGCAAGAAGTGCAGCAAATCCAGAAAATCCTCATAGAATTACAACTCTTGCAGATGAGGAAAATAGTGGAGATGGTAATACAGGCGATGGTGGCACAGGTGGCGTAGGCGATGGCGGAGATACAGGGAATGGCGATGGTGGCACAGGTGGCGTAGGCGATGGCGGAGATACAGGGAATGGAGGAGATAATAATACAGGCGATGGCGGAAATGGGGGAGATTCTGGCAACGGAGGTGATTCAGGTAGTGGGGGCGATAATGGTAATGGCGATGGTGGAGATAGCGGAAATGGTGGCGATAATGGAAACGGTGGTAATGGCGGAAATGGTGGCGATAATGGTGATGGTGATGGAGGAAGTGGATTCCCAGGAGATAAGCCAATTGTTCCAGATGAAGATGAAGATAATAATGGCTTAGGAACAGAAGCATTTATGCGTTTGTTTTTGGAGCAATTAAAAAATCAAGATCCAACTGCTCCTATGGAAACACAAGAGATTCTAACTCAAACAGCGCAATTAACGCAAGTAGAAGCACAAATGCAAATGAAAAAAGCTATGGAAGAGATGACAGAAACTATGGCTTCTATGCAAGAAACTAATAAAGCTACTATTGAAGCACAAGAAAAGCTTGTAGAAGCACAAGAAAAAATGCTTGAAACTATGGGAGTTTTAGCGGGTGCGATTCAAGATAGCTCCATTTTGGGTGGATATAATACAGTGGGTATGATAGGAAATATCGCTGAAACTCCATTTACTGCCTTAAAGGTGGAGAAAAATGAATCAATTAAGTTTGATCTTTATTTTGATGAGCCTATTGATCCTAGCAAAGGTTCTCCAAAAATTACAATCACTGATAAAGATAATAATGTAATTAGAGAGATTGACTTAGCAGAAAAAGATGAAGATGGTAATTATAAATACTTAAATAAAGAGGGCTATATTGAGTTTGAATGGGATACAAGAGATAATAAAGGAAATTATGTAGGTAAGGGCGATTATACAGTTAGAGCAGAGTATAATCTAGATCCTGAAACAAATAAATACAAAGAAACCCAACTTGGAAGAGGCGAGGTGCAAAGTATTTTATTTGAAGGGGGCGTGCCTTATGTGAAATTAGGGGATAATCTAACTGTTCCAATTATCTATGTAACTTCTTATTATAAAAAGACAGGCGAGGGGATAGATTTACCTGATCTTCCAGATCCCGATGATAAACCAGAAGAAAAAAGGAGGGCATCATAATGGTTGGCTCACTTTATAGTGGAATAAGCGGGATTAAAACCCATCAATTTGGAATTGATGTAACCTCTAATAACATTGCAAATGTAAATACAACAGGATATAGGGCAAATAGTGCAGAGTTTAAAAGCCTTTTTGCAACAGGATTAGATTATATTAATTCTAATTCCCCAATTTCTAATGATTATAATTTTGGTGTAACGGTGGGTTCTAATGCGATTAATTCTAATGATGGAACTTATGTAAAAGCAGATGGGCAGTTTAATGTAGCTTATAGCGGAAGAGGTTGGTTTGTAGTAGGGACAAATCCTAATGGGCAATTTGATATTAAAAATCCAAATTATCAAAACCAACAAAATTATTTTACACGTGATGGTTCTTTTAGTCTTGATGGAGATGGGTATTTAGTGAATTCTAGTGGTTATTATATGTATGGGATTAATTTAGGCAAGATTGCTCCAGATGGCACACTAACAGGAACAAATAATTTAGAGCAAGATTATGCAAATCTTGGGGGTTCTGTGCTTAAACCCATTCAAATTCCCAAAGATTTAAAATATGCACCTACACTCACAACAGAAGTAAATGTTTCTGTGAATCTAAATCGCACCCAAAATGGCAAAGGCATTAGCGATATGTTTAAAAAGCCTGATGGAACTTTTGATAGAGATAAATTTTTAGCACAAGATTTTAATGCGTTAATGGATGCAAGTGGCAAACCACTTGATGCAAGAAATTATAAAGATATTACCTTTAGTATAGAAAAAAATGGAGTGAAGAAAGATTATACTTTTACTTATGGGGGTAAAGGTGAAAATGGGTTTAAAAGCGTAGGAGAATTTATAGATTTAGTTAAAAAGCAAACCGGATTAGATGTGAATTTACGCTTAGATAGCGAGGGTAATCCACAAGATTGTTCGCTTTATATTAGTAATTATGGAATGCAAGATATAAAAATAGATGTAAAGGGAAAGTTAGCAGATAAGCTAGGCTTGAGTGGGAATGGATTAGAGCTTGATTCCCCTATGAATCATCTATTAAAGAATTTTGAAGCAAATACAGAGTATGAAGAGGGCGATTATATTAAGTATAATGGCTTAATCTATCAAAAAAATGGCACAGGCAATGGAGGAGAAAGCCCTATCAATAATGAGGGTTGGACGCTTGTGGATACAAGTAGAGTAAATGACTATGAGAGTGGTAAAGTAGAAGATTATAAAGAGGGAGATTTTATCACTTATGAAGGCAAGGTTTATAGACGCACAAATGAAGAAATCTCCATGATACCAAACCCTGATAATCCTGATGAGATGATACCAGCTCCTCCTAGTGAAGCACAAAAAGGTTGGGAAGAAATTGCCGATGAGGTAAATGGAAGTATCCCAGAATTTGAGGCAGGAACTACTTATGATACAGATGATTTGGTAAGCTTTAATGGTGTGCTTTATCAAAGAGTGGGTGGATCTAGCACACAAAGCCCTGCTGAAGATAAAGAGGGTTGGCAGGTTGTGAGTGCAGATGCACTAAGCACTACACAGCTCAATGTGCCAACTTATGAAACAAATATTGAAGTATTTAGCGAGAGTGGGGAAAAATTTATCTTAAAATCTCAATATATTCTAGTAGAGCAAGGAGATAGCACAGCAAATCCACCTATTAATGAGCGTTGGGAAGTAAGAACAGCGATTTATGATTCTCAAGGTAAAGTAATGGTGAGTGATGAACCAGTGGTTAATGAGCTTAGTTTTAATCCTGATGGAACTCCAATAGGAGAGCCTTTTGATGTGCCTTTTAATGGAGGAAATATTCGCGTAGATTTAACCCAAAGTGCAGATGGTAAAACTTCTAGTAATTTTGCCTATACAGATTCTGCACTAAAATCTGTCAATCAAGATGGAACAGAAGCGGGAATTATGAGGGATATTACTATTACAGATGATGGGATTATTTTAGTAAATTTTACAAATGGCAAGACAGAGCCTATCGGTAGATTTGGGATTGCTGCGTTTGTCAATGATCAAGGATTAAGCAAAATTGGTGGAAACCTTTTTGAAATGAATGTAAGAACGATTAATGGACAAACTGCAGTAGTAAGTGGTCCTCCTCTTATGGCTTGGGAAGAGGGAGGCACAGCAAATTTAAAATATGGAATTGTGCTCGATGGAATGCTAGAAACAAGTAATGTAGATACAGGGACAGCACTAACGGATTTGATTGTGTATCAAAGGGGTTATCAAATGAGTGCAAAATCCATTACAACTGCAGATCAACTTATGCAAGAAGCCATAGGACTTAAAAAGTAATTTTAAGTTTTTGGCTTTATAGACTTTAAGGAAGTAAAACGATATTTAGCATTAAAGTTTTTTTAGAGCTTTAATGTAGGATAAAATATTTTGTTGATAATTTGTGCTTTGAAAGTTTGTAGTGCAAATGATAAAGCAATAAGTCTTATAAAAAAGCTTTTCTAAGGATTTAGAAGAGTTTTTTATATGTTTTAAGGAATGTGTTTGGTAGCTTTTTTTAAACATCTTCATTTCATCTTGTGAGAGAAAATTCAAAAGATTTGTTTTTTCTTTTCCAAGAAAGGTTGTAAATCCATAAATAAGCCCTATTTTAAAGCTAAGAATATTAAGAAGTGCCTCACGCATAGAAGATAAAAGATGGTTTGCTAAAATAAATTGTTTTCTTAAAAGTGCTTTGTGTAAATTTGCAAGAGTGAAATAAAATTCATTGCAAATATCTTCAAAACTTGTTTGGGTAAGTGTGGCGATACTAAAGGGGGATTTTTTATGGTTTTGCATAAAGATGTTAAATCTATCAAAAAAGGCTTTTCTTAAAGGTTCTAGTTTATAGTAAAGTTCTAAGTCTTCTAAAGGGATAATTTTCAAATCAAGTCGCATTCCATTTTCAAAAAGCATAAGGAAGCTTACCCAATTTTTTGGTAAATCAGGAGGATAAAATTCCATAGATTCTGGAAGTTGTGTGAAGATAATCTTTCCAAAATGTTGCTTTGTAAATTTTAAAATCTTATGGGGTATTTTTGCTTTTTTAATATTGCTTTTTCTTTTTATTTCTAAAAATTCATACATAGAATCTAAAGGTAAAAATAAAGATATATCATAATCTTGATATTTATCTTTACTTTTGGATTTACTCTTGAACCTTCTAAAACTCCAAGAGCAATTTTTTTATTTTTAGATATAAAGTCATTAAAAAGTTTTAAGAAAGTATTTGGAGGATTCAGCATATTTTTCATAATTTTTCTTTGCTAAAAAGGAAATTTTGTTATTATTTTATCAGAAAATTTTGAATCTAGGAGAGTTTATGGCATTTACAATTATTGATGTAGAGAGGCAAACAGGAATTTCTTCGCATACTATAAGATTTTGGGCCAAAAAGGAGCTTTTTCCTTTTGTGAGTAAAGATAAAAATGGAGTGAAGTATTTTAGCAAAAAAGACATTGCTTGGGTGGAATGGGTGGCGTGTTTAAGATCTACTGGAATGAGCTTAGAAGATATTAAAGAGTATGTATATCTTTTCCCACGAGGCATTAAAACAGCACCGCGTCGTAAGGAGTTATTAGAAAAACAATATAAAAAGGTGCAAGAAGATATTAAAAATCTTCAGCAAATGCAAGAGAAACTAAAATATAAGCTAGAAATCTATGAAGAGATGATAGAGAGTGGGATAGATTTACTTAATCCACAAAGTGAAGATTATAGAGGATAATTTATTATGCAATGGAGTGCTAAGCAATATTTAAAATTTGAAAAAGAACGTAATATAGCAATTTTTGATTTAGTGGATAAAATTAAAAACCAAAGTAATGTTAATAATATTTTGGATTTAGGTTGTGGTCCTGCAAATAGCACACAAATTTTGCAAGAGACTTTTATAAATGCGAAGATTCTAGGCATTGATAATTCTTTAGATATGCTTCAAAAAGCAAAAAGTAAAAATCTTAAAAATTGTAATTTTTTACAATGTGATGTAAATTGCGAACTTTTAGAGATAAAAGAAAAATTTGATTTGGTGTTTGCTAACGCAAGCATTCACTGGATAGAAAATCAAAATAAGCTTTTTAAAGAAGTTTTTGAGCTTTTAAATGAAAATGGAATTTTTGCAGTGCAACTTCCTTTGGGTAAAAGCTCAATCTTTCATCAAAACTTAGCAAAACTTGCACAAAAATACGGCTTAGATTCTAGGGTATTTTATGCTTTAGAAGCGTATGAGTATTATGATATTTTACAAAATTATTTTAAAGAAATACAGATTTGGCAAAGCACTTATTATCATATTTTATCTAGTTTAGATGAGGTGATTGAATGGTATAAAGGTTCTGGGCTTCGTCCCTACTTAGAAAAACTTGATGAAAATTTACATGCTAAATTTATAGAAGAGTTAAAAACAACACTCGCACCCTTTTTTCCATTGCAAAAAGATAATAGTGTGCTTTTGCCTATGTCAAGATTATTTTTTATAGCGTTTAAGACTTAAGTTTATACTCCTCGCCCCAATCGCACATTGCTTGTAAAATGGGAATAAAGCTTTTTCCTTTAGATGATAGGCTATATTCTACTTTTGGTGGGATTTGGGGATATTCTTTGCGAATGATAAGCCCATCACTCTCTAGCTCACGCAAAATATTTGTTAAGGTTTTAAACGATATGGGAGAGAGGATTCTATTTAGCTCATTATAACGCACGATAGAATCTTTATAAAGGCAGTAAAGTACACTTAATTTATATTTTCCTGAAATTAAATTTAAAGTATAATTAAAACCGCATTCTTGATAATTACAGCTTGAATTTTTTGTATTTTGCATATTATTTTCCTTGTATTTTTATATTTATACTTTACTTTTGGATAGTATCTTACTTTATTTTACGTATTGACATTATTTATCCTATAAATTAAAATTCTAGCACAAATTTAATAAATAAGGATTCTTATGCAAACAATTACTTTAAATGACGGAAATAAAATGCCAATTTTAGGCTATGGTGTATTTCAAATCGATCCAAAAGAGACACAAAGATGTGTAGAAGATGCTTTAAATGTTGGTTATCGCCTTATTGATACAGCAGCAATTTATGGCAATGAAGAAGCAGTAGGTGCAGCGATAAAGGCAAGTGGTATAGCGAGAAATGAGCTATTTATCACCACAAAGCTTTGGGTAAATAATATAAGTCACAAGAATGCTAGAGTTGCATTTATGGAATCTTTGCAAAAGTTAGGGCTTGATTATGTAGATTTATATCTTATCCATCAACCTTTTAATGATAGCTATGGTGCGTGGGAAGCAATGTGTGAGTTAAAAAACGAAGGACTTATAAAATCAATAGGTGTGAGTAATTTCTATCCTGATAAACTCACAGATTTTTGCTTTAATAATGAAGTAAAACCCGCACTTAATCAAGTAGAATGCCACCCATTTTTGCCACGCTTTGACTTTGAATCTACTATGAAAAATCTAGGTGTAACTATGCAGTCTTGGGCATCCTTTGCAGAGGGACAAAATGGAATCTTTGAAAATGAGATTTTAAAAAATATCGCTTCTAAGCATAATAAAAGCATAGCACAAGTTATTTTGCGATGGCTCATTCAAAGAGAAATCGCAGTAATCCCAAAAACTCTAAGCAAAGAGCGAATGGTTGAGAATATCTCTGTGTTTGATTTTACACTAGATTCTAGCGATATGGAATCTATCTCTAAAATCTCTCAAAATCCGTATATCATCTGCAATCATAGAGATGTAAAAACAACAGAGTTTTTGTTGAATTTGGCAAAGTAAAATGAAGAATTTTAATTTTATCCCTATTGATTTAAAATCTTACAAAAGAGCGGAACATTTTAGGTTTTTTAGTGAAAATCCTTGTGGCTTTTCGCTAAGTGTGGAACTTGAAGTGCAAAATTTGCTAAATTACAAACAAAAGGGGCATAGCTTTTTTTGCTCTTTTCTTTATTGTATTTCTAAGAGTGTGAATGCGATAGTAGAGTTTAGAATGGATTATAAAGATGGGATTTTGGGCTATTATGAAATCTCTTACCCAAGCTATAGCATTTTTCATAAAAATAGTGAGACTTTTAGCTCTCTTTGGAGTGAGTATGATGAGGATTTTGCTAAATTTAGCAAGAATCTGCAAAGCGATAAAGCGGAGTTTGGGGAGAATCTAAGCTATGAGGCAAAGGTGACAAATTTGCCAAATATATTTTTTGTATCTTCGCTTCCTTGGATTAGTTTCAAGGATTTTAATTTACAAATTGATAGAAGCAAGTTTTATGCACCTATTTTTACTCTATCAAAAATACAAGATTCTAAAATTTTGCTAAACATTAATGTTAATCACGCAATTTGTGATGGCTATCATGTAGCAAAGTTTATAGAAATTTTACAGGAAAATATCAATAATTTTAAGGAGTAAGAATGAAAAATATACTTTTATTAAATGGAGCAAAAAGTTTTGGGCATTCTGGTGGCAAGCTAAATGATACTTTGCATAATGTAGCAAAAAAGACTTTAGAATCTCTAGGGTTAGAAGTGAATGAAACACATATCGATAAAGGTTATGATATAGAATCTGAAGTGCAAAAGATTTTAGATTCTGAAGCTATCATCTATCAAATGCCTGGCTGGTGGATGGGTGAGCCTTGGATTGTGAAAAAATACATGGATGAAGTTTTCACCGCAGGGCATGGAAAGCTCTATGCAAATGATGGTAGAAGCAGAGAAGATACGAGTAAAAAATATGGCAGTGGCGGACTTGTGAAAGATAAAAAATATATGTTTTCTCTTACTTGGAATGCACCACTTGAAGCCTTTAATGAAAAAGAACAATTTTTTGAAGGTGTGGGCGTAGATGGAGTGTATTTGCACTTACATAAAGCACATCAGTTTTTAGGTATGAAGCCACTGCCAACTTTTATCTGCAATGATGTGATTAAAAATCCACAAGTACAAAATTATATCAAGGATTATAAAGCACATTTATTAAAAGTGTTTCAAAGCTAAAGGGCAATTAATTGCCCTTTGGGAAAATATTTTAAAATTAATTTATAGGGTGCTATAATCTGTATTTTCACAAGGAGGGAAAATGCAAGATAGCACACAAAAGCATATTAAACTCATAAAAACAGCAGGAATAAGCAGTATAGTGCTTTGTTTGCTGGCATTTTTTGTAGGTATTGCATGGGGTTTTGTTTTGGGTGTGCTTTTAGGCTTAGCATCTTTAGCAAGTTTTCTAGTAGCTATTTATGGGATTAAAAAGCAAACAAATGCAAAGTATTTATTGACCAACCTTTTTATAATTGTTTTGATTTTTATGATTTTTATAGCTTCTAGTATGGAATTTAGGATTAATTTAGATATGGTGCGTTTTATGGCTTATAAATTAAGCTATTTTAGTCCTTATGCTATTATATTTTTATTTATTTTTGCTTGTGTGATTTTTATACCCTTTAAGAATCTGCATTATGAACTTGCAAGAGTAACCTCTCAAAAAACTTTTATCTATGCTTTTTGGTGTTATCCTATAGCCTTTTTTCTTTTGATAGTTTTTTCATTCTTTGTAAGAATTCATTATGAGATTATGTATAGATTGGAATTTGTAGTATTATTTTTACTATTTATAAATGCAATTTTTTATAGCGTTGCTTGGAGTAAGATAAAAGAGCTTTTACACAAGAGTAAAGAGATAAAAGAGTATCAAACTTATAGAGGCAATTTAGCTTTTGTAAAAATACTTTTTATTGTAGTTGGAATCTTGTTTGTGTGCAATGCCTTGCCTATTTTTAGGTATTATATGGGATTTTTTATCCTTCCAGCAGGGATCGCTGGGCTTGTAGCTTGTGTTCTATTGGCCAAAAATACTAAAAAATGGCTTTTAGTATTGTATTGGATACTTTTGTTTTTACCTTCAATGCTTATTAATTATTATGGATTGTATTTTGAGTGGTTTTTTGTGTTGGATTTTGTTGTTTCAATCTTGTTTTTTCTGAATCTAGGCAAAATCACTCAAGTAGAGCCTTTTAGGATGATTGCATATATCTATGCAGGTTTATTGCTCATTAACATAGTATTAGCAATTGTGCTAGGAGGGTTTCAGCCTGTGCTTTCAAGCCCTATAATGTTTCAACTTGCAATATTGCGGGGATTGCTCGTGGGTGTGTTGTTTATACTTGGGGCTTTGATGATGAAAAAAGATAAAATGAGTTTTTAAAGACTTTTCAAAGTAAAAAAGTAATTAAAAAAAACTAAAGAACTTTTAATGTAGAATAGTTTTGCATTTTGCAAATATTCATTTAAAGGAAGAATATGTATTCATTGAGAAAATTACCATTTGATGAAATTAAAGATTTTATTAGTAAAGAAACCTGTGAGTTTCACTATGGAAAGCACCACCAAACTTATGTAAATAATCTTAACAACCTTATAAAAGGCACAGAATTTGAAAATGCCTCTTTGTTTGAGATTGTTACAAAAGCACAAGGTGGGATTTTTAACAATGCTGCACAAGTGTATAATCATGATTTTTATTGGGATTGTGTAAGTCCTAATACTACACAAATGAGCGAAGAGTTAAAGGGTGCGATTGATGAATCTTTTGGTAGCTTTGAAAAATTTAAAGAAGGTTTTTTAAGCTCTGCTACTACTCTTTTTGGTTCTGGGTGGTGCTGGGTAGTGTATAATCCAAACACTAAAAAACTAGAAATCGTGCAAACAAGCAATGCACAAACTCCTGTAACTAACGGACTTATTCCTGTTTTAGTGGTAGATGTATGGGAACATGCTTATTATATCGGCTTTAGAAATGCACGCCCAAATTATTTGGAGAAATTTTTTAGCCATATTAATTGGGAATTTGTTTCAAAAAGCTTGGAATGGGCTAAAAAAGAGGGCTTAGGTTCTGTGGATTTTTATATGAAATCTTTACATTCTTAAACTCTAGAAGCTTTATGCTTCTAAAGTTTTTATAAGAGGATTTAAAAAATCCCTCACTGCTTTGAGTGCTTTTTCTTCATTAAATTTAGACAATAAACAATCGCTTTTTAAACTATCATTACAACCACTACGCCCACAAGGCATGCAAGAAAGCTCTTCTTGATAGATTTGGTGGATTCCCATTTTTTGCAAGCCTCCTTGATGTTTATAGGTAGAATCTTCTAAAGAGTTATCCCAAGGTCCCCAAACATCAGCAAAAGAAGGACCAAAAAAGGCAAAAGTAGGGGTGTTGTTTGCAGCGCTTAAGTGCATAATGCTTGTATCCACACCTACAAACGCAAGTGCTTTAGAATTTAGCAAAGAAACTTCCTTCAAACTTAAATTTCCTTCAAAAATTAAAACCTCGCTTTTTAAAAGCTTTTTAATTGCGTGGATATTTGCGAGTTCTTGCGGATTGTTAGAAGCGGTTAAAACGCATTTAATTTTAAATTCTTTTGCAATAAAATCAAGTAATTTTGCATAGAATTCAAAGCTTAAGCATTTGTAACTCCAATCGCTAAAAAAATGCAAATGGATAAAGTTTTTGGGTAAATTTTCTAGTTTTTTGGAACTTTGCAACTTGGGAGGTAGAACTTTAATGGAAATGATTTTAATATCTAAGATTCTAAGTGCATCAAGATTGGATTGAATGTTGTGTTGGGCTTTGTAAGAGAGCTTGTGGGTGTAGATATTTTTAGCCCAAAAAGATGAGGGTGGAAAGCCAACTTTTATCTTAGCTCCACTAAAAAAGCTTAAAAAAGCAGTTCTCTCTCCGCTAGTTAGCCCAAAGACAATATCATATTTTTCTTTTTTGATGGCATATAGAAGTGCAATTTCGCTTTTTAAGCGTAAAAAGGGTTGCTTGTGGCGTTTTAGAGTATGGATTTTATGTAGGTATGTGGTGTCTAAAATACCTTCTGTGCCATGATTTACTACCATATCAATTTGACAATTTTTAAAATGATTTTTAAGATTTAAAAATAAAGGAGTGCTTAAAAGCACATCGCCGATTTTATTGAGTTTAATAAGCAAGATTTTCATAGATTTTTACTTTTATTTAGCATATCAAGTTTTAGATATTTCCAAAAGGCGGTTTGTGCGTTATAGGTGCTTATGATAAAACCGATTTTGCCTTGCATAAAGCCTTTTTGTAAGAAAAAATTTTTAAAAAAGCACCAAAGAGAATGGAGTAGTGCTTTTTTGAGGCTGGATTGTTTTTTGCTCTTATTTTGCTTTGCAAAGAGAGTGGAGTATTTTTGCATTTTATCTAAAAATGCTTCTAAATTCTCATAAGGATAATGTGAAATATATCCTTTTAAATCAATAACTTTAAGGGGTTTGTTGCTTAAAGGCACAATGCTTTCATGCACTTTGTTGTGATTGAATTCAAAAAAGTCTTTGTGATAAAGTCCTACGCATCGATCATTCCCCCATCCACAGCTATAAATATAAGTTTCTTGAAAATAATTTTTTACATCATAAGAATAGCAAAAGTTTACATCTAAATCTTTGTTTAAAATTTCATCTATTAATTCTTTTGAGGCGATTTCATCGCTATCAATCGTTAAAATCCATGAGTTTTTAGCAAGTTTGCTCCCCAAAGCTTTCATAGCGCCAAAGCCTATAAATTCATGATAATGAATGCTGACATTGCTAAAATTTTTTGCGATATTTAGGGTTTCATCACTAGAGCCATTATCTAAAATCACCACTTCATCAAGATTTTTTAAGGCTTCTAAAACTTCTCTTAAAAGGCGTGCGGAATTTCTAGTGAGAATTACAGCAGAAATTTTATTCATATTTTCTCCTATAAATTTCTTCATATTGGTTTTTAAACTTTCTATGAAACCAAAGCCATTCTTTTGGATTTTCTCTAATGGCTTTTTCTAAAACATCGCTTTGTAGTTGTGTTAGGGCGTGGATTTCTTCTCTAGTATCTTCTAGTTTTTGAGGTAAAATAGGCGGATAGAGGGTAAAGATATGTGAAGAATAGTCTTTAGAATAGGATACAAAGCAGGGCAAAATAATTCCATCAAATTTTCTTGCAAGCATGGAAGCAATAGGAGTGTGCCTTACATCTTTGCCAAAGAATTTTACAAGCTCTCCTTCTTTATCTGCTGTATTTTGATCGCTTACTATGCCTAAGATTTCTTTATTACGCACTGCTTTGATTAAAGAGGGTGCTACCCCCATTTTATCTAAAATTTTGATATTAAAGCGTTCTCTAACCTTAAAAAGATATTCATTGATAAGAGGGTAGGGGGTCATTCTAGCTACTGCGGTAATGGGAAGATCAAAATGGCAAGTAAAAATAGGTGTGGCATATTCCCAGTTTCCAAAGTGAGCCGTAACAAAAATAATGGGTTTTTTAGAGTTAATTGCATCGGTGATAAAATGCTTGTTTATAATCGTGCTTGTTTTTAAAATATATTCTTTTTTGCTAACGCCAAGTATAAAAAAATCAATAAAATTATATACAAGATTCAAATAATTTGTGCGGATAATCTCTTGTTTGGTGCGAATATCTAAAGTGCCATTATAGGCAAATTCTAAATTTGCCAAAATATCATTTTTGCGTTTTTTATCAAGTTTGTAGAGAAAAAAGGCTACACTTTTTGCAAAGCCTAAACGCAAAAAATGTGGCATATATAAGAAGAAATATCCCAAAAAATTAAAAAATTTAAAAAGAAAGAATCTTTTAATTTTTTGCATAGTTTTCCTTTTTTAATAGAGTTTTTGAGAGAGCAAAAATCTCTTGTGGGTCTATTTTTTGGATACTAAAATCTTTTTTATCATAATTTGCTTCTTTATTAGATTCTAAGCTTAGATTGATTTTGGTGTTAAGGGAAAATCTCTTTTTAGGTGTTGCACCAAAAAGTGTGATAGAAGGGATAGAAAGTGCCCAAGCTAGATGTGTGATCCCTGTATCTCCTCCGATAACTAAATCCATACTAGAAAGGAGAGATTTTACTTCACTCAAATTTAAAGAATGGATAGAATGATAGCATTCACTTTGTGGAATTTGCATTTTGTGGGTTAAAAAAATGGGTTTAATATTTAGAGAGTTAAAAAGTTTAGCTAGTTTTATAAAGGATTCTAGAGGATAGGTTTTATTGGCTTTAGAAGTTTCTAGCACAAATAACACTTTAGGTGAGGTTTGTAAAGAGAAGTCTTGGTTTTTAAAGCCTAAAAAATTTTTAGAACTTAAAAGCTCTTCTAGGCTTGGAGGTTGCACTCCAAAGGCTAAAAATGCAAGCTTTGCATTCCGCAATAAAATATGTTCTTCATAAGGAGAACTTATCTTTTTAGTATAAAAAAGGGAGGCCAAAGGTTCTTTAATACTTCTTTTATCAAAACCGATAAAATTTTTACTCTCTAATAGCTTTCCTACAATAGCAGATTTTATAAGCCCTTGTAAATCAAGCACATAATCGTATTTTTCACTCTTTAGGGTTTTATAAATTTGCATAAGGTTTTTTAAATTTTTTTCTTTTATGCTTTGCTTTAGAGGAATGGGGATAACTTTGCAAATAAGGGGTGAATCTTCTAAAATTTCTTTAAAAACACTATCTACATACCAATGCAAAATAACATCTTGATATGTTTTTTTGAGATTTTCTAAAAGTAGGGGTAAGATACTAGCACTATGGATAATATCTCCCATAGCACTTAGTCGTATAATGGCAACTTTTAGCATATATTTAACTTAAATAAAGGTGGGATAGGAAGTTTGTTTAGCTTTTCTTTAAGTGTATAAGAAAGATTTGCTAGGTTAATAGTTGTTTCAAAACCGCTATCTATGCAACTAAATTCTAATTGCTTTGGATTTTTGTGATAGCTTAAAATATCGCTTAGACTTAATAAGAAATTTAAGATACAGAGTATTTCAAGTTGTGGCAGAAGTTCTTTGTATTCTAAATTTTGTGGAATCTTTTTGCCATTGTAGCGTATGAGAGTGGCAATTAATAATCTTTCTTTATGGGTAAGTGCATAATTTAGAGCATTAAATACAAAATAACTTCCATGATGGTTTTTTTCATAAAAATTAAGTGAAATCCCTATATCACAAAGCTCGGCTGCAATGAGAGTGTGTTTGTAAAAAGGCTTTAAAGATTCATTATCTAGGGAATGTATAAGCTTTGAAAGAAGCATTTTTGTAGTTTTTGATTTATAAGGATTATTGATAAATCTATCTTTAATGCTTCTTAGGCTTGGATTAAAGTTAGTAGGAAAAGCACCATTAGAATGCCTTAAAAGATCATGTAAAAATACTCCCTCTCTCACTCCCACACCACTTGTTACGACACATTTTGCATTAAAGGTTTGCAACGCAAGATGAAAAATTAAAGCTCCTCCTTGAATAGAATCTATTCTATCTTCTTTAATGTTGAGTTTTGGAAGATCTTTTGGGTTTGAAGTATAGAGAGTTTTGAAAAAATCTTGATACATATTAAAATCATATTCAAAAGCATGGAGAGTATCTAGCGGGTAGCAAGTTTGCTTTTGAATAGATTTGCTTAAAGCTCTAGCAGTGCCTCCAATGCCAAAGATTCTCTCATGCTTAAAGTGCGAAGGCATAGTTTTTAGATGGCTTAAAACAAATTCTTTTGCTCCCTTTAAATCTCCTTTATCCAAAAATAACTCTTTTAATCTGATAGTTCCTAGATTTAATGAGATTTTGTCAATGATTTTATTGTTTTGTATGAGGGCGCATTCTGTGCTACCTCCTCCAATATCAATAGTAATTCCTTCTTGGTAGGGCAATAGATTAAGTGCTGCTAATGCTCCAAAATAGGCTTCTTTATCCCCATCAATGATTTTAATGTTAAGCCCAATTTTTCTAGCAAGGGATAAAAAATGTGCTTTATTTGGGGCGTCTCTAAGTGCTGAAGTAGCAACACAGAGAATCTTTCTAGCTTTATGGGTTTTGGCGATAAATAAAAAATCACTTAAAGCATGCAAGGCTCTTTGCATAGGAATCTCTTGTAAAAAGCCATTATTTTGATAGCTAGATTCAGAGATTCTTACTTTGCTTTTGGTTTCATAGAGTAGGTGGAAACCAAAATGGCTTGTCTTTTCAAAAATTGCCATTCTAGCTGAGTTAGAGCCAATATCAATAACTGCTATGATTTTTGCCATTTTAAACTTTAGCTATCTTGATTTAATTGTGAATGTTTGTATTTGAGCTCTTCTAGTGTTTCTACATTATCAGGATCAGGGACGATAGCATCCACAGGGCATACAGACACGCAAGCTGGCTCATCATAGAATCCATAGCATTCTGTGCAACGATCTGGATCGATAATGTAAAAAGGCTCTCCCTCTTCAATTGCCGAATTTGGACATTCTTCTAAACAGGCATCACAAGCGATACATTCTTCAGTAATCATTAAAGACATAGTAAGCTCCTAAAATTTAATTTCAAGAAAAATAAAAAGAGTTTTTAGCTAAAAGAGTATAAAAAATAACTTAAAAAATAGAATTAAAGTTTATTTTTTTAAAGTTATTCCGCTTTTAATGCGTAATAATATTTATATAAGCTATTTATTTTATAAAATAGGAGTTAGGATTTATAGGGATTATAAAGTGCTAAAGAGAGGAGATTATTTCTCCAAGCTCTTCATATCAATTACATATCTAAACTTTGCCTTGCCATTTGTTAGATTCTCATAGGCTTCATTAATTTTATCTATGCTTATGATTTCAGTTTCTGGATAGATTTTATGTTTGAGTGAGAAATCCATCATTTCTTGTGTTTCTTTGATACCGCCAATGAGTGAGCCATATACCTTTTTATTTGCGGCAAATACAAGCCTTGTAAGATCTGTAGGCACTGCTTCTCCAACAGGTGGAAGCCCAACTATTGCCATCTCACCACCATTTTTTAGTAAATTTACATATTCCATAGGATCGTATTTTGTAGGAATAGTTGAGATGATGAGATCAAATCTCTCGCTTACATTTTGCACTGAATCATAAAGCTTTGCTACTCCAAGCTTTTTGGCTTCTTCTTCTTTATTTTTATTTCTTGCAAAGACGAAAACTTCTGCACCCATTTGCAAAGCATATTTTACAGCCATTACGCCAAGTCCGCCAAATCCAGCTACTGCGACTTTATCACCCTTTTTAACCCCACTAAATTTAAGCGGAGAATAAGTTGTAATCCCAGCGCAAAGAAGAGGTGCAACTTTATCAAGGGGTGCATCTTGTGGAACATTGATGGCAAACTTTTCACTCATCACGATATTATTAGAATATCCTCCAAAAGTAGGCTCATTATCATGGAAGCAATCTTTGCAATCATAGGTAAAGATTGTCTTGCCCTTTTCGCAAAATTGCTCATTACTAGCCTTGCATGCTTCACATTCACCACAAGAATTTACCATACAGCCAACCCCTGCATAATCCCCAACTTTAAACTTACTTACCTTGTTACCCACGGCAACCACTCTTCCTGCTATCTCATGCCCTGGTACCATAGGGTAGATTCCCTCTCTCCACTCACTTCTAGCAGAATGAATATCGCTATGGCAGATCCCAGCATATAAAATCTCAATTAAAATATCCTTCTCCCCCATAGCATGGCGTGAAAATGAAAATGGCTTAAAAGTATCACTTTTATGTGCTACTGCATAGCCTTTGGCAGTTATTCTTTTGCCACTCTTTGCTTCTTCTAAATTAGAATCTAAAAGCATAGTAACTCCTTAAAAAGTAATTTTAAAATGTAATTATATAGCATTAGAGCTACTATCGGTCAAGAGAAAAGATGAAAATTTTATCAAAAAATGTTACAAAAAGTTTTTTGAAATTTTAAGTTTAAAGTAAAAATGTGCATTTTTTACTCTTTTATACAGCAAAATACCTATAACTTTTCATTTATCATTCATTTACTAAAATAGACTTGACTTTTAATGCTAAAAGGAATAGACTTAATCATAAATAAGTAACAAAGGATTAATTATGAAAAAGTTTTCAATGATATTAGCAGGTTTGTTGTTGGCTACAAGCTGTTCTTATGCACTGGATGAAAAGATAGAAAAAGATAAAAAAGAAACCGGCATTAAGCTAGAGGCAGTAGAGTGGAAAGCACCTGCAGCTTTAAATGAAGATGGAACGATTGATGAATCTAAAATGCCTAAAAATTCAAAATATTCTGAAATGGTAATTTTAGGAAACAAAATCTTAAATGAAACAACTTGGTATGTAGGTCCACAAGCAAAGGATAAAAATAAGCGTTTTGCGGGAAATAATCTTTCTTGTTCTAGCTGTCATGCAAAAGCGGGAAGTGTGCCAAATCAAGCTGGATTTGTAGGTATTTGGGCTAGATTTCCACAATACAATGGAAGAGCAGATAAGATTATTACTTTAGAAGATAGGATTAATGGCTGTTTTGAGCGCTCTATGAATGGTAAGCGTATGCCAAACAATACTTCTGAAATGAAAGCAATGCTAACTTATATGCATTGGCTCTCACAAGGGGTTCCAACAGGTGCTAGCACTAAGGGTGAGAGTTTGCAAAAAATTGATTATTTAAAAAGAGCAGCAGACCCTAAAAAAGGAGAGGCAATTTATAATGATAAATGTGCAGTGTGCCATCAAGCCGATGGGCAGGGTGTGAAAAATGGGACTCCTGGAATGGCTTATTATGCGTTTCCACCACTTTGGGGAGAAGATAGCTATAATACGGGTGCTGGAATGTATCGTCTTATTAAAGCAGCTTCTTATATTAAATCCAATATGCCTCAAGGAGATGCTAATTTAAGTTTGGAAGAAGCTTATGATGTGGCAGCTTTTATGAATTCACAACCACGCCCTATTAAGAAAAATCGTGAAGCAGATTTTCCAGATAGAAAAGTAAAACCACTTGATATGGATGTGGGGCCTTATGATGATAATTTTTCAACTACACAGCATAGATATGGCCCTTATGAGCCAATGCTAAAAAAGTAGGGAATCTAATAAGAAATTTATAAATGAGAGCTTGTAAAGCAAATGATTTAAATAATTTGCAATAAGCTTTCGTGGGTATTTATTAGGTTTAAGAAGCTTTAAGCATAACTTTTGTTATGCTTAATTAAGGATTATTTTACTTCTAGAGTTGCCATCATTCCTAAATCTTCATGTTCTAGGATATGGCAATGATACATTCTAATTCCTTTAAAATCTTGCTTCATTATAAGTTCTAAAGTTTCATTTGGGCGGACATTAATGGTATCTTGTAAAGCTTTGAAAGGTGCTTTGGTTTTTTTGCCTTTAAAAGTGGAGCTAAGTAGCATAAATTGTGTTCCATGAATATGAAAAGGGTGATCCATATGGGATTTATTTGTGATTTTCCATACTTCTACTTCACCTAATTTTGAGCTAAGATTTGTTTTGTTCATATCAAACACTTCTCCATTGAGCAAAAACATACTTGCTAATGCTTGTTTTATTTCTTCATTACTTTTTTTGCCAATTCCATGCATTTTGGAGTGATCTTCGCTCATAATTACTTCTTTAACAGCATTGGGAGCTCCAAAATCTTCTATTTTTCTTAAAAAATTTGGAATCTCTTTTTGTATGTTTTTAACATCTAAAGTGGCTAATTCTATATCGTTTTTATCATCTTTTACCATCATTTTATCACGATCATAATAAGTGTTAATTAGCTTAAATTCTCCTTTATTGTTAGGTTTAATAATCACTTCAACGCGTGAAGCTGGGGATAAAAAGAGTTCTTTTTGGGATATTGGAGTTTCTATTAATCCACCATCTGTGCCTACGAGGATAAATTCTGCATTTTGTATTTTTAGGTTTAAATATCTAGCAGAGCAGAAATTATAGATTCTAATTCTTTGTGCTTCATCAAGCGTGATTTTTGGCTTATGCTGTCCATTGATTAAAATTGTATTTCCTTCTCTGCCATTTAGCCAATCTATTAAGTTATTGGCAGGAATTTGTGCGTTTTTATCTAGCTTAATATCGCTAATCACCCAATCTTGTTCTTGTAGATTAGAGAGTGCATCTTGTTTGGATTTTACAACAAAAACCCCTGCTAATCCCATATAAACTTGCTTTCCTGTAATATAATGGGGGTGGGGATGATACCAATAAGTTCCAGCAGAATTTAAAGGCAATTTAAAACTATAAGTTCTCTCTTCTCCTGCTAAGATTGGATCGTGTGGATTTCCATCTTGCTCTGGTGGGATAGGCAAGCCATGCCAGTGAATTGTGGTGGGCTCTTTTAGATTGTTTTTAACCTTAATTTCTACAAAGTCGCCCTCATAAACTTCAATTTTGGGGGCAGGAATGGAGTTGTTATAAGCAAATACACGCGTTTTTTTCTTATGAATAATATTTATTTTTGTTTCATTAATATTAAGAGTGGCTTTAAAAGTGTTTTTTTCTTTGCTTGTATTTTGCAAAAGGGGCAGGGGGGTTAGGGCTTGATTTTGCGGATAGCTACTAGAATCTAATAGAGGCAGGTTAATATCTTCTAGGCTTATAAAGCTAGTATCAATATTATTTGTATGCGATGGCATATGATTTTTATGCATCATCATTTTATGATGGCTGTGATCCATAGCATAAGCACTACTTAGAGTTGCTAAACCTAAAGCATTGAATTGCAAAAATTGTCTTCTATTCATAAAAATTCCTTAAAATTCAAAAAATAGTGGTGTAATTATAAAAATAAAAGGGTAAATGAATAAAAAATGATACGCATTATTATAATCAAAAGTTTTTAAAAAATCATATATAAATAAGTTTTTTTAAAAAGAAAAAAGAATATAATTCGCGTATTTTTTAAAGATGAGATTTAATTTTTATAGATTTTTGGGGTTCTTAGTGATAAAACAAAATTTTTCTACTAAAATAGTAAATACTCTTATGCGTCGTGCTACTGATAGTTATTTGCATCTTAGGCCTGCAAATTTGGATAAATTGCCTCTTCCTTTGCCTCATAAAGTAAAAGATAAAAGCTATCTTTTGTATATACATGTGCCTTTTTGTATGACACTTTGCACTTATTGTTCTTTTAATCGCTTTTTATTTCAAGGAGAAAAGGCTAAAAAGTATTTTGAATCTTTGCGTAAAGAAATGCTTATGGTAAAGGAGCTAGGCTATGATTTTAGCTCTATTTATGTAGGTGGGGGGACGACTTCTATCATGCCAGATGAGCTTTGCAAAACGCTAGATTTAGCCAAAAAGCTTTTTAGCATTAAAGAAGTTTCTTGTGAATCAGATCCTAATCATTTACAAAAAGAAACTTTAGAAAGTTTTAAAGGTAGGGTGGATAGGCTTTCAGTAGGGGTGCAAACCTTTGATGATGGAATCTTAAGAAAGATTGGAAGGTATGAAAAGTTTGGCAGTGGGGAAGAAACGATTAAAAAGTTAGAGGGTGCTATTGGGATTTTACCTATTTTAAATGTGGATTTAATCTTTAATTTTCCTAATCAAACAAAAGAAATGCTAGCAAAGGATTTAGAAATCATCAAAACTTTAAAGCCTAATCAGCTAACTACCTATCCTTTAATGTCTTCTCCTTCTGTGAAAAGTATTTTAAAACGATCCATTGGGCTTGTAAATTTAGACAATGAAGCAAAGCTTTATGAGCAGATTTTAGATACTTTAAAAGATGATTTTACACCACTTTCTAGTTGGGCTTTCTCTCATAAGGGTAGTGAAATCTTTGATGAATATGTCGTAGATAATGATGAATATGTAGGGATTGGCTCTGGATCTTTTAGCTTTTTAAATGGGGCTTTGTATGTAAATACCTTTTCTTTAAAAGAGTATTCTAAGCGTATTAATGAAGGTAAAATGGGGGTTGTAAGAATGAGAAAATATTCTAAAAAATCCCAACTTCAATATAGATTAATGGTGGAGCTTTTTGGTGGAAAGGCTAGTGCAAAACAATTTAGAGAAAAATATAATAGCAATATAGAATGGGATTTATTTAAGGAGCTATTGTTTTTAAAATTAACAAAAAACATCTACAAACAAGGGGGGGATTATTATCCTACAAAAGAAGGAAAATATCTCTTTTTATCCATGATGAAAGAGTTTTATATAGGTATGGATAAGGTAAGAGAGGAATCAAGGGCTATGTTAAAAGAAGAGGATATGTAAGCTTTGAAAATTAAGTTTTGTATGAAGTGTTTTAACAAAAGCAAAATTTAAAGATTCTTTTTCTCTTTTATAAGGGGTTTAGGGTTGTGTGGAGTTTGTTTCTTTATCTGTGTTAGTTTTGTTGCCCTCTAAGTAATTTTCTAATTTTTTAGTTTGGTTATAAATAGGCTCTTGAATATTTTGGATAATCTCCTCTGTTTTGTTGCTTTCTAAAAACTCATTAACCTTTTGTGTGCCTTGTTGCAAGGTTTCTTTACCACTATTTAGTGCGTTTTGTAAAGTTTCCTCTCCCTTTTTCTTAAGATCATCAATTTGAGAATCACAACCTATTAATAAAAATGCAAAACTTGCTAAAAGTAGATATTTCTTCATGGGCTTACTTTATAAATAATAAAATTAGCTATAATTATAGCAAAAACTTTTTATAAAGGGATGGAATTTGAATCAAATAGAGCAAGTTTTTTTGGTAGCAGAATTATCCGCAAATCATAATCAAGATAAAAATTTAGCATTAAAGACAATCAAGGCAGCAAAAGAGAGTGGGGCAAATGCGATTAAGCTTCAAACTTACACGCCTGAATGCTTAAGTATTAATTGTAGCAAAGAAGATTTTAAGATTAAAGGAACTTTGTGGGAAGGCAAGAATTTTTATGAACTTTATAAAGAAGCTATGACACCTTGGGAATGGCATGAGGAGCTTTTTTTGTATGCGAGGAGTTTAGGGCTTGTGTGTTTTTCTTCTCCTTTTTCTAAAAAAGGGGTGGATTTTTTAGAAAGTTTGGGGAATCCTATCTATAAAGTAGCTTCTTTTGAGATTGTGGATTTAGAGCTTATAGCCTATATGGCAAGGACAAAAAAGCCTATAATTTTATCTAAAGGAATTGCAACCTATGAAGAAATAAGTGAGGCTGTTAGGGTATGTAGAGAAAATGGAGCTAATGATATTACTTTGCTTCAATGCACGAGTGCTTATCCTGCACCTATAAATGAAGCTAATTTATCGCTATTGCCTAAAATGAAAGAGGATTTTGGAGTGAAAGTGGGGCTTTCAGATCATACTTTGGGGAATCTTGTGGCCATTAGTGCTGTGGCACTTGGTGCTAGAGTGATTGAGAAGCATTTTATTTTAGATAGAAAGTTAGGGGGAGTGGATAGTGCATTTTCTATGGAGCCAAAAGAGTTTTTAGCTATGAGTGA
Organism: Helicobacter burdigaliensis; assembly: GCF_003670295.1. Classification (GTDB taxonomy): domain Bacteria; phylum Campylobacterota; class Campylobacteria; order Campylobacterales; family Helicobacteraceae; genus Helicobacter_D; species Helicobacter_D burdigaliensis. The sequence continues at coordinate 32,248 of NZ_QXJG01000001.1, forward strand.
AGAGATTAGAAAAGTAGAGCTACTTTTGGGAAATGGAAGCTATGAGCTAAGTAAGAAAAGCAAAGAGGGGAGAGCTTTTATGCGCTCTTTATATGCAGTAGCACCCATTAAAAAGGGAGAGAGGTTTAGTAGGGATAATATCGCATCAATCCGACCGGGGTTTGGACTAGCACCCAAATATTTACCCCAGCTTTTAGGAAAAGTAGCAAAAAAAGATTATGATTTTGGCGAGGCATTAGGAAAAGAAGCATTAGAGTAAAAAATTTATAAAGCTTTTAGACTGCTGCATTTATATTTCTTATTATGTTTTTTGTATCATTGCGTAAGACAGTGAAGTAATCCATAAATAGACTGCCACACTCTCTTGCAGAGGTTTTGCGGTGATGCATAACTGCATGTTATTGCAAAACACCCCTCTATCCTTGCAAGGAGCGTTAGTGATGAAGCATACAAGCAAAGCGTTATCTAAAGCAAAGTGCAAATCTAAAGACTACCCATAAACATGAGGTTTTGTCTCTTGTAGTGACATAAAATAATCCATAAAGGTAATATGGGATTATTAATGTAAAGATTTTATTTTCCTAGACAAAAATCTCCAAACATTACATCAAGCATTTGTGAATATTCATAAGGTTTTGTGATAGAAGCAATAGCTTTGATGGCTTCATTAATATGGAAACTAAAAATTTCTAATTCTCCATTTTGCAATGGAGTTTTAGAATCTTTTAAGGCTTCTATACAAGAATTAATTGCTTGAAATTGATATTGTGAGGTAAGGAGTAGAGTGTCATTTTCTTCTTTTGTGTTAAGTATATCTTCAAGTTTTTGTTTAAAGAGTGAAAGAGAAGAGTTTTCATCTTCTTTATTTTCTTCTTTAAGGCTTAAAAATAAAGGATTAAAAATTTCTAATTTGGTTGTATCTATTTTTTTATCCAAATCGGTTTTATTGATTAAAACAAGAATTTTTTTCTCATTTTTAAGTTCTTGCAATAAAGAAATAATTTGCATATCTTCGTTATCTAAAACTTTACTATAATCAAAAACTGCTAGTAATAAATCACTTTCTTTTGCATTTTGGATACTTCTTTTTATGCCTTCTTTTTCAATAATATCTTCACTTTCTCTAATTCCTGCCGTATCAATGAGCTTTAAAAGATGTCCTCCTAGCAAAAAGTTTTCTTCAATGCTATCGCGTGTAGTTCCTGCAATATCACTAATAATTGCACGATTTTTGCGTAAAAGTGCATTCAAAAGAGAGCTTTTGCCTACATTTGGCTTCCCTATAATACAAAGTTTAAGTCCTGAAAGGAGTATATATTTTTGATGGGATTGCTCTAAAAGATTAGAAAGTGTCCTTAAGATTGCATTTAATTTTTGAGTTAAATCGTCCATTAGATTTTTAGGCAAATCCTCATCCGCATAATCTATAAAGACTTCACTATGTGCTAGAATTGTAATAAGTTGTGTGCGAAGCGATTCGCAAAAATCATGCATTTCACCCTTTAGATGGCGCATAAGCATTTTATGAGCGGTTGCATTTTGTATTTCAATTAGCTTAGCAATGGCCTGTGCTTGTGAGAGATCTATTCTGCCCCCTAGAAATGCTCTTTTTGTAAATTCTCCAGGATTTGCAAGTCTTGCACCAAGAGAGATACATTCATTAAGAAGACTTTGTGCTATGAAAGTCCCACCATGGCATTGAAATTCTACAACATCTTCTGTGGTGTAGCTATGAGGAGCTTTAAAATAAATAATAATGCAGGTATCCAAAAGTGAATGATCGCTAAAATATACATTGGATAAAAAAGCATAACGGGGAGTAAAAGATTCTATATCTTTATGCGTGAGTTTGGAAGCTATTTCTAAAGCTTTTTTACCACTTAAGCGCAAAACATTTAAAGAGGATTTGCCATAGGTTGTGGTGGGAGCTATAATTGTATCATTCATGGTTTAGAATAAAAATCATTTACAATCACAAAGCGTTCCCCTTCGCTATTTAATCTAAAAGATACATATTTATTAGGGAATTCTTCTCGCAGCTGTTTTAATGCAATATGGGCTAGGACGCCATCTAGGGGCTTAGTTTGGGCTTTGCCTGTGGCTTTTATACTTTCTTTAATGGGTAAAAGATAATTTGCAATCATATCTTCTTGATTTTTTAAGAATTCTGCAATTTCTAAACGAATCATTAATCCATAGACATGATTAATCCAGTTAAAAATTAAATAAGACATTGCTTTGTAGCGGTAACCTTCTTTTCCAATAAGCAATGCAGAATCCTCTCCATCTAATTTAATATAAAGTGTGTTTGTATCATAGGGTTCAATAGAAGCAATTTCAATGCTATAAGGCAATAAAGATAAAAGCTCATCTAATTCTTGTTTGATGGTTGGTATTAAACTTATAAGAGAAGTTTGAGAATAATATTTTGGTTTGTTGGTTGAAAAGTCAGATTGTGTGATTTCCTGTGTTGTATCTTCTTTTAGGCTATTTTTTTGTTCTAAATCCATATCTTGAGCTATATTATCTTTGGAGTTAGTCTTTGATTGAGCACAAATAATTGCTTTTTTCTTTCCAAAACCTAAAAACCCATTTGAAGCATTTTGTATAATCTCGTATTCTAAATCTATTACAGAGCAAGAAAGCTCATGTGAGGCTAAAAGTAAGGCTTCTTCTAGTGTGTGTGCTTCAAACTTTTTCATTTTACTCCTTTATATGTTTGTGTTCTGCTATTTCTTTGGCTTTTTTACGCTCTAATGATTTATTGATGATGAGCTGTTGTAAGATAGAGAAAATATTATTTACAAACCAATAAAGAACTAATCCTGATGGGAAAGTTACAAAGAAGATTGTAAAAATAAGGGGCAAGAATTTAAAGATTTTCTCTTGCATAGGATCGCTAAAGGTTGTTGGGGTAAGATGCTGTTGCAAATACATTGTAATTCCCATAAGAATAGGCAATACAAAATAAGGATCCATAACCGATAAATCATCAATCCATAAAAGCCATTCTGCACCTTTTAGCTCAATTGCATTATATAAAACACGATAGATAGCAAAAAATACAGGCATTTGTAATAATAATGGCAAACATCCGCCCATAGGATTTGCGCCATGCTTTTTATAAAGTTCCATCATATGAGCTTGTAATTTTTGAGGTTCTCCTTTGTATTTTTGTTGAAGCTCTTTCATTTTAGGTGCTAGATCCTTTAGCTTTTGCATAGAAACCATACCTTTATAGGTAAGTGGATAAAGCACCACTCTTACGATAAATGTTAGAAGAATAATAGCCCAACCCCAATTTCCACAAAGATTATAAAGATAATCTAAAAGTAAAAAGAGAGGTTTTGCAAAAAAGGTGATTATACCATACTCCACAACATCGCTAAGTGGAGCATAGATACTTTCTAATAAGCGATAATCTTTAGGACCGATATATCCATAAAGCTTTATAGGAGCATTTGCACTAATAAATGGCATAGGATCTTCGCTAGGATTGTTTAAGATTACAGAGTTAAGATCGTTGTTTTTGCTAAAAAGTAATGTTGTGTAGTAGCGGTCTACACTTGCTAAAATTGCAGAATTATTAAAGTTTTCTTGCTTTGTAGCTTCTCCATCTTCTATTGTGCTAATAGTGCCATCTTGCTCTTTAATAATAACGCCTTTAAACACATAAGAGTCATTTTCTACCTTAGGACGCATACCCGGTGAGATAAAATATTGATAATTATTAGGAAGATTGATGGATACTTCATAAGAACCATTACTATTAAAAGTAATGATTTTCTCTATTTTAAAATCCCCTAAATCTTGTGTTAATGTAAGTGTTTGCGGGGAATCTTTTAAAATAATTTCTTTGCTTGAAGCATTATAGGGTGTGCTAAAAGCTTTTTGGTTTAAGATATTATCGCTAAAACGAATTTCAAGGGGTTTTGGGTTGTTTGGGTTGGCAATATCTTCAGCAAAAAGACTGAATTTATGTGAGCTTACTTCCTCTTTGGGTGTTTTTAAATAGCTTTGAGAGATTCTGCCTAATCTATCAATTTCAAATTCAAAGTTGTTGGCTTTGATGGTTGCAATGATTTGCTCTTTTGTATCACTTGTATTTTTAACAAGGGCTTCATTTGGATTTTGTATATTGGGTGTGTTAGAAGCTGGAGTAACTATTTGCTTAGTATTTGTGCTAGGTGAAGTTGTATTGTTTTCATGGGAAGGAAAAAAATACCCATAAGGTATAAAAAAAGCTAATGCTAGAGCCACAGCGATAATGATACGGGTTTGTGAACTAAGATTGTCAAGTTTGTTTAACACGGAATTGCCTTCTTTATGGAATTTTTAATGAATGTGTTGGATAGATTCTTACTAGCCAAAAAGTTTTGAGGGGATAGGTATCTTTGCGTAGGCAAAAACCTTTATAGGGGATTATTTTTGTGGGGATAAGCCAGTATTCAAAAACACAAGGCTTAGAAAAAATAGGTAAGATTTTTTTGGAAATCTTAGGATAATCCACCCCGCCTCTAAAAAGTTGATTGCAACTTAAAAGTCTTTGTGATGTTTTCAAAAAAGCTACAAAGGGGTTTGTAAATAAAAAAAGCTCTTTGGAATATTCTGAACAACTAGGATAATACCGGCAGTTATTGCCTAAAATTTTAGAAATATAGCGTTGGTAAAATTCTAATATTTTAAGCATAAGAGCTTTAAACATTTTGTAAAATCCCTAAACGATTAATGGCTTTTTGGTAGTCCATTTTAAGAGCTTGAAAAGATACTTGTGCAATGCCTGCTTTTGCTAGTAAAATCATATCTCCCTTTTTTAAAAGAGGCAAACTTTCCCTATAAAGGTGTCTAAAACGCCTCTTAACAAGGTTTCTGCAAACTGCATTTCCTATTTTTTTGGAAACGCTAAAGCCGACTTTATTGATAGAGTTATGATTTTCTTTGAAGAAAATGGCAAAATGCTTATCATGCCACTTTTTATTGCTTTTATAGGTGTTATCAAACTCTTTTTTGGTTTTTAGGGTAAGCAAGGGAAGCCTTAGATAGCTAGTTTTTTTCTACCTTTGGCTCTTCTTGCGTTGATTACTTTTCTACCATTTTTAGTTTGCATTCTCACTCTAAAACCATGCGTTCTTTTTCTTGGAGTGTTATGCGGTTGATAAGTTCTCTTCATAGTAAAACCTTAAAATATAAAATAAAATAAGACAAGATTATGCCAAATATTTACTTAAAACTATCTAATTTTAATCTTCTTCAAAATGTTTTACTAAAGCAACAGCAATAGCAGCAACTATCTCGCTTTCATCTTTAGTTGTTTCTGGCATTAATTTTTCTAGTTTATTTTCCAGATAAGAAGTATCAAAATTTCCTCTTCTAAAGTCTTTGTCATTGCAAATATTGATTAAAAAAGGAATGGTTGTTTTAATACCTCTTATTTTAAATTCATTTAAAGCGCGATAGAGTTTATTGACTGCTAGATCATAACTTGTGGCTTTGACAATAACTTTTGCTATCATAGAATCATAAAAAGGAGGGATAGTAAAGTTTTTATACATATAGCTATCTACACGCACAAATGGACCAAGAGGTGGATAGTAGGTGCTAATCGTGCCTGGAGTTGGGACAAAATCATTATGCACATCTTCAGCGTTGATTCTAGCTTCAATCGCAAAACCTTGAGCTTGAATATCATTTTGGCTTAAATCTAATATTTCCCCATTTGCAATGCGGATTTGTCTGCCGATTAAATCAAAGCCTGTAATCTCTTCTGTGATACCATGTTCTACTTGGATTCTAGTATTCATCTCCATAAAATAAAAATTATTATAATCATCTACTAAAAATTCCACAGTTCCAGCATTTGTATAGTTTGCTGCCTTAGCAGCAGCCACTGCGACTACACCCATTCTGCGTCTTAAATCTACACTCATTGTAGGGGAGGGGGCAATTTCTATAAGTTTTTGGTGGCGTCTTTGGATAGAACAATCTCTTTCTAGCAAGTGGATAGTGTTTCCATAATTATCCGCTAGGATTTGAAATTCTATATGGCGTGGGTTTTGGATATATTTTTCCATAAAAACATCATCGTTTTTAAAAAAAGTCAGTGCTTCTCTTTTACAAGCTTCAAAAGAGCTTTGCAAATCTTCTTCTTTAAAAACAACGCGAATCCCTCTACCACCTCCGCCACTGCTTGCTTTTAAAATTACAGGATAGCCTATTTTGTGGGCGATTTTTTTAATCTCATAGAGGCTTAAAGCATTAAGAGGTTCAGTCCCTGGAACTACTGGAATCCCATTTGCTATCATTAGATTTCTAGCAGCATTCTTATCTCCCATTTTAGCAATTACTTTATGGTTTGGACCTATAAAAACAAGTCCTGCTTCTTCTACTTTTTTGGCAAACATAGCGTTTTCGCTTAAAAATCCATAGCCTGGGTGAATTGCTTCTGCTTCTGTTGCTTTAGCCGCTTGGATAATCAAATCAGCATCTAAATAGCCTTTTATAGGATCTTCGCTAATAGCATAGGTATGTGTTGCCATTTTGACATGCAAACTATCCCTATCAGCCCTTGAGTAAATAGCAACCGATTCAATTTTTAAATCATTACAAGCACGAATAATACGCACAGCAATTTCGCCACGATTTGCAATTAAAATTCTTTTAAACATATAAAACTCCATACAATACTTAAGACTTATTTTATACTTTAAAATTTAATTTTTGGGTTAGTTATCTAAAGATTATCTATAAATATGATAAAATCTAGCATTTTTTACACATTTATTATTAAAAATACAGATATGAAAGGAAAGTATGGATTTTATTTCTGCTATTATTTTAGGAATTGTAGAGGGGCTTACAGAGTTTTTGCCTATTTCTTCTACGGGGCATTTGATACTTACTGCATCACTTTTAGGTATCAAGCAAGATGATTTTTTAAAAAGTTTTGAAGTAATTATCCAGCTTGGATCAATTTTAGCGGTGCTTTTTGTATTTTGGAAGAAATTATTTTATAATAGCTTTTCTTTGTGGGTTAAGCTTGGGGTTGGATTTTTGCCCGCAGGAGTGTTAGGATTTTTGTTTCATTCGCTCATTACAAGGATTTTTGAAGAAGTGATTAGCATTGCTATTATGCTTGTTTTGGGTGGGATTGTGTTTATTTGGGTGGAAAAGTTTTATAAGGAAAAAGAACATCATATTAAAGATATAGAGCAAATTAGCTATAAACAAGCTTTGCTTATTGGTTTTTTTCAAGCTTTAGCAATGATACCTGGGACTTCAAGAAGTGGGGCGACGATTATAGGAGGTTTGCTTTTGGGTTGTTCTAGAAAAGTAGCGGTAGAATTTTCCTTTCTTTTAGCAATTCCTACAATGATTGCAGCAAGTGGCTATACAGCGTATAAAAATTATGCCATTTTTAATATGGATAATCTTTTGATTTTAGCGGTTGGTTTTGTAGTGGCGTTTTTTAGTGCGCTTTTAGCGATTAAGTTTTTTTTAGGATTTATTTCAAGGTTTAATTTTGTGCCTTTTGGAATCTATCGTATTATTTTAGGGGGAATTATCTTTTTGTTTTATTTTGGTGTTTTTTAAGATTAAAGTAAGCTAGAGCTAAAAGCTCTTACTTCTTTATCTAGCTCTAAAAGCTCACTAAAAGTGTTAAAATTTGCATTTTCAAACTTTTCTAAAGCTTTGAAGATGATTTTACCAATCTTCCCAAAAAGAATTTTATCTTCTAAAAAAGCAGCCACTGCTATTTCATTGCTTGCATTTAAGATAGCTCCATATTGTGGTTTTTCTAAAAGAATGTTTTTAAGCTCCCATAAAGGATAGCGCTCTTTGCTGATTTCTTCTAGTTTATAGCTAGAATCTGTAATTTTAAGAGGTGGGATAAGTGGAGCTTGTAAGTTTTCTAAAAAGTTTTGTTCTAATCCTAAAGAAAGTGCATAAGCAATAGGGAGTTGCATATCTGCATTTGCAAAATGTGCTACTAAACTTCCATCATAAAATTCCACAAGTGCGTGAATATGAGAGTTTCGCTCAATAAAAGCATGGATATTTTTGCTTTTAAAAAGCCAAAAAGCTTCCAAGATTTCAAAAAGTTTATTTACCATACTTGCAGAATCGATAGTGATTTTATTACCCATTTTCCAATTTGGGTGTTTTAGGGCAGTTTTAGCCTTTTGGTTAGGGATTTTTGAGATTTCAAAATCCCTAAAGGCTCCACCACTTGCGGTAATATAAAGATTTTTAAAAGGACAAAAAGGGGTAGGAGTTAAAAGATAGCTAAGGCTAAAATGCTCACTATCAATAGGGATAATATTTTTAGTATCCACTAAACTTCCGCCCACTACCAAACTTTCTTTATTGGCAAGTGCAACTTTTTTATTAAGTTTTAAAGCATTAAGTGTAGGTTCAAGCCCTAAAAAGCCTACAAGCGCATTCACTACAAGCTTGCTTTTACTAATCTCTAAAGCTTCTTTTATTCCACTGGCTCCAAAAAAGATTCTACCTTTATAATCTTTTGTGATTTTGTCTTTGTCGTTTTTGTCTGCGATGATGATATTTTGTGGGTTAAAGGCTGAAATTTGTTCATTTAAAAGTTTGATATTATAGCCAACCCCTAAAGTTTCTATTTTTAAATTGAATCTTTTTGCGATTTTTAGAGTGTTTATGCCAATAGAGCCACTAGCACCAAGCAATACCATTAAAATCCACCCTTAAAAATCTCTAGTAAAATATACATTAAAGCACCACCAAAGAAATAGCCATCTAGCCTATCTAAAACTCCTCCATGTCCTGGAAAAATACTCCCACTATCCTTTACTCCTGCACTTCGCTTAAGATAGCTTTCATAAAGATCACCAAATACACTTGCAAAACTCACTAAAATACTAACAAAAAGCGAAAAAGTAAAATCGCATACCCCAAGTCCGCCTAAAGTTCCAAAAATACTGGCAAAACTTATGCCTATTAGCACTCCCTCTTTTGTTTTATTAGGAGAGGTTTTGCAAAAAGTGCTATTTGTAAAAATTTTCCCTCCAAAGAGTTTTCCTCCAAAATAGGCTGCACTATCGCTCAGTGCTACTACAATGAGTAGCCAAATAATGCTATTTATACCATAAGTTGTATAAAGTAAGTAAAGAAAGATAAAAGGCACACAAGGGTACAAAAAGGGCATAAAATGTTTGATTTGTCCCTTTTTAGTATAGCTTTGATAAGAGGCAAGTAAAATCGCTAAGAAAAAGACAAGCTCTAAAGGGTTTGGATAAAAATAAACACCAATCCATAAGAGTATAACAAGTCCTAAAGCCCATAAGGGTGCTTTAAGCCCACAATAAAGCTTATAAGATTCATAAAAGCCCACAATTAAAGCTATGCCTAAAATTCCCCAAATAAGCATTAGGCTATGAAAGACAATCATAAGCACAACAAAAATCAACATTAAAATCGCAGTATAAAGCCTTGTGGGCTCTAAGGTTTTAATTTTATCTAACATAAAAATTCCCAAAAAAGATTTTGTAGCATTATAAAATAAATAACTTTAGATTAAAATGAGTTTGTTACAATAGATAAAGGGGATAAAAGATAATAAAGCAATGCTTTTATCTATTATCCCACCTGTTTTAAAACGTAAAAATTTTGGCAAGGCATAAAATTTCTTTTGGCTAAAAGGGAGTAAAATAGGCACTCCGCTAAAAGTCATCATATCTCCTAAAATGTGCAAAAATACTCCTAGGGCAATTCCAAAGATCAGTAATGAAAAATTTGAGAATAAAAAGGCTAATAAAAAAATGCAAACAATAAAAAAGAGGCTATGTGTAAGCCCTCTATGTCCTGTGATTGCTTTAATGATATGAGAGATAAAAAGCGTCTTTTTGCCAAGAAGTGAGTTTGGCTCATCAATATCAGGCAAAATTGCTCCAAAAGCTACACAAGCATAAAATTGCCCTAAAAATATTGAATCTAAAGGACTATAAAAATGATGGTAGGCAAAAATAGGGATTGAAGAAAGTCCAAGACTAAAGGCGATATGGGTTTTTCCAAGCATAAATATCCTAAAATTCAAAATATAAAATAATTATACTTTGTTTTTGTAAGTTTTAAACAAGAGTTTGTATAATAACAATTATTTTTTTGGGATGTGTTTAAGATGCAAAAGGCAGTGATTTTTTCTATTTTAATGGTTATAGCAATGGTTTTTTGGGGGAGCTCATGGCCTGCTGGAAAAGTTTTAACTAAATATGCAAGTGCAGATATTATTACCTTTTGGCGTTTTTTCTTTGCCTTTTTGGCTTCCATTCCTCTAGTAGCATTTTTAAAAATACCTCTTAGAATCGATACAAATGCCTTAAAATTTTTACTTTTGGCAGCAATTTGTAATGCGCTTTATTCTATTGTTTATTTTATGGGGTTGCGTTATGGGAGTGCGGGTAAGGGGGGTGTGCTTGTTACGACTTTAACCCCAGTTTTTGCATATTTGCTTATATATTTTTTTAGACGCATTAAAAAGGAGAAAGCAGAGATTAAAAATAATGAGATTTTAGGAATAATTTTAGGAATAATTTCAGGAATTTGTTTGCTGAATTTAGGGAGTTTTGAAGAGCTTTTTGGCAAGTTTAATACAATTTTTGTTTTTTGTGCAATGGATTGGGCACTTTTAACGATTATTTGCCAAAAAATCCGTATCCACCCCTTAGCCATTAATTTTTACATTACACTTTTAAGTTTGTTAATGTATGCACCACTTTTTTTATTTAAAGGAGAAGAAATGGTGCAAATTTTTAGTTTTGGGGGAGAGTTTTGGGGAATGCTTTTTGTCGTTTCTGTGCTTTCTACTGCGATTGGGACGAGCATTTATTATATGGGGATTGCAGCAGTTGGAGCTACTAAGGCGAGCACTTTTCCGCTTTTAGTTCCTGCTACTGCACTGCTTAGTAGCTATGTGATTTTAGGGGAGATTCCTAGCTTTTTAACGCTTTTTGGAGGGAGTTTGGCGATTTTTGCAACCTATCTTATTAATATTTACAGGCCTAAAAGTAAAAGCTAGTTTCTCCTACGCTTTTAATTTTGACTTTTCCTTGCGCTACAAGCTCTTTTAATCTTTCTTGCGTTTTTAAATCCCAAAGTATTTCTACATCTTTAAAACTCATAGGACGCAAAGCAAGTGTTTTTAAGATTTCTAGCTCACTTAAATGGATATTGCATTTTTGTTCTTCTTTTAGATTTTTGCGTTCTGGAATGAAAGTTGGGATTTTAAAGCTTTCAAAAATTTGTTGGAATCTTTTAAATTCTTCTAGGCTTGGTGAGCTTACTTTATAAGCAGGGGGTCTATCAATTGGAGAAATATCAAGTCTTTTTAAAGGAAGTGGGGCTAGAAATTTTGCCATTTTTATGATTTCATCTTGGCTATCATTGACATTTTTTATAAACAAAATCTCTGCATACAATTCCCCTTTAAAATCTCCTGCAAATGTGTAAATTCCTTTTAAAATTGTATCAAGGTCTATTTGTTTATGGGGTCTATCTATTTTTTTAAATACATCTTTTGAGATAGCATCTAAAGAAAATTTAACCTTATCAAACAATAAACAAGCCCTAGCAATGCAAGGATCATGGAGTGTGGAGCCATTGGTTAATAAAAGGGTTTGCAAATCACCCTTTATGTCTTCTAACTTTAGCATAAGTTCATACAAATGAGGGTAAAGGGTTGGTTCTCCATTTGCTGTAATGGTAATAGAATCTAAGTCGTTAAAGCGTGTTAGACTTTGCTTAATCTCTTCTAAAATTATATCAGGGGCTAAAATATCTTGCATATTAGCTTGCGCTTTTTTACCTTCTAGCTCACAATAAAGGCAGTCATAATTGCATTGTTTAAGTTTAGGGGATAAATCAACCCCTAAAGACTTTCCAAAGCGTCTTGAGTGCACAGGACCAAAAATAATATTCATTTATTCTCCTTTATGTTTTATTTTATCTAGCCACTCTTTGAGTGTTTTTTCAAAGCCTTTGGGTAGCCATTTTACAAACTTTAAAGGTTTATAAAGATAGTTTTGCTCTACAAAGCCACCAAAATCATGCGGATAAAGATAGTTTTTATGGAATTGCTTGATGTTGTTAGGTATGGGTTCATTTGGATTTTTCTTTACATAATCTAGGGCAGAATTTATAGCATTGTAGCAAGTGTTGGATTTAGGAGAAGCACAAAGATAAATCACGCATTGAGAAAGGATGATTCTAGCTTCAGGATAGCCAATTTTTGAAACTGCAAGCATTGTAGAAGTGGCTAGATTTAATGCATTTGGATTTGCATTGCCTATATCTTCACTGGCTAAAATCACTAATCTTCTTGCGATAAATTCAGGATTCTCTCCCCCTTCAATCAATCTTGCTAGATAATAAACTCCTGCATTTTCATCACTCCCTCTAATGCTTTTAATCATAGCTGAAGCGAGGTTATAATGCGTATCTAGCTCACTTGTTCCAGAATTTAGCGAAGTGGCTCTAAAAGACTTTAAAAGCTCTAGAGTGATTTTTTCTTTAGTAGCAAGTGCGCAATCTAGCAAATTTAGCATAGCTCTTGCATCTCCTCCACTTGTGCTAATTAGATATTCTTTTATTGTTTCATCTAGGCTATATTCTTCTAATAATTTATATAAATCTTCTTTATTTAAAGCATAAAATTCAAAAACAAGAGAACGGGAGCGAATGGCTTGCGTGAGTGCAAAAAAAGGATTTTCCGTAGAAGCTCCTAAAATCAAGGCTTGATGGTTTTCCATAATGGGCAAGAGCATTTCTTGTTGGGCTTTGTTTAGCCTATGCACTTCATCAATAAAGATAAGAGGTTTTTGCAAAGTGTTTTGGTAGTTTTTTAAGATATTTTTTAAATCTTCACTTTTAAAGTTTGTAGCATTTAAAGAATAAAAAGGATAGGCTAGTTCTTTAGCAATTAGGAGTGCTGCGGTAGTTTTACCGCTTCCTGGAGGCCCAAAAAAGAAGCTATGGGGAATCTTGCCACTTTTTATAAGTTGCATAAAAGGAGCATTTTTTGAAAAAAGATGGGTTTGTCCTAAGAATTGTTCAAAACTTTTAGGTCTTTTGTTGTATGCTAAGTCTTTCATTTATTTTCTTTAATAAGGATTTTTATGGCACGATTTGCACCGATTATACTAGCTTTATTTGCAGCAGGATTCGTTTTGTTTATGATGTTTGGAGTGAATAATCCCATTTTTTAATCTTCCTTAAAATCTTTTAAAATTTTTAAGACTTCTTTAGGAGTAGAAGCGATTTGTAAAATCTCTAAATCTTTTTTGCAGATTAAATTTTCTTTTAAAAGTTGTTTTTTAAACCACTTTAGCATTCTGCTCCAAAATTTTTCATCGTATAAAATTATGGGGATTTTTTTATGCTTTCCAGTAGAGATTTGCACTAAAACTTCACTTAGCTCATCAAGTGTTCCAAAGCCTCCTTTAGCCACAATAAAGGCAGTAGAATTGTAATTAAAAACAAGTTTTCTGCTAAAAAAATGTTCAAATTTTAGCGGAATTTCTACATAAGGATTCATCTCTTGTTCAAAAGGGAGCTGGATATTTAGCCCAATGGATACTTGATTTTTTAAAGAGCTTGTTTTTTTGGCTTCTATTAAGCCTTTATTAGCAGCCTCCATAATGCCCGGTCCCCCACCGCTCATAATGCTATATCCCTTCTCTCCTAGCTTTTTAGCCAGTTTAAAGATCTTCTGGTAATCTTTACTATCTGTTTTTACTCTTGCACTGCCAAAGATAGTGATTACATTGTTAAATTTACTTAAAGCTTGAAAGCTTTTTTCTATCTCTTGATAGGCTTTTAGGAATTCTTCATTCATTTTTTATCCTTTAGATTGATTAGATATTGATAAATGGCTTCCATTTCACTTTGAGTGAGATAATATTTTGGCATAATTTTTTTACCTTGTTTTAAAGCACTAGAGAATTCCTTAAAAGAAAGATTGTTGATTTTGGGGGCAGTTAGTTTTTTATTTTTAAGTTTGTGTTTGTAACTTGCTATTTCTTTGCCCTCTCCATTTTTACCATGGCATTCTATACAGCCTATTCCTCTTGGATTTTCATAGAGCATTTTTCCATATTCTAAAGGGGTAATAAAACTTTCTTCACAAAATGCAATAAGAGGTAAAAAAATTAAAAATATTCTTAGCAAAACTACTTTCCTTAAACTAGATAGAAAAATTTTTTTATTATAATAACAAAATAATTTTTTATAAGGTGTTAAATGCAAAATTTAGATGGTAAATCTTTAGCTTTAAAAATAGAAGAAGAAATTAAAAAAGAGATTAAAGAGTTAAATGAGGAGTATAAAATCACTCCCGGGCTTGCTGTGATTTTAGTAGGAAACGATCCTGCTTCACAAAGCTATGTGAATATGAAAGCAAAGGCTTGTAAAAGAACAGGGATTTATTCTACAACCCATGAAATGCCAGAGAGTATCACACAAGAATCTTTACTTCAAACGATTTCTATGCTTAATCAAAATCCAAATATTGATGGGATTTTAGTGCAGCTTCCGCTTCCTAAGCATATTGATGCAACTTGTGTGCTAGAGGCAATCGCACCTCATAAAGATGTAGATGGATTCCACCCTTTTAATATGGGGAGGGTTTATGCGGGGCTAGAAGGGTTTATCCCAGCTACTCCTATGGGGGTAATTAGCCTTTTAAAACATTATGAGATTCCTTTAAAGGGGCAAAATGTCGTGATTGTAGGAGCTAGTAATATCGTAGGTAAGCCTCTTGCTTCACTATTTTTAAACGAATTTGCCACAATCACTTTATGCCATATTCACACAAAAGATTTAAAAGAGCATACCAAAAAGGCTGATATTTTATGTGTGGGAGTGGGTAAGCCTGATTTGATCACAAAAGATATGGTAAAAGAGGGTGCTATTGTGATAGATATTGGTATAAATCGTCTTAGTGATGGAAGAATTGTGGGTGATGTGGATTATGCTAATGTAGCACCATTTAGTAGTTACATTACCCCAGTTCCGGGTGGTGTAGGACCTATGACAATCGCTTCACTTTTGCAAAACACCCTAAAAGCTGCAAAAATGCGTGCTAAAAAATAAGGAAAACTTATGAAGAAAATTTTAGAAAAATTTATTAATTTTGCAAATAGTTGGGTGGGTGCAATTATCTTAGTGCTTTTGTTTATCTTTTTTGTGGCACAATCTTTTATTATCCCTAGTGGAAGTATGCTAAATACAATGCTAATAGGCGATGCACTTTTTGTAAAAAAATATGTCTATGGAGTGCCTACGCCCACAATTCCTTGGATTAATTTAAAAGTAGTCCCTGATTTTAATAATAATGGGCACTTGATTGAGGGAGAGAAGCCAAAGCGTGGCGATATTGTGATTTTTAACTATCCAAAAGATCCAAAGATTCACTACGTAAAAAGAAATGTCGCCATAGGAGGCGATGAAGTGCTTTATACTAAAGAGGGTTTGTGGATTGCCTTTAGTGAAGAGAATCCTTATAGTAATTTGTCTAATAAAAGTATAAATTATAATGGAAAAGTTTTTTATTTTGATCCTTATTCTTTTAAACATAAAGGGGTACATTATGAAAATGTCTCTTTAGATGCGTTTAATCAGTTAGATATTCTTTCAAGCAGAGGTGAGGAAATTGCAATGGAAAAAGTGAGGCTTGAAAGTGGGGAGATTGCCTTTTACCATAAAGTAAAAGAGGGAAACTTCTTTATGATGGGAGATAATCGTAATAATTCTGAAGATTCTCGCTTTTGGGGAGAGGTAGAATACCGCTATATTATTGGTAAGCCTTGGTTTATATTTTTAAGCTGGGATAAAGATTTTAACATTAGATGGTATAGAATGGGTAAGAGTTATGAAGCGTTGGAAGCAATGGAAGCTAAGCAAGGTTTAGAGGGAAAAGAAGTTAATGAATGAAACTATGGTGGATATAAGTTGGGCTATTATCATAGGAGTTTTAAAATTTTTACCCTTGCTTGTTGCGATTATTGGGCATGAGATTATGCATGGAAGAGTGGCGTATTATTATGGGGATACCACCGCTAAAAATGCAGGAAGATTAAGTATTAACCCACTTGTACATATTGATTTAGTGGGTTCTATTATCTTGCCCGCATTATTGTTTTTTCTTCATGCGCCTTTTTTGTTTGGTTGGGCTAAGCCTGTGCCTGTTAGAATGGATATTGTGATTAGAAAAGGTGGATATTTTGGGGCTTTAGGAGTTTCATTAGCAGGGATTTTATACAATCTAGCACTTGCTTTTGTGGGGATTGTATTATTATATATGCTAAATGGTGTGAGTTTTTCTAGTGAGATTGTAGCAAAAAGCGTGAGTGCTTTTATATGGGGATTGATAATTTATAATTTAATCTTAGCATTTTTTAATCTTTTACCCATTCCTCCACTTGATGGATCGCAAGCTTTAAGCTATCTTGGATTAATGTTAAAAAATGATTTTTTTGCGAAGATTTTTAGTAAAATTCACCCTGCTTATGGTATGATTATCCTTATTGTTTTTTTAAGTACACCCTTATCAGATTACTTTTTTAGAGGGATAATGTCTTTATTAGAATGGATTTTGGGAGGAATAGAGTGAAATTTTATATTGCAAGCGATCATGCGGGATTTATTTTAAAAGAGCCGACTAAGAAAATTTTAGAAAGCTTAGGGGCTAGTGTGGTGGATTTAGGTCCTAGTGATACAAATAGAGTGGATTATCCAGATTTTGCAAATTTACTTTGTAAGAAGGTTTTAGAAGATGAGGGGAGTTTTGGAGTTTTGATTTGCGGGAGTGGGATTGGAATGAGTATTGCTGCAAATCGCTTTAGGGGAATCCGTGCGGCATTATGTGTGGAGCCTTATAGTGCTATGATGTGTAGGGCACATAATGATGCAAATGTTTTATGTCTTGGAGCTAGAATCATAGGAGAGGGTATGTTAGAAGTGATTTTGCAAAACTTCACCCAAACTAAATTTGAGGGCGGAAGACATGCTTGTAGAATAGGAAAACTTCAATAAGGAGCTAGATAAATGGCACAATTTACGCAGTGGTTGTTTCTTACGGCTTTTATATTATTTGTCCTTTTTATGATTGTAAAAACATTTTTTTATAAAAGTGTAGCTCAAAAAGAGGAAAAAAATAGTGCTGTGATGAAGCTAACTTTGCAAGAAGCAGAGATTTTAATCCGCAAACATCAGTTGCAACTTCAAAGAGCTTTAGGGAATATTGATATATTAACCGATGAAATCACTTCTTTAAGAAATGAGGTAAAAGCTCTTAAGCAAAGAAACTCACAATATAGAGTGGAAACAGAAAAATACAAAAGCAAGATTAAAGATTTAGAGCAAAAAATAGAAGCTTTACTTTAAAATAAAAGGAGATTTATGGAACTTAGCAATGAAGAAAAAGAATTTTTACTGCAATCTATTAGAAAGGTTTATGACTTTCCAAAGCCAGGAATTGTTTTTAGAGATATTACCACGCTTTTAAATAATAAGGAAGCTTTTAATCTTCTAATGCAACATTTAAAAAATCGCTATGCAAATTATGAGCTTGATTGTGTGGCGGGGATTGAAAGCCGTGGATTTATTTTTGGGGCAGTTTTGGCAAATCTTTTAAATATCGGCTTTGTCCCCATTAGAAAAAAGGGTAAATTGCCCTATACGACAATTTCAGAAAAATATTCTTTAGAATATGGATTTAGCGAGATTGAAATCCATATTGATGCGTTTGATAACTCTAAAAAGACACAAAGGGTGCTACTAATAGATGATTTAATAGCTACTGGAGGGACAGCAATAGCAGGAGCAAATCTAATCAAAAAAGCGGGTGCTGAATGTATAGAGGCTTGTTTTATAGTGAATTTAGAGGATTTGGGCGGACTTAAAGCAGTAAAAGAAATCACAAAAACTTACACAATCCTAGATGTGTAGGTTTTGTGCTAAATTTATGCTATAATCTCTTTTCTTTTTTGCGTCCATAGCTCAATTGGATAGAGCATCAGACTTCGGATCTGAGGGTTGGGGGTTCGACTCCCTCTGGGCGTACCACTTTAGCTTTCAAATAGTGTCAAATTCTTTCAAAAATAATCAAAAATAGCTCAATAAATTCCCTAAAATTGCAAGTTTTGGATAGTTTTTGTTAAAATTTTTTATGTAGCTACCAATTTAGCGAAATTGGCTAAAAATTTTAAAAAGTATAATACAAAAGTATATCAAAAAAGTTTTTGTCATTTTGTGCTATACCGCAAGGGCTAAAATGACTTTTACAAACGATAAACAACTAAAGGCTTTACCTCAAGACAAAAGGGCTTACCATAAAGATTTAGCAATAGTAAATTTATATTGTTTGATTACTAATGACAAAAAGAAAAGCAGAGCTTTCTTTGTGTTTTTATTTTAAAATAAAGGAAAGATTAAACAAACGCTCTTAAAGAATATCTAAAAATAAATAGAATTAGATAAGCTTCTCAATAGTAATTTTAAATAGGTAAATTACTTTGGATTGCTAGAGGTAAAAGTACTATCGCTTAAAAGCTCTAATTCTTCCTTACTAAAACCTGCTTTTAGTCTAGCTTCTGTATTTAAAGAAGAATTTGCCTTAGGAAATGAAAAGCAATGCTTTTTTAAAATTTCAATATAAGTAGTTGCACGCTTTTTGGGTGGAATTTTTGCTTCTTCGCAAATGTAGTGAAACCATTTGTTGCCTTTGCTTACATGAGAAATTTCTTCATTATAGATAATCTTTAGCACTTCTAAAAGTGGGGCTTTGATTTTATGAGAGCTTTGTGCAACTTTAGCGCACAAAAAAGGATTTACATCTAAGCCAACAGCTTCCATTCCTCTAGGCACTAGCGCAATTCTATCTAGCAGTAAATTTGCCTTTTGCATAGAAGAAAATAATAAATCATGCACTAAAAAATCCCCATATTTAAAACCTACAAAACCCAAAAGCTCATTTAAATGGCTAAAATGCTCCACTTCTTCTTTGGCAACTTCAATCCAGTCAAAATAATAAGATTTAGGCATATTTCTAAAGCGATATGCACAATCAAGCGCTAAATCAATCGCACAAAATTCAATATGTGCAACAGAATGCAAAAGATGTGCGACATTTAAATCGCTTTTTAAATATTTGCCTTGAGGGATTTTGTGGCGTGGAGCAATTTGGCAAAAATTTGCAAAGGTTGGTTGTCCTAAGGTTAATATAGCTGTGCTATGATTAAAAGAAAGTTTATCAAAATGGATAAAAATTTCTTTTGTTAAATCGCATTTTTCTTGTGCGTTTTTGGCACTAAGAGCTTGATAGACTAGGCTAAAAAAATCTATTGTAAATCCTTATTTAAACTTTTTTAGCATTTTAACTAAAAAAGACTTAATAAAAATAAGAATTTTAGCTTTAAAAAATATAAAAACTAAAAGAATTCTCGCTATAATTGCAAGAATAGATTAAAATTTAGGAATTTTTAATGAAAAAGACTTCTAGCAAAGGGGCTTTTAGTAAGCTTTTTGGACTTATATTAGTGATTATTGTTGTAGGCGGAGGGATTTTTATGCTTACTTCTAGCATTTTTGAAAAAAATCCTCCTAAAGTTTCTTTGATTTCAGAGCCATGGTGGAATTTAGGGACAAATTCTCCTCTTATGCTTTCCATAGAAGATGATTCAAAAATATCTAACTATAATGCTTTTTTGCTTTATGAAAATGAAAAAATACCTTTGAATCTGCAAAATACTCCTTGCACTAAGCAATCACAAATGCAAACCCATATTTGTTTTAGTGTGCAACCGCCTAATATTTCTAGCAAAAATCTAAATGAGCTTACTTTAGAAGTAAGCACAACAGATACAAGCAAGTGGAATTTTTTTAAAGGCAATACGCAAACACAGCAATTTACTCTTCATATTGACACAAAAAGACCTAGAGTTTCAGTGTTATCTAACTCTTATCGCATTACTCAAGGAGGTAGTGCTTTAGTTGTTTTTAAAGTAGATGAGCCCAATTTAATGGATTTAAAAATAAGCAATGGAGAAAATGATTTTATTCCACAGCCCTTTTATAAAGAAGGATATTATATATCTTTGCTTGCTTGGCCTAAGGATAATGCTAATTTTAAAGCGACTATTTATGCAAATGATAAAGCGGGAAATACAAGCAATACACCCATTAATTTTTATGCAGTTTCTAAGCAATATAAAACTTCTAATATTCCATTAACAGATAAATTTATAGATGGAAAAATCTCAAGTTTGGTAGAGGAAATAGGGCAAAGAAGTTTAGAAAGCTTTGCTAGTAAATTAGAGATTTTTAAATACATTAACGAAGAAATTAGAGATTATAGCACTCATAGAATTATGGAAGTTGCTTCTAATTTTTCAAAAGATAAGATTGATACTTTTAAAATTAAAGCATTTTCTCCTTTAAAGAATGGTGCTGTAATGGCGAGCTTTGGAGATCATAGGACTTTTATTTATGAGGGTGAGGCTGTTAGTCAATCTAATCATATGGGGCTAGATTTAGCAAGCATCAAACAGGCTCCGGTAACTTTAGGGAATGCAGGAGTTGTAACTTTAAATGAGTTTGTAGGTATTGATGGAAATGCTGTTGTAGTCTATCATGGTTTAGGATTATCTACTTTATATGCACATCTTACAAGTTCATCTGTGAATGTGGGAGATACTTTAAATATCAATTCTTTGATAGGACATACTGGCAATACAGGTTTGGCACTAGGGGATCATTTGCATTTTTCTGTGTTAGTGCAAGGATATGAAGTATGGACAGCTGAATGGATGGATTCTAAATGGATTGAAAATAATATTACTAAAGTTATTAATGAATCTAAGGAAATCATTGATAAATTATCTTCACTTTAAAGAGAAAGAATGTTAGAAGCTAGACAAAAAAACTTAAGAGCGTTTGTGATTTCACAAGGCACAGAAGAAGAGATTATAAAATATATAGAGCAAAATTATATTCTTTTGCGTTCTTTCTTGCTTGTTTTTAGTGTGGGTTTATTAAATGAAACAATCAAAAAAATTCTTTGCAAAAGAGAGTTGAATTTCATAGAAGAAAATCCTAAAAGTCCATTAAAAATTAGTAATTCTAAGCCTATGGCTGATGTGGCAGTAAAAGAAACTAAAGAAGAAGCACAAGAACAAATGCAAACTAAGGCACAAGAAAATCATAAAACAAAAATAATTTCAAGAACTATAAGAAGTGGTGAGGAAATTATAAGCTTAGGGGATCTTAGTGTATTTGGGCAAGTAAATAGCGGTGCATTTTTGCAAAGTGAGGGGAATTTGCAAATTTTTGGTGTGAGTATGGGGGATATTTTATGCAATGGAGATTATCTTATTTTGAGTGCATTTGAGGGGGGGAATGTAATTTTTGGGGGAGAGATTATTGATAGAGAAAAGTTGCTAGATAAAAAAGCTAAAAAAATTTATAAAAAAGATGAAAAAATTATGATTGAGGAGCTATAATGAGAGAGCAAACCATTAAAGAAGCAGTAGAACTAGTAGGGATTGGGTTGCATAAAGGTGTTCCTGTTAAAATGCGATTAGAACCATTAAAAGAGGGAAGTGGGATTCATTTTTTTCGCTCGGATGTGGGTGTGGATATTCCTTTAAAACCAGAAAATGTTGTGGATACAACAATGGCGACAGTGATAGCAAAAGAGGGATTTAAAGTTTCTACTATTGAGCATTTATTGTCTGCAATCCATGCTTATGGGGTGGATAATCTTAGAATTGTGTTGGATAATGAAGAAGTGCCTATTATGGATGGGAGCAGTATAGGTTATTGTATGTTGCTTGAAGAGGCAGGCATCATAAAACAAGATAAAGCAAAAAGAATTTTAAAAATAAAAAACACCATTGAAGTAAAAGAGGGAGATAAGTTTGTAAGATTAGAGCCTAGCAAGGTTTGTGTATTTGATTTTTCTATCCATTTTCCTCATCCTGCTATTCTTACACAAAAATATAAATTTACTTTTTCTACTAAAAATTACAAAGAAGAAATCGCAAGAGCTAGAACTTTTGGATTTTTGAGTGAAGTGCAATATTTAAGAAGTATAGGTTTAGCACTTGGAGGATCTTTAGAGAATGCAATTGTGCTAGATGATACAAATATATTAAATAAAGAAGGATTGCGTTATAAAGAAGAGTTTGTGCGTCATAAAATCTTAGATGCTATTGGGGATATGTCGCTTCTTGGCATTCCTTTGCTTGGAACTTATGTATCTTATGCAGGTAGCCACAAACTAAATCATTTGCTTACTAAAAAGCTTTTAGAAGAAGAGCAATCTTATGAGATTGTTGAGTTACAAGAGGAAAATGAAATTAAAGAAATAGAATATGCCTATGCAAGAAGCTGCTAGAGTGCAATATGAAATTTTAATTTTTCCTTTAGGGGAGCCTTTGCAAATAGGTGTTTATCAAGAAAATAAAAAAATAGAAGAGTTTAAAATACAGGGGCATTTGAGCGAAAATTTACTGAATTTGTATTTGGAAGTAAATAAAAAATATCCTAATATTTCAAATATTTATTTTTTAAGGGGGCCGGGAAGTTTTATGGCTTTAAAACTGATTTATCTTTTTGTTAAAACTTTAGAAATTACAAAAGGGATTAAAGCGTATGCTTGCACTTCTTTTGAGTTTAATCAAAATGCACCCATTAAAGCATATGGGCAGAGTTATTTTGTAAGAGAAAAAGGGGAAATTGTTTTAAAGGTTTTAAAAGAAGCTCCAAAAACTTGTGAATATATTTTGCCCTCTATATTAGATAAAAAGCTTTTTAGTAAAGAGATAAAACCTCTTTATCTTTTACCGGCCGTATAAAATGAGTCCACAAAAGAAAGCAGTTATTGTTGCTAGTTTGGTAGCAAGTTTATTAATTTGTGTAAAATTTATTATAGGAATTCTTAGTTCTTCTGTGGCTGTGCTTGCTTCTGCTATTGATTCTTTATTAGATTTGCTAACCTCCTTATTTAATTTTTTTGCTTTAAGCAAATCTGAAAAGCCAGCCGATAGTCATTTTAATTATGGTAGAGGAAAAATAGAATCCTTAGCAAGTGTGATTGAGGGGAGTATCATAGTGGTTTCAGGTATCTTTATACTTTACCAATCCATTATGAAGCTTGTTAGGCAGGAGGGTATAGAGTATTTAGAGTATTCTATTTATGTGATGATTTTTTCTGTTGTGGTTACTCTATGCCTTGTGCTTTATTTAGAAAGAATTGCAAAAAAAAGCAAGAACTTAATTGTAAAAGCCGATGCACTCCATTATAAAACAGATCTTTTTAGTAATGGAATTGTGCTTATTTCTTTAGCGATTGTCTATTTTAGTGGTTTTAATTTTGTAGATGGGATTTTAGGAATTTGCATAGGTGTTTATATTATTTATTCTGCATTTTCTTTGATAAAAGAGGGGGTTTTGGTTTTACTTGATAGGGCGCTTAATGAGGAGCTTGTTTGTAAAATTAAACAAATCTTAGAAGAAGAAAAAGGGGTTATAGGCTATCATGATTTAAAAACTAGGCAAAGTGGGGAAATTTATTTGGTGGAAGTGCATTTAGAGCTTGATGGAGAGATGAATCTTAGCAAAGCTCATAAAATCGCAGATACATTAGAAAAAAAGATTATGAATTTAGAGGGTAAATGGGAAGTAATCACGCATTTAGATCCCTTTGGTGAGGAAGAATAATGAAATATTTAATAGATTTTTTACAAAAAGATAATATATATAAAACAATGCTTTATCCTTATTTAAAATGCTCTAAAGAAGAATGTGAGATTTTACGCTTTTTGTGTAAAGAGTTTTTAAAAGGCAATGACGAAGTTATTTGTTTGGATATAATTTGTGCGGTGTTTGGTGTAAAAGATTCTGAAGTTTTAAAATATTTGATACATTTTAAGAAACTACTTTCTCTTGGCTGGATTGTAGAGAATAGTTTTTTAAAGAATAGTAACTCTGAAATTCTTTTGCTTGAATTTGTAAATATGGGAATTTCTTTGAGTAGTGATTTTTTAAAATTAGTAGAGGAGGGAGGGGTTAATCCAAAATTGCCAGAAATTAGCCCTTATAGCAATCACTTAGAGTATTTAAAAGATCAATTTCTAATCATTCAAATGTTGTGGAATATCATTCCTTTGAAAAAAGATGAAAAACCATCTCCACTTTTAAATAAAAATCTTCAAAAATTAAAGCTTTTGCAAGAGCGTATTGAAGAGAGATTGAAAGTTAGCAAGATTGTTTTGCCACTTGAGGAAATTTTCAAAGAGTATCGCCTAACTCAAGAAGAAAAAATTTTATTTTTTGCAATTTTAAAGGAAGAATATCTAGGTAGAGAAAACGAGAAAGGAAGGGAATTAAATTCTTTAATCAATCTTATTAGCAATAATGACTATGATAGAATCAAAAATCGCATTCTTTTAGATGAAAAAAGTAAATTGGTTCAAAATGGCTTAGTGGATTATGATGAGATATTAAGCGGTTTTGGTGGGATTAATCGCACTTATTTTATACCCGATAATATTCTAAAAAAAATCACACACAATGAAGAAAAAAAGAAAAAAATAAGCTTAGAAGATCTTTTAAAAGAGCAAGATATTTTTGAGTATTTAAAGCCTAAAATACCTCTTAGTGAAGTGGTGCTAAATAAGGAAACAAGAAAGACTTTAGAAACGCTTTTAAAGCAAGTAGATAGTAAGGTTTTGCACCACTTAAAAGAGTGGGGTATCAAAGAAAAGGGACGAAGCATTGATGCTAAAATTATACTTTATGGAGCAGCAGGGACGGGTAAAACGCTTACGGCATTAGCTTTAGCCAAATCACTTAAAAAGCCAATTTTGAGTTTTGATTGTTCTAAAATACTTTCTATGTATGTGGGAGAAAGTGAAAAAAATGTCCGTAAAATTTTTGATACTTATAAAGAAATATGCCAACAAACAAAATTATCACCTATTTTGCTTTTAGATGAAGCTGATCAGTTTTTAAGTACAAGAACAAGCTCAGTGGGTGGAGGAGCTGAAAAAATGCACAATCAAATGCAAAATATTTTTTTAGATAAGATAGAGCATTTTGATGGGATTTTAATCGCAACTACAAATCTTTTAGAGACAATAGATACAGCTTTTTCAAGAAGATTTAACTATAAAATTGAATTTAAAAAGCCAAATTTAGAAGAAAGATTATTACTTTGGGAGAGATTATTGCCTAAAAACGCACCTTATGCTAAGGATTTTTCTATTAAGCATTTAGCGGAGTTTCCTTTAAGTGGAGGACAGATTTCTTTGATTGTTAAAAACACTGCTTATGTTGTGGCGAGTTTAGAAAAACCGCAATTTACTACGCAACATTTTCTAGCAGAAATTCAAAGAGAGTTAAATAGTAATTTTGACAGTCAAAGAGAAATGGGGTTTTTATAGATTAATCTATTTTTAAAACCGCTAAAAACGCTTCTTGTGGCAATGCTACCTTTCCGATTGCCTTCATTCTCTTTTTGCCTTCTTTTTGCTTTTCTAATAACTTTCTTTTTCTTGTGATATCCCCACCATAGCATTTTGCGGTTACATTTTTACCCATTGATTTTACGGTTTCTCTAGCTATGATTTTATTGCCTACACTTGCTTGAATGGCTACTTCAAAAAGTTGTCTTGGAATAATTTCTTTCATAGATTCTACAAGCTCTTTACCTTTTTCGTAAGCTTTGCTTTTTGGAACTATAATACTTAGTGCATCGACTATATCGCCTGCTACTCTAATATCTAGCTTTACAAGCTCTCCTTCTTTGTATTCATAAGGCTCATAATCAAAGCTCGCATAACCTTTCGTGCAAGATTTTAGTTTGTCATAAAAGTCCATGACAATTTCATTTGTAGGGATTAGATATTCTAAGAGTACTCTTGTTTCTTGCAAATATTCCATTTTTTGTTGAATCCCTCTTCTTTTGCTAACAAGAGTTATGATATTTCCTAAAAATTCACTAGGAACGATGATAGTGGCTTTTACATAAGGTTCTTTGATGGTAGCGATTTTTTGTTCAGGTGGGAGTTCGCTTGGATTTTGGATAAATACCACGCTTCCATCAGTTTGTGTAACTTCATAAACAACCGTTGGTGCAGTAGCGATTAAATCAAGCCCAAATTCTCTCTCTAATCTCTCTTTTATAACCTCCATGTGTAAAAGCCCTAAGAATCCTATTCTAAACCCAAAGCCTAGAGCGACAGAAGTTTCAGGCTCATAAGCTAGACTTGAATCATTTAGCTTTAGCTTATCGAGTGCATCTCTTAAATCCTCAAACTTATCTGTATCAATAGGATAGATTCCAGCAAACACAAAAGGCTTAGCAGGTTCAAATCCAGAAATTGGCTCTTTTGTCTTATTTTTAAAATCCGTAATCGTATCTCCAACAGCAATATCCGTTACATTTTTAAGTCCTAAAATTACGATTCCTATCTCGCCAGTTTTTATTTCTTTTGTTTTTTCTTGTTTTAATGGGTGAGGGTAGAGCAATCCTAGCACTTCATGGTTCTTTTTACTTCCCATTATATAAATGTTTTGTCCAACTTTAATGCTTCCATCAATTACTCTAACTAAGGCTAAAGCACCAAGATAGTTATCAAACCATGAATCATAAATTAAAGCCTTAGTTGGAGATTCAATCTCTCCGCTTGGCGGTGGGACTAGCCTAACAATCGTATCTAGCAATTCTTTAATACCTATATTTGCCTTAGCACTTACTTCTAGGGCATTTGTGCAATCTAGCCCTATGGTTTGTTCTATCTCGCTTTTTACTCTATCTGGTGCAGCAGCTAGGAGATCTATTTTATTTAGCACAGGGATAATTTCTAAGTTATTTTCTAGTGCGATATATACATTTGCAATGGTTTGTGCCTCTACTCCTTGAGATGCATCTACTACAAGCAATGCACCCTCACATGAGGCAAGAGAGCGTGATACTTCATAGCTAAAATCCACATGCCCTGGAGTGTCAATAAGGTTTAGTATGTATTTTTCGCCCTCATATTCATAGTTTAATCTCACACTTTGTGCTTTAATCGTAATTCCTCTTTCTTTTTCAATATCCATTGTATCCATTACTTGATTACTCATCTCTCTATCAGAAATCGCCCCACACATTCTAATTAAACAATCTGCTAGAGTGGATTTTCCATGATCTATATGGGCTATAATTGAGAAATTTCTTATATTTTGTAATGGATTTTTCATATATTACCTTAAAATTTTTAGAATCTAATCCAAAATTTTATCAAAAATTCACATAAAAACGCTTTAAAGCATAATAAGAGATATGTGTGATGAAAAGAAGAGAATTTTGGCTAGTAGAGCTAAATAGATTCTATATTTTTATTTTATTGTTTGTGGTTAGACAAAACTTTGTCTTAAAACAAAGTTTTGTCTAGCACTTGCACCTTAGCCTTAGCGCTACAATCCTCTAAAATAAGTGTGCTACCCACATCTATCTCTTTTAGATTTTCTATGACTTTGCCATTTATATTAGCCTTTAAAAAGCCTTTTTTTTGCAAATTTGGATTTTTGGCTTCTAGTTTTGCATTCAATGCTAAAAGTATATTACCTTTTATGTTTAAAATCTGTTCTATTTTTTGTGTGATTTTAATTGAAAAAGGTTCTAATTTTGTAGAATGAATGGCGAGTTTATGCGAGATTTTACTTATTAGTAGCTCATTTTGGATTTGTAGTTTTTCTTCTAATCTTTGAAGTTTGCTAAAGGGCGAGAGTTTTTGTAAGAGCAATTCTATTTGCGATAATTTGTCTAATTTTTTATTTAAAATTTTTTTAAAAGTAACTTCTAGATTAGAATGGAGTGCATCTAGGGTTAAAAGCCATTCATTGCAATCAGGAAGTAAAAGTTCCATAGCAGCACTTGGGGTAGGGGCGCGTAATGAAGAGGCAAAATCACTTAATACGACATCTGGTTCATGCCCTATGGCAGAAACAATAGGGGTTTTAGCATTAAAAATAGCTTCCACTACGATTCTTTCATTAAATGCCCATAAATCTTCTAAGCTTCCACCCCCTCGGGCTAAGACAATACAATCAAATCTTAGCGTGTCTGCGTGCTGAATGTTTTTAACAATCATTTCTTTAGCACCTTCTCCTTGCACAAGCGTATCAAAAAGCGTAAATTGTGTAAGTTTCCAACGCCTTGAAGCGATTTTAAGCATATCATGCAAAACAGCTCCCGTGCTTGAAGTAATGAGTGCGATTCTTTTAGGGAATTTAGGAATAGGGAGCTTTTTATCAAAATAGCCAAGTTTTTCAAATTCTTTTTTTAATTGTTCATAGGCTAAGGTGAGTTCTCCTATCCCACTAGGAGTGGCATAGGTGCAGTTTAGCTGGTATTCTCCGCGTGGCACATATACGCTTATTGCACCATTTACTTGAAGATTCATTCCCTCTTCAATTTTAAATCTTAGATTTCTAGCATTGCCCCTAAACATTACGCATTTTAGGCTAGAATCCTTATCTTTAAGTGTAAAATAAATATGTCCGCTTGAATGATGCGTGCAATTACTCACTTCTCCACTCACGCTCACTTGTAAAAAAGTTGTTTCTAAAAGACTTTTTATTTGATGATTGACTTCACTAACGCTTAAAACTTGCATATTACTCCACAAACATAATGGCTAAATTTGCACTAATTTGTTGCCCTTCTTTGGCATAAATTTCTTTGATTTCTCCTCCGATAGTGGCTAAAACTTGATTTTCCATTTTCATAGCTTCTACAATGGCTAAAACTTGCCCCTCATTGATTTTATCGCCTACTTGCACCAAAAGCTTTGTGAGATTTCCTGGCATTGGGGAGATGATATGCCCTGGCAAACTTGCTTGTGGAAGAGAATCAGATTTTTTAGTAGTGCTTTGTGTGTTTTCATCTAGGCTTTCTACTAAAACTTCTTTTAAATCCCCATCTACACGCACAAAAAATGGTCTTACTGCTTCATCTTTAGCTCCACTTCCCTCAACCTTAATCCTAAAGCTCTCTCCATGGAGATTAATGCTAAATTCTTTTGGCATTTTAATATTGGATTCAAAAGTTGTAAGAGGCTCAGGAGAGAGGCGAT
Organism: Helicobacter burdigaliensis; assembly: GCF_003670295.1. Lineage (GTDB taxonomy): Bacteria > Campylobacterota > Campylobacteria > Campylobacterales > Helicobacteraceae > Helicobacter_D > Helicobacter_D burdigaliensis. The sequence goes on from NZ_QXJG01000001.1 coordinate 61,398, forward strand.
TTTCATTGCGTTCTTCTAGGAATGTCTTTGCAATTTGCCCAAACATCGCATAAGAAATTACATCTGTTTGACTTTTGGCAAAGCTTGTGCTTTCTTCTTGTGCGATTTTTAGCTCATCTTGTAGCTTATCAGCAGGACGTACACTAATAATCTCTTCCCCCTCATTTTTTAGACGCTCTATAAGCTCATTCGCAATAGGAGCTGGGGTTTTGCCATAATAGCCTTTGATGAGATTTTTTGATTCTGTTGTTAGGGTTTTATAGCGTGTTTGTGAGAGGATATTTAAAACTGCTTGTGTGCCTACAATTTGGCTAGAGGGAGTTACCAAAGGAGGATAACCAAAGTCTTTTCTAACATTTGGAATCTCTTTTAAAACTTCATCCATTTTATCGAGTGCATTTTGTTCTTTTAATTGATTTGCCATATTAGAGATCATTCCACCTGGTATTTGACTTACAAGCACTCTTGTATCAATATTGTTGTATTCTGATTCAAATTTTTTATATTTTCTTCTATTTTTCTTTAGAATTTCAGCAGCCCTTTCCATAGGCTCTAGTGAAAGCCCACTATCCCATTTTGTTCCTTTTAGAGTGGCTACCATAGATTGTGTGCAAGGGTGGCTAGTCCCTTCGGCTAATGCAGAGTTTGCTAAATCTATAATATCCACTCCAGCTTCAATAGCCTTTAGATGTGAGCCAAAAGCAAAACCAGCAGTAGAATGCGTATGAAGCGCTAAAGGAAGATTCACTTCTTCTTTAATGGCTTTTACAAGCTCATAAGTAGCATTAGGGGTAATCAGTCCTGCCATATCTTTAATAGCTAGTGAATCACAACCCATTTTTGCAAGCTCTTTGGCTAAATCTACAAAAGTCTTTGTGTTATGCACAGGAGAAGTGGTGTAGCAAATAGCACCTTGTGCGTGTTTATTTTGCTTTTTAACTTCTTCAATGGAAGTTTTAAGATTTCTTGTATCGTTTAATGCATCAAAGATTCTAAAAATATCCACTCCATTTTGTGCACAAAGCCTTATAAATTCCCTTACAACATCATCTGCATAATGTCTATAACCAATTAAATTTTGTCCGCGTAGGAGCATTTGGATAGGTGTAGTCTTAAAAATTTCTTTAAAAGTTGCAAGACGACTAAAGGGATCTTCTTTTAAATATCTTAAACAAGTATCATAAGTAGCACCTCCCCATACTTCTACACTATGAAAGCCAATTTGTTCAAAAATTTTGGCAGCTTCTATCATATCTTCTGTTCGCATTCTAGTGGCTAGTAAAGATTGGTGTCCATCTCTTAGGCTATTTTCAGTGATTTTTATCATTCCTTATCCTTTGCATAATTATTGATTTATTATAACAGCCCTATTTAAAATTTTGTTCTTAAAGAGTGTGTTTCTTTGATAAAATTTGTCTTTATGGGTTTTTTGGTATCAAAGAGGCAAGAAATTTATTATTTCTCACCCTTTAAAGCTTTTGCTATAAGTTCTAGGGGGTGTGCAAAAAGAGTTTGCACATTGTTTTGCTCTAGTGAATTTGTAAGTTGCATTCTGCATGCACTACATTCTGCAGCTACATAAGTAGCTTTTGTATCTTCAATCATTTTAGCCTTTTTATTCCCAACTTGTGATGCTAGATGAAAGTTTTCTGTTTGCATAGTTACCCCACCAAAGCCACAACAAGCATTTGGATTCTCCATCTCTACTAATTGGAAGTTTTTTAAAAGTTCTCTTGGCTCTTTATAAATGCCTAAAACCTTTCTAGCATGGCATGGGTCATGGTAGGTTACTCTAAGTTCATTTTTTTCTAAAGAATCTAGTTTTGCTTTTAGATTTGTATGGTGGTAGAGCCAATGCGTTGCCATAAAGACTTTTGGGAGAATTTTTTGTATTTTTTGCTTATAATTTTCATCTTTTTGCATAAATTTTTCCCAATCTTCTAAAACCATTGCAGCACAGGTAGCTTCAGGGATTAAGATTGCATCTACGCTATCTATAAAACTTAAAAAATAATCTACATTTTCTTTAATGAGTTTATCTACACTTTCAAAATCTCCCGTAAAATAAGCGGGTGCAGCACAGCATTTTTGTTTTTTAGGGATTATGGCATTAATGCCTAAAGTTTCTAAAATGTAAAGCAAAGAAGTTCCAATTTGTGTGTAGTTATAATTTCCAAGACAACCGATAAAAATGGCTACTTTTTGTGTGGCGTTTGGATTAAAATTTTGCTCTTCTTTATGGGAGTTTAGAAAGCTCTTAGTCTTTATTGAGCCAAATACTCTTTTTTTGATAAAGGGTAAAGAAAATCTAGGAGCAATGGAGGATTTATCGGGTAATCTTTTGAAAAGTAGGGGCGAAAAAATCGCACCAAGCTTCATAGAAAAATCCATTAAGAATCTATTTTTTAAAAGCATAAAAAAGAGGCGTTTAAACCAAGCAATGCCATATTTTTGCGCAATTTCAAAGCGGATATTTTCAATCAAAGTATCTGTGGGGAGGGAGTTTGGACATACGCTTACGCAAGTGGTGCATAAAAAACAGGTTTCAAAGATTTTTTTTGCATTTTTATCTAAGGGAATTTCTTTGCGTTCATACGCACCTAAAAGATCAATAAAACCACGAGGAGAAGTTGCCTCATCTCCATGGATTGCAAAGATTGTGCAATCTGGCAAACATTTTCCACATTTTACACAAGCATCGCTTGTTTTTAGATAGTTATAGTTTTCATAATGTGCCATTTTAATTCCTATATTGTTTTGCTAAAAACTTTTTTATCATTACTAAATTTTTTAAGATATGCATCAAAAGGCATAGCGATATTACGGATAAGAAGCGTGCCTGTTTGGTTAACTTCTAAGCTTTTATCAAAAATTTCTAAAAGCCCTGCTTTAGCTAAAGGCTCTAGTTCCTCTAAAGCTTCTTTAAAATAAGATTTAAAGTCAATTTTAAATTCTTCTTCAATTTGTTTAAAATCAAGCTTAAAATTACTCATAAGTTTCATAATTACAGATTTTCTTATCTTATCATCTAGGCTTAGTTGTATGCCTTTGCAAAAGGGCAAAAGCCCTTTATCAATGCTTTCTTCATAGGAAGTTAAATCTTTATGGTTTTGTGCATAATAATCGCTTCCTTCTCCTATGGAAGTGATGCCTATACCTAGAGTTTGTGTGCCACCTTTGGTGCTATAACCTTGAAAGTTGCGTCTAAGTTCGTTTTTAGCAATAGATTTAAAAAGCTCATCATCAGGTTTTGCAAAATGATCCATTCCTATCATTTTATAGCCATTTTGGGAAAGGAATTCAATATTGTATTCTAAAATTTTTAGTTTTTCTTCAGGGTGGGGGAGGGTGGTTTCATCAATTTTTCTCATAGTTTTTTTAATCCAAGGCACATGCGCATAATTAAAAATTGCAAAGCGATTGGGATTTAATTTTAGGCATAATTGTAAAGTTTCTTTGAATGTTTGTAGTGTTTGATAGGGAAGTCCATAGATAAGATCAAAATTAATAGAATTAATGCCATAATTTCTAGCAATTTCTATGGCATTTTGCACTAAAGAAAAATCTTGAAAACGATGGATGGCTTTTTGCGTTTGTGGATTAAAATCTTGAATCCCAAAACTCAATCTATTAAATCCTCCATCTTTTAAGACTTCCATTTGCTCTTTTGTGAAAAATCTAGGATCTATCTCACAAGCAATTTCTGCGTCTTTAGAAAAATTTGGAAAAGTTTCTTTTAAGAGTTCTATGATGATTTTTAACTCATTTGAATCAAAAAAAGTGGGCGTTCCACCGCCAAAATGGAGTTGATAGACATTTTTGTTTGTGTTTATTTGTGCTTTTAAAATTTTAAGTTCTTTTTTTAGGTAATCTATATAGTGCGTTTTATTTTCTGCTTTGCTTGTGTAAATTACATTGCAACCACAAAAATAACAAGCACTTCTGCAAAAAGGCAAATGCAAATAAAGAGAAAGAGGGTTTGTATCCTTTTGTAAATCTAAAAGATAATTTTCATAATTATAGTTTGTGTTAAATTCTATGGCAGTAGGATAGCTAGTGTAACGAGGGCCTGCTTTAGAATAAGTTGCAAATTTTTTAAAATCAATTTGTTGTTGCATGGAGAGCCTTTATAAACTTGGGTTTGGAAGATTTTTTAAACGATAATCAAAAAATAAATAGGGATGATGTTTTTTTATGCGTTTTATGAGTTCTTTTGGGTTTTTTTTAAAATTACTTTGCAACTCTTTTAGGGCAATGCACCAAACATCATCAAAATCAATCGGCATATTTTTATAGATTTCTTGCTCTAGGCTAAAAAGTATTTTTTGTCTTTCTAGCTCTTTTGTTGCTTCTGCAAAGGAATTTAAAAGTTTTTTGGGTAAAAGATAGTATTCTTCTCCCTCATGGTTTAAGCAATAAATTTTATCTTCTAAATGATCTATAAGAGTTTTTTTTAGAACTGCTTTTGCTTCTTTTGGATTCTTCTTGGCAATTTTTAATTCTCTTGTTAAATCAACATAGGGATTTTTATGGATATTTTTTAGCGATTTTGATGTAGCCAAACCATTGCTCCTTTTTGTGCATGCAGGCGGTTTTCAGCCTCTATAAAAATTTTGCTTTGCGGGCTTTCTAATACTTCTTCACTCACTTCTTGTCCTCTGTATGCTGGCAAACAATGTAAAAATATAGAATCTTTTTTGCTTAGAGCTAAAAGCTCACTATTTACACAATATCCCCTAAAAGCTTCTATTCTTTCTTTTTTTTCATTCTCTTGCCCCATAGAAGCCCAAGTATCTGTTGTTACCACATCTGCATCTTTAATAGCAACCTTGGGATCTTGTGTTAAAGAGATTTTAGCACCTGAAATTTTGGCAAATTCTAATGCTTGTTTGTAAATTTCATTTTTAACTTCATAGCCTTTAGGAGAAGCGATTTTTAAAGTAAAGCCCATTTTAGAAGCAAGCATTAACCAAGAATGTGCCATATTATTTCCATCTCCGATATAAGCTACGATTGGGTCTTTATCTTTGCCGCATTCTTGCATAGTGAGATAATCAGCTAGAAGTTGTGTGGGGTGAAAATCATCACTTAAACCATTGATAAGTGGCACTTTAGAATAATGTGCAAATTCTTCTAACCTTGCATGATCGCTTGTTCGCATCATTATTAAATCTACCATAGAAGAAAGCACGCGAGCGGTATCTTTTATGGGTTCTCCACGACTTAGCTGTGTATCATTGCTTGAAAGAAAAATCCCACAACCTCCTAGTTGATAAATCCCTGCTTCAAAGCTTACACGCGTTCTTGTGGAGTTTTTTTCAAAAATCATTCCTAGCGTTTTATTTTCTAGTGGTTTTGAGTAAAAGCCTTTTTTAAGTTCTGTCTTTAGATTTTTGGCAATTTCTAAAATTTCTAAAATTTCTTCTTTGCTAAAGTCTGCTAAAGTTAAAAGATGTCTCATTTAAACCCTTTTTATGATTTTGAATGCAAAAATGAGTTAGTATTATAGCTAAAAAACTTTTTTAATTGCTTGTAATCTATAAAAAATTGCATAAATAAGGAATAAAAGTGCATGAATTTTCAATTGTGGCTTCTTTGTTTGAGAATCTTGAAAGCTTAGCAAATAAGCATAAGGCAACTAGAATTTTAGAAGTAGAAGTAGAGCTTGGAGAGCGTAGTGGAGTAAATAAGGAGCTTTTTTATAGGGCATTTGAAGAGTATAAAATAGGGAGTAAAGCTAAAATGGCACAACTCAAAATAAAAGAAGTAAAAGTTACTCTTTTTTGTCAAGATTGCAAGGAGGAACTAGAGGTTAAAGAGTTAGATTATACACATTGTCCTAAATGTAAGCAGGATAGAGTAAAAATTGTTAAAGGCAATGAAATGTTGCTTACGCATGTTGAGATGGAATAAAATCTCTTTGTCTTATGCCTTCATATAGGACAATCCCAGCACTTGTAGCAAGATTTAGACTTCTAGCATTGTTCCACATAGGAATAGTAAAGCAATTTGTATGATTTTGCTTTAAAATTTCTTCTTTTAAACCTGCGTCTTCACGCCCAAAATGCAAATAAGCTCCTTTTTGCATAGGGGCCTCATAGTAGGGCTTTTTTGCCTTTGTAGTAAGAAAAAAGTGGGGGAGGGCTTCTAGATTAGATTTTAAAAAGGCTTCATAATTATCCCAAGTAAAAACTTTTAAAAAATTCCAATAATCCATTCCAGCGCGTTTTAGCTCTTTTTGAGAGATGCTAAAGCCTAGCGGATAAATAAGATGTAAAGTGCTATTGGTCGCAAAACAAAGTCTGCCGATATTACCTGTATTTTGTGGGATTCTTGGTTCATGCAATACGATATGAAAATTCATTTTCTCTCTTTATGTTTTTAAAAGAGATTATACAAAAACTTTATAACTTAAAGTTAAAAATACAAAATAGAAATTAAGAATCTATTTGTAAAGTTGGGAAGATTTCATCTTTTGTTGGTGTGTTTGAGTTTTCTTCTGTTGGGGGAGTTTTATCTTGCTTGGTTGTTTTATGGGGTGTGCTATGCGTGTTTTGTGTTTTTGAAATTGTAGTTTTAGGATAGGTTTTTTCACCTTTTAAAAGTGCTTTTAACAAAAGAGCAACCGCTAAAGATTGCTCTTTACAAAGATTGCAAAGCCGAAACTTCATAATACTAGCTTGTGTGTCTAAAACTTCTTGCATAAAATCTCCCAAAAAGAGAAATTATAGCATATTAAATATTTTTTTTGGAAAGTTCAATTCTTGCTTGTTTTCTTTTTAGAGCATTATTGTATCTTCTTTTTTCCACTTCTGTTTTTGGCTCTAGTGGAGGAGCTTTTACAGATTTTCCATTCTCATCTACGCATACCATTGTAAAATAAGCACTATTTGTATGGGTTACAATTCTTTTGTGAATATCTTCAGAAATTACTTTAATGCCTACTTCAAGCGAGCTAGTCCCTGTGTAATTTACAGAAGCTAGAAAAGTTACAAGTGTGCCAACTTCAATAGGATATTTAAAGGTTACACTATCTACTGAAAGGGTTACTACATATTTTCCACAATATCTAGAAGCACAAGCATAGGCTACTTGATCTAATAATTTTAAAAGATCTCCCCCATGTACCCTACCTTTAAAATTAGCAACAGAGGGGGTCATTAAAATAGACATTGTAAGAGATTTAATATCAAAAATATCTTCTTTGGTTTCAAAATTTTCCATTTTCTTCTCCATAATCACTATAAATTTAATTAATATTACCACTTTTTTGGAATTTTTTGCAAAAGTTTCAAAAAAAACTAACCTTTTTAAAAAATATCGTTAAAAAATACACATTTTTATTTTTATGAAGCACTAAATATTGTTTATAAAATTAGTCTAAAGAACAATGATGGATTTTAAAAAGCAAAAAATGCTTATCTTTAGAAATTAGCAGATTCTAGGCAGTAGCTCTCCGCTTGGATAATCTAAAAAGCGTTTTGCTCCATAGGCGGTTTTTAAAACAACTTTTTTGGGAAGTTCGCTTGTAGTTGTGCCTATTATTTTTGCATTTTTACCTAAATCGTGGCTTTGAAGAAGACTAAGGGCTTTGTGAATATCTTCTTTGTGAATGCAAAGCACACACATTCCCTCATTGGCTAAATTATAAGCTTCAAAGCCCAAAAGTTCGCAAATTCCTTTTACTTGATTGTTAATGGGTAGATTTTCTTCATCAATGCAAATGCCAACATTAGAACTATTTGCCCATTCATTAAGCACGCTTGCTATGCCTCCTCTAGTCGCATCACGCAAAGCATAGATTTTTAAGTTTTCTTTAAAAAGTGGCTCTAAAAGGGGATAAAGAATTGCACAATCGCTTTGTAAATCACTTTTAAGATTGATTTCTTCGCGTTTAGAATAAATAACTGCCCCATGATTTCCGATTTCTCCACTTACTAAAATATATGCATCTTGTGGAATCTTTGTAGCACTTAAATTAAGGTTTGGATAAATAAATTCGCCTATTGCAGTTGTGGTAATGAAAATTTTATCTAATGTGCCTTTTGGAAGCACTTTTGTATCCCCTGAAATAAGCTTAGCGTCACTTAGTTTTAAAGTATTAGCAAAAGAGATGATGATTTTTTCTAGCTCTTGTGTGCTAAACCCCTCTTCAATCATAAAAGAAGCGCTAAGATATTTAGCCCTAGCTCCCATCATGGTTACATCATTGACACTTCCACAAACACTTAGCTTTCCTATATCTCCCCCCGGGAAAAAAAGTGGAGAGATTGTGTAGCCATCGGTGCTAATGGCACATTTGCCTTTATTTATCTCGCCAACTCCTGCATCTTCGCCACCACCAATTACACAGCCTTCTAAATGCTTATAAAAAAGCTCTGAAATTAACATTTGCGATTCTATTCCACCACTTCCATGTGAAAGCTCTATTTGTTTTGCAAACATATTTTAGCCTTAAAAATAAATTTAGGTGTAGTTGTAAGCCGAGTTCTGTTAAAAGTGGTTATTTATCTTGTTTTTAATTTACATTAAAAATCTAGCAAAGGGCTAAATTTTGAGATTTTACCATGCCCTTTTTGCTGCGGATTGGGCTTGCAATGCGAGTTGTATTGCTACATCTCCGGTGGGCTCTTACTCCACCCTTTCACCCTTGCCAAAATGGCGGTTTGCTTTCTGTTGCGCTTTCCCTTAGATTACTCTAGCCATTCTTTAAATGGAATCCTATCTCAATGCAGCTCGGACTTTCCTCTTTTAAAAAGCAACCACTCACTACACCTATAAAAATTTTAACAAAAAAGCAATAAAATTTAGCTTTTTATAAAGACAAATAAAAATTGTATTATTTAAGCTAAAAAAGAGTAAAGTAAAATAAAAGGATTTTTTATGGGTGTTTTAATTAAACAAAGCGGTATATTTTTAACTTTTTCTCTTTTCCTCTACTCTCAAAATTTAGAAATGAATAATGTTAATGAAGCTTATACAGATGGGAATCCATTAGGAGATTCTAGACAATGGTTTTCTATTAAAGAAGGGCAAACCTATAGAGGAAATACTATTATAATTAACACAGATTTTAGCAATGGAGTTGCACTAGGTGGATATTTAGATTATGCAAGTGTGTTAGATAATAGCTTAATTGTTAATGGAAAAGTGGATTTTGCTATTGGGGGCTTTGGAGAAAATGAAGCTTTAGTAAATAGAAATAAAGTAGAAATCAATGGGGAAGCTAAGAATGCAATAGGGGGATTTGGAGAGGATTATGTGCGTAATAATAAAGTCATAGTCTATCAAAATGGTAAAGTAGAAGAAAATGTAATTGGGGGTTATTCTAAAAAAGCAGATGCAAGATATAACGATGTAGAAATTATGGGAGAGGTTAATGAGGTATATGGTGGCATTGGTTTAAATGTTGAGGGAAATGAAGTAATTATAAGTGGTAAGGTTACAAAGAATCTTTATGGGGGATTTAGCACTCATGGAGATGCACTCAATCAATTTGTTTTGATTGAAAGTGGAGGAGAAGTAAAGGAGAGTGCATATTCTGGATATGCTAAATTAGATTCTATAGGAAATTTTTTAGAAATTGCAGGAGAGGTTCAAAAGGGAGTGGGTGGTTATTCTAAAGAGGCAAATGCTAAGGAAAATAGTGTGTATTTACTAGGAAAGGCTACAAGTTTAATAGGTGGGGAAGGAGTGAATGCTTATAGTAACTTTGTAACTATTGATGGGATTACACAAGATGCTTATGGTGGAATAGCCAAAGAGCTTTCTCAAGGAAATTTTTTAAATTTACAAAGTGGAGAAATAACGGGAGAAGCAATAGGGGGAAAGGGAAATATCGCTAAAGGCAATCAAGTGTTTTTAGGTACAGACACACAAGCACAAAATGTTGTCGCAGGAATGGGGAGTGAAGTGGCACAATATAATGAAGTGATTTTAAAAGGAAAAGTGGAAGGTAATGTGATAGGGGGAAGTGCAAAAGAAGCAAGTTATAATCTTGTCTCACTTTATGATAATGCAGAAGTTAAAGGTATAGTCTATGGAGGTTATAATAGCTTAACAAATGAGGGTATTAATCTACACAATTCTATTTTGGCAAGCGGAAGTGTAAAGGTGGGAGGTTTAGAGGGTTTTAGCAAACTCTATTTAAATGTTTCTAGTGAAAATATTAAAAAAGAAGGGTTACCAAGCAGTGAGAATACTTTCATCTTAAGAGTAGATGGAAATTTAGATCTTAGCAATAGGGAAGTTATTGTTTCTTCTTTGGGTGTGAATAGTAAAGAAAATATAGCATTAATTTATGCAGAAAAGGGAATTAAGGTTAATGCAGATACTTTAATACACGGGAATAAAACCTTTATTTTTGAAACATGGAAACCAAAGGAAGATGGAGAGTTTGAGCATGAATTACTTAAAGATGATTTTATAGTTACACAAGGTTTGCAGCAAGAGGCTAAAAGTTTTCCTAAAAGCTTTGCAAATAGTTTAATGTTTTTAAGAAATGGTGGGGAAGCTGTTTTAAAGCAAATGCAAGAGTATGAAAAAACATTAGAAGAGAAGAATGGGATTTTAGCAATCATTCAAGGAGGTAAAAATAAAATAGATGGTAGTGAATTTTATGGTGTTTATGCAAATTTTGGAGGAATTTTTAATTTAGGTAAAAATAGTATAGGGAGTTTGTTTTTTGAGAATGGTTCAGGGCATTTTGATAATCATATAGCAAATGCAAGGGGGCATACAAAAGAAACCTATATAGGAATAGGGAGTGGGATAAGACATCATTTTAATCGCAATTTCTATATGCAAGGATATTTAAAGGGAGGGGTTATAGAGAGTAAGTTTGATAGTTATTATATGCATACAAATGATAGAGTTGCCTTTAAAGAAAATAATTTTTATGTAGGTTTGGGGATGGCTGTTGGGTATTTGCAAGAAGTTAAGGAAAATTTGAATATGGATTTTAATTTTTATTCTAAGATGGATGGAATAAAAGGTTTTAGCAGGGAGCTCAAACACCAAAACAATGATTTTTTAGAGGTTAAAGATTCTATGATGTATTCTTTAGGGTTTGAGAGTGCTTTGCAATATTTTCAAGAAGATTTTGGTATAAAAATGGGACTTGCCTATGAAAGGGTGCTTAGTGGGGGGATAGAGAGTTCTATTAATGGATTTAATCTTGAAACTTACAAAAGGAATTTTAATATCATTAATCCATATTTGACTCTATCTATAAAGCCTAGTAGCAAAATTCCTTTAAATTTATTTATAAGAGGTGATGGTTATTTTTGGGATAAAGAAGGAATAAGTGGAAGCTTTGGAGTGAATTATGTATTTTAAAGTTTAAAGAGAATATTTATGGAGATTTTTTATTTTATGATTAAGTTTTTAGCAAAAAGGCTAGTTTTATTATAAAATAATTGAAAATGTCCTATAATCTTAATAAAAAAGGAAAAATTATGGCAACTTTACAAGGTTTTATAATAACATTAAGCATTATTGCTGTTGTTTGTGTTATTGTAATGCTTTTAACAATTATTTCTGTTGTAAAAAGTGGAGATAAACTAACTTCTTTTGAAAAAAAGATACTCATATTTGTAGCTTTTGTGCTGTGTTTAGGTGCAATGGGGCTTTATATTGTTTCTAATATGGAATTTTTTAGAGCACTTTTTTAGACTTTATGATGTCTCCATTTGCAAATCCTAAAAATTCTCCAATACACAAAAGCACGCAAAAAAGTTTCTAAACTTATACAAATATAAATATAAATAATAGGGTATTGAAATTTGGCAATAAAATAGCAAGGAATTACCCTAAGCCCCCAAATCATTATTGCATTTGTAAAAAGAGTGATTTTTGTAATTCCTGCTCCTCTTAATGCACCATCAAGAATAAAGATGAAAGCAAGAGGAATTTGAGAAAGTCCAAGTGGGATAAGATAGCTTGCACTCGCAAGAATAATTTGTGAATCTTTATTAAAGATATAAGAGATTGGATAGGCAAAAACACTCATTAAAATTCCCATAATTCCCATAAAACACCCACCCAAAAAAAGTGTATTTAAAATGCTGTATTTTGCTTCTAAGGGTTTTTTAGCACCTAAATTTTGTCCCATAAGTGCCATAGCAGCAATCATAAAGCCAAAACCCGGCATAAAAGCAAAACCTTCAATGCGTGTAGCAATCTGATAACCTGCAAGATTGATTGTCCCATAAGAAGCTACAAATTTTGCCATAAGCAAGATAGAAATAAGGGTAAAAAAACGCTCACAGCCTGAGGGAAAACCTATGATAAAAGCCCTTTTGATATAATTAAAATTAATTTTTTTACCCAAAGAAATAGGAGAATTTTTTAAAAGTAAAAGACAAGCAAAAAGTGCTAAAGTTTCTATAAAATTGATAATAAGGGTTGCAATAGCAGCACCTTTTAATCCAAGTTCAGGCAAAAATAAAAAACCAAAAATTAAACTATATTTTAAACCCGCATTTAAAAAAGTAATAAAAATCTTGATAATAAAAGGAATTTTTGTATAGGCTGCAGCAGAAAAGGCTGAAATGCTAACTTGTTTAATCAAAAGAAGCGGAATGCTAAAAAGAGTTATTTTTAGATAAATATCCCCAAGCATTTTAGCTTCTTGTGAGATTCCCATCCAAATAAAGAAAGTATCATAGAATAAAAATGATAAAAACATAGTGGGGAGTGCTATAAGCAAGGAAGCAAAACTTAAACTAGATACAACAATATTGGCTTCTTTTTGGTGTCCTTCTCCGATAAATCTTGCTACAAGTGCGCTATTGCCTACAAAAACGATTGTGGTAATTGCAAAAACTAGCATAATATAATTAAGACTAACTCCTACTGCCACGATAAAAGAAGCACCCAAGGTGCCCACAAGTAATAAATCAATAGAGATATTAATTATATCTAAAAGAGAATTTAAACCTGAAGGAGTAGCAATGCTTAGGATTTTTTTAGATCTTTGTTTGGAAAGAAATTTCATTTTATTTCTTTTTAGCTACCAATTGTGTGATTTTAGAATGCGTTTTTTCTTCCACTTCTTTTTCTTGGTAGAATAAAATTTCAAGATTTTTAAACGAATCTAATAGCTCATTTGGCTGTAAAAAGTAACTAGGATTTGTAGAAAAATCACTAAGGCTAGGATTGTAAAGAAAGGTTTCAAAAACTAATATCCCACCTTGTTTTAAGCCTTCATTAATTCCTAAAAATAACTTTCTTTGCAAAAAATAGCTATTACAAATCAAATGGTAAGAATCTCTAGGAATGTTAAAATCATCTAAATCTTCACAAAAAGTATGGATATTTGGTTCATTTTGTAGATTTTCTAAACCAATATCAGAAATATCTATGCTATCTACAATAAATCCGCAATCGCGCATAAAAAGAGAGTTTCTGCCTAAACCGCAAGCAATATCTAATGCTTTGCCTTTTTTGGCTTTTTGTATGAAATCCACCAAAAGCTCTAAAGGAGAACCAGGGGTGTTGTTTTTAGAATATTTTTCATTCCATTTTATTTTATCCTTAATCATCAAAACGCTTTAAGAGTCCCTCATAGTATTCAATGCGTCTATCACGCAAGAAAGGCCAAATTCTCCTTACTTCCTCACTTCTTTTTTTATCCCAGCTAAAATATAAAATTTCATCTTTATCTATACTAGCCTCTGCTAAAAGTTCTCCTTGTGCTCCAAAAGCAAAGCTAGAACCCCAAAAATCAATCCCTTCTAAAACGCCCGATTTATCTTTTTCAAATCCGGTGCGGTTAATCGTAACCACAGGGATTCCATTTGCTACTGCATGGCCTCTTTGCACGGCTATCCAAGCTTCTCTTTGTCTTATTTTTTCTTCTTTAGGATCTTCTTTGAACCAGCCAATCGCAGTCGGATAGATTAAAATTTCAGCTCCCCTTAAAGTCATAAGTCTAGCAGCTTCTGGATACCATTGATCCCAACATACTAATACACCTAATTTGCCAAGGCTTGTAGAAATGGGATAGAATCCTAAATCTCCAGGGGTAAAATAAAATTTTTCATAAAATCCCGGATCATCAGGAATATGCATTTTTCTATAAGTTCCTGCGATACTTCCATCTTTTTCAAATACTACTGAAGTATTATGATATAAACCACTTGTGCGTCGTTCAAACAAAGAAGTTACAAGCACTATTTTGCATTCTTTTGCGATTTTAGAAAAAAACTCACAATCTTCTTTAAAATCCAGCGCATAATCAAAAAAATCTACATTTTCACTTTGGCAAAAATATTCGCTTGTATGAAGCTCTTGCAAACAAACAAGCTGTGCTTTTTTAGAAGCTTCTTTAATGAGTGAATGCGTGTAATCTAGTGTGTCTTTTTTGTTGCTCTTAAAAGAATGCTGTAAAAGTGCTACTTCTATCATTAATAATCCTCTCCTTCATAATCTCCATCGCTGTTTTCATAATCGTCTTCATCATAAAGATATTTATCGCTATCTTCATAGTTTCTATCAAATCCATCTAACTCTTCGTCTTCAAAATCTTCTAATTCATCTTCATTATAAGCTTTTGTAAAAATCATTGCTTCTCCTTTAAAATGTATGAAATTGCCTCACTTGCTAGCCTTAGCCCAAAACTTCCAGTAACTGCACTAAAACTACCAAGTTCTTTGCATTTTGGAATTTCTGGGCTAAAAATCACCTTAAAATCACCTCTAAAATTTTGTTTTTTTAACCCTTCGCGGAATTTTCTTGCAAATTTATCCCCATAGCTTTTCCAAATATTAGCACATCTAATCTCGCTGGGATCTAGCTTTTTAGCACTGCCTGTTGATGAGAGTAAAAAGGGTGCATTTTTCAATTTTGGCTTGTTTGCTATTTTTAGAGCTAGAGCAATTTTGGTTGGAATATCATCAATAGCATCTAGTACTACATCATAAGCACTAAAGTCAAATTCTTCTATATCTTGTGGGTTAAAACGCTTTGAAATAGGGTGGATATTAGGATACATTTTAGCTAAAACTTCCACCTTTTTTTCTCCCAAACCTTCAAAAGAGCCAATTTGGCGGTTTTGGTTTGTAATATCAAAACAATCCCCATCTACAATGCAGATTTTACCTACACCGCTACGATAAAGACAATCTAGTGCAAAGCTCCCTACACCACCTACACCAAAAAGCAAAACACTTGCATTTTGTAGCTTTTTAAAGCCATCTTCTTTAAATAATAAAAGTGTTCTATCAAAGCGTGTGCTCATTGTTCTATCCAGTTTTGTAAAGGTTTTATACGCTCTCTTGCAGTAAAATCAAGAGTAATAGGGGTAATGGAGACATAATTTTGTCTAATGGCTTCAAAATCTGACATCTCCTTTGTATCCCTTTCTTCCCAAGCAAGAGGATGTAAGCCTAGCCAATAATATTCTTCCCCGCGTGGATTTCTATGCAAGTGTGCATCATTTCCATACATTCTAATGCCAAGCTCTGTGATTTTATAGCCTTTGCATTCTTTTTTGCTAATTTGTGGAATGTTGATGTTTAAAAATTCCCTTTTTTGCAGAGGAAAGCCACCCTCTAAAATTTTTTTAGCTAAATTATAAATTGTATCTTTTGCAAGTTCATAGTCAAAGCCAAAATCTATTTTATCTTTTAAAACTTGTGAAATAGCAATGGAGGGAATATTATGTAAAACTCCTTCCATCGCTCCACTTGCTGTGCCAGAATAGCTTACATCTTCCCCCATATTTGAACCAATATTAATCCCACTTACGATTAAATCAGGGCGGACATTCTCTTCATAAAGTGCATATAAAGACAGATAAATGCAGTCTGTTGGAGTGCCATCTTCTAATTTATAAAAATCATCATCTAATTTAATAAAACGCAAAGGACGCGTAAGACTCATACCATGCCCACAAGCAGATTTTTCTGAAGCGGGAGCGACTATACTAACATGTCCTAGAGGGCTTAGGGCTTCTTTTAGAGCTAAAAGTCCGCTAGATTGATAGCCATCATCATTTGTAATTAAAATTCTTTTCATTTTTTACCTTTTTTAAATGAAATATTTTTGTAAAAGTATTTCTAGTATTTCTTTGGTTTCTTTGTTTAAAAAATTAAGATGATTTTTGATTTGTTCTTGATAGTTTTGCAATTCTACTCTTGCACCTTTTAAGCCTAAAAGATTCACATAGCTATTTTTTGCTTTATCATTTTGAGTGTTTTTGCCCGCTTCTACACTGCTTTGCGTAGCATCAATAATATCATCGCGGATTTGAAAAAATAATCCCAATTTTAAACCAAGCTCATAAATTAATGCAAGACTTTCTTTATCAAATTTGCAAATAATTCCACCCATTTGCAAAGAAGCTGCGATGAGCTTAGCAGTTTTATTTAAATGAATGATTTGTAATTTATCAATAGGTAAGGTTTGATTTTCAAAATGGCAATCAAGTGCTTGTCCTAAAACCATTCCTAAAGCTCCTCCATTATAGCTTAAAGATTCTATAAGTTTTGTTTTGATTTTGGGCTTAAATTTTGCACGAGAGAGCAAATAAAAGCTATGAGTGTTTAGAGCATCTCCTATTAAAATAGCTCCTACTTCATCGTATTTTGTATGCAGGGTTTTGGCACCTCTTCGCAAGGTTGCATTATCCATACTTGGAAGATCATCATGGATTAGCGAATAAGTGTGTAAAATTTCTAAAGCAAGAGCAGGTGCAAAGGATTTTTTAAGAAGTTTTGGAGAATTTGCATAAACAATGCTTAAAAGAAGTTTGGGGCGGAATCTCTTGCCACCATTTAGCACCATCTCCCATAATGCCTTTTCGTAATAGGGGTGAAAAGAGGGGATTTTGGGTGCATTTTGTATAAGATAATTTTCAAAATTTTCAAAGACTTTTTGGAGTTTCATTATTTTTCCTCATTCACAACAATAAAGAATTGAAAATCATTTCTGGAAACTAGCCATTTTTGAGGCTTAGAAGCAAATTCTCCTAAAAGATGAATAATATTATCCATTCCACTAATCACTTCTTTTTGATTAACTCTTAGGATTTTATCGCCTACTTTTAGGCGTTCAAAGCCATTTTTTGCTAAAGGCGATAGGGAAGTAATTGTAAAGTCTGGAGCAATGCTAAGTCCAACACGCCCTAAAAAATCTTCAGGCAAAAGCATACCACCGCGTCTTTTATCTACTAAAGCCATAAGTTCTAGCGTGGCTTCTCCTCTTTTAATCTTAATAGGCACTTGTGAGCCTTGTTTTAAATCAAAAACTACTCTATCAAAGCTTTGAGTGTTTGGAATGGCTTCATTGTTGATTGTTAGGATAATATCTCCATATTTAAAAGGATTCTTAGGAAAAAAAGGATCTATTACATCTACTTCTACAAAATCATCTTTATTTTGCTTCGCTCTAATACCAATATCGCCATAATAGATTTCTTTAGAATTTAAAAAACGCTCTAAATATTTTTTGTCAATGAATTTTCCCTCACCTATGCCAATTCCATAGACATTATCACAAATTGTGCTAATAAGACTATTTTTAAAGGTAGGGACATTTAAAGTAGCAAAAAAGCGTGGGCTTTGCATAAAGCTTTGAAATTTTCCACTCACATTGTCTTTTGGAGTAATGCTTGCCATTTCTTCTTCTAAAATAGCATTTGTAAGAGGAAGTAGCTTAATGGGCTTAAGATTGCTTTTAGATTCTAAAAGATACATTCCTAAATATGGATCATGCTTTAAAATCTTGTAGCCTTTAGGAGTGGCATTAGGAGAATACATAAAAAGCTTAGATTTTACAGGTGTGGTTTTGTTTAAATCTTTTTCATACAAGGGAGCTATGGCTATTCCATAACTTTTATTAATAGGTTCTAGCGAATCTTTAGACTTTAAAGAACAAGCACTAAAATCATATCCAAAAACAAATAGGCAACTAGCAAGAGAACATACTAAAAACTTGTTTAACATCTAAATTCCTTTTAGGGGAAAATCGCCAAGATTGCCAAGCATACCCATAGCCATACCCTTGCGATTAGTTTCTACGCTTTTATACATATCATTTAAAGCACTCATTAATAGAATCTGCATAGATTCTTTATCTTCTAAAAGACTATCATCAATGCTAATATCAATAATTTCTCCCTCTCCATTAGCACTCACGCTAATAAGCCCGCCACCGCTTTTTGCAGTGATTGTTTTTTGTTTATTCTCTTCTTGAGCAACTTTTAGTTTTTCTTGTAAATCTCCTAGTGTTTTTGCAAGTTCTTGTGGGTCAAACATTTTTTAAATCCTTTTTTATATGAATTATTTGATTGTTTTCATCTACTAATACAATCGTAGGGGCATAGTCTTCTAGCTCTTCTTTAGAGTATTGTGCATAAGCAATCACAATAATCTTATCGCCAATTTGCACTTTTCTAGCCGCTGCACCATTTAAGCACATATCTCCCTTTTTGCCCTCTATTACATAAGTAGAGAAGCGTTCGCCATTGTTGATATTTACAATATCTACTTGTTGCCCCTCATAGAGTTTGGCAGCTTCCATTAGCTCTTTATCAATAGTAATAGAGCCCACATAATTTAAATTTGCATCGCTTACAGATGCTCTATGAATTTTGCTATAAAGCATATTAAATTTCAAAAGAATGCCTTTGTATGAATTTTTAAAATTTTAGCATATCTTATCCTAAAAAGCTTTAAAAATTAAAATCCCCATATTTATAGTAAGCTGCACATGCTCCCTCACTGCTTACCATACAGCTTCCAAGTGGGTTTTGTGGGTTGCAAGCTTTTTTAAAGAGTTTGCAATCATAGGGTTTTTTAGAGCCTTTTAGAATCTCTCCGCAAATGCAAAGTTTATGATCATTTTTAGGAGTATCTTTTAAGACATCTTGATAGATTTTTAGTGCATCAAATTCGCTAAATTCATCTTTTAGTCTTAAAGAAGAATGTGCTATTTCGCCTAAGCCCCTCCAAGTGAAGCTATCTTCTAAGCAAAAATAACGCTCTACTAATTCTTGTGCTTTTTTGTTTCCCTCTTGTGTAACGCTTCTTGCATATTGTATCTCTACTTTGGGTTGTTTGGAAATCACTTGTTCTAAGATGGATATTAAGCTTTCTCCTACATCTACTGGCTCAAAACCGCATACAACTACTGGAAGTTTGTATTTTTCTACAAAAGGAGTATAGATTTTAGCCCCTGTGATAACACTCACATGTGAGGGTGCTAAGAGAGCGTTGATTTGGTTGTCTTTAGAATCTAAAATTGCATGTAAAGGAGGAGGGACTAAAACATGATTGATTGCAAAAAGGAAATTTTTTAGCTTTAGTTTTATCACGCTTTGTAATAGGGCTGCACTCATAGGAGTAGTAGTTTCAAATCCTATTGCAAAATAAACAATCTTTTTATCAGGATTGTTTTGAGCGATTTTTAGTGCATCTAGTGGAGAATACACAAAAAAGATTTCTAAGCCTTCAGCCCTTGCTTGTTGTAATGAGCCTTGACTTCCTGGGACTTTTATCATATCGCCTAAAGTTACTAAAATCACATCTTTTTGTTCTGCGATTTTTCTAGCATAATCGATTCTGCTTTTTGGCATAATGCAAACAGGACAGCCTGGTCCATGCACAAATTCAATATTGCTAGGTAAAAGTTGTGGGAGGGCGTATTTCATAATCGTATGGGTATGTCCGCCACAAACTTCCATAATTTTCAAAGGATAGGGTAGTTTAGAGGAGAGTTTAGTAATGGCTTTAAAAAGAGATTGTATTTTTGTGCTATCTCTATAAATATCAATATAAGGATTCATTGTCTTTCTTTATGATAAATTTACATAAAGAATTTTAGCACAAAAAGCTAAAAAGGCTTTAAAGATAAGAGGTTCTATGCAAAAAAGACAAATAAATTTTTTGATTTTAATGTTTGTGGTATATTTTTTAAGCATAGGGGTGCGTTTTGTTTATCTTTATAATATGCAAGATGAAATAAATACTTTTGCCAAAAGTAGCTTTATTTTAAACAATCATGATGGATACTTTTATGCAGAGGGTGCTAGAGATTTATTAGAAGGGGTGAAAAATACGAGCCAAAGTCCAACAAATGAGATACTATCACTTCTTAGTGCATTTTTAACTTGGCTTTTGCCTTTTAATTTAGAAGCAGTAATCTTTTTTATGAGCGGAATTTTAGGGAGCTTGGTGGTATTTCCTTTGATGATTTTGACTAAAAAGTTTGGGAATCTTGCTAGCGCACTTTGTGGGTTTTTTGGTGCAATTACAACAAGCTATTATAACCGCACAATTTTTGGTTATTTTGATACAGATATGTTGATTTTACCTTTTGCATTAGCAGTTTTTGCTCTTATTTATTTTGCTTTTTATTCTAAAAGTAAAATAAATCTTTTAGTTAATCTAGTCTTGATTTCTTTTGGATTGGCTTATTATCCCTCTTTGCGTTATATTTTTATAGGTTATTTTATATTGTTTGTCTTTTTTGTGTTTTTTTATAAAAAAGCTTATTTAATGTTTTATGCTTTTTTTATGGGGATTGTTTTGTTATTTAGCATTTTTAAGTCCCCTTTTTATTGGGTATTTTTATTAATTTTTATAATTTTAAGTTATGTTTTAAAAGAAGAAATTTTTAAAAAAAGAGAATGGATTTTTTATCTTTTTTTCTTGTTTTTTATAGTGTTTGCAGGGATAAAGTTAGGAGAGAATGTTATAAATAGTGCTTATATAAGTAAAGTAGATAATATACAAGGAGAGCTAAAATACTATGCTGCTATTAATACAATTTATGAAGTGTCTAATATTAATTTTAGTGAATTTGTCTATCGTGTAAGTGGGGGGTATTTTGCATTTTTTTGTGGGATTTTAGGTTTTGCTTGGCTTTTGGTTAAAGATTTTAGGTTTGTGATTGGTTTGCCTTTGTTAGCTTTAGGGGTTTTTGCACTCATTGGAGGTATGCGTTATACTTTTTATGCTGTGCCTATTTTTGCATTAGGTGTAGGTGTTTTTATGGCTTTTATGCTAGAAAAGATTTGGTATTTTAAGGCTAGATTGCTTATTTTTATTCTTTTGGCATCTTTACTTTTGGTAAATAGTTTTAAACATATTATAAATTATACTTATCCTTTTGTATTTACGCAAGAAGAAATAAATGTGTTACAAAAGATTCCACAAGTTAAAGGAGATTATGCACTAACTTGGTGGGATTATGGCTATCCTGTGCGTTATTTTAGCAAGCTAGATACTTTTGTAGATGGTGGAAATAATACTGGAATGGAGAATTATCCTATTAGTTTTATTTTTATGAGCGAAGATGAGATTTTAAGTGCAAAACTTGCAAAAATGCTTTTAAATGGAGTGGATTTTAATAGATTTTTAGAGCAAAATAAGCTCTATACTCCAAAACTTCTTAAAATTGCTTTGAGGGATAAAGAAGTAACTAGGCAAAATAATAAAAATTTATATATTATAGTTCCTTTAAGAATGCTAGAGATTATCAATGTAATTAGAAAATTTAGTGCAATGGATTTAAAAAATGGCACATTAGAAAAAGATAAATTTTTTCTTCTTAGCGCGCCAAAGAAGCAAGAATCGGGTTGGCTTAGCTTAAATAAAGACATTTCTTTGCATTTAAAAAGTGGAAAAGTCAAGATTAAAAGCTTGAGAATGGAAGTTTTTTTAGAAAAGATTTTTTACCAAAAGGATAAAAAAGAATTACAAATTTCTAAAGATAGTAGGCTTGCAGCGATTGTTTTAGAAGATGGTAGAATACTTTTGTGTGATAGTGATTATTTAAAAACTTTTTATTTTAGAGCGATGTTTTATGAAGATCTTAATAAAGATTACTTTACACTTACACTTAAAAATGACAAAATAAAAGTATATAAACTAAATTTTTAAGGAGTATTATGCAATTTACCCATTTAGATAGCAACAACAATCCCACAATGGTGGATGTCTCAGATAAGCAAATCACACAAAGAGAGGCATTAGCTAGAGGAAAAATCACTATGAGTAAGGAAGCTTTTTTGGCAATTATGGATAATAAGGTTAAAAAAGGTCCTGTATTACAAACAGCAATTATTGCAGCGATTATGGGAGCCAAAAAGACTTCAGAGCTTATTCCTATGTGCCATCCTTTATTTTTGAGTTCTGTAAAATGCGAGGTTGTAGAACTAGAAAAAGAAAATGCTTTTATTTTGGAGGTGAGGGTAAAAACAGATTCTAAAACAGGTGTAGAAATGGAAGCATTAATGGGTGTAAATATAGGGCTTTTGACAATTTATGATATGGTAAAAGCCATAGATAAAAGTATGGAACTAGGCGAGATTTATTTGGTACAAAAAAGTGGTGGAAAAAGTGGGGATTATTTAAGAGAATAAACTAGAATTAATCTAGTTTATTCTAACCATTCAAGGCTTTCTTCATTGAGTTCTTCTTTGATTTTTTCATATTTAATATTTGCTTTTAGATAATCTACAATCTCTAACATATCCAAAAGTGCATTTTTCATACAGCTTGTAGCACCCGGGCTTGGTGTCATATTAAAAGTAATTCCTTTGTTGCTTTTAATTTTCTTTTCTCCAAGTTCTAGTTTCTTTTTGTTTTTATCTAAAACTTGTGGTCTAATTCCACCAAAACCTTCTGCATAGGTGAGTTCATCTAGGCGGATTGAAGGGATAATCTTTTTAGCTTCTTCCCAAAAGTATTTTTTACCAATACTTGGAATCTCATAAATAAAGTTTCTAAAGATATAATTTCTAATCTCACTATCACTTAATAAATCCCACATAATCTTAGTAGTGGCACTTCCAAAGCCAAATACTTTTAGAAAATCCATGGTTGTGCCACTTTTAAATCTTTCTAGTTTTGGTAGGGCTAAAGCAGTGGGTCCAAGCCTAGTTTTTCCTTGTGCGACAACATCAGGATCGCCATGGATTGCAGCAAAAGGAAGTTTTGGATTTTGCACGGTATAAACTTTGCCTTGTAATTTGCTACCCGGGATAAAATAAAAACTTCCTGAAACCGGAAGACAGCCTAAATCTAGTCCATAGCCCATATTTTGTGCTAAATAGAGTGAATGTGCCCCAGCATCTACAAGCACAAAAGAAGCACTAATAGGGGAGTTACCTTCTGATCTTATTGTGTAAGCTCCATCGCCTTGTTCTATAATATCTTTAACTTTATAGTTAAAAAGCACTTTGTGTTCGCCAAAATTACTTTGTTCGATCATATGGTTTGCAACAGAATTAAAATTCATAGCACAAAAGCTTTTTCTCATACCAGAACCTACAACATTTTCAGGTCTATCGCTTCCATCCGCTAGTTTAATAACATTAGGTTCAATCTCTCTTAGAGTATCTTTAGTAAAAAATTCTAATTCAGGATAGATTTCTTTAAATTGTTCATGGCGTTGTTTTATAAATTCTACTTCTTTATCGCCTACACCTATTGCCATTTTTTGATATTCAAAAATGCTTTTATTTTGTAATTTATGATAAGAAGCATAAGAAGTTAAAAGCTTTGCAGCACGCGCCACTTTTTTAGCTTTTTCAAAAGTATAGTTTGTTTCAATATCACCTGAATGAATGGTTTGTGAGTTGTTATTTCCACTAGAGCTTAAAGTGGCAGGAGCATGGTATTTCTCTAGTAAAACCACTTTTTTAATATCTGTATAATGAGTAAGGGCATAAAACAAAGCACTACCAGAAATTCCAGCACCAATAATTGCGACATCATAATGATTTTTCATCATCTATCTCCTCTTAAATTTAAGTAATTTTTCATAAAACTTAAATATCAAAGTTTTATATTTTTCTTAATTTTTTAATGTATTTGTATAAATTATACATTATTACTTACTTTAACTTTGCTAAGGTTAAATAAAATTTTATGTTTTGGAAAATGATAAGATTTATAAAACCCTTGCTAAAAAGCCTTTAAATCCTCTTTATTAAAAAGTATTTTCATACCATAAACCCTTTGTATTAGGAGGTTTTGCTGGGATATATTAGGAGAATCTTTACCAATATCTAAAGGAGTAATATGAATACCTCCTAAAATATATCGTCCTTCTTCTGTTTCATTTTGTAGCGTTTTTAGCCCCCAAATATCGTGCAAGACAAAAATCTTTCCCTCCTTGTGTCCTAAATAAAGCATAATATGTCCTTTCATGCCCAAAAAAGTTGCAAAAGGAATGGCATTTTTAATAATAAAATCTGTTTTTTCTTTTTTGTTGAGTGTGGAGAGTTCAAAATAATTTAAATCCCCTTTGAAATCTTTTTGTCTTATTTGACTTTGTGAGTTTCGCAAAAGATAAAAACCAAAATTTCCAAAAAGATCACGCAAAAGCATAGAACAATCACGATTAAAAAAGCTTCCACCCCAGCCATATTTTTCCCCTAAAAGTGGGTTTGCCAAATTGCTTAAAGAGTCTTTAGTAAAAGGAGTAGGGAATTTTGAAACGACTTTTGTTTTGAGCAAAATTTTATTAAAACTAGCATAGCCTCGTTTTGTGCGCGTGATGAATTGTGCTTCATAGAAGTCTTTTGTGCTACCTATAAGGGGTAAAAGCATACCAATGCGTCCAAAATCTAAAAATTCTCCTTGCTTTGTGTAAAGTGGCGTGTAATCTTTAGTAAATACTAAAAAATCCTTATAGCTTTGCAGAGTTTTTATTTGCTGATTATTTAAGATTGCAATATCTAGCACATTTACCCAACCACTTACAAATCCACTTTGCACAAAAGCCCACGATTTATTTTTAGAATAATGTAAAATCGCTATGGGCGTGCCACTATAAATAGAAGAGTTTTGCCAATAATCAAATGGGAAGCCCTCTCCTGCAAGTTTTGGATTATGAAATTTTGGCTTATTTGTAGGTAAAACCCTTAAATTTGTAGTGCGCGTGATGATGGCAGGTTTGTTAAGTGAAGGGAATGTATCAAGGTTTGCTTCTTGCTTTAAGCTATCAATCCATTCTTTAGAATTTGGTAAAAGATTTTCTCCAAAACCTAAATTTTTATAGGCAAGTCTTAATCCAAAATCCACATCATTTTTACTTAAGGTTGTGGGCTTATTCCAAGGAGAAAAGAAATGCTCTAAATAATCCCTTTTAAGTTTTTTGCTATAAGTTTGCAAAAGGGTGAAATCTTTTGTGATAAAAGGTTTTAAATCCTGTTTTGGGAGAGTGATAGAGTGATTTTTAGGCTCTTTTGTAGCACAGCCTACTAGCAATAAAATTGCTAAAAGACTAACATAAGCAATTTTACCCAATCGTTTATTAAGATTCATAAAAGATTCTTTTTATAAAGCTCTTCGCTGAAGCCTACAAGAATCCCTTTGTTATATTCAATCACAGGACGCTTAATAAGCATAGGCTCTTTAAGTAAATATTCTTTGATACCTTTATCATCTAAGGAAAGTTCTTTTAAATTTAGCTTTTTATAAGTGGTTCCCTTTTTATTAAAAAGTTGTTCCAAAGTAGTGTTTTTTAGCCAAGATTCTAAAATTTCACTTGTGGGTGTGCTTTTTTTAAAATCAATAAATTCATATTCTAAATTGTGCGTATTTAAAAAATTTAAAGCCTTTTTTACGCTACCGCAATTTTTAATACCATATATTTTTATCATTTTAACTCCTTAAAAAAATCTAATCATTACCATATAAAAAATAATTCCTGCAAATATACTCAAAACTGCATTTTTAAACCATAAAAAACATAAAGCAGAGCAAAGGATACCTAAAATTTCATAAATTCCATAAGATTCTTGCCAGTTTAGCCCACTTAGAGAATAAAATACTAAAAGAGTCATAATTAAAAGTGGCATAGTATTTTGCAAATACTTTAAGTAATGGCTTGAAGAGTGTTTTTTAAGGATTAAAAAGGGTAAAAATCTCGTAAGTGCTGTGCCTAGTGTTGCAGCAATAATGGCTAAAAGAACATATAGGGTTTCATTATTCATAGCTAATCCACCTTTTAGCCAAAAGCAAAAAGATAATCCCCAAAAGAATAGAAAGAATCAAAAAATACTTACTAGGAAAGAATAAAAGCCCAAAGACTCCTATCAAAATACCCGCATAGAAAGGTATTTTGCTTTTTTGCTGATAAAGGAGCGAGAGGGTTAAAACGCTAAAAAGTGCTGTTAGGGTGAATTCTATGCCTTGTGGTTTAAAATTAAGATTTTTTCCTATAAAAACGCCTAACATACAACCAACAATCCAATAAAAATGATTAAAAAGTGTAATAAAAAGATAAGATTTTTCTAGCTCTTTTTGGGTAAGTGTATGGCTTTCTTTGTTGGTTTTTAAGATTGCAAAAGTTTCATCGGTTAATCCAAATAAGATGTAATATTTACTTAAGCTAAAAGATTTTATGGTATCTAAAATAGAGAGTGAATAAAAAATATGGCGAATATTTAAGAAAAATGAAGCAATTGCAATCTGAAAAAACCCAGCTTTTAAAGCAATAAGAGAAACCAATAAAAGCTGCCCCGCTCCTGCATAAACAAATAAAGCCATTAAAAGTGCATAAAACCAAGATAGATTAAGGTCAGTGGCAAATAATATCCCAAAAGTAGCCCCTAAGGATAAATAACCTATACACACAGGAAGCGTTTGCAAAAAGCTTTTAAAGAACATTTAAATCCTTATAAGAATTTCAATACAAAGCCAAAATTATACCAAAATATGCTAAAATAAGCCTTTTATAAGTCTGTTTTGCAGGAATTAATAAAGTGAATAACAAACATAAATTAGGTATTTTACTTGCAGCAACGAGTGAGAGTATTTTCACAATAGGCACAATGATAGCAAACATTAAAGCTCTTATGGCAGTAGATATTTTTTATATTGTGAGTGATAATTTTTCAAAAAGAGATAAACAAGCTATCTTTAAACTTGCAAAAGAAAGTAAAGTAGAGTTTATTGTATTTACAAAAGATGATTTTGAAAATAAGATTAAAAATGCAGCTAAAAATCCCCTTTATTTTCAAAGGTTAAATCGTTTTCTAAAGCGTTGGACTTTTATGGCATTTGCACTTTTTGAGGGATTAAAATATTTAAAAGAATGTGAAAATATTATTTATTTAGATTTTGATATTTTGCTTTTAAGAAGTTTGGAGCATTTTAAAAAGTTTAAGAAAAAAGGCTATGTTTTAGCAGCACATAGAGGACGCACGACTATGCAACAAACAACAGGGTATCAAGTAGAATACCATAATTTATGCGTTTATCGCTCTGGAATCGTGCTTTTTAATGATGGGATAAAAGAGCCTTTAAAACTCTATGAAGAACTTTATATATGGTTTGCATCTAATCTTTTAAATTGCAATGATCAAGCGGGTTTAAGTTATTTGATTTTTAAAAATCATTTAAAGGTAAAGAATTTAGATTTTGGTTATACAGGAAGTGTGCATTATAGGGCAAATAAGAATCCACATATTATCCATGCATTTGGCCCTAATAATCGTTTTTGGAACAATGAGCTTGTTTTTAGGCTTTGGCCTATGTGGAAAGAATATTATTTGCAGTGGATACAAGCAAATGGAACTCCTTATAATAAGGGCTTTGTTGCAAAAACAAGTTATGGGTACGAGCGTTTTAGATACCATTTGAGCTATAAATTAGGCTATATTATTTTTAAAAACTATACAAGCCTAGCTGGAAGAATTAAAATACCTTTTTTGTTGGTTAAAGCCACAATAAGACACAAAAGAGAAATTGAAAATTATCATAAAATTATCCAAACAAATCCACATTTAAAGCTTCCTCCACTTGAAACTTATGAGGATTATAAATTTGCATTAAAAGAGCAACAAAGTGTGCCTTATAAATTAGGAGCAAGCCTTATTAGTGGTTGTAAGCAATGGCATATGGGAGGATTGTTTAAATTCTTTAAAGAAGCAAGAGAGTTAAAAGTAAAATATGAAAATAAGGAAAGAAAATGAATAATTTATTTCCCTTTATAGCAGTATCTATATTCTTAGTAGTGCATTTTTGGATTTATTTTTTGTTTTTTAAAAAAATGGTGAAACCAAAAATTCCTTTAAGAATCTTAAAGTATTTTTTAATCATCAATTATTTTGGAATTTTAGGATATTTTTTAGGACGCTATTATCTTAGTATGCCACCTGTTTTATACTTTTTTGTATCCTTATCCATAGGTGTAGCTTTTGTGCTTTTTGTGGTAAGTATTGTTTATCAGATTTTAAATCTAGCATTGATTTTTAGCCATAAAAGAAGACATTTTTTTAAGCAAGTGATTAATATTTTTAGCGGTATTTTTGCGAGTGGATATTTAGGTTGGGGGATTATTGAAGGAAAATTAAAACCAGAAATTACAAGAGTAACTCCTAAAATTAAGAATCTAAAAATGCCTTTTAGTGCAGTGCAAATTAGTGATTTGCATATTGGAGGCTTGATAGAGCAAAGTGTAGTAAGGGGGATTGTAGAGCAAAGCAATGCCTTAGGAGCAGATATTATTTTTTTAACAGGAGATATTATTGATATAAAGATTTCTAATGTTAGTGAAGCCCTAAAAGAGCTTGCAAAGTTAAAAGCTCCTCTTGGTGTGTATTATATCGTAGGAAACCATGAGTATTTTCATGGAATAGGGGAGTTATTAGAAGCTTTAAAAAGCTTAGGTATAAGAGTTTTGGAAAATGAAAATATTATTATTAGTAAAAATGGGGAAGAACTTTTTAATCTCATAGGCGTTTATGATCTTTTTGGTAGAAGAATTGGAGCATTAGAGCCCCATTTAAAAGAAGCTTTGACTTTAAGAAATGAGAAATTGCCTACTTTACTTTTAGCGCATCAACCAAAATTTATTAAAGAAATCACAGAAGAAGATAAAATTGATATGATGCTTTGTGGGCATACGCATGGTGGGCAAATTTTTCCTTTTAGATTCTTAGTAACTTTAGATCAGCCTTATTTGCAAGGTTTATACCAACATTCACAAACTACACAAATTTATGTAAATCGTGGAACGGGTTATTGGGGGCCTCCGATGAGAATCTTAGCAAGAGCTGAAATTACACATTTTGAATTTTTACCTAAGGATTTTTAAAATTGATAAAATTTTTAAAACAAACTAAGTATAATTATCAATAAATTTATTATATGGATGGGAATGAAAAAGAAGATATTACTCCTTGCTCTTGGAATGACAAGCCTTGTAAATGCTTTAGAATTTTATATTAATAGCGGTAGAGAAGAGGGCAATAATTTTGCAGTTTTAAACATAAAAGATGAAAAACCTTTTTTATGCAAAGAAATTTATAATCGTTATAGTGAGGTAGAGGAAGTTATTTGTGAGTTTGATGCAGGTTTGCTTTCACGCTTTGAAGAGAGTGAAACTCTTTTTTTTACGATTAAGCCACAAATTATAGATAAAAAACTCAATCTCCTTATTAAACCTAAAAAAAAGATTAAATTATTTAATCAAGAATTTGATTTAGCAAAAGATGGTTTCATACCCAAAGAGCGTAATAAAATGTCAAGAAAATGGCAAATTTTAGGCTATGGGGATACTTTGCCTTTTATAAATGAGAATAAATTACAAGAGGGGATTAATTTTCCGCTTAATTTTAGAGTTACTTCAAAGCCTAGTATTGGTATTTTGGATTATCGTTTGCGTCCTATGAATAATGATGTGGGGCTAGATAAAGATTATTTTTTACGCATTCAGTCTTTTGTCCAAAGGGGTGCTTATGATGAGGCGCTTTTAAGCATTGATGAAATGCTAGAGCTTTATCCTGAAACAATTTTTAAACGCGATGTGCTTTATTATAAGATTCATAGTTTAGATGGAAGAGAAAATGAAGAGGATTATGAAGATATTATTGAGCTTGCTAAAGCTTGGCTTGCTGCATATCCTACGGATATTCATGCTTCAGAGATTTTGCAAATTATGGCAAAAACCTATGCAAAGATGAATTTTTTTGAAGAAGCAAAATACTATTATAGTCGTTTATTTGAAGAATATAAAGATGATAAATTTTCACTTTTGGCAAAGCTAGATTATGCGGAAAATCTCTATAAAAGAGGTGAGCGAAATAGCGTCCCTACACTTTATAATGAAGTTTTAAATAAAACTAATGATTTAGATGTTGCAAGTAAGGCTGCATTGTTGTTGGCTGAATTTTACAGAAAAGAAAAAAACGCTAAAGAAGCACAAAGTAACCTTAATACTATCTTAGAGGCAAATCCTACATTTTTCTTACGCGATATACAAAAAACTTACAATTTGCTAAAGCAATGGGAGGAAAGTGGTATTTATGCAGTGCCTGCAAAAGTCGCAGAATTGGCCTTGTTAAATTCAAGTGATCAAGCACCCTTTTATAAGAATCTTTTAAAAGATGTAGGATTATGGTATGACAAAGCGGGAAATTTAAAAAAAGCACATGAATATTATGCGCGATTTTTAGAGGAATTTGGCAAAGAAGAGGAAGCAAAAGAAATTAAAACTTTAGATGATAAGTTGCTTTTAGCTTATGATGAGGGAAATGCTACTAAAAAATTAGAGCATTATGATTATGTAATAGAGCAATATAAAAATCAAGAAGAAGCAAAAATGGCTTTAGAGAAAAAAGCACAAACTTTATATGAGCTTAAAGAGTATGAAAAAGTTTTTGATTTAAGAGGGGAATTACCTAATGATAATGTAGCACTTATTAACTCAAGTGCTATGCTAATTAAAGAAGCACTTAGAAATAAAGAATGCAAAAAAGTAGCATATTTTGGAGAAACAATCTATAAAAACTCTCCTCTAACTCCAGAGGAAAATTTGGAATTTTTTGATTGTCTTATGGAAGTTTCACAATACAAAAATGCACAAAAATTAGCACTTTTGGAATCTAAAAATAAAGATCCTAAATTAAAAGCAAAATGGCTTTATAGGCTAGGCAGTGCTGAGTATGCATTGCAAGATTATCAAAAGGCTGCATTTGCTTCGCGTGATGCTCTTGCTTTTAGCGATGCAGATCCTTTAGCGGCTTTTATACTTTTTAATTCTTTATCGCATCTTAATAGAACAGAAGAGGCAATGGAGCTTTTAGAGCGTTTGGAAAAGGATTTAGGGAATCGCAAGGAAATTATAGAAGTATATTCTAGGGTGCTAGAAATAATGAATAAGAAAAAAGATGATATTGCTATTCAAATTTATGCTAATAAACTACTTAAAGCTCAAGCACAACATCAAAGATATGAATATTCCCCTTGGGCTGAATTTAGTTTGATTGAAAGCTATATTAAAGAAACTAAATTTAAAGAAGCCTTGCAAGTGGCAAATGAAGCACAAAAACATACAAATAGCCAAGGGGAAATGGCGCAAGTTTTATATTTAAAAGGGTATTTATCTCATAAAATTGGAGAAAGAGAAAATGCTTTAAAATCTTATCAAGAATGTGCTAAAATACAAGCACAAACTCCTTGGAAAAATCTATGCACAGATGCCTTAAATCTTATGGAAAATCAAGAATAAAAGGAAAAATTTTGGAAAATAAAGTAGATATTAAAAATTTTGAAGGAAATATAGAAAAACTAAAGGGTTTTTTGGAGAGTTTAGAGGATGAAAATATTACCTTGGAGAAAAGCTTAGAAATCTATAAAAAGAGTAAAATGCTTCTAAAAGAAAATCAAATGATGCTTGAAAATGCAAAATTAGAATGCATAGAGATTAAAAAACAATTAGAGGAGGAATAAATGAAAATAGGAGCCTTACAATTAGGAGAAAATAAGACTCAAAGTGAGCTTGCTGCTTATTTAAAAACAGCAAGTGAGCAAAAAGCAAAGGTTGTTGTGCTAGGAGAATATCTTTTGGGGGATTTTTTTAAAAAAATTGAAAGCAAAAATAAAAAGATTTTTTTAGAAGAAGCAAAAACACAATATTCTATGCTTTTAGAGCTTTCTTGTAAGTTTTCTATTATGCTTGTAGCTCCTGTTATAGAAGTTGTAGGGACTAAATTTTATAAAAGTATAGCAATTATTAATAAAGGCAAAACTCTATTTTACCGCTCACAACGCTTAATGCCCTATGAGCATTGGAATGAAGCAAATTTCTTTAACAACACACTTTCAAAAACGATTAAAATGCCTCCTGTTTTTAAGATAGGTAGTTTTAAATTTAGCGTTCTTTTTGGGTATGAATTGCATTTTGATGAATTTTGGTTGAAATTTAAGCAAAATCAAGTGGATTGTGTGTTGCTACCTAGTGCTTCTACTTTTGATTCTTCTTTGCGTTGGAGAAGCATTATTAAAATGAGGGCATTTTTAAATAGTTGTTATATCCTAAGGGCTAATCGCATAGGACAATATGAAGATAAAGAAAATAAAACAACTTGGAATTTCTATGGGGATTCTTTGTTTGTGAATCCTGTGGGAGAAGTTATAGATTGCTTGGGTGATAGAGAAGAATTGCTAATAGTAGAGCTTGATAAAAAACAACTTGATTTGTTTAAGGAATGTTGGCAATTTAGATAAAATTTATTTAGTTTAAATTAATCTATTTTGAGTATAATTAGCGGTTTTATTGAATTTTATTAAAACCGCAAAAAACCTCTTGGAGTTATTTAATGTCTGCAAAAAATATAAATCAACAACTTGAAGAATTGTTTTTAGAATCCCAAAGCTATGTTTCTTATGAGAAGATTGCACAAATCTTAGTAAAACTCCCCACAGCAGCACAAGCCAAAAAAGTAAGTGAGCTTGCTAAAAAATACAACAAACAATTAATGTCAGCTTCTCAAGTAGCAAAACTCTTAAATCAAGCAGATGCCAAAAAAATCAAGGAAGAAAAAAAGCGTCTTTTAGATGAAGAGCTAGAAGATGAATTTGACTTTATGAAAGAGCGTGAATTGCTAGAGTGGAGCAGAAGTGATAGTCCTGTAAGAATGTATTTGCGTGAGATGGGGCAGATTCCGCTTTTAACACGCGAAGATGAAGTGGAGCTTAGCAAAAATATTGAACTTGGGGAAAACATCATTTTAGATGCAATTTGTTCTGTGCCTTATTTGATTGATTTTATTTTGGATTATAAGGAAGCATTAATTAATCGTGAGAGGCGTGTAAAAGAGCTTTTTAAGAGTTTTGATGATGAAGAAGAGGGAGAAGAGGAGAGCGAAGAAGAGCTAGAAGATGAAGAGGGGGATGAAGAGGGTAAAAAAACAATTAGTAAAAAAGATCAAAAGCGTGTAGATAAGGTTCTAGTAAGCTTTAAGGCCTTAGAAAAAGCTAAAAAAGATTGGCTAAAAACTTGGGAACAAGAAAAAGGCGAAGAAAGCGAAGATATGCTTTATCTTCTAACTTTAGCGCATAAAAAGCAGTTTTTAAAAGAAAAGCTTTTAGATTTAGGTCCTACAAGTAAGCTCATTAACGAGCTTGTAAAAGCCATGGAAAACACTATTAAAAGCGATGAAGGGTTTGATAAAGAGCTTAAACGCTTAGAATATCGCTTGCCTTTATTTAATGATATTTTGCTAGAAAATCACAAAAAGATTTTAGAAAATATCACAGAGATGAGTAAAGCAGACATCACAGCAGCTGTGCCTGAAGCGACTATGGTTTCCACTTATATGGAGATTAAAAAGCTCTTTCAAACAAAAATAGCGAGTGAAGAGAGTTTTGATTTAGAACCAGAAAAACTAAAGCAGATTTTAGAACAAATAAAGCGTGGTAAAGATATAGCAGACAAAGCAAAAACAAAAATGGCAAAATCAAATTTAAGGCTTGTAGTAAGCATTGCTAAGCGTTATACAAATCGTGGATTGCCATTTTTAGATTTGATTCAAGAGGGAAATATCGGACTTATGAAAGCTGTGGATAAGTTTGAATATAAAAAGGGTTATAAATTTTCAACCTATGCTACTTGGTGGATTAGACAAGCTATTTCAAGAGCGATTGCTGATCAAGCAAGGACGATTAGAATCCCTATTCATATGATTGAAACGATTAATCGCATTAATAAAATTATGCGTAAATTTTTACAAGAAGAGGGCAAAGAACCTGATATTGAAAAAATTGCCGAGGAAGTGGGATTACCTGTGGATAAGGTAAAAAATGTGATTAAGATTACAAAAGAACCTATTAGTCTTGAAGCACCTATTGGAAGTGGTGAAGATGGGAAATTTGGGGATTTTGTAGAAGATAAAGCTTCTGTGGGTCCTATGGAGCATATCTTAAAAGAAGATTTAAAAAGCCAGATTGATGATGTGCTAGATCAGCTAAATGAAAGGGAAAAGGCAGTTATTAGAATGCGTTTTGGACTTTTAGAGGATGAATCAGATAGAACACTAGAAGAAATCGGCAAAGAACTTAATGTAACAAGAGAGCGTGTAAGACAGATAGAATCAAGTGCCATAAAGAAACTAAAACACCCAAAAGTAGGCAGAAAGCTTAAGAATTATATTGAGGATTAGGAATGCAAGAAAATTTTAAAGATGTAAAGCAGAAAGTTTATCTTTGTTCTTTTGCAGATACTAGATTGGGTATTTCTGTGCATAGATTTAAATAGTTAGAAAAATACGAAGATTATAAAGGAGATATAAAGATATAAAATGACTTAACCTACAAACTAGGAGAAGCACTCATAAAAGCAAATAATGAGCGGGGGGGGGGAGCAAAAATACTTTCCTTTATCCGCTTCTTAAAAGAAGTGCGTAGGTTGAAGAGGGAATATGGAAGTAAGAGGCTTTAAAATGATAAAGCCTTTAAATAATTCACTAAATTCTTATAGTTACATAGCATTATCCACAAACAAAACATAAAATCATTATAGAATCTTTTTATAAGTTAAGGCAGTTTAAAGATTTGCTTTGTGGGATAGCTATTTGTTGCTACGAGATTGCTGTCAAACCTCGTGGCAGTTTCTTTTACGGATTTGCACTTCGCTACGCTCGTGGATAACGCTTTGCTTGTATGCTTCGTCGCTTCGCTCCTCGCAATGACAGAGGGGGAGGGATTGTAATGACTCAAAGGAGAAACCTTGTTAAAACACAAGGTAACCTAAAGTGTTACTGCGAGTAAATGTGAAGTATTTGCGTGGCAGTCTAAGGGGTTGTCTTGAAGGGTTTTCATAAATTATCATACTTTATGCTTATAATTTTTGGCTTATTACTGCGAGGAGTAGAAACAATGATAAAGTGATTTAAAAAGCAACCTTGAAGTATTTATAGATTGTTATAAAGCTGTAATAAGCGATGTATATTTAAGAATTTATATTAACGATTATTATAGAGAATGGAGCCATAAAGCATTTAAAATAAAATTAAAGAAAATATAATTAAATCTTTTATGGGCATAGTATCTTTTAGAACGTAAGACTTATATATTATTAATAAAAAAATTCACATAATGCATAATAAAAATATAACATTATTTGTAAGATATAAAGTTGCCAAAAAAAAAGAATAAATCTTGTAAAAACCCTATACTTTTAAACTTTTATGATAAAATTCTACTAGATTATTACAAGGAAGTAAATGAAAGTTGTTATCACAGGAGGGGGGACAGGAGGGCATTTAAGCGTTGCGAAAGCTTTTTTGGAAGAGTTGCAAAAAAGAGAAATTGAATGTATTTTCATAGGTTCTAGTGGCGGTCAAGATTTAACTTATTTTGAAAATGAAATAAGATTTTCTAAAAAATTCTTTTTACAAACAAGCGGGGTAGTCAATAAAAAAGGTTTAGGGAAGGTAAAATCTCTTTTTTATCAAGCTTTAGCTTTAAAAGAAGCAATTAGGATTTTAAAAAAAGAAAATATAGGGTGTGTGATTTCTGTTGGAGGGTATTCAGCAGCTCCTGCTTCTTTTGCTTCTGTTTTGTTAAAAATTCCTCTTTTTATCCATGAGCAAAATGCAAGAATAGGGCGTTTAAATGGAATTTTAAAAAGAAAGGCTACTTTGTTTTTTTCTTCTTATTTAGAGCCTTTTTGGGCTTATCCCACACAAGAAGATTTTTTTACCACACAAAGAGTGCGTAAAGAGATTAAAAATATTCTTTTTATGGGCGGATCGCAAGGAGCTAGGGCTATTAATCAATTTGCACTAAGTATGGCAGAAGATATTAATAAAAAAGGGATTAAAATCTTTCATCAATGCGGAAAAAGAGAATTTGAAAACATATTAGAAGAATACAAAAAACTTAATTTAAAAATAAAAATTTTAAAAAAAGAGCAAGATTTGCAAGAGGATTTTGAAATTTTGTTGTTTGATTTTTGTTTTTTTATGCCAAAAATTATGCAAACCTGTGATTTTGCTATCTCAAGAGCAGGGGCAAGTTCGCTTTGGGAGCTGTGTGCTAATGGACTTCCTGCTTTATTTGTTCCCTATCCTTATGCGGCACAAAATCATCAATACTTTAATGCAAAATTTATCCAGGATAAAGAGCTTGGATTTTTATGTGAAGAAAAAGATTTGTTTTGTGATGTTTTATGGGATATTTTAGAGCTTTTAGATAGTGAAAAGTTAGAAAATATTAGCACTTCATTAATGAAGCAGAGTGATAAAAATGCTAGTGCAAAGATGGTGGATGCAATTTTAAGAATTACGAGTAATTAAACTTTTTGGCAAAGCAAAAAGAGTGATAAACTCCTCCTCTTTTTTTCTTTGTTCACCACAATCTTTTTCATGATCATAACCTACAAGATGTAAAAAACCATGAATAAAAAGCAAATAAATTTCTTCTTCTATGCTATGATTAAGGCTATTAGAAACTTCTTTGGCAAAATCTATGCTAATTAAAATACTCCCATAAAGCATACAAAATTCAGAATCTAGTGGAAAAGAAAGCACATCTGTTGGTTTATCAATATTGCGATAAGTTTTATTAATCTCTTGCATTGCTTCATTATTTAGGATAATTAGCTCGCATTGTTTTAGAGAAATATTTAAATTCTTTGTCATTTTTTGTAAAAAATTTTCTAGATTCTCTTTAAACTCTAAAGAAAATTCATAATCGCTTTGATTTTCAAATAAAATGTTATTTGGCATTGATTTCTAATCCCACAGGGCAATGATCGCTTCCTAAAATTTCAGGATAAATTTTGGCATCTATTAGCTTTTTGCTTAAAATTTCAGAGCATAAAAAATAATCAATCCGCCACCCAGTGTTATTTGCTCTAGCTTTTCCCATATAGCTCCACCAGCTATAAGCTCCTTCAAGCGTAGGATAAAAGTATCTAAAAGTATCTACAAATCCACTTTCAAGCAAAATACTCATTTTTTCGCGTTCTTCATCTGTGAATCCTGCATTGCGTCTATTTGTTTTTGGATTTTTTAAATCAATTTCTTTATGTGCTACATTTAGATCTCCACACACAATCACGGGTTTTGTTTTTTCTAAATTTTTTAGATAATTTTTAAAATCATCTTCCCATTCCATTCTATATTCTAGTCTTTCTAGCTCTCTTTTAGAGTTTGGGGTATAGACATTTACTAAATAAAATTCATTAAATTCAGCACAAATGATTCTGCCTTCTTTGTCGTGGTGCTCTATTCCCATATCATAGGTTATGCTTAAAGGGTTTGTTTTGCTAAAAATCACTACCCCTGAATAACCCTTTTTTTCTGCAGAATTCCAAAATTCATAATAACCCTCAAAGCAAAAATCGGCTTGATCTTTTTGCATTTTGGATTCTTGGATACAAAAAATATCCGCATCTATTTTTTTAAAAAAGTCCATAAAGCCCTTATTCATACAAGCTCTAAGACCATTTACATTCCATGAGATTAATTTCAAATTTACTCCTTAAATTATCTTGGTTGTTTAACAACGCCATTATAAAAAGGCTCACATTTAGCATTTTGTGTGCCTAAAATCGGATCTGTAACCTTTTGCGTTCCTTTTTTAATCTTACCAAACAAAGAAGTGGCAAGATTGATCGCTGTTTGAACTGTCGCTTTAGAAAACTCTATTTTAGGATTGCTTAGAGTTCCTTTGATTTTTTGTGAGATTTTAGCACAATTTTTATCATCTAAAATAGCAATTATAAAATTATCAAAAGTTTCATTTTTTAAATGGATAGCACCTTTTGCCGCAATTCTTGTTTTATTAGTAGCAAAAGCTACATCTTTAGCATTTGCCACGCCATTATTTATATCAAAATTTGCTTCAATTTGCTTAATAAGGCTTTTTGAGCTTACAACAGCATTAAATCCTAGCATACCCACATCACTTCCTTTAGTGGCTGCAATACCAAAAGGACCTGCTAAAACAAACGCACCTATATCTAAAAGATTTACTTGATTTGTGTTTTCATAGTTGCTTACAAGTCCATCAATATCAATGCTATAAATTTCAAAATTGCTTCCACTAAGTCTTGCATTACCTGTGAGATTACTAAGTATGGTTTGTGTGTCTTTGCCTTTAATATCTAAAGAAGCATTTGCATTGATAAGTCCATTTTTTATAAGCTTTTCCATACCGCTAAACTTAGCAATCTTTTGCATACTGATATTTTTGGCTTCTAAGTTAAAATGTTCATTTTTTAATTCTGCTTCTAAATTATCTCCAAAATCTTTATTTTGGATTTTAAAAGAAGGGATACCAGAATTTAGTGCAAAAGAACCATCAAGACTTAAAGCACCTTTTAGATTCATAGAAGTAGGGTTGATAGAGGCAACTTCAAAAATATTAATCGCAAAATCACTGCTATAATTTTGCTTAGATAAATCTAAATTAATATTGGGTAGATTTATTTTAAAATCTTTACTATTTAATGTAATTTTTGCTTCACCTAAACCTTTTTTGAATGAACCATTGCCTTCTAGGGCTGTTTGCAAATCTTGTTTAAAATTCATTCCGCTAAGCTCATTTAAAGTGGCTTTGCTAAGTAAAATGCTAGGTGAATTAATTTTAAATTCTCCACTTATTCCTTTATCAAAGTCTTTTAGATTTGCCTCTGCTTCTAGTTCTCCATTTGCGCTAAAGCCAAAAAGTCCGGCTAATTTTTGCAAATTTAGCTTTTTAATATCTATTGCAATATTTTTTGGAGCATAATCATATAAAGCTGTGTTTGCATTAATTTGTGAATCAAAAAGATCGCTATTTGCTTTTATATTGATTTTCTTAGAATCTCCACTAAAGCTTGCATTTAAGCTATTGTTTTGTGCTAAATTCATTCCATTAAATGCTAAAGTTTGAATTTTGCTATTTAAATTTCCATTCACTTTATAGCTTAAATCTTGAAGATTAATATCTTCTACTTTAGCATTGAGATTGATTTCTCCTTGTGCTTCATAGCCCAGTGCTAAAAATTCTAAAATCTCTTTTAAATTTAGCTGTTTTGCTTCTAAAATGAGTGATTTTGGAGTATAGCTAGGAGCTTCTATTAAAGCACCAATAGGTTGTGTGATTGCATTAAGCTTTAAGGCTATCTTTTGGTCTTTTAGAGAGCTTGATTTTAGGCTAAGCGCTAGATTAATAGGAGTTTTTGGAGCAAAATTATTTATATTAAATTTTTGAAGAGTTGCAAAGACTTTACCATTAGAACTAAAGTCTTCTAATAAAAAGGATAAGTCTTTAGAATTAATATCAAGATAGCTTGAATGCGCCAAAATAGTGCTTATGATTTTACCTTCTTTGGCTTCTCCATTTAAAGAGAATGCAATAGAATCTTTTGGCAATATTAAATTAAAATCTTTTTTTAATAAAGCAAGATTAGGGGAAATAGCAACTGAGGCAATTTGAAACTTTCCTTTGGGCTTAGCAATATCTGTTATATCCATATTTGCAGCTACTTTTAATTTTCCATTTGCATAGAGAGGTTGGCTTAAAAATTTTAATAAAGAGGCAATTTGAATATCCTCTTTTGTGTTGATAAATAAGCGTTTAGGCGCATAATCTTCTAAGCTAATATTTGCATTAATCTCACTATCAAATGCCTTAATATCCAGTTTTGTATCTATAATATTACCTTTTTTGCTTATATCTCCATTTAGCGCTAAAGAGCCATTAAGCTTGATGCCCAAAAGTGGTTCATAAGGAGCAAGATTTTTAATAAAAGCATTGAGTGTAGCATCTGTATTTAGCGTAAAAAGAGAATATTTACCTTGTAAAGCAATTTGTGATTTTTGTTTATCTGTAATTGCAAATTCATAAGTGCTAAATTTTAATTTAAAATGTGTAAATTCTAAGCCAATGGGAGCTTTTTCATTAGCAATTTGCGTGATTTTGTTTTTTAAAAACTCATTTCCGCTATTTGAAAAAAGCCAAGCTAAAATCAAACCAACAATGATTATAAGACTAACAACAAAGATGAGTAAAATCTTTAAAAGCTTTTTCATTCTCCTACTCCTTTTAATTTTCTTCATTTTACAATACGCTTTATAAAAAACAAATTTGTTTTTAGGTAATATTATAATCATTTCTAAAAAATTTTAGGAATGATAGAGCTTTTGCTCACAAAAACAGAAAGGAGTCTGTTATGGTTTCAGGAATCGATACCTCAAGTGTAGCGTTAAGTGGAAACTTAAGTGTTTTAAAGAAAGCTATGGATACTAATGAGCAGCTTATGAGTTCTTTAATCTCCAACATGCAAGGTGCAAGTAGTAATCTACAAAGCCCACAGCAAGCTTCTAGCGCTCCTAGTGTTCCAGCACCTAGCAATGGAAGGCTAGATATAATGGCTTAAAGGCTTTTATGGCCTTTAGCTATGAATCAAATTGCTTTAAATAGTTTGGATAAGCACAAGCTTTGCAATAATCTTCAATGCGTTTTTCTTGCCTAAAGCCTTCTATAAGTTTTAAAAATCTTTGTGTTTGTAAAATTTCTTTTAAATTTTGATGTTTTAAATCTCCTAGTGTAATGTTTCCTTGTGTATCAAAACAGCAAGGCACAACTCTCCCATCGCTTAAAATACCTAGCTGTTTTAATCCTCCATAGCAAAACCCTTCATTAAGTTTAGTTTGGCTAGGACTCCAAGTAAAAAATGGCTTTTGGATAAGATGAAGCTTGTAATCTAGTCTTGTATTGTCAGCATTTATAACATCTATTTTAAAAAATTCTTTAAGTTTAGAATAGATAATTTCATTTTTTTGTGGAGGGTGCATAGAAGCGTTAAGATTCCAAAGTCTAAGATTGATAAAAAATTCTTTTTTAAAATCTTTGTGAAGTTTTAAAAATATAAAAAGATTATCAAAGTAAGATTCTAAATCCATAGGTATTTTTTGATAAAGCATACTCATAAGTGAAAAATTAATTTGATGAATACTAGAATGATTTAAAAGTAAATCTTTATGCAAATGCAAAAAATAACCACTTGTGGTAATATCTACTTTTAAATGATTGTCCTTTGCAATATCTAAATAATCTTTTAAATTTTCAACACTTAAAGGATCGCCTAAAATATGCAATGCTATTAAATTTGCAAACCCCTTAACTTCTTTTGTGATTTTAGAAAATAAGGGGAGGGGCATTGTGTGGGTGGATTTCAAAGGGGTGCAAAATGTGCAATCTAGCCCACAAAAATTTGTAATTTCAATAAAAACTTTTTTAAATCTCATTTATTCATTACGCAAAACTTCTAAAGGATTGATTTTAGTAGCCTTATATGCTGGATAATAAGAAGAAGCAAAAACGATTAAAAAAGAACCTAGCAAAATTGACAACAAATCAATTAAAGAAAGCTCTAAAGGCAATTTATCGCTTCCATATACATCAGCAGGAAGTGAAATAATAGGAAAGTTAGCCAAAAGTGCTAAAATAATCGCTGCTAAAATACTGCCACAAACAATCCCACTAATACCTATAAAATTCCCTAAATAAAGAAAAGTCTTTTGAATCTCTTTTGTGCTTGCACCCATGGTTAAAAGCAAGGCAATTTCTTTGCGTCTATTCATAACACTCATTAAAAGTGAGCTGATAATATTTAAAGAAGCTACTAAAATAATAAGCATAAGAACAATAAATAAAGCCCTTTTTTCTAAAGCAAGTGCAGAAAAGAAGTTGCCATTTTGTTCCCACCAACCTATGATTCTATAAGTTTCCTCAAAATGCTCTTTTAAAGAAAGAATATCTTTTTGGGGATTTGGCGTATGGATGTGTATGCCATCATACATGCCACTAGGCAGGTTTTTAATCGCACTTAAAGCTTCAAGAGTGGTATAAATATATCCTTTATCATAGTTAATAAGCCCTGAATTAAAAAATCCTTCTACTTTAAATCTTTTAAGAATAGGGGATACTCCAAGAGCATTAGGAGAAAGTTCTGTAAAAATAAGCATTAAAGGTGAGTTATAATCTAAAAAATAAGATTCTTGTAAGCCCTTTCCCACAATCACTTTAAAATGTGTATCGCTTAAAGTTGCACTCTCCATAGCTTCTTTAAAAATAGGATTCACTTTAGCTTCC
Organism: Helicobacter burdigaliensis; assembly: GCF_003670295.1. Taxonomy (GTDB): domain Bacteria; phylum Campylobacterota; class Campylobacteria; order Campylobacterales; family Helicobacteraceae; genus Helicobacter_D; species Helicobacter_D burdigaliensis. The sequence goes on from NZ_QXJG01000001.1 coordinate 103,730, forward strand.
CTATCAAAATCCACTCCAAAAACTAAAGCACCTTCTAATGCTCTTCCGCTTTTTGAAATGGCTTGGGTTTGTATAAAAGGGCTATAAGAAAAATTTGGAAATTTATTTTCTAAGGCTTGCAATGTGCTTTGATTAACTCCTCCATAAATGCGTGGAACAAGTGTAATAGGATAATTCATAGCGGATAATTTTCGCTCAAACTCCTTATCAAACCCATTCATAATAGCCATAGCTACAATTAAAACCATAACTCCTATGCAAACTCCTAAAAATGCCAAAATAGCAGTGATAGAAATAAAGGGCTGAGATTTATTAAAACGTAAATAGCGTTTCATTAAAAAGGGTATTATTTTGCCTTTCATTTTGTCTTACCTTGTCATTTTGCAAGAATACCTTTTTTAGGGCCGCTTTTTCCACAGCAATCTTTGTATTTTTTACCGCTTCCACAAGGGCAAGGTGCATTTCTTGCGGGTTTTTTAGATATGAGAGAATTACTGCTATTGCTTTGTTCTAGCTTTTCTCTAGTGTTTCTAGTTTCTTCTTCAAGTTCTGCTTCATTTTCTCTTAATTGTAATTTATAAAGCATTTTAATAGCGGTGTATTTGATTTGACTTGCTAATTCTAAAAACAAATTATAACTTTCTTTTTTGTATTCTACTAAGGGATCTTTTTGGTTATAGCCCCTAAGTCCTATACCTGTTTTTAGATTATCCATCACATATAAATGCTCTCTCCATAAATTATCTAAAGTTTGCAAATATACAAGGCGTTCAATTTCACTTTTCATTTTTGAATCAATTTTAGACATTTTAAGCTCGTAAGCCTTTTTAAATTCTTCTTCTAAAAAGCCCTCAAAATTTCCATTTTCTTCATAGGATTTTTTTAGCTCTTGTGTTAAAAGCTCTACATTAAAATCCTCTTTAGCAAAGGCACATAAAGAATTTAAATCATCTTCTGGAGAGAATACATTGCTTTTTTGCAAAAGCATTGTGATACATTCTTGTCTATTTTCATTGATTCTATGGCTAAGATCTGTATTGCTATCTAGCAGTTCATCTCTTAAGCGATAAATTGCTTTTCTTTGCTCATTTGCCACATCATCATATTCTAGCAAATGCTTTCTTGCTTCAAAATGCATACTTTCTACTTTTTTTTGGGCATTTTCTACCGATCTTGTAACAAGTTTTGATTCTATATGTTCACCCTCATCAAGCCCAAGTTTATCCATAATATTTTTAATCTTATCGCTTCCAAAAATTCTTAAAAGTGGATCTTCTAAGCTTAGATAAAATTGACTAACCCCCGGATCTCCTTGTCTTCCACTTCTACCTCTTAATTGATTGTCAATTCTTCTTGATTCGTGGCGTTCTGTCCCTATAATGTAAAGTCCGCCAAGCTCTCTAATTTCATCATTGATTTTGATATCTACCCCACGCCCTGCCATATTTGTAGCGATGGTTACAGCGCCCTTTTTACCTGCATCTTTAATAATTTCAGCTTCTTGTGCATGTTGCTTTGCATTTAGCACAGAATGGGGAATCCTAAAGCTTTTTAAAAGCTCATGAATCTTTTCACTCTTTTCAATAGAGGCAGTTCCTACTAAAACGGGTTGTCCCTTTTTGTAAAGCTCGTTAATCTTATCCACTAAGGCTTTAAATTTTTCTTTTTCAGTTTTGTATATTAAATCATTTAAATCTTTTCTTGCAATAGGAAGATTTGTAGGGATAGATACAACTTCTAGGTTATAAATTTGCAAAAACTCACTTGCTTCTGTTTGTGCTGTTCCTGTCATCCCTGCTAATTTTTCATAAAGGCGGAAATAATTTTGATAAGTTATATCGGCTAAAGTTTGGGATTCTTCTTTGATTTTTACTCCCTCTTTTGCTTCTAGTGCTTGGTGTAAGCCCTCGCTAAAGCGTCGCCCCTCACTTAATCTTCCTGTAAATTCATCAACAATTACCACTTCACCATCTCTTAGAACATAATCTTTATCAATAAAGAAAAGATAGTTTGCTTTAAGTGCTTGGTCTAAATGGTGTGCTAAAACAGCATTTTCCACACTATAAAGATTGTCAATTTTAAAAAGCTCTTCAGCTTTAGCAATTCCTGCTTCATTAATTAAGATATTGCGATTTTTTTCATCAATGCTAAAATGCTCTTCTTTTTTAAGTTTTAGTGCTACTTCATTGGCAATTTTATAATTATCTAGCGTTTTATTTGCAGGGCCTGAAATAATTAGTGGAGTTCTAGCCTCATCAATTAAAATAGAATCCACTTCATCTACAATAGCAAAATAATGGTGTTTTTGCACTTTTTGGCTTAAATCATATTTCATATTATCGCGTAAATAATCAAAGCCAAATTCATTATTGGTTCCATAGACAATATCTTTAGAGTATTGTTCTATTCTGTCTTCATCATCATAATTATCCCCCGTGATAATTCCCACAGAATAGCCCAAAAATTCATATAAAGGACGCATAGCTTCCGCATCGCGTCTAGCTAGATAATCATTTACTGTTACAATATGCACGCTTTTTTTGCTCATGGCATTTAAGCACACTGGAAGCGTAGCTACAAGCGTTTTCCCTTCACCTGTTTTCATTTCGGCAATTTTGCCTTCATGTAAAACCATACCACCGATTAATTGCACATCAAAATGTCGCATATTTAAAACACGCCTACTAGCTTCTCTAGTAATGGCAAAAGAAGAAAAAAGGACTTTACTTAGTTCTTCGCTAACATTTTTAGCATTTGCCACTTGAGTTTTAAGTTGTAAAAAAGCCTCTTTTAATTCATCATCACTTAATTTCTTGTAAGTGTCTTCTAGAGCATTAATTTTTTTAATTTCTTTTTTATAATGGGCAACAAGGCGATCATTTTTGTTACTAAAAATTTTCTTTGCAAGTGAAGCTATCATTGAATTGTAACCTTAAAATTTAAATTTTAACTAGCCATTTTAGCATAATTTTTAGGTAAAATAATAAGAAGTTTTACTAATTTATCTAAAAGTAAGGAGAAATTGTGTTGAAAAATAAAAGATTAGTAGGGAAATTTTTTTGCTTTTTTTGCTTTTTTGCAACTTTTTTATATGCCTTAGAACCTAATAAAATACAAAGCTTGGAGGCAAATTTTATTCAAACTCTTACTTTGGAGGATAATCATAAAATCTCTTATGAGGGAAAAATATTTTTAAAAAGTCCTAAAAGTGCGTTGTGGCAATACACTTCACCTATTGTTAAAGAAGTTTATATTGAAGGAAATACTTTAATCATCTATGAACCAAAATTAGAACAAGCCACCTTTAGCACATTAAAAAAGGAACTTAATTTATTAACACTCCTTAAAGAAGCAAAAAAAATAGATACAAACCATTATGAAGCAACTTTGTCTAATCAAGTTTATTTTATAGAATTAAAAAATGATTTACCCTCCATTATTCGTTATACAGATGAATTAAATAATAAGGTAGAAATACAGCTAAAAGATACAAAAATCAATGAACTTAAAAATGAAAATATCTTTGATTTTACTCCTCCTAGTAATATAGATGTAATTTATCAATGAAAATGTAGATAAAAAATAAAGCGTATTTTAAAAACATTAAAATGAGTAAAAAACCCACAAAATATTATGAATTTTACTTAAAAAATTAAATTTTTTTTGACTTATTTTAAAATACTAGGCTAAAATAGAAGCATACATCTTTAATATTTTAAGGAGTTAAGCAATGGGAACTATTACGCTTATTAATAATGAAACAGGTGAAAAATTTGATTTTGATTTGATTGATTGCACAAGAGGTCCAAAAGCAGTAGATTTTAGCAAATTATTTGAACGCACAAATATTTTTTCTTATGATCCTGGATATGGCTCTACTGCAGGTTGTGAATCTACTATTAGCTATGTAGATGGTAAAAATGGAAAATTGCTCTATAAAGGGCAACCCATTGAAGAGATTGTGAATAAATATAAATTTAGCGATGTAGCAAAACTGCTAATTACAGGTGAAGCACCTAAAAATAAGCAAGAATCTGATGAATTTGATTTAGAGCTTAGACATCGCTCGTTTTTACATGAGGGGCTTATTAATATCTTTAGTGCTTTTCCAGATGGTGCACATCCTATGGCAAACTTAAGCTCAGCAGTAGCTGCACTTTCTACTTTTCATTTTGATCATAAAGAAATGGATGATGAAGATGATTATCAAACGATGGCAAGAAGAATCATTGCTAAAATTACGACTTTAGTAGCTTTTTCTTATCGTAATTCTATTGGAGCACCTTTTATTTATCCAGATATTAGTCGCTCTTATGTTGAAAACTTTCTTTATATGCTTAGAGCCTATCCTGGTGGAAAGCTAAAGCATACTCTAAGTGGTGAAGAAGAAATTACTCCTTTAGAAGTAGAAGCACTCGATAAAATCTTTATTCTTCATGCAGACCATGGGCAAAATGCCTCTACAACCACAGTGAGAAATGTAGCCTCAACCGGTGTGCATCCTTATGCTGCAATTTCAGCTGGAATCAACGCTCTTTGGGGACCAGCACATGGTGGAGCTAATGAAAAAGTTTTAGTGCAGCTTAATGAAATTGGTGATGTTAAAAATGTGGATAAATTCGTAGCAAAAGCTAAAGATAAAAATGATCCTTTTAGATTAATGGGATTTGGACATCGTGTATACAAAAGCTATGATCCAAGAGCTAAAGCCATTAAAGCCTTAAAAGATGAACTTAATGCAAAAGGCATTAAAATGAATGCGAGATTAAGTGAAATCGCAGAGAAATTAGAAGAAGTTGCATTGAGTGATGATTATTTCAAAGAAAGAAATCTTTATCCTAATGTGGATTTTTATAGTGGAATTATTTTAACAGCATTAAAGATTCCTGTGCCTCTTTTCACTCCTATGTTTGTGATTGGAAGAATGCCAGGATGGTGTGCGCAAGTGATGGAGCATATCAAAAATCCTCATGCTAGAATTACGCGTCCGCGTCAAGTTTATTTAGGAAAATAAAAAAAATAAGTAAAAAATAAGAAATAGGTAAGTATCCTTTTATCTATTCTAAGCTAGAATAAGGCCTTAAACTAAAAATATAAGGGATTATTCTATGCAAACCGCTTCTAATGTTTGGAATCTAAAAAGTTGGAGGGAAAAAGTAGCACTCCAACAGCCTACTTACACAAACCTACAAGAATTAAAACAAGTAGAAGAAAAATTAAGCAAACTTCCTCCTTTGGTATTTGCAGGGGAGGCAAGATCACTCAAAGCTCATTTAGCAAAAGTTGTTAAAGGAGAGGCATTTTTGCTTCAAGGGGGAGATTGTGCGGAGAGCTTTAGTGATTTTAATGCAATTAAAATCAGGGATCTTTTTAAAGTGATTTTGCAAATGGCTGTGGTTTTAACTTATGCTGGAGCTTGCCCTATTGTAAAAGTAGGGCGACTTGCAGGACAATTTGCAAAACCACGCTCTAGCGACTATGAAAGCATTAATGGGGTGAGTTTGCCAAGTTATCGGGGAGATATTATTAATTCTATTGAATTTAATGAAGATGCAAGAAGAGCTAACCCTCAAAGAATTTTAGAAGCTTATCATCAATCCGCTGCCACACTCAATCTTATTCGTGCTTTTGCACAAGGAGGACTTGCTGATTTAAATCAAGTGCAAAGATGGAATCTTAATTTTGCGAGTGGAAGTTCTAGTATGCGCTATCAAGAAATGGCACAAAAAATTAATGAAGCATTAGAATTTATGAAAGCTTGTGGTATAAGCTCTGAAAATACACCGATTTTAAGAGAAACAGAATTTTATACTTCTCATGAGGCATTGTTGTTAAATTATGAAGAGGCACTTACAAGACAAGATCACCTAACAGGGCAATGGTATGATTGTTCTGCACATATGTTATGGATTGGAGAGCGGACAAGAAATCTTGAAGGAGCACATTTAGAGTTTTTAAAAGGCGTTGGGAATCCTCTTGGAGTAAAAATTGGTCCAAATGCTACAAAAGAAGATATTTTAAGTATTTGTGATATTTTAAATCCTAATAATGAAGCAGGGCGTTTGAATTTCATCATTAGAATGGGGGCTAATACAATTTTAGAAAAACTTCCCAAACTTTTACAAAGTATTAAAGGAGAGGGCAGGGAGATTGTTTGGAGTATCGATCCTATGCATGGAAATACAACCAAAGCAAGTAGTGGCTATAAAACAAGGGCATTTGATGATATTTTAAGTGAGGTAAAAAGTTTTTTTGAAATTCATAGAGGTGAGGGAACTTATGCAGGTGGAGTGCATCTTGAAATGACGGGAGAAAATGTAACAGAGTGCATAGGAGGTATGCAAGCCATTACAGAAGAAAATTTAGGTTGTAACTATAATACACAATGTGATCCTAGATTAAATGCAAATCAAGCAATAGAACTTTCCTTTTTAATCGCTGATATTTTAAAACATAGAAAAATTTAAGGTAGATTTGTGGTAATTTACCACAAATCTGACTAATTTATTGCTTAATTATGCTTTATTTTATTAAAATTTTAAAATTTCATAAAAATTTGTTTAAATTTTCCTAAAAATTATGTTACAATTTCATAAATTTTTGCTGTAAGAGGAATTTTCAATGAGAATTTTGATAATAGAAGATGAAATTAGTTTAAATAAAACTATCACAGAAGGTTTGAATGAATTTAATTATCAAACCGATATTGCTGAAAATCTTAAAGATGGGGAATACTATATTAGTATTAGAAATTATGATTTAGTGCTTGTAGATTGGATGTTGCCAGATGGAAATGGTTTAGAGATTATTACGCAAATTAAAAATAAATCTCCAAGAACCGCTGTTATTGTGATTTCTGCTAGAGATGATGTGGAAAGTGAAGTGGCTGCGCTAAAAGGTGGAGCAGATGACTTTATGGCTAAGCCATTTGATTTTAATGTGCTTTTAGCAAGAATTGAAGCAAGACTTCGCTTTGGAGGAACAAATCTAATTGAGATTGAAGATTTGATTATCAATCCTGATGAAGAAAAGATTACCTACAAAGGACAAGAAATTGAGCTAAAAGGTAAGCCTTTTGAAGTTTTAACACATCTTGCAAGACATAGAGATCAAATTGTTTCTAAAGAGCAACTTTTAGATGCTATTTGGGAGGAGCCAGAGCTAGTAACTCCTAATGTGATTGAAGTAGCAATCAATCAGATTCGCCAAAAAATGGATAAGCCTCTAAGTATCGCTACCATAGAAACTGTTCGCCGTAGAGGATATAGATTTTGTTATCCAAAAGGAGCATAAGAGGGGATTATATACGACAGATTGTCGTCTCCTTTAGCTTACTCATCTTACTTTTTTCTTTCTCTCTTTATGCTTATATGAGAAACTCCCTTTATGCAGATGTCAGAAACGATATTTATAAAAATATAGATATAATTTTAAAAAGCAGTATTTCTTATAAAGTAGGGCAGGTTTTTTATATCCAAAAACCAAATATACTAAAAGATGAAAAACTAAGAGTAGAGATTTTAGGCATTCAAGAAACAAACAAGCTTCACAAAGAAACTACTTATAAAAAAAATCTTAATACTTTTTATGAAATAATTTTTCCTTATAAAAGCAATAAGGCTTTAAAAATCACTCAAAACATCACGCAAATGCATGATTTTTTGGATAAAATTTTGCTTAGCATTGTGATTGTTGGTTTTTTTAGTTTAATTTTAATTAAGCTTTTTGCTCTAGCGTTTTCAAATATCCTCTATAAGCCTATTTCAAAGCTTTCTCAATCTCTATCCACTCTAAAAGAAAGCAATTTAGAAAATATCAAAGAGGATAATCTACCCTTTGAATTTCAACCCCTCATTGCTTCTATTAACGAGCTTTTATTTAAAGTTAAAAACCATCTAAGCTATCAAAAACAGCTATTTATTGGCATAGCACATGAGCTTAAAACCCCACTTGCAGTTATGAAGACAAAATCAGAAGTTACTCTCCTAAAAGAAAGGGATAAAGAAAAATATATCGAATCTTTAAAAACTAATATTAAAAGCATTGATGAAATGAATGCGATTATTAAGACAATTTTGGAATTAGGCAGGCAAGAAAGTGCACAATTTGAAAAAACTAGCGATGTGGATATTATGAAAATCTTAAATGAAATTGCTGAAAATTTCAAAATCTTAGCACAAAAGGAACATAAAAATTTTCATTTTGAGCTAGAACCTAAAGAATTATTTGTAAATATTAAACCCACATTACTTACACAAATTGTGCAAAATTTCTTACAAAATGCTTTTAAATTCACTCCACGAAATAAGCAAATTGAATTTAAAAGTAAGCTTAATGCAGAAGGATTTTTACAAATTATTGTTTTAGATGAAGGATGTGGGCTTGATTGTGAGTTAGATAATATTTATGCACCTTTTAGGCGATCTGGGGATAAAAGTGGGGCAGGGCTTGGATTGTTTTTAGCTAAAAGTGCAGCAAATGCATTAGGGGGAAATATTACTTTACAAAATCGCAAAGACAAACAAGGTACCATTGCCACTTTCACACTTAGGGTGTTAAAATAAGACACTTATATATGCAAGGGGAGTTATTTTGAAAAATCCTTAATAGTTTGAAAATTATAGTTTTCAATACTAAATTAAGATTTTTTAGATATAATACGCTAATATTAATATTTATGCTTTATTCTTAATCTTAATTAAGTTTAAATATATTAAAGGTTTTAAAATGCGTTATCCCATAGATTTTAAAGATGAATTCTCTAAAAATTTACTTTTTTGGCTAGAACGCTTTATTTATCACAAGCTAAATAGTCTATCCAATCATCAAGTTGATGACAAAAAAGAAATTATTAAAAGCTTAGAAGCTTTGCGTAAAGGCACACAAGATATTCAGCATCTGCAAGAAGTATGCAAACAATGCAGAAATGCGGGTCTAATAGGAATTAATACCTATATTAATCCTCTTTTGAAACTTTATGATTATCTTACATATCTAGGTTTAGCTTCTTTAAAAGAAGTGGATGAAGAGATGCTAAGAGAATTTTTGACAATCCATACAAGCTCCCTAACAGACGCTAGTAAAAAGAACTATCGCATTGCGGTGATTAATTTTTTTGGCTTTATAGACAAACAAAATGAAGAAGAAGATGGAACTTCACATATTTTTAGAATTGAACTTAAAAATTGGGGTGGATTGCGCGGTAAAAGCGGACAAAAACTTCCTGCTTATATGAATGAAGAAGAAGTAAGTAAGTTTTTAGCAGGTATTGATAGTTTTCCTTTTAAAGGACAGGATTTAGCCTATCGCAATCGCCTTTTATTAAAGACAATCATCTATACAGGTATTCGTGTAAGTGAAGCGTTGAATCTAAAAATAAAAGATTTAATGCTAGATAAGGAATTTTATGTGCTTCAAGTGCGTGGAAAGGGTAATAAGCCCCGTGTCGTAATGATAAAGGCCAAAAATATTCAAACAGATTTAAGTGGATATTTAAATGGAAGAATGGATACAAAGGATAATGATTTTCTTTTTTGTAACCATAAAGGAGGGAAGCTTACACAAGCTTATGTAAGTCGCGTTGTAGAGCAAGTTTTGCTTACAAATGGCATCAGAAAAGAAAAAAATGGAGCACATATGCTAAGACATACCTTTGCTACCCTACTCTATCAAAAAAGTCAAGATTTAGTTTTAGTGCAAGAAGCATTGGGGCACGCTAGCTTAGATACTTCAAGAATTTATACACATTTTGATAAAAAAAGATTAAAAGCTACGACAGAAATTATGCCTTAAACAATGTATTAAAGTAGCAATAAATAATTATTGCTACTTAAAACTTAAGGCTTTACAAATAAAACAGAGCTTGCTTTATCTTCTCCATAAATAGGGGCTAAAGTTTGTTGATAGGCTTCTTGCATAAAGCCATTTTCATTAAGAGTTTTAATTTCTTTATTGAGCCATTCTAGCAATTCTTTATCACCCTTTTTGACAGCAGGAGCAATCACATCCTCTTCTCCTAGCTTAGAGATTCCAACGCTATAACCTTCATTTTCTTTTGCCCAAGCATAGACTAAAAGGTTATCATGTGCTAAAGCCTCACCTCTACCATCTTTAAGGGCTAAAAATGCCTCTGTATTTTGATCGTATTTTACAAGTTCAATTTCTGGATGATTTTTACTAAAATAAAAATCTGCTGTTGTTCCTTTATTGACAATTAACTTTTTACCTGCTAAATCTTTTAAATCTTTAATATTTCCATTCTTAGAAACTACTCCTAAAGCTACTTTCATATAAGGGGTAGCAAAATCCACTACTTCTTCTCTTTCTTTAGTTTTTGTAAAGTTTGCCATAATAATATCTACTTTAGAGCTTTTTAGGAACTCTACCCTACTTGCAGCTTCTACTAATTCAAATTTAACTTTATTTTCATCGCCTAGTAAATCTTTAGCAATTCTTTTGGCAATATATACATCAAAGCCATCATTTTTACCTTCTTTATTTACAAAGCCAAAAGGAGGTTTATCGCTAAAAACACCAATAGTTACAATGCCTTTTTGCTTAATTTTTTCTAGCGTATTTTTGTTCTCTTGATTGTTGCTAGCACAACTTACAAAAACAATTCCTGCTAACGCTAAAATAAAACCTAAAATCAACTTTCTCATTAAAACAACCTTAAATAAAAATTTTACTCGCCTATTTTATCAAGAAAAACTTTTATTTTTAGGTTTTAGAAGTCAAAAACACTTAAAAATTTTTGAGCCCTTTTGCTTTTTGGGTGGGAAAAAAACTCCTCTGGCTCCGATATTTCCGCTATTTCTCCTTTATCAAAAAACACAATGGTATCTGCTACATTTTGTGCAAATTTCATCTCATGCGTAACAAGTATCATTGTTAAACCCTGACTTGCTAATTCTCTAATTACCTCTAAAACCTCTTTTACCATTTCTGGATCTAAAGAAGCGGTAACTTCATCAAATAAAATCATTTCAGGATTCATACATAAAGCCCTTATAATAGCCACTCTTTGCTTTTGTCCCCCGCTTAAATTTCTAGGATAAAAATCTTTTTTATCTTCTAGCCCTACCCTTTTTAAAAGTTCTAGTGCTTGTTTATGCACTTCTTCTTTTGAGCGTTTTTGCACTTTTATGGGAGCTAGAGAAATATTATCTATCACATTTAAATGCGGAAATAATTCATAGTTTTGAAAAACCATACCAATTTTTTGCCTTAATTTACTCCAATTAGTTTTTATGTCGCCACAAATTAGTTCCCTTTTGAAATAAATCTCTCCCCCACTAATTTCTTCCAATCCATTAATACAACGCAAAAATGTGCTTTTACCACAACCGCTAGGGCCTAAAATCGCACATACTTCTCCTTTTTTGACTTTAAGTGATATATCTTTTAAAATTTTATGCTCTCCAAAGTTCTTTTTTAAATGTTTAACTTCTAATAAGACTTCATTTTCAATATGATGCGACAAATTAACTCCTTGCTATAATCTTTTTTCTAATTTGCTAGACAACAACGAAAGAGGATAGCATAAGAAAAAATATGCTAAAAATACTCCTCCATAAACCCAAAAGCTAGCAAGAGGTTCTTCTAAAATATTATTTTCAATAATTTGTTGCCCCACTTTTAGCAAATCACTTACACCTATTAGAGCCGCCAGTGAAGTTGTTTTTATCATTCTTGTAAAAAGATTCACCAAAGAAGGGAGCAAACGCTTAAGTGCTTGTGGAAAAAGAATAAAAATTTGTATTTTAATCTCTCCTAAACCTAATGCCCTTGCACTTTCAATTTGATGTTTTGGCAAGCTGCTAATTGCCCCTCTTACTAAATCCCCCATTTCAGCAATACCCCAAAGGCTAAAAACAAAAATACAAGCCCCCACTGCATTAAAACTTATAAAAGACGATAGCCCAAAATACACAATAAAAAGCCAGGCTAAGACAGGAATAATTCTAATAGCTTCTAAATAAAAATTACAAAGAAATCTAATGATGAAATTGTTTGTATTCATTAAATAACCAAAAATAAATCCAAAAATACAAGAAAAAATAATGGATATAAATGAAATTTTAAAAGTGATTAAAATTCCTTGCATTAGGCGTTTGATATTTTGCAAATCTAATAGAATTTCCATTTATAGCCTTTGCTTATATTGTTTTTCTAAATAAGAAAATAAAAAGGAGATGGGTAAAAGCACAATCAAATAACACAAAATCAATAAGAAAAAGGCTTCATTTGTCTTACTATAAGTCCCTATAATATCCTTTGTAACATATAAAATATCAGGCAAGGCGATTGCCGTAACTACGGAAGTTTCTTTGAGTAGAAAAATTATATTTGCCCCAATATAGGGCAAACTTACAACGAGTGCTTGAGGCAATGTGATAAAAAATAGAATTTGAAAAGTTTTTAAACCTAAGCTTTTAGCTGATTCAATTTGAACTTTACTGATAGCTTCAAAACCTGCACGAAAGGATTCTGCCATATAGCTTCCCCCTAAAAAAACCACAGCGCAAATCGCACAAGTATATGCTTCTAGTTTTAAGCCAAGACGCGAAAGTCCATAATAAATAAAAAATAGCTGGATAAGCATGGGGGTATTGCGTGAGACTTCTACATAGATATTTGCAATTGTTTTTAAAAATCTAATTTTATGATATTGAATCAATGCTATAAAAAAGCCAAAAATAATGGCCAAAACTATCCCAAAAAAAGAAAGATGGATAGTTAGCCACAATGCTTTGCTAAAAGCTGGAATGGATTGTAAGATAAACTCCCAATCAAACAAAATTTACCCCTCAAAAACTAATGTAAAAAATGCCTTACTCCACTAAAATATAGGGATATTCCAAGCTCATTTGCACAAACAATTACTTCATCATCTCTAATGCTACCACCCGGCTCAATAATAGCACTTACTCCCGCTTTATAGGCTTCTTCTATGCTATCTTTAAAAGGGAAAAAGGCTTCACTAGCTAAAACACAGCCTTTTAAATCTAGTCCCATTTCTTGTGCTTTTCTAATGGCACTTTTAGCAGCATCTACTCGGCTTGTCATGCCCATACCTACTGCTACCATAGCATTATTTTTTACATAAACGACACAATTAGATTTTACCAAAGATGCTACCTTATAAGCAATCTCTAAATCTCTTTTTTGTTCTTGTGTAGCTTCTAGTTTGCTTACACATTTTGCTTCTTTTACTTCATTTTCCCCTACTCTATCACTTTCTTGTAATACAAAGCCACCTTCAATGTGTCTAAAATCATATTTGTCTTTAGGAAAGTTCAAATATTTACCACCGCATACAAAAATTTTAATTTTCTTTTTATTTTCAAATACTTTTAATGCTTCATCGGTAATGCTTGGGGCTACTAACACTTCAATAAAAATTTTATTAATTTCTTCTGCTAAATCTTTGTTGATTTCTCCATTTACTGCCACTACACCACCATAGGCAGAAACGCTATCGCATTTTAGTGCTTCTTTATAAGAATCTAAAAGTGTTTCTTTAATGGCAAATCCACAAGGATTTGCATGCTTTACAATGCAAACTGCTGGAGATTCTCCAAAGCTTGAAGCAATTTTTACTGCATTATTAATATCGGTTAAATTATTAAAACTAATTTCACCTTTTAGAGTTTTGAATTCTTTAGAATAAAATTCATTAAACTCATAATAAGCACCCTTTTGATGAGGATTTTCTCCATAACGCGTAGGCGATACTAGATTTCCACAAATAAAATGTTTATTTCCAAAACCACCCTTAAAACGCTCATTCATATAATTTGCGATAGTGCTATCATAACTTGCAGTATGTTCATAAGCTTTTATCATCATTTCTTGGCGAAATTCTAAAGTATTTTCACCCTTTTTTAGACGCTCTATTACTCTGCTATAATCTTTAGAATCTGTAACAATCAAAACAGATTTAAAATTTTTAGCTGCAGCCCTAACCATTGAAGGACCACCTATATCAATATTTTCAATAATTGTGTCAAAATCTTCTGTTTTTTCTATCGTTTCTTTAAAAGGATAAAGATTAACGCACACTAAAGAAATATCTTTTATGCCAAATTCTTGAGCTTTTGCCACATCTTCTTTGAGTTCTCTTCTATGTAAAATCCCTCCATGGATTTTTGGGTGCAAAGTTTTTACCCTACCATCAAACATCTCTGGACTTTGTGTATAGCCACTCACATCTAATACTTCTAAACCATTTTTTTGCAATGTTTTTAGCGTCCCACCTGTGGATAAAATCTCATATCCAAGCTCTATCAAATCTTTTGCAAACGCAACAATTCCACTTTTATCACTCACACTTAAAAGTGCTGTCATTTTACTTCCTCATTGTTAAAATAATTTTTAGATTATAGCAAATCAAACTTTACTTAGTTTAAAAAACATCCACACACCACTTAAGGCCAACAATAAAATAGGTCCTAAAATGCTAATTTCGGGTTGTAAAAAACCACTCATAGAAAGTCTAGAAAACCCAAAGAAAATTCCCCAAACCACCAATACTATTAAAATCATACCCAAAGCATTTGCCATTAGATTGCAATAGCGATTAGAATTTGGAACAAAATAAGCTAAAATTACCATAATTAAAGGAGCAAAAAAAGGAAAAAATACCAAAGAATACAAAACGCCACGCATTTTTTGCGTATTAATTTCTTGATTTTTTAATAGAAATATTGCCTCATAAGCATCTAAAATAGACATACCATTTTCTAGTTCATAAATACTATCTAAAATCTTAGGTCTAAATCCGCTAAGTATCTTGTATTCTGTTTGCTCTTCTATATTAAGGGGGGTTTTGCCTAGTTGTAATGTATTGTTTATTTGCTCAATCTTTACATTTTCTAAAATCCATTCATTGTTGGAAAAAGTAGCTTTAGGAGATTCCAAAATACACTCTAACTCAGTGCCTTCTTTATTGAATTCATAAACTTTGATATTTTCTGCACTTTTTAAAAAAGGAAAAATTCGCCCAAAATAAACATAGGAATTGTCATATTTTACAAAAAGATCTTTTTTAAAATCTCCTAAGAATCCTTGATCTACAATCATATCAATTCTTTCTTTTGCATAAGTAAAAGGAGTAAAGTTTAACAAAATATAAAAACAAGTAATCAAAAATGCACTTATAAAAACTGGAATAAAAAGTCTAATTTTTGTATAACCTAATGCCAAAAAAGCTGTAAATTGTGAATTTTTAACAAGAGTGAGAAAAAGCACAATTTGTGCAAGTATTAAAGCAAGAGGTAAAATAAAATTACTAGCATACAAAAAATCATAAAAAATCAACAAAACCATTAAATTTGCAGAATTTGGCAATCTATCAAGATATTTTGCTAAATCTACAACCACAAAAAAACATTCTAAAGATACAAAAAAAATCAAAAAATATTTTAGATACAAATAAGTCAAATAACGATTAAAAAGTTTCATTGTTTCTCATTTTTAGCATTGATTGTAAAAAAAGCACTTACTTTACTTGCTAAATCTTGTGGATTTTCTAGTTTTACTATTTCTTTGATTGCTTTTAAGCAATGTAAAATTAATTCTTGTTGTTCTTGTTGTTCTGTGTAAGTAAAATCTTCTAAAACCCAATGGATTATCTTCTCTTTTTGTGTGGGCTTACCTATGCCATAACGCAAACGATAATAAGAGTTCCCACAAAGTGAATCTATAGATTTTAACCCATTATGCCCTCCACTGCTTCCACCAAATTTAAACTTAATGCTTCCTATCGGTAAATCTAATTCATCATGCAAAACAAGAATATTTTGTATTTTAAAAAAGTTTTTTACAGCCAAAACAGATTTTCCAGATAAGTTCATAAAAGTATTGGGTTTTAAAAGAAGAAGCTTGGAAGTTTTATAAAGTTCTCCCAAAAAATCTTTGTTAGATACTTTAGTAGCCTTTAAATCATCTACTAAAGCATCTATAATTTTAAAGCCTATATTGTGGCGATTGTTTTCGTATTTGCTACCAGGATTCCCTAAACCAACAATCAAAAACATTTCAAAAAACTAGCGAGATTTTACCACACCCACGATAGCAACATCATCACGCTCTACGATTTTAACACCCTCATTTTGTGGTAAATCACGCACTAAAACTACATCACCTACATCTAAATCACTTACATTGATTTCATATTCTTTTGGTAATTTTTCGGGCGCTGCTTTTACTTTAATTCTCTTTTTAGAAAGTATTAAAGCACCTTTATTTTTCAATCCTTTAGGTGTTCCAACACATCTTACTTTCACAGAATATTTTGCCTCAATACCTTGTTGTGCTAACATTAAATCCACATGGATAATTTCACTTGTGATTGGATCTTTTTGGTATTCTTGAATAACCACAGGATATTCATTTTTAGCAACTTCAACATTAAAAATCAAATCTGTTTTGTTTTTAACTTCACGAATAAAATCATTTCTCTTAAAAGCACAATGGATATTTTCTTTGCCTTTACCATAAATGTTGGCAATTAGATAACCATTTTTTCTTAACTGCTTCACTTCAGCTTTTGAAATACTCTCTCTAATTATTCCGCTTAACATTTTTCTTCCTTAAATAGTAAAATAAAAGTGCTAATTATATCTTTTTTTGTTGAAAACTACTTTAATTAAAGGTTTTTTAAAATTTTTGCAAATGCTACTTTAAAATCCTCTAAACCTTGCTCTATAAGCTCTTTACATACCAAATTTAGATCAATGCCTATTTCTTTTACATTTTTAAAATATTCTTCCAATTCTTCAAGAGTTGGCAAATAAGCTTCTTTTGGTTCTCCTGTCTGCATAAAAGCTTCAATAGTATGCAAAGGTGCTGTATTAATAGAATGGGTATGATAGAGTTCTTTGATATAATAACTAGGTTCTAATTCATCCCCCTTTACCCCTGTGCTTGCAAAAAGCGTTCTTACACAAGGAAGTTCATAATTATTGATAATATGATAAAGATATTGAGCATTTTTAACCCCTAAAGTGGCTGTTGGAAGATTATGATCTTTTAAAATCTTATCACATTTCCTATCTAAGCGTGATACAAATACGCTCACGACTGCCCTTGGATAGTCTTTTATTGCTTTATTGCTTTGTTCTTTTAAAATCTCATACCCTTTTTTAAAAGCTTCCATACAAGCAATGGTTTGCTCTTTAGTAAAAACTAAAGTAGCATTCACAGAAATTCCTTTGGAAATTAAAACCTCCATAGCTTCATAACCTGCCTTAGTTGCAGGTATTTTAATCATAACATTAGGGTAATTAATTTCTTTAAATAGTCTTTCTCCCTCTTCTATGGTTGCTTTAGCTTCATCACAAAGATTAGGATCCACTTCTAAGCTTACATAACCATCATTGGGATTATTGTTAAAAAGAGGTAATAAAATTTCTGCAGCTCTTTGAATATCGCTCTTTGCTAATGTTTCATAGATTTCTTTTTTATTTTTACCCTTTAGCTCTTCTTTTTGTTTTTTATAGCTATCCTTGCTAAGTGCTTGTTGGAAGATGATAGGATTGCTAGTAGCACCTTTAATAACATCTCCTTTAATCATTTGAATAAAACCTTTTTCTAAAAACTCTCTTTCAATAAAATCACACCATAAAGAAAATGAAAAATTATTTGACATTGTTACTCCTTAAATATATTCTTTAATAAGAGATAAATCTTTCTTATCTACAATAATATTGGCAGCCTTTTTTAATACATCTTTAGCACAAAATGCCACGCGTTTATAGGCGTATTGAAACATAGAAATATCATTAGCTCCATCGCCCACTACGATAGTATCTTCATAGCTAACACCTAGTAAAGATTGAATTTTATTAAGCATTCTACCCTTAGAGTAAGAAAACATCATCTCTCCTCCAACCGAACCTGTTAGAAATCCATGATTGTGATGCAGAGTGTTACTAAAATGAATATCATAGCCTAGTGCCTTTCTACCTGCACACACTCCCTCATCAAATCCACCACTAAAGACTACAACTTTATAATCTTTTTCTTTAAGCGCACTAATAAGCTCCTTTGCTCCTTGATTATAAGTGAGATTCTCACAAACCTCTAAAACAAGTTTTAAGGGCATACCCTCTAGTGTAGCTACACGCCTTTTTAAGCTATGATAAAAATCCAAATCACCATTCATTGCTTCTTTTGTGATTTTTCTTACCTCTTCAAAACTTCCATGCGCTTTTGCTAAAAGATCAATGGTCTCTCCATCCATTAGAGTAGAATCAAAGTCAAATACAGCTAATTTCAAAATTATCCTTTTAGTTTTTCATACATTATATTATCTTAGATTTATTAAAGAAATTTAAAAAAAATATTAGATTTTTTATTTAAGATTTTCTAAAGCAAGAAAATTTCTTGCTTTAAGAGATGTTGAGTTTCTTTTCAAGTTTTACGATTCTATCCCAAGTTTCAATAACAGAATCAGGATTTAAAGAAATAGAAGTAATGCCATTTTCTACCAAAAATTCAGCAATTTCTGGATAATCACTAGGCGCTTGTCCGCAGATTCCACAATATTTATTTTGCTTTTTACAAGCTTCAATTGCAAGTTTAAACATTTTTAAAAGTGCAGGATTTCTCTCATCAAAGATATGGCTTACAAGCTCTCCATCTCTATCTACTCCTAAAGTTAATTGTGTTAAGTCATTAGAACCAATGGAGAAGCCATCAAAGAGTTGTAAGAATTCATCAGCCATAATCACATTCACAGGCAATTCACACATCACATACACTTCTAAGCCATTTTCGCCCTGCACTAGCCCATTTTTACGCATAATCTCTAATACGCGTCTTCCCTCCTCTGGAGTTCTAAGGAATGGAATCATAATTTTCATATTAGAAAAGCCCATTTCATTTCTAGCCATAGCAAGAGCTTGACATTCCCACTCAAATGCTTGTAAATATTCTTTAGAATAGTATCTACTAGCTCCACGATAGCCAATCATAGGATTCTCTTCATGAGGCTCATAGTCCTTTCCACCCACCATTCTACAATATTCATTAGATTTAAAATCGCTCGTTCTAACAATTACAGGCTTTGGATAGAATGCTGCTGCTATCATACCCACACCCTCTGCGATTTTTTTAATAAAAAAGTCTTTTGGATTTGCATAGCCTGACATGATCTCTCTTACGCCCTCTACTCCATCAAACTCTTTGTTGCCATTATGCAAACCAATAAGAGCTAAAGGATGTGCTTTAATGTAATTGTTAATAATAAATTCCATTCTAGCAAGCCCTACCCCATTATTAGGTATCATAGAAAAAGAAAAGGCTTTTTCAGGATTTCCTATATTCATATAAATTTTAGTTTTGGGTTGTTCTAGTGAAGTTAAATCTACTTTTTCCACTTCATATTCATAGATTCCATTATATACAAATCCATCTTCTCCTTCTGCACAAGAGACGGTTACTTCCATTCCAGTTTCTAGCTTTTCAGTAGCACCCACAGCACCCACAATAGCAGGAACTCCGATTTCTCTAGCTACAATTGCTGCATGGCAAGTTCTACCCCCACGATTTGTAATAACTGCAGAAGCCTTTTTCATAGCAGGTTCCCAATCTGGATCTGTGTTATCGGTTACTAAAATCTCTCCTGCTTTTAATTCACCCATATTATTAATATTATCAATCACTCTTATTTTACCTGTGCCTATTTTGCCCCCTACGGCTTTACCGCTTAAAATAACCTCTTTTTCGCCTTTATCTTTAAAGAAGTATTTTTCTAAAGTATTGTTTTGTTTTTTCATTTTTTGGCTTTGGACAGTTTCAGGACGCGCTTGAACAATAAAAATCTCTCCACTATTTCCATCTTTTGCCCACTCCATATCCATAGGGCGATATTCCCCTGCTTCTTTAGAATAATGTTTTTCAATAAGCATTGCATATCTTGCTAGAGTTAAAATCTCATCATCATTTAAAGAAAAACTCTTTAGCTCTTCTTCTGTTGTAGGAATGTTTTTTGTAGGATGTTTAGCACCCGGTGCTGCATACACCATTTTAATATTTTTATAGCCTAATTGTCTTTTTAAAATAGGACGCTTACCAAGCTCTAGTGCAGGTTTAAATACATAAAATTCATCAGGATTTACTGTTCCACCCACTACATTTTCACCAAGCCCCCAAGATGAAGTAATAAACACTGCATCTTTAAAGCCAGTTTCTGTATCAATGCTAAACATTACTCCAGAGCTCCCCTTATCAGAACGCACCATTTTTTGCACCCCTACAGAAAGTGCTACTTTAAAGTGATCAAAACCTCTTGAGGCACGATAGCTTACTGCCCTATCTGTAAAAAGAGAGGCAAGACAGGATTTAATATAGTGGATTAACTCTGTTTGTCCTTGAACACTTAAATAAGTATCTTGTTGTCCTGCAAAAGATGCATCGGGCAAATCCTCAGCAGTTGCTGAACTTCTTACTGCCACATCGGCTTCTTCCATACCATATTCATCGCTTAATATTTTATAAGCTTCTAAAATTTCTTCTCTTAAATCTGCTGGAAGTGGTGTTCCAAAAATCATATCACGAATCTTTTTAGAACGCACATTTAAAACATCTATTTCAGTAACATCAACGCCATCAAGCAACTCTTTAATTTTTTCTCTAATGCCAGCACTATCTAATAAATACCAATAAGCCTCACTTGTAATTGCAAAACCATTTGGGACTTTAATCCCCATAGGCACAAGCTCTTGAAACATCTCTCCAATACTTGCATTCTTTCCACCAACGATTGGCACATCCTTATTATTCAGTTCCTTGAAAAACCTGATGTATTTCATTTTGAAATCTCCTATTATTCTTACGCTTTATTGAATTAAAGCGTTATTCTACTTAATTTAAGTTTATCTCATTCTTAGTTTATTTACTCTTTAAGAGGAGTTTGATAAACTTTCATCTTTAAAAAGTGTAAATTTATACAAAATTACACATTCTAGACAACAATAAAGGTGATTTATGGAGAATTTGGATCAGATTTTAAAGCAACATAAGCTAAGCGGTGAAGATTATGAAAAAATCTTAAAAATATTAGGAAGAGAACCTAATTTAGTAGAAATTGGCATTATTTCAGCTATGTGGAGCGAACATTGTAGTTATAAATCCAGCAAAGTTTATCTTAATGGCTTCCCCACACGCGCTCCTTGGGTGATTCAAGGGCCAGGTGAAAATGCAGGTGTCATTGATATAGGGGGAGGTTATGGTGCTGTTTTTAAAATGGAATCGCACAATCACCCAAGCTTTATTGAGCCCTATGCTGGAGCTGCTACTGGAGTGGGTGGCATTATGCGTGATGTTTTTACAATGGGGGCTAGACCGGTAGCTTCTTTAAATTCTATCCGTTTTGGAGATATTACCAAAGAAGATGCAATAGGTGCTAAACACCGCTATCTTTTAAAAGGCGTAGTAAGCGGGATTGGTGGCTATGGGAATTGTATGGGTGTGCCAACAATCGGAGGAGAAACAAGCTTTGAAGATTGTTATGAGGGAAATATTTTAGTTAATGCCTTTACTTTAGGAATTGTAAAAAATGATGAAATTTTTTATGGAAAAGCAGAAGGAATTGGAAATCCTGTAATTTATGTAGGTTCTAAAACTGGACGCGATGGACTTGGCGGGGCTGTTATGAGTTCTGATAGCTTTAATGAAGATTCTAAATCTTTGCGTCCAACCGTGCAAGTGGGTGATCCTTTTACAGAAAAATTACTTTTAGAAGCATGTTTAGAACTTTTTAAAGAGGATTTAATCGTAGGGATTCAAGATATGGGAGCAGCAGGACTTACAAGCTCTAGTTTTGAGATGGCAGGACGCAGTGGAAGCGGTATGATTATGCACTTAGATAAAGTGCCTATGAGAGAAGAAGGAATGAATCCTTATGAACTAATGCTTAGCGAATCACAAGAGCGAATGCTAATTTGTGCTAAAAAAGGTTGCGAGGATAAGATTATACAAATCTTCCAAAAATGGGAGCTTGATTGTGCGATTATAGGAGAAGTTACAAATAGTGGTGTTATGGAGCTTTTCTGGCATAATGAGCTTTGTGCGAAGATTCCTGTTGCACCTTTGAGCGAAAACGCACCTATTTTAAAGCGTCCTGTGAGCGAAAATCCTACTTATTTAGAGGAGTTAGAATCTCTTAATAAAGAAGCCTTAAATAATGTAAATCAAAAAGAAGCACTAAAAACTATTTTAGCACATCCAAGCGTAAGTGATAAGGCATGGATTTATGAGCAATTTGATAGCAGTGTTCAAGCTAATACAATCATACCTTGTGGTTTTGGTGGAGCAAGCGTAATTCGTGTAAAAGAGAATGGAAAAGGGCTTGGTATGAGTGTGGCATGTCCTATTAGACTTTGTTATCTTAATCCACAAGAGGGCGCTAAACAAGCAGTAGCAAAGGTAGGTAGAGATATTGCCCTAAGAGGTGGGAGAGCTTTAGCAATTACAGATTGTTTGAACTTCGGAAGCCCAGAAAATAAAGAAGTTATGTGGCAGTTTAAAGAATCTTGTGAAGGGATTAAGCTTGCTTGTAAAGCGTTAAATACTCCAGTTGTAAGTGGAAATGTAAGCCTTTATAACCAAACAAATAATAAAGATATTTATCCTACACCCTCAATCGCAGGAGTTGGGATTATAGATGATTTAAACAATGTCTTAAAAAGTGATTTTAACAAAGAAGGGCTAGAAGTCTATAAACTAGCTTCTAGACATTCTAAAGAAGAGTATGGAGCGAGTTTATTTGCAAAGCTTTTTGGTAATAGCTTTAAAGATGATATTGCTAAGATTAAATTAGAAGATGAGCTTTATTTATGGAGTGTACTTGCAAGTGCAAATGAAAGAAATTTATTAGAAGCTGTTAGCGATATTTATCAAGGTGGATTAATCACAGCACTTAGCAAAGCTTGTATTAGAGGAAATATCGGCTTTAAACTTAGCAAGGATTTCAAAACAAAAGAGCTTTTTGGAGAAGCACCTACACAGATTTTAATCGCCATTAAAGCAGAAAATTTAAAAGGTATCCAAGCACTTATTGCAGATTCCAATCTTTGCTTAGAAAAAGTTGCAACTTTAGGTGGAGATAAGCTTCAATTTGGGAATGATTTTATCTCTTTAGAAGAAGCAAAAAAGCTCTATTATGAAAGCTTTAAAAAAGAAATTGAAAAAAATTAATTTGATTTTATGCTCTATGCTAGGGATTTTACCTGCATATTGCATGGATTTTGATAGTTTTTATAGGCAAGTTGCCAAACAAGCACAAGAGAAAAACTATATTACTTTTAGGCATAGACCCCTTGTTACTAAAGAGAGCTACCACACCCTTAGCATAGAAGAAAAAGAACAACTCCATCAAAAAGGCGGACTTGTTTTAGTATTTAGCAGAATTTCTTTGTTTTTGTTTTTAAACGAACAAAGTGGAGTGGCTTTAAGCACAGAAAATGGAAGTTATTTAAAATTTGATCAAAAATATTATGAAACCTTAAAAGATATAGATATAGGAGGAGAGATTAAAGCTATGTGTGCTCTTCCTCGCTTTAATAAATGTATCCTTTTGGGCTATGAAGCTTTTTAAGCAAATTGCCCTTTGATAGCCTCACACCATTTGCTAATGCGATCATCGCTTAACTCTTCTTGATTGTCTTGATCTAAAATAAGTCCTATAAATTTTCCATCTACCACACATAAACTTTCTTCAAAATCATAGCCCTCTATTGAAGTTTCTCCTATAACCTTGGCACTCTTAGATGCTTTTTTATAGATTTCATACAATCCATTACAAAATGTATCCCCATAAGTATCCTGATCCCCTACTCCTACAAATGCTACTATTTTATTTTCAAAATCTTTTTCTTCCAAATCTTCTAAAAAATCTTCCCAATCGCTTTGCAAATCTCCACTCCCATAGCTTGGAGTTGCTAAGATTAGATTTGTAAAACTAGAAATTTGCTCTTTTTTGGCATTTGCTACATCTATAATTTCAATATTTTCAAAATGTTGTGCGATTTTTTGTGCAATATCTTTTGTAGTGCCTGCATCTGAACCATAAAATAAACCAATTTTTTCCATATTTTTATCCTTATTTTTTAAAAAATCTACTAAATTTTAGCGATGAAAATCTATAACTTTTTTATTTAAAATAAAATAAATTATGATAATGTTTATTAACTTATTCAACAAATTTACACAAAAAGCTTTATGAATAAATTTTATTTTGCAGATTATAACTATATTTTTAAAAGATAGAGAGTTTTAGCCTCCCCCCGCTCTATCTTTTGAAGGAAAATAGATACTAAAAACATTTAGTACTAGCTTTAAGCTTAAGTTAAGCGGGTTTTCTTTAGAATGCTTTTAAAATTTTTTTATGTGCTTTGTTTTGGTTATGGTTGTTTTAAAACTATAACCAAGGCTATTAATAATATAAAAAACATATTTATTTCTGCTATCATCTTAAGCCTCCTTAAAGCCCTTAAAAGACAATAAAAACTTCGCTCAAGCTGTTAGGATTTTAGCATTTATAGCTTAATATCTCTTTAAAATATTAATTATGATTTATTTGTAAGCCTTTTTGATTTCTCTAACCACTGCAAAGAATTTTTTAAATCCTCCTTTATAAAAGCTCTTATAAGCCTCTATAAGTGCAAAACCTAACTTATAATAAGGATGATTATAAAGCTTTTTAGATATTTCATAATCTTTGTAAGTTTCAATATTTTTAGTTTTAGGTATTTTAAAATTCTCTAAAAAATGTCTTACAATCGTGCTAGAAATATTTATAGGCATTTTCATATATCCCACAACACTATAAGAATCCTCTACTATAACCTTGCCTAACTTGTAATATAGGCTGTTTTTTATGAAATAACTTGCCCCTATTTTATCCATTGTTGGATTTGTTAAATCAAAATAAGCTTGATTGTTTATAGCTAAGATTGTAAAAAGTTTATTAGATATTTTTTCATCGCCTAAAATTTGAGCCAGTTTGAAAGCCACATAAGAGATATTAGGATATTTTTTGCCATAATTTCTAAAATAATCGTTAAAAAATTCATCATTAGAAAACTTTTTAGCACTTGTATAGGTTAAAAGTGCTTTAAAAAATTGCTCTTGTTGCTCTTTTGAGATGTTTTCTAAAAAATTTTCAGCTTCTTTTTTATTCTTTTCCACAATATAAGAAAATTCTATCATCGCATAAAGCAAATTTTCCCTATCAAACTGCCAAGCTTCTTTTATGTGAGATTGTAAAACCTTGCCTTTAAGCTTTAAATCTTTTGCTATTCTATATGCACTAAAGCTAGAAAATGCCTTTTGCAAAGGGTGAATGCCCTCTAGTTTATTGCTTTTATCTATTAAAATCTCATATTGCTCTTTTTTAGAATAAAACTCATAGAGGCTAACCCCACGACACTCCCCTATTATCACGCTCAAAAATGAAAATCCCGATTCTTTTGAATAATAGAGGGTTTGAGATAAGCTCATCAAATAATTTTCAAATAGTGCCCTATAAACCCCACCCCTTAGCTCTTTGGGTAAATTTTCTAAAAAATCGTGCGAGGTGTAGAGATTTTCACTTTGATTAAAGAGTGTTTTTGATTCTTGCTTTAAAACTTCAAGCATAGATAAATCATCGCTAAAAACAATAGCCTTAGCACCTTTTTGCAATTCATTTCTGATTGTATAAATTGCTATTTCACTTGCTAATGCTTTATAAAAAACTCCATTAGAAGTAAATGTGTTTCTATAATCTATATTAAAAATTGCATCTCCACTTCTTATATGAATTGCTACAAACTCTCCCTTTGTTTCTTTAATCTTTTTTGCTATTTTAAAGCATTCTAAAATTAATTTCTTTAAAAATCTTCCTTGTGCTTTGCAAATATTCTTCTTGGTTAATATCTTTAAAAATCTTAGATAAATCTTTTTGAGTAGTTGCTAATTGCCCCCCCCCCCCCACTAAGTAGTTCTTTAGTAACTTTACCTAAAAAACTTTCAAAATTATTTTGGCAAGTTGGCATAAACTGCCCTTTTAGTGAAAATCTAGAAATAAATTCTTGACTAAAAATCCTCTCTTGGCTTTCCATAGAGATTCCAGCTAATCCATTTTTAGCTAATGTGCTATGAAATTTTTTTGTTTTTTGGCTATGATCTTTCCATAAAAAGCCAAACTCCCCCCTTAATCTCTTAGCTAAATACATTGCATTTAAAATCGCCCTTAGCCTCTCTCCTAGTCCATCATCTCTTAGTGCTAAAAATTTCATTCTTTCTCCATAAACTCGTGCATAAACTCGTGCAATTTATTATATTCTTGGCGTGTTAGAAAACGCACTTTTTGTGTAGGAAGATTATTAAGTTTGACAAATCCATAAGAAATCCGCTTTAAATCCAAAACTTCTAAATTAAAATGCGCAAAAAACCTCCTAAGTTCTCTATTTTTTCCCTCATTAATCACGACTTTGATTTTAGAGTATTTAGGTGTGTTTTTAATCACAGAGTAATCCAAAAATGGAGCAAATTCCATAGAAGTAATTTTGCTTTTTTTATGTGCTCCACTTCTAGCATTTTCTAAGCTTATCCCCTCTTCCATTGCATCAAAAACTTTATCTTTTATAAGTCCATTAAGCTTCACTAGATAGGTGCGCTCTAACCTACTTTCCATTAGCTTTGTAACCACCTTATTGCTATCACTTAAAAGCAATAACCCCTCACTTGCAAAATCTAATCTCCCCACAGGATTAAAATGCCTAAATCTCTTAGGCAAACTTTCATAAATTACTTTTCTACCCCTATCATCTTTTTTGCTAACTAGCTCGCCTTTTGGCTTATTATAGACGATTACAGAGTATTCCTCTTTAGCTTTAAGGAGCTTTCCTTCTAAATACACCTTTGAAGTTTCTCTCACTTTATAAGAAAAATCTTTTATAATTTCTTTATTAATGCTTACCTTGCCTTCTTTTATAAGTGTATCTGCCTCGCGTCTTGAATATTTTGAAAAATGTGCTATATATTGGTTTAATCTCATCTTTACTTCTTAAAAATAAATTTTTGTGCTTTTAATATCTCTTTTAGTTTGTCTTTATGTTTCCCTTGAATCTCTAACAAAAAGCCCTCTTTTTCTTCTCTTATCTTCCCACCACTTGCCAAAGTAGTCTTGCACTGCTTTAAAAGCTTTTCTAGCTCTTTTTTATCCATATAGAAAATCCCACAAAT
This sequence comes from Helicobacter burdigaliensis, assembly GCF_003670295.1. Classification (GTDB taxonomy): domain Bacteria; phylum Campylobacterota; class Campylobacteria; order Campylobacterales; family Helicobacteraceae; genus Helicobacter_D; species Helicobacter_D burdigaliensis. The sequence continues at coordinate 130,967 of NZ_QXJG01000001.1, forward strand.
TGTGAGATCTTTCCCACCTCTTTTTTCTTCATTAATCCATAAAAAATATTCGCTTTTTTCTTTTGTTGGAGCCACTTTTTTACATTTACATTTGCTTTGTAATTCTCCACATTTTTTGCAAACTACATCAAAGCTATCGCCAAATTTTGCTCCAATTTGTAAATTTAATCGATCCATTCAAGCTCACTTAATTCTTCTTTGATTTGACTATGCACAAAAAGATTGCTTATCATTTCAAGCTCTTGTGTAGGGGTTTTAAAAAGCACTCTTAGCTCTCTTTTGCCTCTATTTTTATAAGCAGCTCTTTGCAAAAGCATAATAATACTTTCATTCATACTAGAATTTAAAACAAGTGTTAAAGGCGTATTTACATCGCTTTTTTCTATTGTAAAATCTACTTGCTCTTTTTGTGCTTCTTCTAGGGTTAAAACCTTATCTGCTTTAAGCTTTTTGGTTTCTTCTTGCTCTTGCACCATACATTTAATAGCAATAGGCACTTCTTTATCCAAGCCCTCTAATTGCTCTAATGTTTTTTCAAAAATCGTAAGTTCCACACTTCCATAGAGATCCTGAAGCTTTAAGATTCCATAACGCTTTCCACTTTTAGAAAACTTTGTGATGATTTCTTCTATCTTTCCTACAAGCAAAATGCTACTATTTTCGGCAATTTCTTGAATCTGATTGCTAAAAGCACATTTTATGCTTTTAATCACCTCTTTATATTCTTCTAGCGGATGTCCTGAAGCATAGAATCCTAAACTTTCTTTTTCAAATTCTAAAAGTTCTTTTTTAGAATATTCTCCTTTATCTTCTAGGTTGATTTCTACATTTACCATCTCTTCACTCATACCAAAAAGAGAGTTTTGCGCTTCTTTTTGTAAAGTTTGCGACATTTTGGCGTTTTCTGTTAAAGCTTCTACTTGCTCTAAAAGTGTTTTTCTGCTATATCCAAAACAATCCATCGCACCACTTTTAATAAAAGCTTCTATGGATTTTTTATTAACCTTTTGTGGATCAATCCTTGATAAAAAGTCTTTTAAATCCTTAAATTCTCCATTATTAGCACGCTCTTCTAAAATAATATTAATCGCAACTTCTCCAGCACCTTTAATCGCTCCAAGCCCAAAAAGTATGCAATCTTCTCCATTTATCTCTTCCACACTAAATTCCAAAGCAGATTTTTGCAGATTAGGAGGAGAAACTTTAATTCCCATTCTTTTAACTTCTTCTATATATTCTACTACCTTATCTGTGTTATTATCCTCTGAAGTTAGCAGAGCTGCCATAAACTCTTTTGGATAATAAGTTTTTAAATAAGCTGTTTCAAAGGTAATCATCGCATAAGCTGCTGAATGGGATTTATTAAATCCATATCCTGCAAATTTTACAATGAGTTCCCAAAGTTCTTCTGCTTTTGCTCTATCAAAGCCTTGAGCCACCGCTCCATCTGCAAATTTGTTTTTGTTATCTGCCATAATTTGAGCATCTTTTTTACCCATAGCACGACGGATTAAATCCGCTCCACCTAGTGAAAATCCACCAATCCTTTGCACAATCTGCATAACTTGCTCTTGATAGACAATCGTCCCATAAGTAGGACGCAAAATCGGTTCTAGCTCTGGAAACATATAAACAATAGGTTCTCTTCCATGCTTTCTATCAATAAAATCGCTCACCATTCCCGATTCAATAGGACCTGGACGGCCTAAGGCAATAATTGCAATAATATCTTCAAAAGTGCTAGGACGCAAACGCTTATTAATCCCTTGAAACATACTAGATTCTATTTGAAAAACGCCTAAAGTATTTCCGCTTTGCAAAGTTTCATAAACAAGCTTGTCATCTACATCCACTGCTAAAAAGTCTATTTTTTTATTATGCTTTTTTTCAATAAGTTTTAGCGCTCCATCAATAAGAGTAAGTGTTTTTAAACCCAAAAAGTCAAATTTAATCAAATCCACATCTTCTAAATATTTCATAGAATATTGTGTAGCTATAATCCCATCACGCGTAGATTTATATAAAGGTGCTTTATACCATAGCTCTTTTTGAGAATCAATTACTACTGCTGCTGCATGTGTTCCTGCGTTTCTTTTAGTCCCCTCTAAAGTAATAGCAAAGTCCCACACCTGTTTTGCCAAAGGATTGCTTTGTATTAACTCTTTAATTTTTGGCTCTTTATTATAAGCTTCTTCAAGTGTGATTTCTAGCTCTTTTGGGATAAGCTTTGCCATAGCATCAGCCTCCCCATAAACCATACCCATAACCCTTGCCACATCTCTAATTACCGCTTTTGCTTTCATCTGTCCAAAGGTAATAACTTGTGCGACATTGTGATAGCCATATTTTTCTGTCACATAATCAATAATCTCCCCTCGCCTACTTTGGCAAAAGTCCATATCAATATCTGGCATACTTACACGCTCTGGATTTAAAAACCGCTCAAAAAGCAAGTCATATTTTAGCGGATCAATATTTGTAATCTCCAAGCAAAATGCAACCAAGCTTCCAGCAGCACTTCCTCTCCCAGGCCCTACGGGAATCCCACGCTCTTTAGCCGCCCTAACAAAATCCCAAACAATCAACATATATCCGGGGAATTTCATTTTATTAATTACATTGATTTCATGCTCTAAGCGTTCTTCATACATTTTATGCTTAGATCTATCAATATTTTTTAGTCTTTTTTTAAGCCCCTCTCTACATTTATAAGTAAAATAATCTGCATCTTCTACAAAATCTAAATTTTCTTTTTTGGCATATTCAGCGGTAAATTTAAAACTAGGAGGAGTTGGATCTCCTAAATGCAATTCTAAATTGCATTTATTGGCTATCTCTTGAGTGGCACTAATCGCTTCTGGTAAATCACGATAGAGCGCTGCCATCTCTTGTGGGCTTTTAATATAAAATTCTTGCACATTATGGCGCATTCTTTTAGGATCATTAAAATCTTTACCAAATCCTATACAAAATGCTACTTCTTGCACGATTGCATCGCTTTGTTTAGTATAATGTGTATCATTTGTGGCTACGATTTTTATACCTGTTTCTTGCGAAAGTCTAATAATATCATTATCAATTAATTGTTGCTCTTGAATTCCATGCCGCATAAGCTCTAAATAAAAATCTTCCCCAAAAATATCTTTATATTCTAAAGCAACTTCTTTGGCACGCTCATAGCCTTTTCTACCCTTATTATCGTCCTTTTTTAAATTAAGATGCCATTGCACCTCACCATTTAAACAAGCAGAAGAACAAATAAGCCCTTTGCTATGTTCTCTTAGCATTTTTTTGCTTACACGCGGTTTCATATGAAAGCCGTATAAAGAGGCTTGTGAAGCTAGATACATAAGGTTTTGATACCCTTCTAAATCTTTAGCATAAAGACATAAATGATATCTTTGGTTGCTTTTATCTGCTATATCTTCTGCATTATGCAAATAAGCTTCCATTCCTAAAATGGGTTTAATACCCTCTGCTTTCATTGTTTTATAAAATTCAATAGCACCAAACATATTGCCATGATCTGTAATGGCAACACTTTCCATTCCTAGCTCTTTAATTTTCTTAGCTAGTATTTTAATCTTGTTTAATCCATCTAATAAAGAATATTCCGTATGCAAATGCAAATGCGTAAATTGCACATTTTCCATAGGGGTTTTACTCATTATAAATTTCCTTACATCCGTAGAGTTTTACATTTTTTAAATAAATAAAATAATTTTGATTGCATTGTAGCAACTTTTTGCTTTAAGACAAATTTTATCCTTTTATAAAATTATTTTAAAATATTTTCTATGTTTTCTTCTTTTTCTTATAAAAATAAAATATTTTTCAAAAAATGCTATAAAGTAAATTTTACACGAGATATTCTCCCAATCCTCTGTCTAAAAACTAATAAAAAAGATAAAAAAATCTTAACTTTAATAGAGATACTTTATGTTGCTTTAATTTAGAGTTAATAATATTATTCATATAATCTCATATAATTTTTTAAAATAAAGAAGGATATTTGCCATGTTTAATAAAAACCTCTCACTTAAGTTTCAGTTATTATCAGGCTTTTCTATTGTATTGGCCTTTATCATTGTGATTTCCGCAGTGGGTTATGTAAAGATACAATTTGTAAATACAAGCTTAAAAACTATTACAGATGTTAATGCAGTTAAACAACGCTATGCTATAAATTTTAGAGGGAGCGTGCATGATAGAGCTATTGCGATTAGAGATGTTGTTTTACTAAGTGATCCTAATGAGCTTACTAGCACTATTCAAACTATTAAAAAATTAGAAGAGGCATATAAAGATTCTGCATTAAAAATGGAAGAAATTTTTAAAAATGCGAATATGTATGATGCTAAAGATAAAGAAATTTTAGACAAAATTAAAGCAGTAGAAGCTTATACTATGCCACTTATTACTGAGATTATCTCACTTAAAGCCAATCAAGATTTAGCAGGTGCTAGAGCCTTGCTTATTAGTAAAGCTCGCGGTGCTTTTGTAAATTGGCTTGCTGTAATTAATGAATTTATTGACTACCAAGAAAGTAAAAATCAGATTCTAACCGATCAAGCAAGTAGCACAATTATTAGCTATCTTGATTTAACATTATGGCTAGCTGTTATTGCGACAATTTTTGCGTTTGTGATTGCTACGCTGATTACTAGAGCGATTATTTCTTCTTTAGGAGGAGAGCCAAAAGAGGCAGTAAAAGCTGTTTTAAGTATTGCAGGTGGAAATTTAAAAACAAATATTGATACAAAATTCAAAGAAAGCATGTTAGCCTCTGTTGCTAATATGCAAGAAAGACTTAGAGGCATTGTAGGTGAAGTTGCACATTCTTCTAGCGAACTAACTAATAAAGCTAGTGATGTATCCAATAGCTCTGAAGTAGCAAAAAGTTCTTCACAAGAACAATACAATCATTCTCAAAATTCTGCAAATAAGATTCAAGATCTTGTAAAAGCTATTAATGATGTTTCACAAATTGCCATTCAAACCAAAGAAAACTCCGAGCAAACTACAAGCCTTTCTTTTCATGCTAAAGAATCTATGAAAACTACTATTGATGAGATTGAAAAGATTACTCAAACTGTTTCCCTTTCATCTGAACGCATTAGAATGCTAGAAAAACATTCTCAAGAGATTAATGGCAGTGCAGAACTTATTAAAGAAATCACAGATCAAACTAATCTTTTAGCACTAAATGCAGCGATTGAAGCAGCAAGAGCTGGAGAGGCCGGAAGAGGATTTGCCGTAGTTGCAGATGAAATTAGAAAACTAGCAGAAAGAACAGGGGTTGCTACTTCTGAAATTACACGCATTATTGAGATTATCCAAAGCGAAACTCAAACAGCAGTAGAAGCAATTCAAGCAGCGATTCCTCAAGTAGAAAAAGGAATGCAACTTGCAAATGAAGCAGATGGAATTTTAGATCAAATCAACACACAAGCGTTAGATTCTTTTGAAAAAGCCAAAGAAGTTGCACAAGCAACTGAGATTCAAACCAAAAATATTGAAGAACTTGCAAAAGAATTAGTAGATATTTCAGAAAGTTCTAAAAATACTGTAAGCCTTATGGAGCAAAATACAAGCTCTTCTAACGCGCTAGAAGAAATTGCAAATACACTTAAAAAACACATTGGCTATTTTAAACTTTAGTTAAATTAAGGGAAACATTTGCGTAAAGTTGCACTGATTTTATTAAATGCGGGGGCTTCCACCCGCTTTAGAAGTACAAAAAGTCCCAAGAAACAATGGCTACGACTAGATGAAATACCTTTATGGTTAAAAGTCGCTAAAGAGGTTTCTAGCTTTTATGCCTTTAGCACTTGCATCATCACTGCTTCAAATCAAGAAGAAAAAAAACTAATGGAAAAATATATTTTTTCTTATGAATTAAATTTTGAAGTAGTTATAGGAGGAGAAACTAGACAAGATTCTTTAGAAAATGCCCTAAAAAACATTAAAGAAGAATGGGTTTTAGTAAGCGATGTCGCGCGTGCTAATATTCCAAAAGAAATTTTTCTTTCTATTTTGGAAAACAAAGAAGATTTTGATTGCATTGTGCCTTTTTTAAATATCTATGATACAACCGCATTAGAAGATGAAACTTCATTGAGCTATTTAAAAAGAGAAAATCTAAAAATTATCCAAACTCCACAACTTAGCAAAACAAAAGTGCTAAAGCTTGCCATCACAAAAGGACAGTTTACAGATGAAAGTAGTGCAATTTTAGCAAGTGGGGGCAAGATAGGCTTTATAGAAGGTTCTAAAGAATCTTTAAAAATCACACATTTAAAAGATTTAGAAGCCTTTAACTTTCCTCCTCCTAGCCAAAGAGCAATTATGGGATTTGGCAGTGATATTCATGCCTTTCAAAAAGGAGAAGGTTTGCTTATGGGTGGGATAAAAATCCCTGCTCCTTATGAGTTTATTGCACATAGTGATGGTGATGTATGCCTCCATTCTCTTAGTGATGCGATTTTAGGAGGAATTGGGGCTGGAGATATTGGAGAGTGGTTTCCTGATAATGATCCTAGCTTTAAAGGAGCAGATTCTGCAAAGCTTTTAGAAAAAATTTTAGATTTTGCACTAGATGTGGGTTATAGTATAAGGCAAGTAGATATTACAATATTTGCACAAACTCCAAAACTATCTCCCTACAAATCGCATATCGAAAAAAATATTGCAAAATTACTTAATATTCCACTTTTTTGCGTCAATTTAAAAGCTACAACCACAGAGCATTTAGGGTTTGTGGGTAGAAAAGAGGGAATTTTGGTGCAAACCCTCGTGGTTATGGAATATTTTAATTGGACTAAATTATTAAAAGAAGGTTTAAAATGAAAATACTTATCATAGAAAATGAAATTTATCTCGCTCAAAGCATTGCCGCAAAGCTTCAAACTTGTGGCTTTGAATGTGAGATTATCTCACTTTTAGAAGATGCAATGAGCTATGAGGATAATGTGGATATTGTTTTACTCTCTACAAGTATTTCAGGGCAAAATTTTTATCCTGTTATTGACAAATTTAAAAATTCCATTATTATTCTAATGATCCCTTATGTAAGTGAAGATACAGTCACAAGACCTCTTGATGCGGGCGCAAAAGATTATATTCTAAAACCTTTTATGATTGAAGAGCTTTTAAGAAAGATTAACCACTATAAAGCTTTCACGCAATTGCAACAAGAGATTCTTTTTTATAAAGATTATTTAGCCTCTTCGTTTATTTCATCTTCCCATACAATCAACACAAAAATAACTTTTCCTTTTGTTATTAAAAGCTCCTCTCAAAGGGTAATTGATGCTTGTGTGGTGAATTATGCAAACCATAAAAAACTTCCCATTCATTTTATCTCTCTTCATAAAAAAGATTCCTTTTGCAAAAAAGACTTTCAAAAACAACAGCTAACTTATATTGTAGGCTTTGAAGGACTTAACAAAGAAGCTCAATTAGAGTTTTTAAAAAATCTTAAAAATATTCCCGTGATTCTTTCTGTCCTTGGTGGAGATACAAGCCATCTTGATAATGTATTTGAAATCAATATTAAAGAAATTAATGATAATTTTCCTTGTGAAATTTTAAGTGTGGATGATTATATTAAAACTATGATTTTAAAATTTGAAGATAAGTATCCTGATACAGAACTTAGCAAAAGACTTGGAATGTCAAGAAAAAGCCTTTGGGAAAAAAGAAAAAAATATGGCGTTAGCAAGAAGAAATAAAGCACTTTTTATTGACAAAGAGGCTATTTTTGCCCTTTTATTGTGCAAAGAAGGACTTTTATACCCTGTTGTATCTTTAATGAATCAACAAGAAATGCAAGAAGTGGATAAAAGTGGCATTTATAATAAACAAAGCTTTCCTTTCTCTTTTATCTTAGCACCCTCTGGAAAACGTAATCTTGAGGTAATGAAAAATGCCAAAAAAGGGGAAATCCTCTCTTTGGTTTGTGATAGTCAAGTATGTGGCGAACTTGTGGTGGATTCTAGCTTTCCTATTAACAAAAAAGAACGCCTTTTTAAAATTATGAATGGGGATATTTACTCACAAAAAGCAAATGATATTTACAATAGGCTAGGAGATTATGCTATTTGTGGGGATTACACACTAGAACTTGATAGTTCCCTTTATGCAAATAGAGCAAGCAAAGAAAAAATTTTAGAAAAAAAATCTATTTTAGATGCTAAAAAAATTACTTCCATTGTGATTGAAGCAGCACCCATTACAAGAATCCATGAGAGAATCTTTCGCTCCATTTTGGAAGAAAGCGATCTTTTAATCTTGCTTCTTTCAAAACCCCACAAAGAAGAATTTTTAGAATTTGATTTAAGAAAACAATGCCTAGAATTTGTCGTAAGCAACTTTCTCCCCAAAGAGAGAATCTTAATTTTTTGTTTAGAAGATATTTATCTTTTTGCAGGGGCACATGGGCTAATCCTTGATGCAATTTTAGCCCAAAATCTTTCTTGCACACATCTAGTAGTAGGAGAAAACCACCCTAACCTTTCTATTTATTATGATAACCAAAAAATCCATTCTATTTATGATACCATTAAAGATATTGATATTAAAATCAAGCTTTTAAATGAATTTGTTTTTTGCAATGAATGCAAAACGATTGTAAGCGTGAGAACCTGCCCCCATGGCAAACACCACCACATCACTTATAGCACAAAATTTTTAAAACAGCTACTTAGTTTTGGGCTTATGCCTCCAACTGTGCTTGTAAGAAAAGAGGTTTCTGCTAAAATTTTAAGCCGACTTTATCCTAAGCGTTTTGATGGATTTTTAGATGAATATGCTTCTATGTTTGCAAGCGATGGAATTTTAAAGCGTTATAGCGATGAAGATTTTTATATCAAACTTATGAATCTTTACCAAACTTATTCACTTTATTAGGAAAAATTATGCAAAAAAACTTTTTTTTAGATTTTAAAGACCTTAATGATTTTTTTAAAAAAATGTATTTAACACTTTTTTTTAGTGGGCTTTCCCCTAAAGCACCCGGGACTTTTGGCACACTTGTAGCTTTGCCCTTTGGTTATTTAATCGGCTCCTATGCACTTAGCACACTCTTTTTATCTGCACTTTTACTGGGTGCAATCGGAGTGAAAATTATAGATTCTTATGAGCAAAAGGGTTTAGCCCATGATCATAAAGAAATTGTAATTGATGAGCTTGTGGGCGTTTGGATTTGTATGTCTATGCTTGGACTTAGCCCTTTTTGTCTTCTTTTATCCTTTGTGCTTTTTAGAATCTTTGATATTTGGAAGCCCTCAATCATAGGCAAAGTAGATAAAAATGTCAAAGGCGGACTTGGGGTGATAGGAGATGACGCACTTGCAGGATTTTTTGCAGGACTATTAGGAGTTATCCTTATAGCAATGATGCAAAAAATAGAATTTCTAAAAGGGATCTTAGAATTTAATTTTTAGTGCTTTTATGCTTTAATATCCCTTTTTTTAACAAAAAAGAGTAAAAACTCACCCACAGCTAAAATTAAAATTGCCAAAAGTAAATAATTGCTTTTGTTTGTATGGGTTTTGTTTGAATTTTGGGCATAAATTTGATGACTAAGTGTCGTAAGCTCTAAAACCGCTAAAAGCCCATTATCACCCTCTAGCATACTCAATAATTCTTGATTACCCATCACAATACTTTGAATATCGTTTGAGTAAAAAATCCTACTAGCATCTTGTAAAAATTTTTCCATTTTATAATCTAGGTTTCCCTTACCAAAATACATATCATCTAAAGTTGTAAATTCACTATTTTTACTAATTTGTCCCACAACAAATTCTTTTAACACATTATGGATAGAATTAAGCTGCATAATGCATCCTCTAAATTCTGCAAAATTTGCATGATTGTCGCGTTTGCTTAGAGTATTTGCTAAAATTACTTGCGACAAAAATACAATGCGTTGTGCCAATACCCTTTGTTTTCCACTAATATTTACTAAATAAAGTGCTTCATCTTGGATTTTTGCTGTATTTTTGATATTTTGATAAAGACAAAATAAACCTACCAATATCAATAATAATAATATAATTTGTATCAATGCAATTTTTTTACGAAACATTCCTAAAATACCTCATTTTATAGATAAGCTTGCAATTTTATCAGCTATCTTTGTAATAAGCACTTAAAATATGCTAGAATCCAAAATATTTTTCAAAAAGGACTAAAATGAAACAAATTCTCGTTTTATTCTCTCTCATCTTTCTTTTTTTAGGCTGTTCTAAACAAGCCCCCATTGCACAAATTCCTATGAAGCAAATTTGTAAAACTCCAGTGGCTACACTTGATTTGCAATCTTTAAAAGTGGGGGAATTTAATGATTTAAAACTGCAAAAACAAGAAGTGCAAAAAGAAATTATCGCTTCATTAAAAAATAGTAATTGTTTTGAATTTGGGGTAAATTATGGCAAAGAATATAAGTTGGATGCTGTTTTTGGAAGTCTTTACACGCAAAAAGAGCAAGGAAATTTCTTTAAGCAAAACTTTCAAAAAAATGCCATTATTGAAGTGCAATTCTCACTAAGTCGTTATAAAGAAAATCTTATATTCTTAGGCAAAACTACTTTAGATTCAACAAGTAGCAAGATTTTAGGTATGGGTGGAAATCAAGACTTTACTAAAGAAGACATTACAACAAGCCTGCAAAACGCTATCAATGCTGCCCTAAAGGATATTATCCAAAATCTCTAGTAAGACTTCCTTAAAAAGTCTTACTAGAAAATTTAAAGATTTTTTACTATACTTACAAAATTTTTAATCTATTTAAATTATGGAGCTTTTCAATGAATTTTTCAAATTATCTTTCAAATCCTACTTTTATAGAAAGGTATATTCAAGCAAACATTTATCGTTATAGTCGCTTTTTAAAAGGTGAACGGAATCTAGCAAGAATCTATAAACTCCCTATTGCATTTTTTGCCAAAAAATTTTTTTTAGAAAACTATTTTAAAAAAAGGGTTTTAGAAGGTAAAATAGATATTCCTTATTTAGAGCTTGTTTTAACCACTAAATGCACGATGCGTTGTGAATCCTGTATGAATTTAATGCAATACTTTTCAAGCTCCAACCAATACTCTGCAACTTTTGAAGGAATTAAAGAAAGCATAGAAACTCTGCTTAGTAAAGTAGATACCATAGCACATTTAAGGATTATCGGTGGAGAGCCTTTAATTTTTAAAGATTTGCCAAAATTAGTAAATTATTTAGGAGCTAAAAAACAAATTTTAACACTCAATATCGTAACCAATGGAACTTTGGAGTTTAAAGAAGAACTACTTTTAAGCTTAAAAGCCATTAGAAAAAAGGCAAAAGTTACCATTTCTGATTACTCTTTCTCGCCCAATTTAAAGCTCACACTAAAGCACAATCAAATCTTCAATGCTCTAAAAAAGAATAAAATACCCTATCAATTCTTATGGGGTGCAAAAGATGCCACTTGGAAAGAACCCGGTAAGATTTACAAAAGAAATAGAACCAAAGAAGAAAATATCGCAAACTTTAAGGCTTGCGGAATGATTTGTGTAAGCCTTATGAGTAGCGAGGGCTTTAACGATGAGGGACAAAAAAATCTTGCCAAAAAGGGAGCGATTTTTGTCTGTCCTGTGGCTAGCTCTCTCTCACGCCTTAAAGGTCTAGAAGAATTTAGTGGCGATTTTATAAATCTAGAAGAAGATAAAAGTAGATTTTTTGACTTTTATGCACAAGAGTTTTTTAAAGCTTGCGATTATTGCCATGATTATGCAAAAGAAAGAGGTGTTGTGCCTGTGGCTATCCAAACCAAAAAAGTTTTAGAATTAAAACCTGATTAAATAAAGAAGTTTTTTGAATCAGCAAGATAGCATTATCCATCTAATAAAGCAAATTAATCAACTTACTTTAAAAGTCCCAAATAGATTTTTGGGCTTTATATGAGCTTAATACTTTAAACTTATTTCATTTTCTTAAAATGTTCTTCTATATTGCCACCATAGAAAATATTTTTAGCATCTATTTGTTCTTCTAAAATGTTTGGCACTTCTGAGCTTTGTTGCATTTTCTCTTCTAGATTCTCTAGCTCTTTTTGGTGATAGCTATACATCATTTGTGCTAAAATCACTCCCTCTTGTGCTTCCACTTGTTTTAAGGTTTTAATCTCTTCTTCAATGCAACTTGCCTCTATTGTAATCACAATCTTGCCACTTTCATCTTTAAAATGGCATTCAACCCCTAAAATCTTAGGTAATCTCTCCCATAAGCTTTCCACATCTTTTGCTTTACACATTACTACTACGCTAGATACATTATAGTCTTCCATATTTAACTCCCTAAATTCCAAAAATAAATATTCTTACCATCTTCTGCACTCACTAGCCATTTTTCTTCTAAAAAAATAATGTTATTTAGCATATTTTGATGTGTTTTTAATCTTTTAACCTCTTTATCCTCTAAAAGATCATAAACCCTAATATCACTATTCTCATTAAAAGGATAAGCGATTTTAGTAGCTTCTTTATTTATACCCACACTATAAACCAAAAAATCAGCTTGTAATTTTTTGCTACTTTTATCTGTGTAAATTCCAACCACCCTATCTTGTCCCGCACTTACAAAGACTTTTTCCCCAAGTTTATTTTGTGCCATTTTTACTTGATAGACATTGTCTTTATTTGCATCTTCATAAGTTTTTATAATCTCACCATTTTGGGTATTGCCATAATATAAAATCCCCGATTCACAAGAAGCGATAAACTCTTTTCTATCTTCACTCAAAGAAAAATCTGAAAAACTAGCTTCAGAAATCTGTTTTTGGTATAGATTATTTTTATTTTCTAAATCATAAAGCATAATTTCATTACTAGCAAGAGCTAAAAATAAATGTTTTTTATCTACAAATCCCGCCTTTTTAATATTAAGAGAATCTTTGCTTGAGAAAATTTGTATAAGCTTTTCTCCATAGATAAAAAGATTTTTGCCCCCATCATCTCCTTGAGAAAGGATTAAAATTTGATTATCCAATACATCAAGTGAAAAGATTTTTGGATAAATATTCTCTCCAAAATAATTATGAATTTTTTCTAGTTGAAAGATTTTAGAAGCCTTAAATTTTTGAGTATCCTTTTCCCATTTTATCGCATAAATGCTACCATTATCACTTCCTGCCAGCAGCACTCCATTATCTTCTATTAAGGTAGTAACATTCTCATCTAGCTCTAATCTATACTCTAAACTTTGCCCCATTAAAAACCCCACCATAAAAATAAAAACCAAAACAATCTTCATCGTTTAACTCCAAATAATCGCATAAGTTGGACAAGCACTTATGCAAAATCCACAACCTATACAACTTTCTTCTATTACTGGATAAAACATCCCTGTAAATAAAATCACATCTTTTTTTTCAGTTATACTTTGACATATATCTTTGCAAGTAAAACACATAGTTTTCTGATATGCTAAGCATTTTAGCGCATCAATAGAAAATTTTACATTCCAATTTGGATTTTCTTGCACTTTTAAGACATCATATTCACAAACCTTAGCACATTCTTGACAAAGAGTGCAACCTCTAGTTGTAAAATCTACATAGGGCATACCCTCTTTTTCTTTAATAATGCCCTCTTGATAAAGTTTACTAGAATCTTCACAAGCCTTTATACAAGCCTTATCACACTCTTTACAAAATTTATCAAAAAGGCTTCTATCTTCATTATAAGGAGGGAGAATACAAATCTCTTTTTTGCTTCCTTTGCTAAATAGATTAAATATCTCCCTTCTTTTTAGCATTATTTTACACCCTCATTTAAAACATCTAAAAGATTAGATTTAGAAACTCCATCTTTTTGACGAAATTCTGGAGAAAAATTATTTTTAACCAAAGGTTCTGCATTCACTTGTGGCACATGACAAGCTACGCAATTAAAGCGATTTTCATCCATTTTTTCTTTTAAATCCTTATGGGTTCTAAAGTTATAAAAATGCGATTTTGGCATAGAGATAGCCCCCACTGCTTCTGCAATCTCTGGCAAATGACAAGAAGTGCAAGAGTTATTTTCTTTAGTAATAGGCAATAATCCTTCTACACTATGAGAAATCAAAGGAGGTGCATTTTCAAAAGATCTTTGCAAAAGAGTGGATTCTCCTGCTGCTTTTGCATCTTCATAATCAAAAGCTTGGATATTAGCTTCTTCATTAAAAAGCGTGCTTTTTCTAAGTCCAAGCTCTTCTTCACTGATTCCCTGCTTACCCGCTTGACAACCAAAAAATATTAATGCCAAAGCCATAGAGGCTAAAAATACTTTTTTATAGTTCATTATTTTTCCTTTTTGCAAAATTTACTAGATTAAATTTAAGTGCATTATCTTCGCACACTTCTATACATCTTCCGCATACTATACATTCTCCTGCATTTATAAAGCCACTTTGTTTGCCCACTAAGTTTAATACTTGTTTTTCTGGACAAATCTTTTTGCATTCTAAGCAGTTTGTGCACGAGCTAAAATCGTATTGAACTTTTAAAAGTGCAAAGCGACCTATTAGGGAATAAAAAGCTCCAAGCGGACATAAATGCCCACAAAAGCCATTTTTTACCACAAATAAATCAAATAAAAACACAACCAACACACCAAAAATCCCAAGTCCAAAGCCAAATATCAATCCCCTATGCAATATTCCAATAGGACTGATAGCTTCAAATGCTGCTAATCCAAAGATACTTGAAAGCACTAAAGAAAGTAATAAAATATAATAACGCAAACTCCTTTTTAAGCTAAGTGTGCTATTTAGCTTATCAGTCTTTAAAATCCTTCTCAAAAAATTTGCAAAATCTGTAACTAAATTTAGCGGACATACATAAGCACAAAATGCCCTCCTTATCAATAAGCCATAAATTAATACAATAATTAAAGCTCCAATAAGTGCATTTAAGCCCACAATAGCCCCACTAAAAGTTAATTGCAAAATCGCAAAAGGATCGCTTAAAGGAATGGTATTAAAAACTAAAGAGGAGCTAAGATTCCCTTTTAGTATCCAAAAACCTTGATAAGTCCCTAAAATATACAAAACTATTAAACCAATTTGGATTATTCTTCTAAAAATCAAAAATCTATATTTTTTCATTTTAAAATTCCTCCGTGTTTAAATAATCTTGTATTTGTTTGTTTTTATCTAGGGATAAATCTTTGGTTTTAAGATTTTCTAAGCGTCTTTCATCTTCTTTCTCCCAACCTTTAATATAATTCTCCCCTACTTCTCCTAAAGCCAAATGGCGTGGCATAACTCTAATAGCCGCTTTTTTGGTAATGCAAGCATTTTCACACATTCCACATCCAGTGCAAACTTCACTCATAACTACTGGCAATAAAAATGAATGTTTGCCTGTGCGTTCATTGCGTTTTAATTCTAATACAATAGCTTCTCCCATTAAAGGACAAGCACGATAACATGCATCACATTGTATCCCCCAAAAAGCCACACAATTTTCTTTATCTACAATAGCAACCCCCATTTTAGCTTTATTAATTTCTAATAAACCTTTTTCGTTGCTTACTAAACTTGTATCTAAAGCCTTAGTGGGACATATTGGCACACAGGGAATATCCACGCACATTTTACAAGGAATCTCTCTAGGGATAAAATAAGGTGTTCCGCTAACTATTGCCTCTCCTTGTGTTGCTAACTTCAAAGTTCCAAAAGGGCAAGCTTCTACACATAAACCACATTTAATACAATGTTTTAAAAACTCTTCTTCATCTAGGGCTGCAGGTGGTCGCAAAACAAAAACATTAGCTTTTGCTTCACCTAAATATGCACTCCACACTAAGCCGCCCATTAGAGTAAGTGCAATCGCTTTAGCACCATTTAATAAGAACTTTCTTCTTGTTAGCTCTTCCACACTTTATGCCTTATAGATTTTAACAGCACATTTTTTAAAATCTGTCTGCTTAGAAATCGGACAAGTAGCATCAAGACAAACTTTATTGATATATACTTTCTCATCAAACCAAGGCACATATACTAATCCCTTAGGAGGACGATTTCTACCACGCATATCTACTCTTGCTTTAACCTTACCTCTTCTTGATTCTACCCAAACAGCTTCATTTTGCTTTATGCCTAAGTTCTCGCCATCTTCTGGATTCATATAGCATAAAGCTTCTGGAACCGCACGATAAAGCTCTGGAACTCTCATAGTCATCGTTCCACTATGCCAATGCTCTAAAACCCTACCTGTGCTAAGCCAAAATGGATATTCTTTGCTAGGCATTTCAGGTGGATCCATATAAGGGCGGAAGAATATTTTTGCTTTATTTTTCAAAGAATATTTTTCTTGTGTCTTTGGAGCAATTAAATCCCCTCTAGGCACCTCTTTGCCAAAAGTTCCATAAAATGCAAAATCACCATTATTTGCTTTTCTTGCATAATAATCATATTTTGCATTAAATCTCCATTGTGTTTCTTTGCCATCAACCACTGGCCACCTTAATCCTCTAACTCTATGGTATGTATCAAAATCAGCTAAGTCATGCCCATGCCCTATACCAAATTTTCTATACTCTTCCCATAAATATTTTTGGATAAAAAATCCATATCCTTTAAAGACTTTTCCATCACTTCCTACCACTTCTCTGCTATCGCCTAGAACTTCAGAATTTAGAGCATCTTTTAAAAGTTTATCATTAATTTTATAGCTTTGTGCTTCTTTGTTTGCAAATAGCACTTCAAAAAGTGTAGAATCTTCGCTATAGCCCATCTTTTTAGCTTCTTCTAACACATTAGGTAAGGTTAGCTTATCATTAATTTTTTGCTCTTTCCATACTTCTTTTAATGTAAAGCGTTTAGAAAACTCTAAAATCTGCCAAGTATCACTCATAGCCTCCCCTTGTGGCAATACTTGTTGTTTCCAATGTTGTGTTCTTCGCTCTGCATTTCCATAAGCACCCCATTTTTCATAAATCATAGCAACAGGTAATATTAAATCTGCAACTTTTGCAGAAATCCCAGGATACGCATCTGAAACTACAATAAAATTATCCATCTCTCTTGCAGCTTTTATCCAGTGGTTTGCATTTGCTGTATTTTGCCATGGATTATTTACTTGCACCCATGCCCATTTAATCTTGCCATCTTCCAAATCTCTCATAATTTGCATAAAATGAGATCCCATTTGTGGATTAATCGTGCCTTGTGGAAGCTTCCAAATTTTTTCACTAATTTCTCTATGCTTTTTGTTTGCTACTACCATATCTGCTGGTAATCTATGAGAAAATGTCCCCACTTCCCTTGCAGTTCCACACGCACTTGGTTGCCCCGTTAGAGAGAATGCTCCACTTCCGGGTTTTGCTTGTTTTCCAAGGAGCATATGCACCATATAGCTTTGCTCATTTACCCAAGTTCCTCTTGTGTGTTGATTCATTCCCATTGTCCAAAAGCTTACAATTTTTCTATTTTTCTCAATATAGAAATTCGCGAGCTGTTGTAATTTTTCTTTAAAGGAATCTAAGCTCTCATTTTCATTTCCTTTAGCGATTTTAGCAACAAAATCAAGCGTATAAGGTTCTAATGCTTTTTTAAACTCTTCAAAGCTAATTTCCCAATGATCTCCTGCTTGTGCGTTATGTTTATTTTCCATAACATCGCCACTTTTTAGCCCTAAATACCTTAAAGTTACACCCTCATTTTCGCTAATAACTTTTGATTTTTCTTTAGAAGCGGTATCTAGCTCTTCTTGTTTATATTTTGCATGCTTGATATTTGTTCTCATTCCATAGCCAATATCTGCATAGCCTGTTGTAAAGATACAATTTTTCTTTACAAAATCCCAATCAATCGCTTTTTCATTATTATAAACAATCTCTCTAGCAATAAAATTCCAAATTGCTAAATCTGTATGGGGCTTAAAAACAATTTCAATATCTGCTAAATCCGAAGTTCTATTCGTATAAGGTGTTAAATTGATGACTTTAACTCTATCTGCGTTTGAAAGCTTTCTATCGGTTACTCTTGACCACAAAATGGGGTGCATTTCTGCCATATTTGCCCCCCAAGTAACAATAGTATCGGTTAGCTCAATATCATCATAACAGCCTGCTGGCTCATCAATACCAAATGTTTCCATAAAGCCAACAACCGCACTTGCCATACAATGTCTAGCATTAGGATCTAAATTATTACTTCTAAAGCCACCTTTTATAAGCTTAGCTGCTGCATATCCTTCTTGAATAGTATATTGCCCAGAGCCAAATACACCAATTCCCGTTGGTCCAAGCTCATTATAAGCTTCTTTAAACTTTTGCGCCATAACATCAAAGGCCTTTTGCCAAGAGATAGGCTGGAATTTACCCTTTTTGTCAAATTCGCCCTTAGAATTTACACGCATTAAAGGAACTCTTAATCTATCCTCTCCATACATAATCTTTGCATTAAAATATCCTTTAATGCAGTTTAATCCTCTATTAACAGGAGCTGATGGATCACCTTTAACTGCTACAATTTGTCCATCTTTTGTAGCTACCATAATCCCACAACCCGTTCCGCAAAATCTACATACACTCTTATCCCATTTCCAATTTGCTTCAGCACTTTGAGCCTTAGCCAAACTTGAAGTAGGCACACTAATACCAACTGCACTTGCAGCACTCGCAGCCGCTGCTGTTTTTAGAAAAGATCGTCTATCCATCAGCAAAACCTCCTATTTTTCAAAATAGCATTAAATGCTATAAAGATTCTAAAAAGTTTATAAAATGAAAGCCTTGATTTATGTCAATATATATTTTAAGATATTTTTAAAAGAATAAGATTGTAGGAATTTTTGCCTAAAATAAAAATGGAGGTTTTTATTTTAGACTTCACTTTTTGTAACATTTTTATTTAATCATAAATTTATGGAGTGCTTCTTCAATTTCAATAGGATTAGATTTAGAAATAAATTCATCTGCATTCAAAGATTTTGCCATATCTTCATTAGAGCTACCGCTCATAGAAGAATTTACAATAATAGGAATATGGGAAGTTTTTGGAGTGGCTTTAACTTGTTTAATAACTTCAAAACCACTTGCTTCTGGCATCTCTAAGTCTGTAATAATCGCCCCAATATGCGTAATATCCGTCTCCTCATCAAATATATAATCTAAAAGTTGTTGTCCATTTACAAAAGTTCTATATTCTACACCTAATTTATTTAAAATATTTTGCATAGTTTTAATAACGCTTGGAGAATCATCTGCTAACAATATTTCTTTAGAGCTTTGGATTTGTCTTATTTTAGTAATTTCATCATTTTTTTCATCTTCAATCCATGGAAAAACATCTACAAGCATTTTTTCAATATCCACAACTTGCACTAAACTTCCATCAAAATATCTTGTTCTACTTACTAATTTTGTGTTCAATCCTGAATTTCCTATTCCTGCACTTTGTTCAATTTCTGTCCATTTTTTATTTAAGATTCTATCTGCTTCATAAATTCTAACCCCAACCGTCCATTTAGAAAATTCACAAATCATAATTACTTCATCTTCTCCCTCTTCTCTTTTAATGCCATACCCTTCTAAATTTTTCTCCTTATTTCTTGCATCATAAAAAAACCATTTTCTTAAATCAATAAGAGGAATTGTAAGCTCTCTTATAGTAATAAGCCCCTCCACTAAAGAACTACCTTCATGTGAAACCACGGTAATATCCCCACGATATTTCACAACTTCCCTTATTTTAAAGACATTTACAGCATATAAATCTTTATCTTTTTCTAGCCTAAAACATAGCAACTGCAGTTCATTATTTCTATGAAGATTAGTAATTTGATCAACATTTGATAAATTAGACATAGCAAAAATCCTTATTGTAAAATTAACTTATTATATCATATTTTATTTTTAAGATTTTTTATAATAGCTTCTAAATTCTTCACATTTTTCTAAAAGCTCTTCAAAGGTTCCACTATTTATGATTTTACCCTCTTTGAAAAAATAAAGAGTTTTAGCTAAAGATACAGTAGAAAATCTATGAGCAACTATGATTGTAATCTTATCTTTAATAATTTCACTCAAAGCCTCTCTAAACTCTTCTTCTGTTTTGTTATCCAATGCGCTTGTAGCCTCATCTAAAATCAAAATTTCTGGATTTTTATAAATAGCTCTTGCAATAGCAATCCTTTGTCTTTGACCTCCGCTCAAATTTGCTCCAAATTCATCTAAAAGCGTATATATCCCATTTTCTAAACTTTCTACATAATCTAAGATTCTAGCTTTTTTTAGGGCATCTTTTACCCTTTCTTCATCCATTTCCAAACCATAAGCAATATTATTTGCAATGCTATCATTAAAAATAAAAATGCGTTGTGTTACAATAGAAATCTTTTCTCTTAAACTCTCTTGTGTAAAACTTTTAATATTTTTACCATTGATATATACTGCTCCCTCTTTTGGATCATATAAACGCAAAAGCACATTCACGAGTGAACTTTTCCCTCCACCGCTACTCCCTACAAACGCAACACTCTCTCCGCGGTTTAATTTTAAACTCACATTTTCTAATGCGTTTTTTTCTCCTTCATAACTTAAGGTAATATTTTTAAATTCTACACTTTTTACTACTTCTTTTAATTCTTCATTTCCATCGCTAATTTGCTCTTTTCTATCTAGCATTTCAAAGATTCTATCTCCTGCAGCGAGTGCTACTTGAATCTTACTATAAAGTGCACTTACTTTTTTAAAAGGAGTGTAAAGCATAAAAAGTGCCGTTGTAAAAGAAAAAAACGCACCCGTGCTTATCTCTCCATTAATCACTTGAAAACCTCCCACAAAAATCACAAGTGCAATAGCAATAGCACCTAAAGTTTCCATCAAAGGCGAGGTAAGCTCTGAGATTCTAATCGTTTTAATAGATAGATTAACTAAATCTTTATTTTGCTCCACAAAATATTGATGCTCCATCTTTTCACCACTGCTTGCTTTAATAAGCTCAATATTGTTAAAAATCTCTACTAATTTTGAAGAAATATCTGCATTTTTTTCCTGCATTTTTTTAGAAGCCTTTTTCATTCTTCTAGCAATCATTGCAATAGGTATCAAAGAAAGTGGCATAACTACAAGTCCATAAAATGCTAATTCAGGACTTTGATAAATCACAACCCCAATGAGTGCAAAGATGGTTAAACCATCTCTAATTCCTTCAATAAAATAATTTGAAACAGCACTTTGAATTGCGCCAATATCCCCTACAACCCTTGAAATAAGCTCCCCTTTTCTATAACGATTAAAAAAAGCCATTTCAAAGGTTAAAAGCTTATCTAAAAGCTTGTTTTTGACACTCATAACGATATTTTGCCCAATATAATTCATATAATACACTTGAATATAAGCACCAAGCCCTTTTGTAAAATAAGCCATAACCACTAAAAAGGGCAAAAAGCTAAGCATTGCTGTATCTTTATTGATGAAAATTTCATCTAAAACAGGTTTAACTAAATAAGCACTATAACCGCTCGCACCTGCCACCATAATGCTCCCCAAAACTGCATAAAAAAAATATAATTTATACTCTTTCATATAGGGGGCTAATCGCTTAAAAAAATTCTTCATCTATCACTTACCTAAATTTTTATAAAAATCTTAAAAAATAATACTTTCATTTTGTTCTTTAACATCTTCACGCAAAGGAGATTTTTCTGTAAAATAAACAATCTCCCCATTTACTTTTCTGCTTTGCACTCCTTTAGGAATGGAAAATTCCCTTTTTATTGCTGGATCTACTTTTAAGATTCTTTCAAAAAAGTAAGAAAATGCAGGTGCTGGAGCTATGCTTCCTGTCTCACTATGCCCCATAGGAGTATTATCGTCTTTTCCATACCATACGATTGCTTCAACACTAGGAGAAAAACCACAAAACCAAGCATCTACATTATCATTTGTCGTTCCTGTTTTACCCGCTAACTCAATTCCTTCCACTTTTGCTCTTGTGCCACTACCCCTTATTACCGCATTTCTTAGCATATCCACAAGCAAAAAGCTCTGTGCTTCACTTGTGATTTCTCTCTCTTTGGTTTCAAACTCTACACTTTTGCCCTCATAATTTTGGATACTTACAATAAGCTGTGGCTCTACGATTTTTCCATAGTTTGAAAAAAGAGTGAAATTCCTAGCCATCTCTAATGGAGAAGCCCCAAAACTCCCTAAATTAATAGACATATCCTTTGGCACATTGCTAAAACCATATTTTAAAATATCTGCATAAATCCTATCAAATCCTACTTCTTCTACTAGATTGATTGTAGCTAGATTAAGCGACTTTGTAAGCGCATCTTTCATACTTACTAAACCCCTAAAAGAATTTACATAATTCTTAGGTTGCCATACTTTTTTAACGCCATTTACTCTGTATTCATAAGTTCTTGCAATATCTGCAATTTTATGGTTAGGAGAAAGTCCTGAATCAATAGCTGTTTGATAAAGAAAGGGTTTTACACTTGAGCCTATTTGTCTTTTGCTTTGTGTGGCACGATTAAAATTACTTTTTTGATAATCCACCCCTCCTACAAGAGCTAAAATTTTCCCCGTTTGATTTTCTAAAACCACAAAAGCACCATTGAGCTTTTCTTTTAAACTTGCATCGTTTTTGTGCCTACTTAAAATCTGCTCATATCCAAAATATAATGCTTCTTGTGCCACTTCTTGATAATCTAAATCAATATTTAAAGTGATTTTATAGCCTCCGCTTTTTACATCTTTTAAATCTTTTAGCACCCTTAAAAGCTCATCCACAACATAAGGTGCAACATTTTTAGTCAGTGTATCATCATAAGTTTTAGGACGCTCTTTTAAGCCACTTTCAAGCTCATCTTTACTAATCCAACCTATTTCATACATTCTTTGTAAGACATTATTAGCTCTTCCTAAAGAAAAATCATAATTTTTAGTAGGATCATAGAAGCTTGGAGCTCTAGGAAGTGAAACAAGCATAGCAATTTCTTTTAAACTAAGCTCATCCATATCTTTTCTAAAATATCCCATTGAAGCAGTTTTCACCCCATAAAACCCATGCCCAAAATAAGTATGGTTAAGATATTTTTCTAAAATTTCTTCTTTGCTTAAAATGGTTTCTAACTTGAAAGCTAAAAGCATTTCTTTAATTTTTCTTTGAATGGTTTTTTCACGCGTAAGTGCCAAATTCTTAATAAGCTGTTGCGTGATAGTGCTACCCCCTTCGGCATAACGCCCACTTTTTAGATTCTTTAGCATAGCCCGCATAATCGCATCCAAATTTACACCCGGATGCTCAAAATATAAAGTATCTTCTATTGCTAAAAGTGCTTCAATCAATCTTGGAGGAATCTCATTATAATTAGCATAAAAACGAAATTCCTCTTCAAATAAATTTGCTACTAATCTTCCTTTTCTATCAAAAACTTGTGTAGCGATTTTGGGTTTATAATGCACAATCTCATCTGTATCATTTGCTATTTCACTATATAGCATTCCTATAAAAATAATGCCTGCAATCGCACCTACAACAAAAAACATAAATAATATTTTTAAAAAAAATTTCATTGTTTTCCTATTTTTGATAGTTTCTTTAGAGTTTGTTTTAAAAAGATTAAATTGTAGCATAAGTCTCTTAAAGAGACAAAATATGCTATTTATTATTTTTTATGCTCAGGTGCAATATGTAGTTTATAACCAATTCTAGAATGATTTTTAATCATATCATAATAGGTTTTACGTCTTAGGCTGTTAATATGCATTCTTAAAGAATCCATTGTCATCTTACCCTCTTTCCATATATGTGTTTGAAAATCTTCATAGGGGATAGCCTCACCTTCTCGCTTTAATAAAAGCTCTAAAATGCTAATTTCACGATCTGTTAATTCAAAAATCGCATAACCTTTTAAAATCACTTTATCTTTTCTACGATAAAAAATCCCTTTTCCAAGATTAGTAGTAGTATCTTTGTGTAACTGACGATTAATATTTAAAAGCATTACAAAAAGTTCTTCTAAGTCAATAGGCTTTTTGATAAAAGCAGTGCTATTTAACTCTACTATTTTGGCAATCTTATCCTCATCACTATAAGCTGTCATAAACACAACAGGAACATTAGAGGATATTTTTCTAATGGCTTGCATCATCTCAATACCATCCATTTTCCCTTCCAAATTAATATCAGTAATCACAACATCAATAGAATTCTTCTTAAAAATTTTTAATCCTTGATCCCCCTTTTTACAGGCATACACCTTGTGGCATCTTCTTGCTAAAGGTGTTTCCAAAAGCTCTAATGCCACAGGATCATCTTCTACAATCAAAACCGTTAAATTACCTAGAGGCTCCAATAGTTCTTGCAACATTCCTTATTCCTTAAAATAATATTTATACATTATGCCTTAACATTTTAGATATTGTAATTCTAAAATTGATTTTGTTATTTTGTCTTATCTATAATTAAATAATTATAAAGTAATAGAATTTTTGTTAATTTATATTAAAAAAAGTAATTTCATAATTTTATAGTTTTATACTTATATATGATTAAAATTTAATAGATTTCACTAAAATTTTAAATTAAATTTTTTAAAATTTATTAGAAAAGTAGCATTTAAATTACACATTAAAGCCCCTTATCAATTTTATTTTTAGATTTTAATGATACATACTTTTACCTTAACTTTTTTAACTCAAAATAATATGTGTAAATTTTACACTTTTTTTAAGCCACTTATTTATTTTAAAAATTAATTTTTGTTTTATTATTTAATTATTTCCCATTATATAGAGTTATAAAAATAATATTTTATATAAGCCTAATATAAGGAAGGTATAATAATACGACCTTATTTAAAGCTTAAAATTTAAAAGGGGACAATAAAAATAAATTTCAAAAAGGAGCAATAGTGAAACTAAGAACATCTATACTTTTAGGTGCTAGTTGTCTAGTTTTTAGTGCTTGTGCCAACCATTCACAAAGCAATCTAAGTTATGAAAATAACTTAACACAAAAGTTCTGCGATAAGGCTTTTTTAGAGGATAATCTTGCTAAAGCCAAAAAGCAAGATGATACGATTTATCGTGGATTAAACGCAGGATTGATTGCTAAAAATTGTGGTGAATTTAAAGTCAGTAATGAGTTTTTTGACTTAGCAGAAGAATCTTATAAATGGGATGTAGATTTACAAAACATAGGCACAAAAGGTGCAAAAACCATAGCTACAACTTTAATTAACGATAATATTGTAGATTATGAGGGTTCTTTGTATGAACGCATTATGGTAAATGCTTATAAGGGACTAAACTTTATGAGTTTAGGTGACTATGAAAATGCAAGAGTAGAATTTAACCGCGCTCTTATGCGTCAAGATAAAGCAAAAGAATATTTTGCAAAAGAAATTGACAAAAATAGGAAAGAAGTAGAAGAAGCCAAAAAAGATCCAAACTATAAGAAAAATATGAGTCAAAACACACAAACCATACAAGATGAATACGCACATCTTTGGAAAGAATTTGACACTACTAAAAACTTCACAAACCCTTATGCTACTTATCTAGCTTCTGTATTTTTTTATATGGATAGAGATTACAGAAAAGCAGCAGAGCTTTTTAGAGAGGTTTCAGTCATCAACCCTAAAAACAAAGAAATAAGAAAAGAATCTGCAATTTTTCAAAAAGCTGCCAAAAGTGCAAAAGCCAAAAAGAGCAATTTAGTTTTTGTAGTGTATGAAAATGGTTTTGGGACAATCAAAGATGAATTTAGCCTAACTTTACCTTTTGTTGTGGATAAAAACATCGTAACTACAAGCGTAGCACTCCAAACACTTAAAAAAAGAGAAGCTTCTTATGAAAATCTAAGTATCAATGGAGCACAAACTTCACAAATTGTAGATTTAGATAATATCGTAGCCACAGAATTTAAAATCAATATGCCTTCCATGATAGCAAAAGCCCTAGCCCAAACTATCACAAAAACTGCCCTTAATGTAGCAGTAGCTAAAAACGATAAAACAGGTGGTTGGCTAAGTTTAGCTAGTTCTGCACTTACAACCGCTACAAATAGTGCTGATGTAAGAGCATGGAGGGGACTGCCTAAAAGCATTTCTGTGGTTATGCTAGAAAATAATGGAACATTAGATATTAAAGCACCCGATGGGACACAGCTTTATAAAGGTAGGATTGATAAAAACAAAAGCGCACTTGTAATGGTGAGATCTTTTAATCCAAGCAATCCAGTAAGTGTAAATATCATTCAAAAATAAGGTAATTTTATGAGAAATATTTTGTTAGTTTTTTTGGGTTTGACTATAATTTTTGTGGGCTGTTCTGCTACTTACAAAGTAGAATCTACCAGCATAGATAGTTCTTCCTATGTGAGTTCTGCAAATTCTAGTAGCATTATCAAATCCATTAAAAAACGCAATAATATCAATGGACTTTTGGAAGTGGAGATACTACTTTTAAGTGAATTTGATAGGGATTTAACCTATAAAATAACTTGGCTAGATGACAAGGGATTCTCTCTTCCAAACTCTAGCGATGATTCTTATAGGCCTTTAAGATTAAGCGGTGGCGAGGAATTTATCCTTAAAAAAATGGCAATAGATAAAAGAGCCAAAGAATTCAAAATTGACATCAAAACAAAAAGTAAATTTTAATTTATTCACAAGGAGATGAAATGAAAAAAGCAGGAATTTTAGTAGCATTAGGTTTAGCAGGTTTGTTGGTGAGTGGTTGTGTGACAGGCGGAAGCTACACAGATGGCTATGCAAGCCAAAAGAAAAAGGGTGATGCACTAAGTATGGGGCTTGATAGACAAGATTTTGAAGATGTAGCTGAATCTATGATTCAAAGCATGCTTTCTTCCCCAGCTTTTACAAACATTAAACCAGGCACTAGAAAAGTAATCTATGTAGGTAGAGTTAAAAACGACACTCCCCAAAGGATTGACACAGATAGAATCACAAGAAAGCTAACTATCGCTCTTTTAAATAGTGGTAAATTTATCGTAAGCTCTGAGCTTCAAGCGGGTGGCTCTAACTCTACTATCACAGATGCATTAGAAGAATCAAGAAATTCTGATGAGTTTAACCAAAAAACAGTGATTAAAAAAGGAACTGCAGCGGGGATTGATTTTGAGCTAGAGGGGAAAATCGGACAAACAAACACTCGCCTAAGTAATGGCAAAACTCAAGTGGAATACTTTTTTAACCTAAGAATCAACGATGCAAATTCAAGAACAACTTTCTGGGAAGATGAAAAAGTGATTGACAAAACAGGTTCTAGCAAATCTGTAACTTGGTAACCCCCCAAAAAAACTTCTAAGGCTTTATGCCTTAGTCTTACTTCAAAACAAAGGAAAAATATGAAAAAATTAATAATGGCAGGTTCTTTAATCTTATCTAGTTTGCTTTATGCGCAAGGCTCACAACCTCTAACAATCTCACAAGAAGATATTAAGGTGCAAAATGAAATTTCTGATGCAAGTACACAAGACATTACTCCCAAAAGCGTAGATGATTTTTTTAACGAATTTAAAGATAGATTTGGTGTAGAATATGGACAAACAAAAGATGGAAAAACTTTCTATACTGGTAAAGCAAATGTATTAGTCAATGATACAGACCCACAATTCTCAAAAGCATTACAATTAGCCTATCAAAAAGCTATGCTAGATTTACAAACTGAATTTATCAAAGATGCTTTTGGAAAGCATTCTACACAAAGAATTCAAAACATAGAATCAGACAATTCCACTAACGCAAAAGAATTTGAAGAATTACCAAAAGGTGGCACATTCTCACAAATTATGGATAAAGTTACCCAGCTTGCAGGTGCAAAGCTTGATAAAGCATTGCAAGATTTAGGCATAAATGTTCAAGGCTTAAGCGAAGAGCGCAAAAAAACACTTTTAAAAGAAGAAATGATTACAAAAGATATTATTAAAGCTTTTGGTTCTATGAAAGGTTTAGTGCCTGTCCAAACGGTGCTTACACAAAAAAGAGGCGAATATCAAGTAGGAGTGATTGCAGTAATTTCTAACAAAACTAGACAAATTGCTACAGATATGAGTCTAGGCAGAAAAAGCATAATTACTGGAAAAGGTAAGGCGATAGGAGAATATTTGCCTAAAGAAAAGCAAGGCTATTTAAATGAATATGGGATTAGACTGATTTATGATGAGAATGGAGCACCTATTATTTTAAGCTATGGAAACTGGGGCTATATCCCTGAAGCAAATAATGCTAGAAAAACAAATCGCTTAGAAGAAATTGCCAAGAAAAATGCAGCTAATCAAGCAGATGCGGCTATTATAGAGTTTATGAATATTAATATTAGCTTAAGTAATGAGCAAACTACTGGGGAGAATTATGAAGAAATCATAAAGCAATCCATAAATATCAATGATAACTCCACCCAAGAACAAGAAGAAACCATTGCCAACATTATTGATAAAGTAAGCACAAAAGTTAAAACCAATGCAAGTGGAAAATTAAGGGGTATTAGAACGCTTAAAACTTGGGATTATACTGGAGAAAATGGCGTAGAGTATGTAGGTGCGATAAGATTTTATTCCTATGAAAATCTAGCCAACACAAACGAAGCACTAAATCCTAGCAATCAAAAAGCTACTTCTTCTGCTAACACTCCTAAAAAAAGCGCAAATATTCAACGAGAATCTAATGTCGTTAATAGCCTAGATGACTTCTAAAATTTTTAAGGAAAACAGATGAAAAAGATTTTTGTTTTTTTATTTTTGGGATTACTCTTAGCTTTAAGCCTTGAAGCTAGAGTGGTTACCACCACCAACACAAAATCAAGCACAGGTGAGGGAAGCGGACTGACTAGAGAAGAGGCGATTAATAATGCTATTATTGAAGCGATTGGAAAAATGAGTGGAGTTAGCATTAATTCTCTTAAAAAATCCACAACTCTAGCAATAAGCGATAATAATGGAAGTAATATCCAAGATACTTATAGCGAGCAAATCAACAAAGCCACTAAAGGCAAAGCTGATAGCTATGAGATTAATAGCGTAGATAAAGATAATGAAGGCAAATACATAGCAAATGTTACAATCTATAAAACTACAACCACTAAAAAATACCAAGCTCCAGGGCTAAAAGCAAGTAACCGCAGAAGCATTACTGTGTTTAATGTAGCACACAATGACTTACAAGCAGGGATTGGTAATAATCTACAACAAAAAATTATCACTGACTTACTCCAAAGTCGCAAATTTAATGTGCTAGATAGAGATAGTGATGGCTACTACCAAATGGAAAAAGCACTTATTCAAAGTGGCGATACAACAAGTGATGAAGTCTATAAACTAAAAAATGTTCTTGCAACCGATTATATTTTGCTCTTCACTCTTAGCGGTGCTGAAGGCTCTGTGAAGACTAATGTAGTTACAGGCAAAGATCAAGCTAAAATTGAACTTTCTATTGAATATAGAGTTTTACTCTTTGCGACTAGACAGATTAAATATTCTAATACTTTAGTGGAGAAATTCACACTAAGAAGTGGCACTTTAAGTGAAAATGAAAAAATCATAGAAAGAATTGCAGCTAAAATTTCAAGCGATGTTTTAAATGCAATTTATCCACTAAAAGTAGCAGAAATTTCAGGCAATGAAGCAGTTTTCTCCCAAACTTTAAATGTAGGGGATACTTATGAATGCTTTTCTTTAGGTAAAGCCATTAAAGATTCTTATACTAAAGAAACCACAGGACAAATTGAAACAAAAGTAGGAACTATTGAGATCACTCGCTCCACTCCAAAACTCTCTTATGGAAAAATCACAGAAGGAAGCGTGAAAAAAGGCAACCTTTGCAGACCTTTAAATATCGGTGGTGGATTTAACGGTGGCGGAGAAAGAGGAGTGAATTACAAGGAAGTAGAAGGTGGTGGGGTAAATCTAGGCTTTTAAGCCTTGCCCTACTTCCTTAACCCTATTTTTATTAATTTTAATTATTTTTAAAAAATTTACCAGTTATAAATATTTAAAACACTTTTTGTTGCTTAATTAAAGCAAATTTTAACAAAAAGTTTTATTTTTATATTTGCTTTTTTACACTTCTTTAAAGCAAGCAATCAAAATTCTCTATTTTCTTTAAATTTTAGCTTATCTTCCATTCTTTTAATAGCGTTTGTATAGACTGCATTTGCCTTATGGCTTTGAGCTTTTTTG
Organism: Helicobacter burdigaliensis; assembly: GCF_003670295.1. GTDB lineage: Bacteria > Campylobacterota > Campylobacteria > Campylobacterales > Helicobacteraceae > Helicobacter_D > Helicobacter_D burdigaliensis. The sequence continues at coordinate 161,147 of NZ_QXJG01000001.1, forward strand.
TAATTTTCTAGTGCATTTTCATACTCGCCTTTTTCTTCATAGATTTTTGCGATATTATAGTATGAACTTGCCTTAATAGTATTTGCCCTCCTGCCACTTGCTAGCTCAATTGCCTTTCTATTAGCCCAGTTTGCTTCTGCTAGATTTCCAGTTTTTTGATACACTAAACCAAGATTAGAATAGCTTTTTGCTTCATTTGGATTAAGCCTAATAGAATCTTTTAAATGATAAATTGCTACTTCATAATCTTTACTCTTATAGGCTTCTACACCTAGATTATCTAAAATTTTAGCTTGTTTTTTATCTTCTGTGCTTATAGTTTGTGTATAAGCAAGATGAAAGTTTTTAGCAATAACCTTTTCTAAATCTTTTCTAAAATAATCATCTTTGCGCGCATTTTCATCATCTAAAATAATATTTTTATCAATGATTTTACCCTCTTCATCCACATAAAATGGCACCCAGATTCTAGCATCTTTTAAACCTTGTGGAATGGGTGGCATAGTGTAGGCGCGAATAAGTGAAGAGCCCACATATACATAGACTTTTGCATTTTTGAGCTTATCAAGCGGAAGTGCATATTTGCCTTCTTTATCTCGTGCTTCTTTAGCCCATGAGCTATAATTATGCACAAAGAAAATGTATTTTTCTCCATTGTGGCGTTTGTTTATCGTGATAGTTTCAGGCCCATAACCCTCTGTATTCTCCACATCTAAATTCACATCCACCCCCTCTTTGTTTTCAAAATAAATATGGCTGTCCTTAAAATATACATGCAAATCTAAATCCAAAGGCTCATTATCCCATTGCAACACCACACGCATAGAATCTAGTGTTTGTAAATTTGGACTCATCGCATACACAAAGTCTTCACTTGGGCATTTTACTGCCATACTCGCATAGCCCTCTTTTTTCAAAATCATCATAACATCATCTTTGCTAAAAGACATAGGTATCTTTGCATTGCCATTATTATCCGTAAAAGCTTTATTTAAATCTTTACCCTCTTTTTGAAAAGTTAGCTCCACACCGCTCAAAGCCTTGTCTTTTATCGTCGCATCTAACACACTTATATTTATTTTGGCCCACACTAAGCCAAGCCCCAAGAAAAGCGCAAAAAATAGTCGTTTCATTACTTGCTCCAAAATTAATATCCATTCTAATAAAATTTTTCTTATATTATAGCTTAAGCAATGAATTATAACTATAGCTTTGCTAAGAAAAATATAAACAAATCCTAGCGTTCTAAAACATCAAAATTAAATCTTTTTAGTAATATTTCCATTTTCTAAAATGATCTGTTTGTTCTTCACTAGCTCACTTAATGCGCGTTTAAAAGCCTTTTTGCTCATAGAAAAATTCTCTAAAATACTTTGTGGAGTGCTATCATAGTTAAACTCCATTTTGCCACCCTTTTGCTCTAGTATCTCTAAAACCCTTTTTGCTTCTTCTTTCTCATTAGATTTTTGCATAGGAGGCTTTAAGCTTAAATCACATTTTCCATTCGGATAAATTTTTTTAATATATGCTTTGTATTTTTGATTTAAAAAATTTTTATTAAACACTTCATTTTTATACACAAGCCCTAAAAACTCTCCATTTATCACACATTCATAACCAAGCTCAGTGGCTCTAAAAGGGATAATTTCCACTTCGCTAAATGTTTTAAGATTGCTTTTTTTAAGATCTTTCAAGTAAGGTTTTATATCATTTTTAGCGATTAATCTACCCTCTCTATCCACACTCACTAATACTGCCACATTGCTTTTGAGTGGATAGTTTTGAGGCTTAAGGGTTGGCATAAATAGATCTTTTGCAATTCCTAAATCCAAAAAGCAACCAAAATTATTCTTATCCACCACCTTTAAAAGTGCGATTTCCCCAAGCATCGCATAAGGCTTCAAAGTAGTGGCTATAAGTCTATCTTCAGAATCTGTATAAAGAAAAACTTCAATACTCTGCCCCTCTTTTGCATCTTTTGGAAGATATTTTAAAGGAAGCAAAATCTCCTTATCTCCTTTTTGTAAGAAAGCCCCAATTTTTACAATTTTTACAATCTCTAAAGTATAAATTCTACCTACATCAATCAAAAAGTTCTCCTATTGCTCTTATAAAAACATTACTAAAATCTACACCATATTCACTAGCAATCTGCATACTTGCCAAAATCACAACTATCATCAATATTGCAAATGCGATAAGTCCTAGTAGTGCTATCACTCTAAATAATCTTAAATAAAAACTCTCATCCAAACTCTCATCTAAAGTCTTATGGTATTTAAACCAATCTAAGAAAAATTTTGCATAAACTAAAACTAATCCAAAAATCAACACTCCACAAAGAAGCATTAAAACCAAAGAATAAGTTGGGGAAAATCCTAAATTTACCGCATGAATGTCTGCTTCCCACATAAGCATTACACTACTAAAATGGATTCCAAAACCTATCAATGCAAACAACAAAAAAGAAGCTACTAAAAATGCGATATTTTCACCCCATGTGCTTCTTTTTTTAAATTCTTCTTTGATGTGTTTTTTAATAGCACTTTCGCTTAGTCCCCCTTCTCTTTTTTTAGCAATGTAACTGCCAAGATTTTTAATCCAAGTTTTTCTATTTAAAACTTGTGTTTCCATATTTTCACCTCTTGATAAAATTTTCTCATTAGAAATTCTGCCTAAAATTTGTCAAAATAAAATCTATATTTTGTCAAGTTTTTGTCAAGTTTTTGTAGAATAAGACTTATCAATATGGAATTTTCTATAAAAATCTTCTAGCTCTTCATCGCTAAAATCTTCTAAAAGCCCTTTTTCTCTTAGATTATCCAAAATAGCTCTTGTGCAATCTGTCTCTTTAGGCCACTCTCTTAAATGCCCATCAACTTCACTTTTATTAGTTGCATCTATAAAAATTGCTTCATGAATGATTTTTATATCTCTTTTAGCATCTATATTATTTACAACCCTCCAAAGCACCATATAAAGATTATCTAAATCATTGCTCTTTGCATCTAGCACCACTACAATTCTTAAATGTTGTGTAAGCTCTGCTAACTCTTTTTTAGAAAAAATCTCTTGCATACTTGCTTGCTTTTCTACACCCAGCAAAACAATAGGATTCAAAGTGTCCTTATAAATTTGCTTTAAAACACATAAATTTGAAAATACCTTAGAAAGCTTATCTTTTAACACTTCATCTTCTAAAAGCACCACTTTTTTAGTCTCTTTTAGCTCTTTAGTTAAATCCACTCCAAGCTTCCCTCCATAAGCATAATTAGGAGAAGAATGATCTAAAACATCACAAATCCCCTCGCTAATCACGCATTCTTTTACACTAAAGCGATTAAGCATAAAAGTAATAATCTCTGCACTCTCTAAGCTAGGAGCATCTTTATTTACAAATAGTGCATGTTTTACAAAGCTCATCTGCCCCACCCCCCAAAAAGCATGCATACTTTGCTTTGCCTCTCCTTCATACTCACTTTTTATCTTTGCTAAGATTAGATTATGAAATACTCCATTTTCTGGCATATAATAATCTATTAAATTAGGTGTGGTTGTCTGCAAAAGTGGTAAGAAAATGCGTTCTGTTGGATAACCTAAATATTTATCCTCTAAAGGTGGCTTACCCACAACTGTGGCTAAAAAAACAGGATTTTTCTTGCTAGTAATTGCACTCACTTCCATAACAGGATAAGGCTCAATAGGTGTATAAAAGCCCGTATGATCGCCAAACCTCCCTTCTTCTTTTAGCTCATTTGGATCTACAAAGCCCTCAATCACAAAATCACAATCATAAGGCACACACAAAGGATTGCTGATACACTTTATAAGTTTTGCTCTTTTCTTTTTAATAAAACCATAAAGCATAAGCTCATAGATTCCTTTAGGTAGTGGTGCAGTAGCACACCAAGTATAAAGCGGATCTCCCCCTAAAGCGATACTTACAGGCATTTTTTGCTTAGCTTCTTTATATTCTTTTAAAAGTGCAACCGAATCTTTATGCAATTGCCAATGCAAACCTAAATGATTTTTATCATAAACTTGCAAACGATACATTCCTAGATTTTTCACTTCTCCATTTAGGCTTTGTGTGTAACACTGCCCCATAGTGATAAACGCCCCTCCATCTTCTTCCCAAGTCTTAATAACTGGCAAACTTAGCAAATCTACATTTACACCCTTATACACAACTTCTTGTGCCAATTTAATATCTTCTTGCACACAAGGAGCTAAAAATCTAAGCTGTGCGATTTTAGGTAAAAATCTTAAAAATTCACCCACGCCTTTTGGGGGCTTCATTTTTAAAAAATAACTGATTTCTTTTGCTATTTTCTGTGTATCCCCTATTAAAAGCTCTACGCGTTTAAAATTTCCAAAAAGATTCATAAGCACAGGAGTTTCATAAGTTTTATTTAATCTTTTGCAAATAGGATTTGTAAAAAGCAAGGCTTTGCTTTCTTTCTTTTTTACTTCTAAATACGCTAAATGCGGTATTTCAAGCTCTATATCCAAAGGAGTGGAAATAATCTTTATCTCATTATGCATTTTTAATAAATCAATCGTTTTTCTCATTTTAAAGACTTCTCCTAAAAAATAATGGAAAATTTTTCACATAATACCATAATTTAGGTTTAACTTCATCATTGATTTCTTATATAAATTTCACAAACAATCCCCATAATAATGTATAAAAAACTAATGTTATTTGTATTTGTTGTCTAGTTTGTGCTATCAAATATTTAAAAAATTTTCACTTTTTAATTACCACCTATAGGTGGTAATTCCTAAAGCTCTGGTTTAGGAGTTGTTTGCGTAGAAGCAGGAAGCTGTGGATATATTACTTGAGGTTTTGTTCCTTGTAAGGATTCTAAAAAAGTAGCAATAGATTTTGCTTCTTTATCAGAAATGCTAATTCCAAGTTGGATACTTCCCATTTCCTTAATTGCATCTTTTAAATCCCAAAATGCACCATTATGAAAATAAGGAGCAGTTTCTGTTACGTTACGCAAAGTAGGAGTCTTTACCATACCATTTGCATCACCTTTAAAATCTCCTAAATTTGCAAATTTATATTGTCCTGCTACTTGAAAAGCTTGCATAGTTCCACCCAAATTCACTCCATTATGACAAGCCGTGCAACCTTTATCCATAAAGAGTTTTAAACCCTCTTTTTCTGCCTTAGAGAGTGCATTTTCATCTCCCTCCATAAATTTATCAAATCTTGATGGAGTGAGTAAAGTTCGCTCAAATGTAGCAATAGCATCTGCAATATTATCAAAAGTTACACCGCTTTTGCCATATATCTTTTTAAAGTCCTCTACATATTCTGGCAAAGATGCGATTTTTTCCACTGCTAGCTTTGCAGGGGTTGCCATCTCTGCTTCTGATTCGATAGGTCCTTTAGCTTGATCTGCCAAACTACCTGCCCTACCATCCCAAAATTGCGTAGCATTAAGCACGGAATTATAAACGGTTGGTGAATTTAAATGATGAGGGTTTGCTGTCCATTTATGACCTACTGCTGCAGAAATTCCATCTGCACCCCCTAACCCTAAGTTATGACAGGTGTTACAAGAAATCAATCCACTCTTTGAAAGTCTAGGTTCAAAATAAAGCTGTTTTCCAAGATCTGCTTTTTCTTCTGTAAAAGGACTAAATTTTACACCCATATCTTTTAAGATTTTTTCTACTTCTTTTTGATTTTTTGGAAGTGGAGCCAAGCCCGCATTCTTTGCTTCTTGCACTAGAGAGCTAGCTGCATTTAAGCTTAATGTCGAAGCCAACAAAATTGACGAAACAGATAATAAAGAGCTAATTTTCATAAAGCCTCCTTAAAAATTTATCACCCCAAAATACTTTTTAAAAGAGGTGATAGAAGCGAAGTGTAGCCCTTATTGACTTATATTTTAATAAAATATAATCTTTATTTATTAATAATAGTTTTTATTATTCTATATTTTTTAAACATTTTAATGTGTTTAAAAGTTGCATAAATACCCTAAAAATTGAATATCTACAAAGATTTCATAAATTTTATATTCTTAAAAATTTTGTTTTTATACTTTTAACCCCTCTCCCTTTTTTTAAAGAACTCCATTACTCCCCTAAAGCTTCATTTTAATCACATTCTCTTTATTAAACCCTACTTAATTGATTGCAAAATTCTTTATGCCATCAAATCTAGCAAACTTTGCATCATAGAATCTTGGCTTTGCACTACCTTTGCATTAGCTTCCACTCCATTTTGAGATACGATATTATCCACACTACTTTGTGCTAAATCTGTTTGGGAAGTTTCTAAGCTATTTTGTAAAATTTGCATATTTGAATTTATACCATTTTGTGCATTACTAAAAGCATTTGCATAATCAAAACCCTTTGAGATTTCCATTTTTAAACAACTCCTAACATTAACTTTTTATACACATATTATATATTTATTAACTAAATTTCTCCTAAAATTATAAATCATATTTAATTTTTATATTTTTAAGATTTTATTTTAAGAATTTTATGCTATTATTTGATAATTTTTATTATTTAATAAAGGTTAGATTTTATGGATTTTACTTGGACACAAATTACTTATGCGATGATTTTGACACTTCTTGCGGGTTTTAGCACTGCCATTGGCTCTGTGATAGCCTTTTTCTCTAAAAAAGATAATCTAAGAATCCTTTCTTTTGGGCTTGGATTTTCAGCAGGAGTTATGATTTATATTTCCTTTATGGAGATTTTACCCTCTGCTTTTTCAGATTTTAGAAAATATTACAACTCAAATTTTGGCGAACTTTTAGCATTATTATGTTTTTTTGGAGGAATTATTTTAAGTGCAATTATTGATAAATTAATCCCCGAAGATGTCAATCCTCACGAACCAAAAGAGGACTACTCAGAGCTTAAAATATGCCCCCTTCCTAAAAATCCTAGAAAAACACCTAATTTTCACCCGGGTATTTCCATAGCTAAAGTCAATACAAAAGCTCTAAAACGCACAGGAATCTTCACAGCACTCGCCATTGCTATCCATAATTTCCCCGAAGGCTTTGCTACTTTTATCTCAAGTCTTGATAGCCTCTCATTTGGAATAGCCATAGCAGTAGCTGTTGCTATCCATAATATCCCAGAAGGTATGGCTGTTTCACTTCCTATTTATCATGCCACAGGTGATAAGAAAAAAGCTTTCATTTATTCAGTGCTTTCAGGAGTTGCAGAACCCATTGGAGCATTTGTGGGTGCTTTTTTAATCCTACCTTTTATGAATGAATTAACTCTTGCTATCACTTTTGCAGTGGTGGCTGGGATTATGGTTTTTATCTCTTTTGATGAGCTTTTACCCTCAGCACGCACCTATGATAAAGCGCACGATAGCCTTTATGGATTAGTTTTAGGAATGGGAGTGATGGCACTTAGCCTCATTTTATTAAATCCTTAAAATCCTATTTTTTATGTTTTTTTATAATATAATGTTGAAAATTTTCTAAAAGGTATAAGTTTTGAGTAAATTAGTAATTTTTGGCGGCATCAATGGCTCAAGAAAAACCACTTTTTATTATAAAGCTTTAGAAAAAAATGAAGATTTTGGCTTTTAGAATTAATATTGATGAAGATAATAAGCTCTTTAGGAGATTGGAGAGAGAAAAGTTCAATTAAGAGCCTCCAAGATTGCCCTATTGTTACGCAAAAGGTTCTTATCTAAAAAAACAAAGTTTTAATCAAGAAATAACATTAAGTGGCAAAGGAATCTTTAAGCTTTTTAAAAAGGCAAAAGAGAAAAAATTTAAAATAATTCTTTATTATGTAGGTTTAGAAAGTGTCAAACTTGCCAAAGAGCGCGTTAAAATTCGCGTAAAAAAAGGTGGGCATAATGTTAAAGATGAAATTATTGAAAAAAGATATTACACTTCTTTAGTTAATTTAAAAATTGCCATTCATCTATGTGATGAAGTTTATATTTATGATAATAGTCAAGATTTTAAACTCATTGCCTTAAAAACAAACGAAACTTTTAAGAAATTGCAAATTTGCAAATGGCTAGAAAATTTAAATCTAAATTTTTCATAAATATAAGTAAAAATTATTTTAATTTTATATTCTAAAAAATATTGTAAATATTGATAATTAAGCCATTTTGGGTTAAAATTCTAGCAATAATAATCACAACAAAAAATAAGGTAAAAAATGAGCAAAAATATAGAAATTATGCAAAATGTAAAAAATATCAGAGAAATTGATATTAAAGACAAAAGAATCCTTATCCGTGTTGATTTTAATGTCCCAATGGATGATGAGCTTAATATTAGCGATGATACAAGGATTAGAGAGGCAATCCCAACAATCAATTATTGCATTGATAATGGGGCAAAATCCATCATTTTAGTAAGCCATTTAGGACGCCCAAAAGGCAAAAGTGATGAATTTTCACTCAAACACATTTTAAAAAGACTGGAGCGACTTTTATCTAAAGATGTTGTTTTTGTAGATAGTTTAGAAAATACACAAGTTGTGCTAAACACTCTTGTAGATGGTAGCGTAATTTTGTTAGAGAATATTAGATTTTGCGAAGGGGAAGAGAAAAACGACACTGCACTTTCTCAAAAACTCGCTTCCCTTTGTGATGTATTTGTCAATGATGCGTTTGGGACTTCACATAGAAAGCACTCTTCTACTTATGGTGTTGCACAATTTGCAAAGCAAAAAGTTTCCGGACTTCTTCTAAAAAAAGAAATTGATTCTTTTGCGATTGCACTTTCAAATCCACTGCGTCCCCTACTTTTAATCGTAGGAGGCTCTAAAGTTTCTTCAAAACTAACTCTTTTAAACTCCATCTTAGATGTTGTAGATAAAATCATCATTGGCGGGGCAATGAGTAACACTTTCTTAAAAGCTATCGGTTATGATACTAAAAATTCTCTTATAGAAGAAGAGCTATTAGAAGAAGCTAAAAATATTCTAAGATCCGCAAAAGAAAAAGGTGTCAAAATCTACTTACCAGTAGATGTAGTAGCAACCGATGATATTAAAAATCCTCAAATTATCAAAATTACCCCCGCACAAGATATACCAGACAATCTAGCAGCTGTTGATATTGGTCCTGCTACTGTGAAACTTTTTAATGAAGTGATTAGAGATAGCGAAACAATTATTTGGAATGGGCCATTAGGTGTATATGAAGTGCAAAAATTCTCACGCGGAACTTTTAGTATCTCTCATACAATTGCAGATACTTATGCTTACAGCGTAATAGGAGGTGGAGATACAGCCGATGCAGTAGATAAAGCTGGTAACAAAGATAGCATGAGTTTTACTTCAACAGGTGGTGGAGCAAGCTTAGAACTACTAGAAGGAATTGTTTTACCTGCTTTTGAAGTTTTAGACAAAAGAGATTAATTTTTAAGGATAAACTTATGGGAGAACCACCCCAAAACACATTTTAAGGAGGCGCTTTAAGCCTCCAAAGCTAGGAGGCTTAAATGATGAATTTTTTTATTAAACGCAATGGATTAGTCGTTAGGGAAAGTATCCTTTCCATAGAAGCCATTGCGCCTAATATAGATATTTTATGGATTGATCTTTTACATCCAAGCTTAGAAGAAATTGCTTACATTTCTAAAACCTATATGCTTGAAATCCCAACAAAAGAAGAAAGAGAAGAGATTGAAGAATCCGCACGCTACTGGGAAGATAGCGAAACGGTTACCATCAATACCTATTTTTTAACACGCCCCAATGAGCAAAATCTCCTCCACAATGAAACCGTTACTTTTCTTGTTGCACAAGGGATTTTATTTACCGTAAGATATAGTGAGTTTCGCGTATTTGATGAGATTCAACAACGCGTTTTAGCAAGTCCAAAAAACTTTGAAGATGGCTTTGACTTAATCAGTAAAATCTTTGAATTACGCGTTGAAAAAGATGCAGATATGCTAGAGAGTATTGCTAGAGAAACGCGTCTTTTGCGTCGCAAAGTCGTAGGAGAAAAACAGCTAGGCGATGAGATTTTAGAGAAGCTATCCACTTTACAAGAAATGCATTTAAGTTTGCGAGATAGCCTCTTTGATAAGCGTCTTGCGATTGCTGCTCTTATCCGCACAAGAAAAGCCGATGAAGATGTGAGAAAAGACTTAGGGATTGTATTAAAAGATATTAACTCTCTTGTAGAATTTACAAATGTAAATATGGGGATTTTAGATAATATCCAAACACTTTTTTCCAACCAAATCAATATTGAGCAAAATAAAATTATTAAAATCTTTACCGTTGTAACCGTAGCCATGATGCCCCCAACGCTTATTGCAACAATTTATGGTATGAACTTCACACATATGCCAGAGCTTGAATGGACTTATTCTTATCCTGTTGTTCTTGGCTTAATGATTGCTTCTACAATCTTTCCTATAATTTATTTTAAAAAGAAAAAATGGCTTTAATCTTAAATAAGATTCCCTAGCTTTAAGGCTTTTTTCTTTCTTTTTTAATCTTTATTCTTCTTTTTCTCCCCCTCTTTATGTTTTTTAAAAGATAAATTAATTTTTGGAACGCTATTTGCTATTATCTTTAAAATAATTACAAAAACTCACTAAACTAAGCTAGATAAAGGAGTATTTATGCAAAAGTTTATTTTATTATTTTTATTACTTTTTAGTTTTTCTTATGCACTCCCTAAAGTAGAATTTAAAAATTCGTGCGTCCCTCTAAAAGATTTTAGCACCGAACAAAAAGAAGTTCTTTTACAATCTTATCTAGCGGGTGAAAAATATGGTTTTGGCTACACACTAGCTGCAATCGCTTGGCAAGAATCATGTGCTGGAGTTTATAAAATGAATTTTCAAGATCCAAGTGCTGGAATCTATCATGCTTATATCCCAGGAGTAATTAAACGCTATAAAAATCTAAAACAAAATGGTTTTACAGAAAATTTAGTAGGAGCTATGCTAGTGAGCAATGATGAATTTGCACAAAAAATCGCGCTCAATGATTTGCAATTTTGGCACAAAGAACATAAAGGGGATTGGAAAAAAATTATAAAATCTTATAACAAAGGATATAGTTGGCAAAAAAACAAATACGCAAACACTCAAGCAGAAAACTATTACAAAAGCATAGCTCAAAAGGTAAAAGAACTTGAAGCATATCTACCAAAATCCACTCTAGCTCAAATTGCAAATTCACAAAAAAATCCCCAAAATCACTACTACACTAAAAATCAAAATTTTACTCCCACAAAAACCGATAAAAAATCCACCCAAGACTCCAAAGCTTTTTTATTGCCTATCTATCAAGCAGGAAATGACTTTTTAGAACCCTTAGAAAAAAGCCCTACTCTTTTAAAAGAATTTGATTTAATAGAGATTTATTAAGCTCTTTACCACCACAAACCGCCTCCATTATTATTGCTAGAAGCGTTAGCGATGAAGCATACAAGCCAATCTATCCACAAGCGATAGCGAGAAGTGCCCATTATGAGTTACTTCCCTCAACATTACAAAATCCCCCTCTTTTCTTGTCATTGCGAGGAGGCTCTGCTAACGAGGCATTCTAAAGAATACAAGGAGCGTTATTCATCTGTTGCTAAAGCAACCAAACCTTTAGGATAAACAAAGTGCAGTGCAAATCCATAAAAACCAAATACCCATACTTTATTATTGCTAAAATATGATGTTTAAAAAATAAATCATAATTAATATTTTAAAGTTTGTTTTATTAAGCAGTTGCTATACTTTCATCGCTTTAAGCTTGTTTTTATTGTCTTTTAGAGATGTAAAAGGAGGTTTATATGGAATTATTAATTGCTTTTAATATTTCTTTAATTGTACTCATTATTCTAGCTTCAAAAAGAAACTAGAATAAATCACATCAAATAAATCAATAAGATTCTAGTTAAACCCTGCTTAACTTAGACTTAAAGCAGTATTCTATCAAGAATACACAAAATTTATCCTTAAAAGGCAAAGCAGGTTAGGATCTTCCTTTTTGCCTTTTAAGGATAATAAAATTATTTCTTAATATATAGAATATAAAAATAAAATTCTCTTGCATTTTTTAGGCTGCCACGCAAATGCTAACGCATTTACTCGCAGTGACATTTTAGACTTTTCTATATTTTATTGCAAAACTCTCTTTTTTGTCATCATAACCCCCCCCTGTCATTGCGAGGAGCGTGAGCAATAAAGCATGCAAGCAAAGCGTTATCCACGAGCAACAGCGAAGTGCAAATCTAATTTTAAACCCCTACAAATCTATTTTGTCATCACAAAGCCTCCTCCTCCCCTACCCTTTCTACAAAATTTTTAAATTTTTTCAAAAATTTTATGGATTTTGCTAAACTTTTTTGATTTATTTCCGATATAATGTCATAACCAAAAAGGAAGTTGGTTATACAACTAGCTTTCATTTAGGTTTATCTTAATCAAAGCTACGCCAAGGAAGGCAAAAGCTATAACAAAAAGGAGTTTAAAATGGCATTCCAAGTCAATACTAACGTTAATGCGTTAAATTCACACGCTCAAAGCACATTTACACAAACATCTCTTGCAAGTTCATTGCAAAAGTTAAGTTCAGGTTTGAGAATCAACTCTGCTAAAGACGACGCTTCAGGTATGGCGATTGCTGATAGCCTTAGATCTCAAGCAAATGCTTTAGGACAAGCTATTAGAAATGGTAATGATGGTATGGGAATTATCCAAATCGCCGATAAAGCTATGGATGAGCAAATCAAGATTCTAGATACTATCAAGACTAAAGCTACTCAAGCCGCTCAGGATGGACAAACAGAGCAAACAAGACTAGCTATCCAAGCAGATATTAACAGACTTATCGAATCTTTAGATAACATTGCTGGAACTACATCTTATAATGGATTAAATCTTCTTGCGGGCGGTTTCTCAAATAAAGAATTCCAAGTAGGTGCATATTCTAACCAAACAATCCGTGCAAGTATCGGTGCTACAAGCTCTGATAAAATCGGACATGTTAGAACTGAATCACTAAGATTTAGTGGTATGGGAACTCAATCTATGAAGTTTATCAATGCTAAAGGCGGACAAGATATAACACTAGAAAGCGTTGTTATTTCTACTTCAGCTGGAACTGGTTTAGGTGCTTTAGCAGAAGTTATTAACAAAAACTCTGATGCACTAGGCGGAATAAGAGCTGAAGCTAAAGTAGGGAAAACAGGTAGCAATGAAGTTGCAGCGGGTGACATCACAAGCTTAACCATCAATGGAGTTAAAATCGGGGATATCTCTGGAGTAAAACAAGCTGACTCCGATGGAAGATTGGTAGATGCAATTAACTCCAAAAAAGAGCAAACAGGAGTAGAAGCTTCTATCTCTGAAGATGGTAGACTAGTTCTTACTTCAACAGATGGTAGAGCTATCCAAATTACTGGTGGTGGTATGTCAGCAGGTGGTGCAGGTATTGTTACTGCTGGAGGTACAGCAGGTAGCACTATCGTAGGAACTCTTGTATTAACTCAACTAGGAGCTAACGATATTAAATTTAGTGGCTTAAATGGTTCTGCAGATATTAGCAAAGTAGCACAAGATACAACAAACTTGAGAGACTCTAAAGATGGATTTAGTGCAAACCTAAGATCTGCAACAGGTGCAAACGCCATAAATAGCGGAACAGCTGGACAATCCCTAGGAGCAGGAGTAACAACTTTAGATGGAGCAATGCTAATGATGAATATCGCCGAATCTGCTATTAAGCAACTAGATAAAATCAGATCAGATTTAGGTTCTGTGCAACAACAAATGCAATCAACTATCAATAACATTACAATCACTCAAGTGAATGTAAAATCAGCAGAATCAGGAATTAGAGAAGTAGATTTCGCTCAAGAATCAGCAAACTTCACTAACCTAAACATTCTAGCTCAAGCAGGTAGCTATGCATTAAGCCAATCTAATGCAGCACAACAAAATATCTTAAGACTACTTCAGTAGTCTTAGCCAAAGGAGGCTTAAAGCCTCTTTTAGCTCATTTATTAAATTAATTTTTTACTTTTTATTTTAAAATCTATTATAAACTTACCTTATTCATTTTTTCAGCTTTAGATATAAATATCTCTTTTTATTCTATACCTTTGTGAAATCCTACTTTATTATATAAATCTCTACACTTTACAAGGCTATTTTTGTCATTGCAAAACTCCCTCTGTCATCGCTAGGACTTTAAGCCCCCTTCTGTCATTGCGAGGAGGCTCTGCCGACAAAGCAATCTAAAAGGAAACCCTTAAAAGTTGTTTTTTAGACTGCCACGCAAATGCTAACACATTTACTCGCAGTGACATTTTAGACTTTTCTATGTTTCATTGCAAAACTTCCTTTTTTATCACAACGCCTCTATTTTATCATTACGAAGCCCTTAAGACTGAAGCAATCCATAAAAACCAAATACCCATACTTTATCATTACTAAAATACAGTATTCAAAAAATAAATCATAATTAATATTTTAAACTTTATTTTATTAAGCAGTTGCTATACTTGCATCGCTTTAAGCTTGTTTTTATTGTCTTTTGAAGATGTGAAAAGGAGCTAATATGGAATTAATAATAATTTTTATAATTTCACTAATAGTTCTTGTTTTAGTTTCAAAGAGAAACTAAAATAAACACATATAGAAAAACGATAGGATTCTAGTTAAACCCTGCTTAACTTAGACTTAAAGCAGTATTCTATCAAGAATACACAAAATTTATCCTTAAAAGGCAAAGCAGGTTAGGATCTT